>JBAVOO010000019.1:0-41430 GCA_049692125.1 Verrucomicrobiia bacterium | reverse complement strand
AGTTGTGAACGCATCCTTTATAGCGTCTTTGACCGTATGAACATTTACTGGGATCAACACCCTCTCAAATCTTTTACACAAAAATCGTGACACTACCACTCTTTGTCTGGTGGCGATTTGATTTTGACGTGGCCGCAGGATCACATCGGTTGGACGCTGCGATCCCAGATCCCTGGCCGTTGGGCTTTCCAGCAACTGGGTGGCGGTGGCGGGATAAACCGGCACAAACAAGGTGATCATGCCAATGGACAAGACCCAAGGGGCTGTATTCTTCCGCCTGACCCATCCGTAACAAGTCAGGGACGCGGAAAAACGGGGCAACACCTCTCGGAGTCGCCTAATGGCACATTCCGAGAGGTTTTTTGTTGCTGCAGTTTAGTGGTGGCAGCCGCAACCGTCACCGCACAAGCCGGCATCGAAATCCGCTTCGGTGGGAACGCGGCCCAGTTCGAGCGTTTTGGAAATGGATTTCTGAATGAAATGCTGCATCTCGTGCAGCTCTTCCTGCGCATCAAGAAATCCCCGCGCGATGGAATTCTTCATCAGGGCGTCACGATGTTTTTCGAAGTCGGCGATTTCAGCGCTTGCGAGCGGTTGCGACCGCGCCTGTTTTTCCTGAAGCGCCTGCCCTTTGCTCATCACCGCTTCATATTGGCCGCGCGCCCCGGGGTCGGACAAAAAGGTGTCAATGCGCTTGCGGATGGAAATCATTTCCGGCTGGTCAATGATGGTTTGGCACAGTTCCCTGGTCTTGGCTTCAATCTTTGTGGGCATAAAATTTAATTCGCGGCACAATAAATCACAAGTTGCCACTGAAAACAACAGGAAACAATGGGATTGACCCGACTTTCGCAAATCGTTAAAACACGCCGAAATCCTTATGCAACCAATTCATCTTGCCTGGGTTGATTACACAATCCTCCTTGCTTACACCGCCTTCGTCATCGGCATCGGCTTCGCGTTGCGGCGCTACATGAAAACGTCCACGGACTTCTTTTTGTCCGGGCGTTCCATTCCCGCGTGGGTCACGGGACTGGCCTTCATGGCCGCCAACCTCGGCGCGCTCGAACTGGTCGGCATGGCCGCCAACACCACCAAATATGGCATTGCCACCGCCCATTTTTACTGGGTCGGCGCGATTCCAGCGATGGTGTTTCTGGCGGTCTTCATGATGCCCTTTTACTACGGCTCCAAGGCGCGCTCGGTGCCCGAATATCTGAATATGCGCTTCGACGCGCGCGTGCGCTGCGTGAACTCAATTTCGTTCGCGGTTATGACGGTGTTCTCTTCGGGCATTTCCATGGATTGCCTGGCCCGGCTGCTGCATCTGCTGCTCGGCTGGAACTACAACATAAGTCTTTGGATTTGTTCGGCGGTCGTGCTGCTTTATGTCGTCAAAGGCGGGCTGACCTCGGCAATTTACACCGAAGTGCTCCAGTTTTTCATGATTGTCCTCGGGTTTACGCCGGTCATTTATCTCGGACTCAAAGACGTCGGCGGCTGGGACAAATTGAAAGAGACACTGGGATTGGTGGCCCAAAACCCGGCCGCATTGGATTTGAGCAGCAAAACCTTTCAGCCGGATGCCTGGACGAGCGTGTGGAAGCCGGTACTGGCCGGGCCACAAGCCAATCCCATGGGAGTGGACTGGTTTGCGATGGTTTTCGGCCTCGGCTTCGTGCTCTCCTTCGGTTACTGGTGCACGAACTTTCTGGTCGTGCAACGCGCGATGGCGGCAAAAAACATGAGAGCCGCCCGCCGCACACCCCTGATCGCCGCAGTGCCTAAAATGCTCTTCCCGATTCTCGTGGTTTCACCCGGATTGATTGCCGCCGCACTTGCGTTCACGGGCAAGGACGGCTATCGCCTGCCGCCCAAGATCGTCAACGACAGCGCCTATGTAATGGCGGTTCCTGCCGTCAAGGAGGCCGCCGCGCAGAAAGAAGACGAACAAACTGCCTTCAAAAATATCAGCGCCGCCATCGCCATGAAGCTGAATGAGGCCAAGGTGGCTGCCATCGTTAAGGACGCGGCTTCGCTGGATGATAGGGCCATCAGGGACCGCCTGCAGGACGCCGTTGTCGAAAATGATTACAATGGCGTGATTTTGTCGCTGGTCAAAAAGTATTGCCCGACCGGGCTGCTTGGCCTGGCGTTGACTGCGCTGCTCGCGTCGTTCATGTCCGGGATGGCCGGCAATGTCACGGCGTTCAATACGATTTGGACCTACGACCTTTACCAGGCCTACATTGCGCCGAACAAAAGCGACCGTCATTATTTCAGAATGGGGCAAATGATTACAGTGGTCGGTGTGCTGTTGAGCATTGCCTGCGCCTACTTCGCCAAAAGATACAACAATGCCATGGATGTGATTCAACTGGTGTTCAGTTTCGTGAACGCGCCGCTGTTCGGCACGTTCGTGCTGGCGATGTTTTGGAAACGAACGACCGGCACGGGAGCCTTCCTCGGTCTTTTGGGCGGCATTTCCACGTCGGCATTGGTTCACGGTCTGACGATGGCCGAAGGCAAAGGCGGTTGGTTGGGGGCGACTTTATACACCTTCCCCTCCAGCATGGCCCAAAATTTCTGGCTGGCGACTTTTGCTTTCATTGTCTGTTTCGTTCTGACCTTTGCAATTTCGCTGGCGACGAAACGGACGAAATCCGATGAAGAACTCAAAGGCTTGGTGTATTCGCTGACACCGAAGCTCAAGGACGATGAGCAGCACTTCCTGCTTCGTCCGGCCGTGCTCGGCACGATTTTGATCATCGCCTGTGTTATCCTGAACATCATCTTCTGGTAGAAAGGAAAAATTTATGGGACTCGACATTCGTTGGCCAATCGGCCTCATGTTTACGCTCATCGGCGCGCTGCTGCTGATCACCGGCCTGGTCAATGGCGCGGACGCGCGCTCACTCAACATCAACATCAACCTTTGGTGGGGCATCGTCCTGCTCGTGTTTGGCGCGTTGATGCTGCTCGGCGCGACGCGGAGCCGGAAGACACCGCCGCCGGCCTGACAAACCAAAATTATCCTTTGCCAGCGGCGCTTTTATACCTTATATTACGCTACAATGTTGCACCAACTATGAGTCTGAAAGAACTCACCGCCGAGACCATCCAGCAATTCGTCAAATTGTACGGCCGTCAGCCGCGCTGGATTGTTGCCGCGCCCGGTCGCGTTAACATCATCGGCGAGCACACCGACTACAACGACGGTTTTGTGCTCCCGATGGCGATTGAGCTCTACACCGTCATCGCCGCCGATCGTCCGGCCACGGAGACGGACCAAATCCGGCTTCACTCCACCCTCGGCGACAAACCCGCCACCGTGGACCTTACGCAACCATTGAAGCCATTCCCGAAAGGTGCGTGGGCCAATTATCCCGTCGGCGTCATTGCCGCCTTTCTCGCCCGCGGACTGAATCCCGGCAGCTTCGACGCGATGATTCACTCGACCGTGCCGTTCGGCGGCGGTTTGTCCAGCAGCGCAGCCCTCGAAGTGGCCACCGCCACGCTGCTCGAAGTCATCACCGGCAAAAAACTCGATCCAGTTGAAAAGGCGCTGCTTTGCCAGAAGGCCGAGCACGAATATGCCGGAATGCCGTGTGGCATCATGGACCAGTTCATTTCCATCATGGGCCGGGAAAACCAGGTCCTGTTGCTCGACTGCCGCTCGCGGAAACCCGAGTTGGTGCCGATGAGCGACCCGTCCGTTACCGTGCTTATCATCAATACCAACGTGAGGCACCAACTGACCGGCAGCGAATATCCCGCGCGCCGCAAACAGTGCGAGACCGCCGCAAAAATCCTCGGCGTGCCTTCGCTTCGCGACGCCACGGCCGACTTGCTCGAACGCGCGAAGGGTGGGATGGACAAGGATGTTTATCATCGCGCGCGCCATGTCATCAGTGAAATCGAGCGCACCATTCGTGCGGCCGAAGGCATTCACGCCTCGAACTGGCCGGCCGTCGGCCGGTTCATGTATGCCAGTCATCGCTCACTCCGCAATGATTACGAGGTGAGTTGCAAGGAACTGGACACCGTCGTGGAGATCGCCAAATCCATCGGCCTCAAAGGCGGAATGATCGGCTGTCGCATGACCGGTGGCGGTTTCGGCGGTTGCGCCGTCGCGTTGGTGAAGACCGATGCGGTGGACGCCATCTCGAAGAAGCTCGCGACAGATTACAAGAAAAAGACCGGCATCGAAGCAACCATTTTTGTCTCGCGGCCGGCAACGGGCGCGACGGTTATCAAAAGCAATGGCCCAACCAGCCCATCTGTTCGCATGAGCAGCAGCGCACGCCTGCCCGTGCCGGCTTAATCCCCCAGGCAGGTCCCCACGCGCCGGGCGGTTTCCACCCAGGAATGATTGGGCGGAACGGTTTTGCGCTTTCCGGCGACTTTTACGAGCGGCACGGGTTCCGTGCCGTCACCGCGCGACGCCACCATCACGCCAAAAACATTTTCGTGAATCAAATCCGCGCACGCGCTGCCCAGCCGCGTGGCGAGCAAACGGTCCGCCGGCGATGGCGTGCCACCGCGTTGCACGTAACCGAGGATGGTGACGCGCGATTCGAGGTGCGTGAGTTCCTCAAGCTGTTTGGCGAGCCGGAGCGTGTTGCCGGCATGCCGGGCTTCGATCGCGGCCAGCTCCATTTTGGCGTCGTTTCGTTCGCGCAGGTTCCGCGCCTTTTCCTTGCGGTTTTCGGCGGCGGCAAAGGCGCGCGCGTCTTCCACGCTCATCGCGCCCTCGGCCACGGCCACAATGCTGAAATTGGTTCCGTGCCGGCTCCGACGCCGGATGGCTTCAACAATTTTATCAACGTGGTAGGGAATTTCGGGAATCAAAATCACGTCCGCGCCGCCGGCGATGCCCGCGCCCAGCGCCAGCCAGCCTGCGCGATGCCCCATGATTTCCGCGACCACGATGCGATGATGACTGTGCGCTGTGCTGTGCAGACGGTCAATGGTTTCCGTGGCAATATCCAGCGCGGTGGCGAAACCAATGGACGAGTCCGTCATCGCCACGTCGTTGTCAATGGTTTTGGGGAGGGAGATGACGTTAAGCCCGGCTTCCGTGAGACGCAGCGCATTTTTTTGCGTGCCGCCACCGCCGAGGCACACGAGCGCGGCGAGTCCGTATTTCTTGTAATTGTTGACGATGACCCCGGTCATGTCGCGCGTCCGGCCGTCAATCTTCATGCGATGCGGTTTGTCGCGGCTGGTGCCGAGGATCGTGCCGCCGACGGTGAGGATTCCGGCCAGCACGCTTCGATCGAGACGCAACCGCCGGTCGGTGACCAGGCCGCGAAAGCCGTCGCGAAAGCCGATGAGCTCCATGCCGTAAAAGCCGAGAGCGGTTTTTCCGACGCCGCGAATGGCGGCATTCAGGCCGGGACTGTCGCCGCCTGCTGTCAAGATGCCGATGCGTTTGGCTTTGGTCATTGTCTCCGCCACAGTTGAATCCGTAAAAAGGGGCCGTTTGTCGAGAACAACTTTACGCTTTCGGATAAATTTGCCGCCGTGGTTTCATTTGGCTCCGTTAGGAGCGGTATCTTTGTAGCCGAATGATCTCTTTTCCTTCAAGCCCCGCAGGAGGCGAAATCTTGATGTCGCTCCTGACGGAGCCTAAGCGGTTATTGCCGGACAACTACAACGATGTCGCCCCGCTGGGGCTGTCAAATTCGCTCATGGTTGCGGGCGGAACTGACGCTTTCTCAGCAAGCGCAGGAAAATGAAGCAATTCACCACCATGCAAATCGTGATCGCCGCACCAATTTCAAACGCACGGTCCTGGTAGAAAAAATGAATTTGATGTTTGCCTGGCTGAACTAATACGGCTTGAAATGCGTAATTTGCTCGAAAAAGTGTCGTCGGCTGGCCGTCAATCTTCGCGTGCCAATTATGATAATAAGTTTGCGCCACGACGACGAGCGACGGGTCTGCGGTTTCGACTTCGACATCCACAGTTTGCCTGCCGAATTTTGAATTGAGCACATGAGTGTCCTTCCGGTTCGTCACCGGGACAAGCCAGTTCATTGGTGGCAAATAAACAAATTTGCCGCCGTCAAAATCCGGCTGAGCCAACGCGCGCAACGTGCGGGCATCGTCACGAAACACGGGCTTTTGCCCGGCGGTCACGAGCGGCAGAAAAGTTTTGCGCGCCTGCCAGTGGAAAAATTCGTCCGGCGCGGTGATTTGCGAGACGCCCAGGAAATCATTGAGCTTGGGAAAATTTGCGTTGGTCGCGCCATAAAGCAGGGAAATCAAGCCGTCGCTCTCGCGCGGCACGAGCGAGAAAAATCCGTCCACTTTCGGCACGGCATCGAGCAGGTTGCAGTTCGCGCAATAGCCCAGCCGCTTCGCCAGGTAATTATTTTTCGGATCGCTCAACGCAAAGCGGATGAAGTCCATCGCCGCCGCCGGCGTGACCATCGCGCGCGATTCGCCCAGCGCCGGCTGCGGCTGCATGGCCAGTCTGGCGCGCGCGAGATTCAATTCATACACACTTGGAGGAACCGTCGGATTTTGCCCCGGCTCATGCGTGAAAACGTCGAGCCACGCGACAAAAATCAGGATGAGCGGCGCGATGCGGCGCAGACCCGGCGCGTTTTCACGCGTCAAAACGAACAGCAACGCGCCGGTCAAAATCAGGAAGGCCGCGCGTGACAAACCGTTGAGCAAAGTCGCGTGAACGTCGTCGGTTGAAAACGGGAATTGCCGCGCCCAAAAAAGAATTCCCGCGATGAGCGCCAGCAAAACGGCTCCGACAAGAACCAGGCGCTTGTTAAAGGCCGATTTTTCTTCGCTTCGCAAATTCTGCTGGTGCGCGAGAGCAAACGCCGCGAGCAGCGGTGCGAGCAGCGCCACAAAAATCACGTATTTGACTGGATACGTCATCAAGCTGAGTTGCGGGATGATTTTTCGCAGGGCGGGATAGACGAAAGTGTTTTCACCGAGCGCAAAAACCAGGGCCACCATCGCCACCGCGCCCAGCAACCACACGCGCCTTTCCCGGACCGTCCAAACTGCCAGCAATGCCAGCCACAGCGCGCTGATGCCAAGATAGTAAGACGACGTCCAGTACTGGCCGTTCTGGAAGAACACGCCTTCGGTCCAGGTGCGTCCGAAAGCCATCGGCACGAGAAAATTCACCCAGCCCCAGCCGGGCATGGACCAGCGCGTGTCCGCGTATCCGGCGCTCCGCTGCGAATGGGCGGCGAGATCAAGGAACGGCAGCAATTGCACCGCCGCCAGCGAAATCACCAGCGTTACGACCAGCGGAAACCGCCAGCACGCGGCGACGTTGTAACGTGCTGGCGGCATCTTGCCGCCAGAACCATCTTCGATATAAGCAAGCTCTGCCGGCGAGACGCCGGCAGCACGTTTGACGAATTGTTGAATCCACAACGCGAGCAGAAGAATCCACGTGAGAAAAATAATTTCCGGGCTGCCGGCGAGCATTTGCAGCGCGCCGGCGAACGCGGCCAGAATGATTTTTTGCCCGCCCTTGCGCCACGCCAGCTCGACCGCGAGCACGACCCACGGCATCCAACTGAGCGTGGCGATGTGACTCGGCCACATGAGCAGGTTGAGCGTCAGGCCGTTGAACGCAAAGGCCACGCCCGCGAAGGCCGCCGCGAAGGAGTTTCCCGCCTGCGTGGCCGCAGCATCCTGGTTCGACAGGTGGTCCGAAACAGGCGAAGCGTTGTATCCATCAATTATAGACGACACTTCGGCGCGGCGAAGGCCCGTCCATCGTCGGGCGAGGGAAAACATGCCGAAGCCCGCAAACCATAAATGCAACAAGCAGAAAAAACTCAACGACCATGGCAGCGGCAACAGGAGGTAAATCAGCGATGGCGGGTAGAGCGGCATGGTGTTCCATTGTGCGAGGAACGGCACGCCGCAATTGTTGTAAGGATCCCAAAGCGGCAGTTCGCCGTGCCGGAAACAATCGCGCTGAAAGTGGGCGAGGGGATACGCAAAAAATCCGTAGTCGCGCACCACAAACGTTTGCACCCCAAGCAGGACGTGTGGGAACGCAGCGAAAATCAGCAGCGCCAGCAAAATTCCAAAGCGCCGGGGCGTGAACCAGTCGAAGGCGCGGCGTCTCGCCTCGGCGGAGCCTCCGGCGCAGCCTGGGTCAGTTGTCTCGCTCATGAGTTTTGCGGCCTGAATTTATTCAGGAAGTGAGAGCGGCAGCAAGTATTCACCGATGAATTCGCGTTGCCACCAGGCGCCGGTTGAACGGCGTTCGGTGAAACTGGTAAAACGATAATCATACAATCCGGCGCGAAGGTAACGCGGCGGATGGCCGGGAAACGGATTTTTTTCCACCAGCGCCAGGACTTCCGGCGAGCCTTGCAGCAACCGCTCGCAGAAATTCGCAAACCACGGGTTCTGCCGGTAATTGCCCAGTGCGGCAAACCACATCTGCCAGTCCAGGCGCGGCTGGTGGGGCGCAACAAATGCCGGCCGCCGGGTAATGTCGCCGGGTTTGTATTTGAATTCATATTCGCGCCACGTCACGCCATCGTCGCTGCCTTCGACGATGATTTCGCGCCGTTCGGTGGTCATCACGGCAAACAAACCGTAGCTGTTCACGGTGCGGAACGGCGAGAGCCATATATCCGCGACCGCCACCGGCAAAAACCAGACGGGCCGCGCGCCAAACATGAGGCTCATTTGAAAGAGCGAAATGGCAATGACCACGACGGCGAGCGGGATTGTCACGGCGCGGGGCCAACGCCAATGAGTGGCAAGTGACACGAGACGAGTGACAGGAGCAAAAGCAGGGCGAAGTTTAAGTGGGGTCAATTTCATCAGAGCAAAGTCGTCGAGCAACAGCAGGCACAGCGCCAGCGTGAGCAGGTTGAAAAACGTGTAGTTGCCGCTGAGCAGGATTAAAATCTGGAGGAACGCAATGGCCGCGCCGCCACAAAACCGCAATCTGCGCGGAGTAAAAATCAGGAACGGCGCGCCAAGTTCGATTGCAAACATCACGACACACGACGCTTTTTGAAACCACAACGGCAGTTGGTTGGCATACCAGGCAATCCACGTCGGTAGCGGCTGGGTTTGATAATGAAACGTGAGCGCAGTGAGATTGCGCCAGTTCGGGTCGCCGCTGAACAGCTTTACACAGCCGGAAGAAAACATGACCTTGAACAACAGCAGCCACAGCAACCAGAACACGATTCGTGGCGGCGGCGCTTCCTGCGAAAGCCTTCGCGGCAGCCATTGCAACGGTGCGAAGAAAATGGCGATGAATCCGGCTTCGAGCAGCAGATTGTCCCATTGAAAACCGAGAAAATCGCGGCCAATTGTTGCCAGCGATAGATACAGCAGCCACAACAAACCGAGACAGGGCACGGGAGCAACGCCGATGATGAGCAATGCCGCCAAAATGCTTCCGGCCGCGCATTGAAAATAAAGAAAGCCGTCGGACGCATTGAACCAGCACAACGTCGGCAGCAAATGATAGCGTTCCAGTCCGATGCCCCGGGCATCGCACTGTTGACTTGCCGCGGCAATGAACTGGCCGGCTGGCAGGATGCCGTTGTGGCCGATCAAGCCGCCGATTTGTGTCCACAACGATACAAAGGCGATGAGATAAATCACACCCAGTGCGCGCAGAAAAATCCAGCGCGTGAGAAAATTCGAGGGTTGTTCAACGTGCCGGCCCCAGAACCAGCGCGTCAGCAGCGAGAAAAGTGTCCGGTTTTCCGAAACCAGGCGATAAGTCCACTCCGCGAGGTTCGCGAAAGATTTCGATTTTTCGTAACCGTGCAACGGCCATTGGTGATTGGAATGGTGCGCGAGCGTGCGGAAGACGGCTTCGGCGCCGGAATAAACCGAGCCGTCGGTTTCGATGAGCTGGACGGCGGTATCAAATTGCTGGCGCGGGATTTCCGGGAATTGGGCGGCGATGCGCGGGTCTTGCGCGGGCAGATAATCCACGCGGTCGCCGGTCATTAGCTGCCAGCGACGGACCCACCACGTGCAAAAATTGCAGTCGCCGTCGAAAACCAGCAGCGCCTTGGGCGGCGGCGCGGCGACAAGGGTGCCGCTTTTCATGTTTCGACGTTAAACCAGCTTCGTTGTAGCGTCGAGCCTGCGGCTCGATTTTCGGTGACTTCTTCAAAGATCAGGGCACTGACGAAGCAGTGCCCTCCATGTGCAATTGACGCTGCCCCGCCGAGGTCTTACGCTAATCTTGTTTATGAGCGAATTGCAAAATTCTCTGCTGGAATTGATCCGGCGCACCTCGGCGGAAATTCCCGACGATGTCAACCAGGCCATCCTCGCGTCGCTGGAGCAGGAAAAGAAGGGCACCATTGCCGAGAGCGCGCTGAAAATCATTGACCAGAACATCCAGCTCGCCAAACGGAAGTCGCAGCCGATTTGCCAGGACACCGGCAGCATCCTGTTTTACGTGGATTGCCCGGTTGGTTTTGACCAAATTTTTTTTGAGGAAACGGCGAAGGAAGCCGTGAAGCTGGCGACGAAAAAAGGTTTTCTCCGCCAGAACTCGGTGGATTCGCTCACGGGCGTGAACGACGGCACGAACGTCGGGCCGGGCGCGCCCACATTTCATTTTCATCAGCATCGCCCGCCGGAACTGAGCGTGCGGCTGGTGCTCAAGGGTGGCGGTTGCGAAAACGTCGGAGCGCAATACTCGCTGCCGAACGAAAAGCTCCAGGCGAATCGCGACCTCGACGGCTGTCGCAAGGCGATTCTCGACGCCGTGTTGCAGGCGCAGGGCAAGGGTTGCGGACCGGGGATTCTCGGCGTGTGCATCGGCGGCGACCGCGCGACCGGCTACGAAATGAGCAAGACGCAGTTCCTGCGGCGGATTCCCGACCGGAATCCGAACCCGGAACTGGACAAACTGGAGCAGGACATTTTGAAGACGGCGAACGAGCTCGGCATTGGCCCGATGGGATTTGGCGGCAAGACGACGCTGCTGGGCGTGAAAATTTGCGCGGCGAACCGTCTGCCCGCGTCCTATTTCGTCAGCATCAGCTACATGTGCTGGGCCTATCGCCGCCAGGGCGTGACGTTGGATGTGAAAGGGAAGATTGGGGAGTGGCTTTATTGATTCCGCAGGGCTGAAAGCCTGAAAGAAAATAGCCGGGGCAAGCAAAGTGAAATGAGCGTCGCCTTGGGTTTGCGTCCCCAAACATTGCAAGCCCTGAAAGGGCGGCAGAAATCCGCGCTCTTGTTTCAAGCGCATCCTTCCGGTTATTCTCCCGGCCATGAAGCTCGTTGACCTCCTCGCCGGTTCAAAGACGCACACCCTCGATTTCTTCCCACCCACCGTTGTCGCCAACGTCGAAAAACACCTGGCCGACAAGGACGGAAAACCCGTCATCCGTTGTCTCGTGCGCGACAAACTGTTCGCCGCCAAACCGGAGGAAATCGTTCGCCAGCTTTGGCTCGAACAACTCGTCCGCGCCTACAAATACGATGTGCGCCGGCTCGCCGTCGAGGTTCCAATCACCTTTGGCCGCGACACTTCCGAGCGCGCCGTGGAAATCGCCATCGAGCAAGACGAGCAGGCCGCGTTGAAGAGCCTGGAAAAATGAAATTGTATTTTACCCAACACGCTTTGCGACGCATGGCCAAACGCCAGTTGCAGCAGGAGTGGATTGAGCAAGTCATCGCCAATCCGTCGCGGATCGAGCCGGATGAGCATGACCCGGAATTGGAGCATCGGCTGGCCACCGTGCCGGAGCTTGCGAATCGGGTGTTGCGGGTTATAGTTTCCAAGAGTGAACCCCGGCGGGTTGTCACCGTTCATCTCGACCGCAAAATGAAAGGCAAATTATGAAACTGACCGTGGACCGCGAAGCCGACGCGCTTTATCTGGATTTGGATGAATCGCCCGCCGCGGAGAGCGAGGAAATAGCGCCGGGCGTCATTTTGGATTACAACGCGGCGGGCAAGGTGGTGGGGATTGAAATGCTTTACCTTTCCAAACTCGTGGCGACGGAAAAACTGGGGCGGATGCAATTCGAGGCAATCGGGACATTTGAATCCGACGCCGCGTCGCTGGCATTGCATGACAAGCCGGTGAAATCCCGAAAGTGACATGGCCGAAGTAAATGTCTATTACGATCCGACGGGCCGCACGCTGACCGTGTGGTTTGGCCGTCCGCAGGCGGAATACGCCTGCGAGGAAACCGGCGAGGAAGTGATTTTGATGAAAGACCGCAAAGGGCATGTCATTGGATTCGAGCGGCTGAATTATCCGGCCAAGGCTGCGCAGCCGTTGCGGATGGCATTTGAAACCATTCCCCAGCCGGCGGGATGACCGATAAAGTAAAAATCTGGTTCGACGCGGAGGCGGATTTCCTCGAAGTCCGCTTCTCCGACGCCGCCGGTTACGAAAAAGAAACCAAGCGCGACGCCGTGATGGAGCGCGTGGACGCACAGGGGCATGTCATCGGTTTCAGCGTCATGGGTGTGAGCCGTTTCAAAAAACGGCAAGCCGTTGGAAACTGATCTGGTTGCTTGCTTGATCATGACGAAGTTGAGTTTTCCATTTACCGAAGAAAAAATCCGGTCGCTGAAAGTCGGCGATGAGGTTTTGATTTCCGGCGTCGTGTTCACCGGGCGTGAAATCAGGAATTGAAAAATGGAATCAGTTTACATCGAGACGAGTGTGGTGAGTTATCCGGTGGCGCGGCCTCCGGCGCGCACGGTGGCGCATCAGTGGCACGTCTGGACAAAGGATTGGTGGCGATTGCGCCGTCCATATTTTGAGTGCGTGATTTCGGAGGAGGTATTGCGCGAGGCGGCGGCGGGCGACCTGAAAGCGAGCCGGCAACGGCTGGAGGCGTTGAGCACGCTGACGGTGCTGCGCCGCACGCGGGCGGTGGATGAACTGGTGGAGGTGTTTCTGTCAACCGGGGCATTGCCGGCCAAAGCGAAAGCAGATGCGGCACATTTGGCCTTCGCCACAAGTCATCATGTGGATTATCTTCTGACGTGGAATTGCAAGCATCTGGCCAATGCCGTGATATTATCACGGCTGCGACCGGTGGCAGAGCAGCACGGATATCGGATGCCAATCGTTTGCCGGCCGTTGCAATTGATGGGAGAAATTGAATATGAAGGCTGAAACAATTCTTCTGGAACTCGAAGCCGTGAAAGAGCGGTTGTCGGCGGAAGCGGGCGGTGACGCGCGGCGTTTCCTCGATCAGATGGAAGCGTGGGCGGTAGAGCATCCGCACGCCGGGCCGGTGGTGAATTCACCGGAAGAGTTGCAGGCGCGATTACGGGCGCGCGAGGCTGCCGAACCGCCACCACCACAGGGCAAGCCGTATCGGGTCTATGATCCGATCATCGCCGAGCTGCATCGGACGCGAGAGAAACTCCAGCGCGAGCGGCAGGCTGAAACTTTGATTTTGAAGGACGAACCGCCGCGCAAGAAGCGTTGAAGCGGATCAAAGATTGCCATGACCAAACTTTCCTTCCCCTTCACCGAAGACAAAATCCGGGCGTTGAAAGTCGGCGACGAGGTGCTGATTTCCGGCGTCGTGTTCACCGGGCGCGACGCGGTCCACAAATACCTGCATGAGGGCGGCAAGCTGCCGCCGGGCGTGAAATTTCACGACGGGATTCTTTACCACTGCGGCCCGGTCGTGATGAAGCAGAACGACGGTTCCTGGAAGGCCACCGCCGCCGGCCCGACGACTTCGATCCGCGAAGAGCCTTATCAGGCGCATATCATCAAGGAATTTGGTCTGCGCGGAGTCATCGGCAAGGGCGGCATGGGCGACAAAACGCTGGCGGCCTGCAAGGAATTTGGCTGTGTGTATCTGCACGCGGTGGGCGGCGCGGCACAGGTGCTGGCGGATTGCATCAAAAAGGTCCGCAACGTTTATCTTATGGACAAATTCGGCGCGCCGGAGGCGATTTGGGAATTTGAAGTGGCAGATTTTCCCGCCGTTGTCACGATGGACGCCCACGGCAACTCGTTGCACAAGGAAGTCTTTGCGAAGAGCCAGGCGGAACTGGCAAAGTGGCTCTGAAGTATGCCAGCGCGGCCAAGACGCCAGGCGGACCAAATCCACCTTGGCCGATTTTCACGAAGAAATGGGACTGGAACAACAACGTTGTGCCTTCGCTTTGGTAACCCCCAAAAAATCCCGCGCTTTTGAGAATTCATGAACCTGCATTTGGAAAAAGTTTTCGTCTTTGACAACACAATCGAGCAAACTATCTTCCTGCTCCATGCGAATGGCGGCAATCAGACCTGCGGCGACGGTCGTAATGGCGGTGTTCCTCTTTGGCTTGGTGTTTGCGATCTACACGCAGCACGTGTGGGAGGATTATTGGATCACGTTCCGCTGCAGTCGAAACCTGGCAACCGGCCATGGCCTCGTTTTCACTCCCGGCGAACGGGTGCACTCGTTCACCTCGCCGCTGGGGGTCTTGCTGCCTGCGGGATTCAGTTGGCTCACGGGCAATGAATCCGACGAATTGGCATTGTGGTTGTTCCGTCTGACGAGTCTTGCCGCACTGGCTGCCGGCATGGGCCTGCTTTTTCTCCTGCTGCAAAGACTGCAGCAGCATCGCCTTGCCATCTGGCTGACCGTCGCGCTCCTAGGCTTGGACGCAAAGTTGGTGGACTTCAGCATCAACGGCATGGAAACAGGACTGCTGTTTTTCTTTCTCGCACTGACGATTCATGGTCTGGTGGTGCCCGGTTCGCGCCAGATATTGCGTATTGGCGTCGGCTGGGCAGGCTTGATGTGGACGCGCCCGGACAGTTTCGTGTATATCGCCGCGTTGGGAATCAGCGCCCTGCTTTTTTCGCCCAACCGGACAGCCGGACAATCACGAAAGGAGTTGTGGAAAACTCTTCTGGCGGCCTGCCTGGTTTGCACCGTTCTCTATCTGCCTTGGTTCCTGTGGGCGTGGAGTTACTACGGGTCGCCGGTGCCGCATACCATCGTGGCCAAGGGGACGAATCTGCCTCCGTTTTCCCTTAGCGCACAATTGTTCGATCTGCTGGTGTTTCCGGGAACATTGTTGATCGACGTGACCAGCCTGCTCTGGGTATTCACACCGACTTACGCGTGGTTCGGCGGATGGCCTGGATCCATTTTCCTGCTCTGCACGGTGCTGGGGATTGTGGCCGCCCTGGCTTGGCCATTCCCGCCGTTGCGTCCCCAAACCCGGCAGTTCTCGATGGTCTTTTTTCTCGGAAACTTTTTTCTGACTGCGGTCCTGAAAGAATATTACCCGTGGTATTTGCCGACAGTGGCGGTGTTCGGCTATTTGACCATCGGTCTCATCTTCGACCAGGCGCTCTGTTCGGCATTAAGACTGCCGCAATGTGGCTGGGTCGGGGGATGGCTTTGTCATCTACCGAAGGCATTGCGCATATCCGCCGTCGGACTTGTCATTGGTCAGGCGGCGGTGACCATTTGTGTCGCGCGTCAAATGCGGGTGCAACAGCAACTCATTGAGAATGGCCTGCGCTGCCAGATTGGTCTCTGGCTGCGTGCCCACGCACGAACTCCGCACGACACGGTGATGCTCGAACCGCTGGGTTACATCGGCTATTTTTCCGGATTGAAGATGCTCGATTATACCGGCTTGGCCTCGAAAGAAGTGGTCGAGGTCCGCAAGCGGCTTGGCCCGTACCGGGAAAACCAAATCTTCCTCGAACTCAAACCGGACTGGCTGGTGTTGCGCCCGTCGGAAATTGAGACCGAAAGCTTCGTTCAGCGGGGCCCCTTGCAGGAAAACTACGATCAGGTTCAGGTGTTTGATGCCTCGGAAAAAATCCACGATCTTGGCTGGCTGCTGGGCAGGCCCTATTTTGAACGCGACCAGACTTTTCTGGTTTTCCACCGCAAAGCGAGCGCAAGCCTCAAACCTCCGGATTGAAAATCCATAGCGCTTCGCTATCGCCATGGCTGATTTGTGAGGATTTGGAACCGCGGGAGCTGGGGTGCAAAGGTGCACAGTATCTATGCGACTGCCTGAACCGGTGGGGCGCGCCCGTCTCCGGCTCAGCACGCACAAGGCAAAATACACGGCGGAATCAAGGTAAACGTTCCTGGGATTTTTAATCTGCTGCGGCTGGGACAGCCGTGCTCCAGATACAGTGTCCAACTGCACCCAGTGAGAAGTAAGAAATGCTGGAGGCCATCTGGGAATTTGAAGTGGCGGATTTCCCCGCCGTCGTCACGATGGACGCCCACGGCAACTCGTTGCACAAGGAAGTCTTTGCGAAGAGCCAGGCGGAGCTGGCGAAGCGGTTGTGATTTTAACGGCAGGACCGAACTGCCGCTCGGCTGGCTGCGCGGCAGCGCAGCCCTACCAATCTAAAATTTGAAGTTCCATTCGCGCGTGGCGTATTTATCCCGCGCCAAAGCAGCAATCTTTTCCGTTGGAAAACCTTTTAACGGCTCTTTCGCCTTCCAAGCCCGCCGCAAAGCGGCTTTTACTTCCTTCGCTGGCACGTTCAAGTTGGTCAGAAATTCGGTGTGTGCGCGGTGCTCCCGGTAGTCGGGCTGTTTCGACGGCATCGGCAAAAGCTCGCTGACGAGCGCGAGGTCGAAGTTCAGCAGAAACGTCCCATGAAAGAGCAGAAAGTGTTTGCGGCGGCGCTGGGAGTTGCCGGAGAATTTGCGTTCGCCGATGGCGAGATCGGTATGGCCGCGCACTGCGATTTCGGGTCTTGGATTTTGAGTTTCGGATTTATGGAAAAGACTTTGGATCGCCGCGCGGTTTTGGCGCATGACGAACTGGTTGGCGACGCCGATGTTATGGAGCGGGCCGTCGGCGGTGATTCGCAGAACCAGCGTATAGTTGAGGCAGCCGGGACCTTGCACCACGGTGCCGCCGCCGGAACAGCGTCGCAGAACCGGGATGCCACGCACTTCGCACGCCGTGACATTCACTTCCGCCGCCACCTTGTTCGTGTAGCCGACAACGACGAAAGATTCGCGTGATTCCCAGAAACGCAGCGCCTCGCCGCCGGTGCCGGCTTCTGCGGCGTCGAGCAGCGCCTCATCACACGCCAGGTTTTCGGCGGGCGAGGGGAGCGTCAGATCGAGTAATTTCATTTTGCCGTTGCGCTGATTTCGCTGGCGTTGAGTGTACGGTTCCGGTTTAATCCTACCGAGCTTTTTTGTGAGATTGAGAAAATAGCGGATGACACAGTAAACATGGAGAAAAAAGAAATTCACGGTTCGAGCGACAAATGGGCTGAGTCGCTACAGTCCGTCTTTGATCTGGCCCTGGAAAACCAGGGACCGGAACGCACGGCGCAATTGCTGAACAAGCTGGCCGACCGTCTGCGTGCCTCACAGGACGGGTTGCCGCGCGGCTTCAACACGCCTTACGTCAACACGATTCCACCGGAGCAACAGCCGCCGTTCCCCGGCGACTGGCAGATGGAGCGCCGGATCAAGAGCTACATCCGCTGGAACGCCATGGCGATGGTGGTCAAGGCCAACTCCACCACCAACGTTGGCGGACACATCTCGACCTACGCCTCGGCGGCGACGCTTTACGAGGTCGGGTTCAATCACTTTTTCCGCGGCCGCACGGAGAATTTTCCCGGCGACATGGTTTATTTCCAGGGTCACGCCGCGCCGGGCATTTATGCGCGTGCGTTTCTCGAAGGGCGTTTGGACGAACGACATTTGCAGAATTTCCGGCAGGAGCTGGCGGAAGGCGGCGGGTTGTCGTCGTATCCGCATCCGTATCTGATGCCGGAGTTCTGGCAGTTCCCGACGGTTTCCATGGGACTCGGCCCGCTCCTCTCCATTTACCAGGCGCGGTTTAATCGCTACCTACAGGCGCGCGGTCTGGCCAAATGGACGGAGGAACCGAAGGTCTGGTGTTTTGTCGGTGACGGTGAATCGGACGAGCCGGAGACGCTCGGTTCGCTCACGCTCGCGTCGCGCGAGAATCTCGACAACCTCATCTGGGTTGTGAATTGCAATTTGCAGCGCCTCGACGGTCCCGTGCGCGGCAACGGCAAAATCATCCAGGAACTCGAAGCTGCGTTCCTGGGCGCCGGCTGGAACGTCATCAAGCTCATCTGGGGCAGCGATTGGGACGATTTGCTCGCGCGCGACAAATCCGGCCTGCTCCTCAAGCGCATGGAAGAGGCGGTGGATGGCGATTACCAGAAGTATTCCGTCGAGCCGGGCAGCTATACGCGCCGGCATTTCTTCGGCAAATATCCCGAATTGCTCGAACGGGTGAACCACCTCACCGACGACCAGATTCGCAAGCTGCTGCGCGGCGGCCATGACACGCGCAAAGTCCACGCCGCCTACAAGGCCGCGATGGAGCACAAAGGCCGGCCGACGGTGATTTTGGCCAAAACGGTGAAAGGCTACGGCCTTGGCGAAGCGGGCGAAGGCCGCAACATTTCGCATCAGCAGAAAAAGATGAACGAGAAGGAGCTGCGCGAATTTCGCGCGCGGTTCAACATCCCCATCAGCGATGACGTCATTGCGGAAACGCCGTTTTATCGTCCACCGGCGGACAGTCTGGAGACGAAGTATCTGCTCGAACGGCGCAAAACGCTCGGCGGCTTTTTGCCCGCGCGCCAGGTCAATCCCATTTCGCCGGGACTCGACGTGCCGAAGCGCGATTTCTTTGCCGAGTTTTTCAAAGGCTCGAGCACGGAAGTTTCGACGACGATGGCTTTCGTGCGGCTCATCAGCGTTTTGCTGCGGCACAAGGGTTTGAGCCGAAACATCGTGCCCATCATTCCCGACGAGGCGCGCACGTTCGGCCTCGACGCGCTGTTCAAGGACATCGGCATATATTCGTCCAAGGGACAGCTTTATGATCCGGTGGACAGCCAGTCGTTGCTTTACTACAACGAAAAGAAGGACGGACAAATTCTCGAAGAAGGCATTACCGAGGCCGGTTCGATGGCGTCGTTCATTGCGGCAGGCACGTCTTACGCGACCCACGGCGTGCCGATGGCGCCGTTTTACATTTACTACTCGATGTTCGGCCCGCAACGCGTAGGCGACTTGTTCTGGCTGGCGGGCGACATCCGGACGAGGGGCTTTTTGCTTGGCGCGACGTCCGGTCGCACCACGCTCAACGGAGAAGGACTCCAGCATCAGGACGGCCACAGCTTGCTCCATGCCGGCAGCATTCCGACGTTGCTGGCTTACGATCCGGCGTTTGCGTACGAAATCGCCGTCATCGTGGCCGACGGCCTGCGGCGGATGTATGCCGAGGGCGAGGACATTTTCTATTACCTCACGCTCTACAACGAAAATTATCCCATGCCGCCGATGCCGACGGGCGTCGAAGACGGCATCTTGAAGGGGCTTTATAAATTCAAGCCCGGCGCGGTACTCCCTGCTCGTAGCAGCGGACGTAAGTCCGCTCCATCTTCTCATCAGGAAAGTCAGAGCCGACTCACGTCGGCGGCTACGGAGATTAAAGCCCACATCTTTGGCAGCGGGACAATTATCAACTCGGCGCTCAAGGCACAGGAAATTCTGGCCGAACGCTACGGTGTATCTGCCGACATCTGGAGCGCGACGAGCTACAAGCTGCTTCGCACCGATGCACTGCGCTGCAAACGCTGGAACATGCTGCATCCGGCGGCGGCTCCAAAAGAATCCTACGTCGAGACGTTGCTGGCGAAAGAGCAGGGGGTGTTTGTGGCGGTTTCGGATTACATGCGGCTGGTGCCCGACCAGATTGCACCGTGGGTGCCGGGCGGTTTGATGACGCTGGGCACGGACGGCTTCGGCCGGAGCGACACACGGGCGCGATTGCGCCGGTTCTTTGAAGTGGATGCCGAATCAACCGTCATCGCCACGCTCTATGCCTTGGTGGAAAAAGGGCAGGTTGACCGGCAACTCGTTACAGAAGCCATCAAGGATTTAGGCGTGAACCCGGAGAAGGTTTTTCCACAAATCGTCTGACGCTCAAATCAAAAGCCGGACCAGAAAACCAGTCCGGCTTGTTCAACGGAGAATATCGGGCAACGAAATGGTTTCTGCTCGTGAATAGTCCACGCCACGGGGGCGTATCCGCCAACCCCGACAGCTACACTGGGAGCGCCGATTTCCGAATCGGCATGATAACGCCACCGGCGCACGTAACCGAATGCCGGAACGGAGTCTGGCGCTCCGGTGACGGTTGCGCCCCAGCCCACCGTCATTGCGACGCTTTACGCGCTGGCGACGATGATTTTGACATCCGGCCAAATTCTGCGCAGGGCCTCGATGATTGTCGGTTGTCGTTTTGACTTCTCCCTTGGAAAGGGAGTCAACCGCCAGGCCTCTTCAGATTTTTTTCGGCGGTTTTGATGTCCTCGATGGTGCCGGTTTGGAACCATTGGCCGTGATGCGGCAGGCAGAAGAGACGGTTTTGAGCGAGTGCCTGATGCCAGAGGATTTTGACGGTGAATTTTCCGTCGGGAGCATTAAACAAGACACGGGGATGAATGATCCCAATGCCCGCAATGATGTAGGGCGCCTCCGGCTCGTTCCAATCAAAGGTATTGTCGCGTTTGATGAAAAGATGATCTTCACCCTTGTCATGCCCGATGGCTTTGGCCTTGGATTGCGTGAGGAGCAGGACGTCCATTTTCGCATCATCCCAATGCCGGGCCAGCCGTTCCAAGGCGCTTTCCCCTTCGTCCAGCCAGAGGATGTCGCTGTTGATGGTGAAGAAGGGCTCGTGACCCAGAAGCGGCAGCGCTTTTTTTAATCCACCGCCCGTTTCCAGCGGCTCAGTTTCTTCGGAGATTTTGATGGTCAGGTCATTGCAGGCAGACAAATAGGCGGTCAATTGGTTCTTGAGGTGCGAAGCATTGATGATGACTTCCTTGATCCCGTACGCTCGCAACTTGTCGAGCGCATATTCAATCATCGGTTTGCCTGCCACTGGTATCAACGGTTTGGGCATCCGGTCCGTCAACGGCTTCAGCCGCGTGCCATAACCGGCGGCCAGGACCATGGCTGTTTTAATCTTACCGTGCATGGCGCTCCATCCATCGTTTCACGCCGGCCAGCATGGGATGGTGCAAGGCCCTTTGCAACAGGCGTTCCACACGCGGCGAATGAAGTTTCTTATAGTCATGCTTTCCCTCGTACCGGCTTAACTTTTCAAAAATAGCCAGGACGCGCGTATGCCGCAGCGCCGCCAGAATGGCCATGGAAGTTTCAAAAACCTTCCGGTCGAGGGCAGGGGACCGGGCCAGGTAACGCGCCACCATTTTTTCCTTGAGGCCCTCCGGGACATCGCGCCGGGCATCTTCCAGCAACGACATCAGGTCATACGTGATCGGGCCTTGATACGCATCCTGAAAGTCAAGGAGTCCGGCCTGCCGGACACCCTCGCGTTCGGGAAGCAACATCAGGTTGGCCACGTGATAATCGCGCAGCAGAAGCGAGTTTGGAACCTGATGCGCCAAGGGCAACACCTCCCGCCAGACGGTTTTGAATTCCGCCTTGCCGGCTTCTGAAATCGCGGGGGTGCACCATTCCAAAAACAGCCCGATGTCTTCCAGCATTTTTTCCGGGTGATACACCCGTAAATCTTTGGGGATTGCCTGGGGGTGCTGGTGCAGGGCAATTAAGACATCGGTAGCCAGCGTATAAAGCTTTCCCGGTTCGCATGGGTTATCCAGCAGGCGGGTAAAGGTTGCATCACCGAAATCTTCCAGCAACAGGAGGCCTTTTTTCTCATCCCGGCCCAGAATGGCCGGCACGCTGAAACCGAGCTGATGGAGATGCTGGCTGATCTGGATGAAAGGGGCCACGCTCTCCAGAACCGATGAGGCATCCATCAGGATTGCGCTTTGTTTATCCTTTTTCAGGCGGAAATATTTTCGGGTGGAGGCATCGCCGGTGAGGGGTTCACAGGCTGCGTTGCTCCAGGCGGTGGCGTCAAGAAATTCGCGCGCGCTGTCGTTGAGAATTTTGACCACGGATGAAAACCGATTAACACGGATGGGCCGCCGGCGCGATGAAAAAACACCCGGTCGGCCATTGCTCACCGGGTTGCAACCGTCAGTTTTTCCTTCCGCAAGATATACTCGTCCACCCATTTCCTGATTTGTTTGACCTTGCCAACGGGTCAAACGCGAGGTTTAATGCGCGACCGTGCTGGCTGGGCAACTTATTCTTGACAGGAAATGAGGTCGGCGTAGTGTCGTAATTAATCAGATGGCTGGCATCGTAGGCCCGGCGGGCCTTAGTTTTCAGCGTTCGTTTGGCTGCGTTCGCACGCCTTTGTTAAATCACATCAAATCAAATCAACAACCCCAAAAACTCAGAAGCACATCCGGTTGAATCCGGCGAACTGGGAGCCGCATTTCAAACTGGGCGGCGAACTGGATTCAGCCAACCAGCTTGACGGGGCGAGAAATGAATTTGGCGCGGCGGCGCGGCTGAATCCGGGCAACGCGCGGACACATTTTAACTACGGCGTGCTGCTCGCGAAACAAAACCGGCTCGATGAAGCGCAACGCGAGTTTGAAGAAACAATTCGGCTTGAACCGGACTACAAAAAGGCGCAGACATATCTTGCTCAGTTGCAGTCCATGAAAAAGCGCACGCCGTGATTTCCCTTGCCAGCATCGAGACAAATCCTAAATTCACAACATTCCATGTGGTCACTCCTTAAAGAATTTCTAAAATTTTCCAAACAGGAAAAAAATGGTGGCTCATTCCGCTGATTGTGGTGCTGCTGTTGCTGGGAGCCATTCTGGTTTTCACGGCCAGTTCCGGCATCGCCTGGGCGCTTTACCCGTTTCTTTGAACCATGCCCGCGCCGCGCAATATCCTTGGCGTCTCGGCGTATTATCACGACGCCGCCGCTGCGCTGGTGTGTGATGGAAAAATCATTTCCGCCGCGCAGGAGGAACGTTTCACCCGCAAAAAAAACGATTCTGACTTCCCGCGTCACGCCGTTCCATTTTGTCTCCGCCACGCCAACCTGACGCCGGCGCAACTGGATGTGGTGGTTTTTTACGACAAGCCGGTGCTGAAATTCACGCGGCTGCTGGAAACGTATCTCGCCGTCGCGCCCGGCGGCTGGCGCACATTCCCCACCGTGCTGTCCAACTGGCTCGGCGAGAAACTGGATTTGCGCAAAACCATTCGCGGTGAACTGCCGGAATTGCGTCCCAATTGCCCGATCCTTTTTACTGAACACCACCAATCGCACGCGGCCAGCGCGTTTTATCCGTCGCCTTTTGACGAAGCGGCGATTCTGACGATTGACGGCGTCGGCGAATGGGCCACCACAACCATCGGCCACGGGCGTGGACGTGAAACCAAAATACTGAAGGAGCTGCGCTTTCCGCACTCGCTCGGTTTGGTCTATTCCGCATTCACCGACTACTGTGGTTTCCGCATCAATTCCGGCGAATACAAACTCATGGGCCTCGCGCCGTATGGCGAACCGAAATATGCCGACGTCATCCGCCGCGAATTGCTGGATATCAAACCCGATGGCTCGTTCTGGCTGAACCTGGATTATTTTGATTTTCTGCGTGGCACGACGATGACAAATGAAAAATTTCACCAGCTTTTCGGCGGGCCGCCGCGCAGGCCGGAGGAAAAAATCGAGCAACGGCACATGGACGTGGCGCACTCGATCCAACTGGTCACGCAAGAAATCATGCTGCTCCTCGCGCGTCACGCCCGCGAAGTGACCGGCTTGAAAAATCTCTGCCTGGCGGGCGGCGTGGCGCTCAACTGCGTCGCGAACGGGCTTATTCTCCGTGAAAAGATTTTTGAGCGGATTTGGATCCAGCCTGCCGCCGGTGACGCGGGCGGCGCGCTCGGCGCAGCCCTGGCCGCGTGGCATTTGCACAAAGAAGCGCCGCCGCGGGTCGTTTCCCCCACCGATTCCATGCAGGCCTCGCTGCTCGGACCGGAATATTCGGATGATGAAATCGAGGCCGCGCTTCGCGCGCATGGCGCGGTCTATCAAAAATTTCAAACCGATGCGTTGCTGGATTTCGCCGTCGGATTGCTGAACGCGGAGAAGGTCGTCGGCTGGTTTCAGGGTCGGATGGAATTCGGCCCGCGCGCTCTTGGCAACCGCTCGATTCTGGGCGACGCGCGTTCGCCAAAAATGCAGTCGGTGATGAATTTGAAGGTGAAATTCCGCGAGTCGTTCCGGCCCTTCGCGCCGATTGTCCGCCGCGAGCGCGTGGCGGATTATTTTGAATTGGACGTCGAGTCGCCCTACATGTTGCTCGTGGCGCCGGTCAAAAAAGAGCTGCGAAAACCTTTGCCGGCGAACGTGACCGGCCTTGATTTGCTGAAAACCGAACGCTCCACTTTGCCGGCCATCACGCATGTGGATTATTCGGCGCGGATTCAAACGGTGTCGCGCGCGGGCAATCCGCTGCTCCACGATTTGCTGGTGCGCTTCGAGCGGGCGACCGGTTGTGGCGTGCTGATCAACACGTCCTTCAACGTGCGCGGCGAACCGATTGTCTGCACGCCCGATGACACGTATCGCTGCTTCATGAACACGGAGATGGATTATCTCATCATGGGCGGCTTTGTGATCGAACGCACCGCGCAACCGCGGCAAAAAATCCAGCGGCGCATTGTGCCGCAGGCCGATTGAGATGAAATTAAACTTCAAAGAAGACCCGAAAGAATGGCGCAAGTTCGCGCTGCTGACCGCGCTGGGGCTGGCGATTTTAAGTTCGGTCCTGCGCTGGCGAAAGCATTTGTCGGCGGATGTCTTGTGCGCCGTGCTTGCGTTGCTTGCCGTCGTGGCGATTTGTGCGGTGCTGCAACCGCGCTGGTTTCGCGGCTGGTATCGGCTGTCGCTGCGGCTCGGATTTTATTCCAGCCAGTTCATCGGGCGCTGCGTGCTGGCGATATTTTTTGTTTTCATTCTGACGCCGCTCGGATGGGTGCTGCGGTTGATGGACAAAGATCCGTTGCAGATCAAGCGTCCGCCCAACGCCGCTACTTACTGGCATCAAGCCAAAGATTGTAATCCATTGGACCGGCTTTTTTGAAACTCAAATCTTGAAACAACGTCCGAATAAATCAAAAGCCGGACGCAAACCGGAAACAATGAAAATTTCAGCCTGAGATTCTTTCCACCGCAACTGGCGCGCTGGCCCAGCCCGGTCATGCTGGAAGCGAAAAGGCCCGCGAGCACTTATCGCATTTTCGTTTTGGGCGAATCGGCAGCGCGCGGCGAACCGGAACCGCCTTACGCCGCGTCGCGTTATCTGGAAACGCTATTGAACGAGCGGTTTCCGAACACGCACTTTGAGGTCATTAATCTCGGAATTACAGCCATCAACTCGCATGTCATTCTGCCCATTGCCCGCGATTGCGCCCATGCCGACGGCGACCTGTGGATCATTTACATGGGCAACAACGAAATGGTCGGGCCGTTCGGCGCGGACCCTCCGCCAGTTGCCAATGCCTCTAACGCTGAAACCAAAGAACGACCCAATCTGCATTGGCTTTCTCTGGCGGTTGTTGTGAAAACTACGGGCACTAAAACGGGCGCTTAATCCGTTATATTTCTTAAATCACCAGTGTAATAATGGAATGGGCCGGGCTGCTGGTTCTTGTGGCTTTACCACCCAACCAGAGGTTAAAAGCCTGCGCTTGACTGGAAAGATTTAGGATCACAACTGCAATTTTTCCGTCTGTATTTAGGAAGGCGGTAGTCAGCAATTGATCAGTCGTTGATGAACTGATGATCCGCTTTGCCCCTGGACGGATGAATTTTGAAAAATGGCCGATATAGTAGTAGGAATTCATGTATGACAATCCCCCGGTTTTGGTGTCTGCATGAATGGGTGCAAAGCAGAAATTTTGAACGTGGTTTGGCCCGCCCCTTTCATCCAACAACACGTTCCAATCAGTCCAACCCTCGGCACCATTATTAAAATCATTGATCATCGACTTGGCGTAGAGTTCACCCCACTGCCACTCGTCAATTTTATTTATATCATACGAACCATGACAACCTTCAGTGAATAAAAGGTGCGTTTGCGGATAAGCCTCTTTGACTCGCTTGACATTCTCAAAATTGTCACCTACATACCAATGAAAGCCCACACCCCACACATATTTGGCAGCCGCCCGGTCATCCAGCACCATCGAGGCCCGCTGGTACATCAGGTCGCGGTTATGATCCCAGATGATAATTTTTTTATCCCCCAATCCGGCCTTTCGCAGGGTCGGCCCAAGGTGGTTCTTAACAAAATCGCGCTCTTCCTCAGCCGTGTAAATACAAGACTCCCAAGCCTGACGGGCCATCGGCTCGTTCTGCACCGTCAATCCCCAAATGGGAATACCTTCTTTTTCGTAGGCTTGAATGAATTTACTGTAATATCTAGCCCATGTTTCATAATATTCCGGCTTCAGTTTACCTCCGTGAAGCATACTGTTATTGTCCTTCATCCAAGCGGGCGGGCTCCAAGGGCTGATGAAAAGCGTAAAATTTGTTCCTGCAATTGCGATGGCCTGTTTGATGAACGGGATGCGACACTTTAAATCGTGAGCGATGTCGAAGCTCTTCAACTCTTTATCACCATCTTTCACATACGTGTAACTCTCACTCGAGAAATCACAGCTATGAATATGGGTGCGTCCCAATGAATAGCCAATGCCGCTTTGTGGGTCGTAATAGGCCCTCAAGATTTCCTGTTGTTTGTCCTTGGGAAGTTTATAGAAAGTTTCCGCCGAGGCGTCTGTCAAAGCACCACCAATCCCCAAGATGGTTTGGAATGTTTTAGAAGGGTCGATAAAAATGCTCTGTTCCTTTTCGATCGGCGAGAATTTATCATCAAATTCTATTTTACCCACTTTTGCCAATCGTTGTTCGGTATCTTTCGTTGTCAGATAAACCTCGGCATATTTTTTCGAATCGTCTGAGCCAGCATGAGAAGGGATGCGGGTCGCAAGCAAAATCAATGCGGTTAGCAAAGCTGAAGAAAGTGCCTTTGAAGCCAAATTACCCACGAAAGCCATTGTAATTCTGTTCATAATATTTTAGGTTAAATTTATGTCTTTGGATGATGTGACAAAAGTCTTTCCTCTCACTGAGTGTAACAACAATTCGTCTGACTCTGCCAGTACGGTTAAATATAAACTGACTGGTGACAGCGTCAAGGTTCAACTCTTTACAAAGGATTGTCGGTTTTCCGTTGAAGAAGATGCACAGGCCGTTCTGTCGACCCAACCGATAAATGACAGGGACCTGACAGTAAGTGTAGGCGAGAGAGCCGGGTTGGAGGCGGAGGCACCGGGCAGATCCCGTCAGGTCGTAGTAATGAAAGTTGGCCGGTTCAGAAAGAAATTCCTCCCGCCGCAGGAGCGCCGGACAGAAATAAATTTCCCCCTTTTTGACAAAGACCCCCAACTCACCCATGCGACAAAGGATGTCTTCCTTGACCTGCCCGGTCAACCCCGGTTGGCGGGCGCCAGCATGGGCGGGCGTGTGCGAGTAAGGATCCATCGGGAACGCTCCATACTCACCGGGTGATTTGTGGTCGCCAATGCCTGAACGGATGTCGTGGTAACATCCTGCCAGTTTCCGTAGTAGGGGTGGCGGCGCACCGGAATCGAGAGCGCGAAAAAATGTTTCCTGCACCGCGAGCAGGAGTTTGGAAACCATGTGCCAGTATATGCAGCCCAGCCCCTCATACCCGAAGAACGTTCCAGAACGTCCGGTGAAAGATTGATGGTCAAAGAGACGCTCGAAAATTTCCAGGACTAAATCCTTTTCCCCGTTGACCAAACGTGCATAGCCAGAGAGGGCCAGTTTTTCAAAAATCCAACGAAAATCCTGGGCGTTGGTAATGGCTGCATTGAAATGGCACCTGCCGGCCACATCTTGCTCAACCAGAAGGCGGTTGCCATTCTCAAGCAGCTTTTTCAACAGCCGAGATCGCGCAATTTCTTTGTTCGGAATATTGTTCTTTTCAATGAATCGTGGCAACCGGCGATTCGGATACAGCAAATAAGAATGTTGATCAGCCCGATAAAGTTCACTGCGTTTTAATGCCATTAGCAGCCCGAGGGATTTTTCCGCAGAGAGGCAACCGGAACTGAGCGCGGCAACCTGGCCTTCCAACATTGTGTAAAGACGACGAATGGGAATTTCCCCAGGTCGATCTAACTTGATCAGATTGTATGCATGATAGAGGCCATCAGGCCTGTGGTTCGCCCGGATGGATTCTTCTGTAAAAGCCAGCCCGACGTTGAAGAAATCGAGCAATTGTTTTCCTTTGACCGGAATTATCCGTCCGGAGAATCCACCGGTGTAAATCTGTTTTCGATACCGACTGCTGGCGCGCCCGAGGTCGGCGAGAATGCGGCGGCGGTCGCGGTCACAAATTGGTTTGGTCAGCAAAGGTTCATGACATTTAAGAATTCGATGCAGGACAAAGAAGAAACGCGCCACTTCAGCGGAAAGGCTGACCTCGGATTTTTCCAGTGAACGGAATATTGCCAGAGAGAAAGCCAGGTAACGGCGCAGGTAATACAGCGTCACCATGGAAGTGCCGTTGCCAACCAAGGCGTTGTTAGCATCGTTCCATTCCGGTCGTTGCGTGTTCAGCCAGATGCCTGCCTCTGGAACGAAGTTGGAAATTTTGGCCAGTAACAAGACGAGCATCTTCTCGGTCAGATTGACGAGATGAATCTGCCCGGCCGCATTCCAAATCAATTTGCCGTCCGAACCTTTCGACTGAACACGGCGACCAGTCAATTCGTTCTGAGCCGGGTCAAAATCGACGGTCTGCTTGGGGTTTGCGAGCAATTGATCGTAGGGTTTGATACGGTAAGGGACATTAGCGTAGGAGAAAATCTTGCGAGTTAGAAATTCGTGTAGCGTGGCTTCTTCGTGACGTTCCAATATCTCCAGCAGCTTGAGCAAGTAAATGACCTGGTGATCGCCCCAGTATCCGATATGTGTCCATGGGTCGGCTGGATCGATGACCTCCCAATCAATGCCGTCCCGGTTGATGCGATAAGGGTTGTAGCCATCGGCCGTGGAGGCGTTGGTGAACTTGCAGATCATGCTGGCTGTGTAGCCCGGGAAGGAAAGCGAGAGGGCCTCCCAGTTCTGGAAGATGTCACGCCAGTTGCCCTCGTAATTCAAAATCCTTGCCCCGTCCGGATTTTTCGTGGCGATGGAGAATCGATTCCAAGGGCGGCTCGGATCGCCGTGCCGCCGGCTGAAGGTCAGCGGCAGATATTCCCGGCAGAGCCGCTCAAGGTTGGGGTCTCCGCTTTCGACCGCCAGCACCAGCAGGCGGGGGTAGTGAATGCGTTTGCCAAGCTTGCGGAAAAAGGCCGTGTGACGGGCAGCGACCTCTTTATTCGCATGGCGGACAAAGGCTTGCAAGTCGTCCGGATTCACCTGGTAGCTGTCATAAAAAATGCCGCCACGCATCACATTGAACAGTACATTGCTGTAATGTCGCGCGTTGCCTAGTGATTGGGCAGTCTTTTGCAGCCCATCCGCTTTGCCGACGATGCGCCGCAGTTCCTCCGTGCCGCGGGCAATGTCTGCATCCACCAGCTTTCGCAGCTTGGCGGGTTGGCGCAGCAACCGGTTGAGTTCGGCCACATCGGACGGCCCCTGGTTAACGTCGGCAACAAGATACCAATCCCTGGTCTGCCCGCGCGGAAGCGCCAATGCCGTGTGGAGGAAGTAAGCGCCGCGTTCGGCCCGGACTTCGGTTTCCTGCCGGAGCGGCACCCCCTGCCGAAAAGAGTTCAGTTGTGTTGAGGAAAGCAGTTTGAGGCTTTTGCCCAGCCCGAAAGACCAGACGGTGGTGGTCCTGAGCGCCTCAGCGGGTTCCGGACGATCAATCGGGATTGCGTTGAGCCGGAACAACCCAAGGCCCGTTTCGGAGATCAGTTCGCTCTTTTTGTAGGCGTCGAGCAGCGTGCTGTATTCGAGCTGGAATTGACTGCCGATGCCGCAGGGCATCAGATTCTGAATGCCATCCAGCAGCTTGACCCGCACGGTCGCCAGCCCGGAGTTAGTCAGCCAGGCGTGCCGGACCCAGCCAAAGCGGTCGCTGTTGAACCAGCCGTAACGGAAGGCCAGCCCTAGGTCCGCATTGGATTCCTCAAAGAGCAGTTTGTTGCCCCAACAACTCTTGTAGAGGTTGCGCTGGAGCCGATAAATGCTCCGGTAACGCTCCGAGAACGGTTCCCAAAGATGGCTCCGGCCTTGTTTCTCAACGATGAATATGGTTTTGCTGCCGGTGATTTCGGCCGAGTCATGGATTTTATCATCAGTGTAGTAAGGAAAGAGCGCGAGATCCGCGTTGCGGCGTCCAGCGGTCATCGCGCCTGTGCTGGAGATAAACATCCAATGGTCGGCACCACTGACGATACTCATGAAGAAGGGCCGCATCCGGTCATAATTGGCAATCTGATAAAAGCTTTCGCCCCCCAGGTCAACTTGGCGTCCCTCGATGGGAACGGAGTTGAACTGGAGCGGATTTTTGCCGACGTACAAAGTCCTTTTCATGCCAGTTGTGATTCTATTGGGCTACCAGGTTAAGCTGTTGCATATTCTCCCGATTCCAGGTCCGTTTTTCCAGGAACGCTGAACGATGTTTTATCAAGGCTGCCTGACAAACGACAAATAATCGATGTTCATTCCGCCGGCATTCTCGATTTTGACCGTCATGACGTAATCCCCTGCAGGAAGGTCAATGTCCGCCAGATTGTTGAGTGTTTCCCAGACATGGTAAACTTCGACTCCCGGCTGATAGCCAGCGGTCGTTGGAATGGCAATCGGCCCGGTTTTGATCTCCGGCGTGAACGTCACGGAAAGCATTGCGTCTTTGCCGCCGGCGGCGAAATGTCCGCCCAACCGGTAAGTGCCTATCTCTTTGACATGCACCGAGTACTTCATCCACTGGCCGGTCTCGGTCCAGCCGACATAAACCTGGTCCGGCCTTTCCGGCTCGCCCTTAATGTTCACATGGCCGTTCCCGAAGCTGGCCAGTCCAATGGAATCGCCCGTGGCGCGCAGATTGATGCCCCTGGCAGGGCCCTTGTAATGGAACGTAACCCCATCCACGCCACCTGGGGCGACGTCATACTGCTCGGCCTGGATGATGCCGGGAATCTGGTGCACTTCGCCACCATAGGGCTTGCCCGTGTATCCGGGGGTACCCGTGCTGAGACCAGCTTGGTCGGCCTTGGATTGAACCGCTGGCTCGCCGCTCTGAGGAGTCTGCGACTGCGCGGGAGGTTCGTCGAACGTGATGCTGCTGGCATCGCTCTTCATCAACCGCTGTAGGGCAGCAGCCATGGGTTTGTCCATCTCGAAATTGTCGCTGTTGAACGAGCGCCCGAGCGCGGCCAGTTCTTCGGTCGTCAGACCCTTCATCTGCTCGACCAGTTTCCGAAGCATTTGCATTTGCAGTTCGCGCCGTGTCTCCTGCGCCAGCCAGGCGCGATCTTTGGGATCAAGCGGCAGAAAACCGTCAACCTGTTCGAGATAGGCTTTGATGGCCACGCTGGACTGTGTCTGCAAACGAGACGTGCCGAGGCGTTCGAGCAACTTCATCCAGGGAGTTCCCTCGCGCATGTGCCACAAGCCCATTGCCCGGACATCCTTCCAATGCCAGAGACACCAATTCACGTTCTCCTGCTCGCACCAACCAATTATGGTTTCGATAATCTTGCGCTGTGAATCGACTGCAGGAGTCCAGTATTGGAAGCCGAATTCGTCCAGGTATTCCGGGCGGGCAATGCGCTCGCGATCGGAAAGCTCGGTCAGCCCGGTGTGATGGATTACAAAGTCGGCGTCGATCGTTTGCCCGTCATGGATGGAGGGAAACGACGTGATGTTCCGCAACGGCGGCGTGAACTGATGATAGAAGTGAAATGCAGCCATCACCTGAGGGTCTTCGAAAGTGGCCGCGTCGAGCGCCCGCAGATCCGTGGCATGTTTGTCGCCGTCAACCACGATGATGTGCCGCTTGTCCACCTCGCGTATGGCGCGGATACAACGAAGATGGAAGGCGTTGAGGCTGGCCACCTGGCGCGGGAGGGTCGTATCCGGTTCGTTCAGTATTTCATAGGCCATGACCGTGGGTTCATTGCGATAGCGTCGGGCGATTTCATGCCACAGAGCCGCCACCCGCTTCTGATCGTCGGCGTTGTCCCATAAAAACACTTCGCCGTGGGCGCTCTCGGCATTCCAATCGCTTGCCTGACATCCGGGCGCGCTGTGGAGATCCAGCAGAACCCACAAGCCTTGACGCCGACACCAGCCAATCATGCGGTCAAGCCGGCGAAAGCCTTCCTCGCGCCACTGGCCGGGCTGCGCATCAGACTCCAATTGCCGATAGCTGAAGGGCAGTCGCACCTGGTTGAAACCCAGCTCCCGAATGCGGGCCACATCCTTTTCTGTGAAATAGTTATCCATGTAGGCGTCCCAGAATGCCGCGGCGCGCTCCGGACCGAGCACGTCGGTGAACGTCTGGCGCATCACATAATCCACCTGGGGCAAGCCGATCATGAAATGTTCAACGAGCATCCAGTTGCCCAGTCCGATGCCCCGCAGCCGGACGGGTTTCCCATCGGCAACCAAAGTGCGGCCCTCGATCCGCATCCACTGAGGCGCAGCCTCTGCGCGTTGGGGGCTGTCCGCCTGACTGTGTGCCTCGCCCGGCCTGGCTTCGGCCGGAACCTGGCCGGCACCGGTCGCGATGGCACATGCGACCATCCAGCATATGCGCGCGCGGCGTATGGGCATCATCAAAGAAGACAGCATCATGGAGTTAGGCTGTGTGGTGTTTTCACTTTTCATATTCGTGATAAGGTGGTTTGTATCCTGCCATGGCCAGAGGATTGCCTTCGCAAAATCAGCCGCGCTCTGGCCCCGCCAGGAGTTCTCTCGCCGTTCCTTGTGAATTCGCCCGAATTGCGGCAATGGCAGCCTTCGCCCTGGCCATAATGAAAATGGATGGTCCTGTAGTGTCATCTACCCCGTTCCTTCTCTCTTCTGGTATCGAGATCTCTTTTCATTTGGTCGGTGGTCTGGGAATCAATATTGTAACCGAGCATGAATAAAGCGCAAGACATGTACAAGATTCCCGGGATAACAGAAACCAACAGCTTGATTCCGGTCAAGGCCGTTTGGGTTTGTATGGCATTAGGGACGTAGTTAAACGCCGTCAGGAGCCAGCCGGCGATGCCGCCTCCGATGCCCCAGCCGGCCTTTTGCGCAAATGTCGCGGCTGAAAAATACAAGCCGGTGGCCCTTCGCCCGCTTTTCCATTCCGAATAGTCCGCGGAATCGGCGATCATGGTCCAAAGCAATGGAACAGCGGGAGCGTAGGCCATTTTTGCAAGTATATTCAACGCATAGATGGTGATAATGTCCTTTTCTCCGGGCAGGTAGAGCAAAATAAAGAAAACGCCCGATATCAGGGAGCTGCCAAGAAAGACATTTTTATTGCCAAATCTCCTGGCCAAGGGTTTTGCAAACGGCAAGGCAACAATAAGGGCTATCGTACCGATGACATTGAACAACTGAACGTTCTTCTCTTTGCCGATGTAATATTTGAAATAGTAGGCAATCGCCGCGTTCTGCATGGCAAACATCACGAAGGAAACGATGCCCACAATGGCCAGGATGATCCAGGGCCGGTTCTTGAACAGGTTCTTAAAATCCCCTTTTATCGAGCCTTCCAGTGATTTTAACGGCTGCACCCTTTCTTTGGTCGTCATGAAGGTGATGGAAAAGAAGACCACGCTCAGGCAGCCAAACAGGATTAAGGTGTGTTGATAGCCCATCGCTTCGTCGCCGCCTCCAAAATATTTTGCGAGCGTCAACGCCAACCCGGTGACCACAAGCTGGCCTACAAAGGCGCAGATGAAACGATACTGGTTAACACCCACGCGCTCATAGGTGTCCGAGGTCATCACCGCAGCCAGGGAAGAATAGGGCAGATTAACCGCCGCGTAAGCGGTCATGAGCAGCACATAGGTGGCGCAGGCATAAATAATTTTGCCCGTCACCCCAAAATCAGGGGTGGTAAAGGTTAGAACCGCCAGGACGGCATAGGGAAGGGCCCCAAACAAAATATAAGGCCGGAATTTGCCCCACCGGGTTTGAGTGCGGTCCGAGATGATGCCGATGACCGGGTCAATCCCCATGTCCCAGAAGCGGGCGATCGCCATGATGGTGCCGGCCGCCGCCGCAGGAATCTTGTAAACGTCAGTGTAAAAAATCAGCAGCCAGAAGCCGACCATGTCCCACACAAAATGGGAGGCGGTGTCACCAAGGCCGTAGCCCAGCTTCTCTTTGAACGTTAGGCCGACACGGGGTTGTGTTTGCGGAGCTACGTCGGCTGTGGAGGGCGTGATTTCGCGCAAGCTCATGGCGGGAAGGTTATATTGCTGGCAGTGAGCGCCGTCAAGATTGCGCGGCCATTTATGGGTTGGCGGTCTTGGCGGAGTTTTCCGTCGGTGGATCCACGTAAAATGGAATGTTCGCGTGGGCGGCGTGCCCTTTGCCGTCGAAGACATAGGTGTACAGGCGATAAGCGCCGGGTTGGGTCGGCGGTTTGAGAGCAATTTCACTCCGCTTCGGATCGTCGATCAATCCAGACAGTTTCCTGGGTTTGGACTCAACATCACCGCCGACCTTATGTTCCTTGCTTTCTTCCATGACATCCCAGAAATAGGTGAGCGGATCCTGGTCGGGGTCGCTGGCCTGCACCTTGGCGACATAAGTTCGGCCCGGTTTCAACCGGACGTTCTGGTTTGCAGTTTTGCCGTCCAGCCAGGCGCCTTCCAGTCGTGGACAGCGATTGGTAGGCCAGGCGCTGGTCCAAAAATAATGCATCACATCAACCGGTGCGGTCTCCTCGCCGGTGTCGAGGAACATGCCGTACCAGGTCGGGGTGCGTTCCTGCTTGTTTCCCCACAGAAAAACGTACGAGCCAAGGCACAGCTTCTGATCAGACTGGATGACCTTTTCAAATCGCATTTTATACAAATCCGCCTTGGTTGTGCTGTCGTTTTCAATCGGGGCGCCCCACTCGGTTTTGCCGCACTCCCAATGCCCGGTCGCACCCCATTCAGTCACAAGATAGGGCTTATCCCAGGCCGCTTCGCGCAGATTCTTCGGCAGATTGATGATGTCGTAGTACATTTGGAACGAAAGAAAATCCAAATCCGGCGCCTGGGTTTTGACCAGACCCACCGTATCCGGTTTGAAGCCGGCCAGGGCGGTGGTGGTCAGATGATTGGGGTCAATCTTGTGGATCATCTTGGAGAGGTCGTTAACGGCATCCCAGACCTTTGGATTCTTCTCCATGTTAAGTTCATTGCCAATGACCCAGATGATTAAGGCCGGGTGGTCTTTATACTCCCTGACTAGGGCCATCAAAGACGCAAATTGCCTGGCGACTGCGTTGGTGTTGTCGTAGTCGAAACCGCGGCGTTCGTGGTCCACGTCCAAGCCCATCGCGACATACAAGCCGTTGGCCAAAGCCCGGTCCAGAATCTTCTGACCGCTGTCCCGGCCGTTATCGGTGGTCCAAGTGCGGAAGGAATTGCCGCCATGTTCCTTCAGTTTTTCCTGGGAGCCATATTCGATGCCGGCACCTTTGATGTAAAACGGCTTGTTGTCCACGTAGAGCTGGTAGCGCCCGTCGGACGACTTGCGGATTTCCACCTTGGCTGGACCATCGGATTTTTGCGGTCCATCGGCCCGACCTTGAGTTGTGCCGGCGGCCAGGAGGCCGGCTGCGATGATGGCTGCCGCAACCGCCGCCGGGAGGCGTGTCGCTCGTTGAATGAGAAGCTGCTTGCTTGGTTTCATGGTTAAATTCAGATGGGTTGCTGGATGGCGGGCGCTTATCCTTTCCGTATCAGGAAGCTTTCCAGTTCCTCCAGCGTCTTGCCTTTGGTTTCCGGGATGAACAATAAAATGAAAAGCAAAGCTACAGCGGCCATCAGTCCATAGCCCAAAAAAGTTCCGGCAGAGCCAAAGTGCGACAACTCCCACGGAAAAATAAATGTAACACTGGCGCTGATGGTCGCATTCCAGAAGCCAGCCAGCGACATGGCCATGCCCCGATATTGATTGGGAAATATCTCCGACAACAGCACCCACATGACCGGCCCCAGCGAAATGGCGAACGAGGCCACAAAACCGATGATCGCAAATAAAACCAATGAAGCGCAGATGTTCAAACCGGCGGTAATCAGTGAATCGTGATAAGGCTTGATCCGGTCGGCGCCGAATTTTGTTTCAAGGCTGGTTATGAATTCCTTGTCTGTGGTGAAAACATTTTTCTCCGAATTTTTGAGGTCGGCAATCAGATCCGCGGGAACTTTGTTTTCCTGAAGGACGACAAAAGACTTTTCCGTCAATTGGTAACTGGAATTGTGAAATGCCCAACTGCACGTCAGCAGCGACACCGCCATCCCCGTCGTGCCAATCACCAACAATGGCTTGCGGCCCAGGCGATCCACCAGCCAGATGGCCACGAAGGTCATTCCCAGATTGACCAGGCCTACCAGCACCGCCTGCCTGAATGCGGCATTGGTTCCACCACCTGCCTGCGTGAAAATTGTCGGCAGATAGTAAAAAATGGCATTGATGCCGGTGATCTGCTGGAAGAACGCGATCACCAACGCAATACACATGACAAAACTCATCTTCCGGCTGAACAGTCCGCTCACCCGGACGACAGAGGTTCTCTCGGCAAAACTTTGCCGGATGTTGCGCACTTCATCTTCCGCCTGTTCCACACCGCAAGCTTTGATCAGAATCTCTTTGGCACGCTCCTGCTGCCCTTTGCCAAACAGCCAGCGCGGGCTTTCCGGCACGGCAAAAAGCAGGAAAAAATACAGGGTTGCCGGGATGGCATCCATTCCCAGCATCCAGCGCCAATTGTTATCCCCCACATTCAACAGGAAGTAGTTGGAGAAAAAAGATGCCGAGATGCCGAGAACAATCATCAGTTGATTCAGCGATACAAGACTGCCGCGCAATTTCGGCGGCGAGATTTCTGCAATGTAAACCGGTGCAATGAGAATGGCCCCGCCCACCGCCACGCCGCCGATAATTCGAGCGATGACAAACAAGGTGAAGTTTGTGGTGAGCGCAGAAAGCAGGGCCGAACCGGCGAAAAACACTGCCGTTGTAATCAGAACTTTTTTTCGCCCAAAACGGTCACTAAAAAAACCAGCGACAGCCGTGCCTCCCAAGACGCCCCAACCAAGACAACTCACCGCCAGGCCGAGCAGAAGATCGCCCCGATCGCCATTCAAATTAAAGTATCTCTGAATAAATGGCACGGCACCGGAAATGACGGTGGCATCGAACCCCCAAACGAAGCCGCCCAGTGCCACAATCAAGGCGACCAACACTGGGTATTTCCTGTCTTGCTTCATTTTATTTGTATTTTATAACTGCTCGCCATGGATAACTTGAATTACTGCACCTTGACCCGATAGAACTGCTGCGGTCCAACAAGCAGGTTGGTGTAAGGCGAGGCTGCACCACCGATATCGCACATAAGCCGTGCCTGCCGGGGCCACCGGATTGGCAACCGTGTTGGCAACCGTTCCTGGAAACAGGATCAGCGCCAATGCGGGTCGTAAAGGAGCACGGGTTTGTTATCTGCAAATCGAACCCTTTGTTCAACCCGCCGTAGCTGGCTATGTTATTGCTGCTCACGACAACCGACCGGTAGAAAGACAAGGTATTGTATGACGCGGGCCGTAAACTTTGTAATAGTTGATTCCGCCAGGGGCAACACCCGCACCGGACTGGCTGTAATTGTCAGGCCCGAAGGTTGCCCAACCGGCGAGGCTGGCCATCTCAAATCCTGAATTGGTTAAAATGTTGGCCGCGTGCATTTCCCCGGCAAATAAAAAACAAACAACACGCCGCCAACTGCTCCTGCAGAAAATATGTCATTGCACGGATGATTCTCTTTGTTCAAGCCATGCGTTATCTCCAGAATTCGGGTCAGCGGGAAAAGTGTCATGTACTCCCTTGGGGGGCACCCCCCAGGGCATATTCGCATTATAAACGTTTCCATCCGTGCATACCTTGATTTCCGAGTGCCCGTCGGAAAACGAAAGAGCGCCCGCATTACCACCATGGCGCGTTGACAAAACATCCACCCAATTACCAGGGTCGCCCGGACTGCCTGCAAAGTATCCATCATTTATGGAATATGGATTTTCGTCTATTAAACAGAATGTCATGGACGGTCCGGGATTGAGGAGACCCGTGTCCTTGCGAAATATAACCGCCGGAGTAGAACCGCCAATACCCAGTGAGTACACATCCTTGCCCGGATATGGATTCAACCAACAGTTCATCGAATAACTGCGAACGTGGGGGTAATCGGTACCCAAATGCAGAACAAGGGGCTCATTGGCGGGCAGGTCCACTGGGCAGTGATAAACGGTCACAGTGTTGACATAGGGATAAATCAAGCCTGCTTGAACAAGATTGGTTGCATATGCGTTATATACATTCACGTCCCCTGGACACCATTGTTGCCATATGCCTCCAGCTTGGATTTGGGCCCAGCCGGAACTGCTGGGACCAGTTGAGGTGGGCACCTGCTCGCCCTCTTCCAAATTAGGCACAAGCTGGTCGTTGTCTTCATTGCTATACATGAGGCATGCCAACGTCAATTGTTTAAGGTTGTTCATGCAAGAGACAGCTTGAGCCCTCTGCTTGGCTTTGCTCAATGCCGGCAACAGCAACGCCGCAAGGATGGCGATGATCGCAATCACCACCAGCAGTTCAATTAAAGTAAAAGCATTGCCCCGGATTTTTGGCTGCCAGCTTGAATTTCCATTACAGCCACCAAAGCCCAAACCGGAACTTTTATCTTTGCCGCTTTTAATCATTTTCCTGCCACTTTCAATCAGCCCGTTGTTTCCAGTTTTAATTCAAGACTGATTACCATTTTGCCACCGGCCCGCCATTACAAGTCTCATTTAAACTGGCGGCCAGCCGGCCGCTGCCGGACGCCAGAACCAAGATTTTACCTTACTGCACTTGCAACTGATAGAATCGGCTCTGTGCAGTAAGAGGATCGGACACCGTAACGGGATAGCTGGTGCCATTGGATGTGATATTTGTTTGCCAACTCACGGGGGCTGTGACGTTCGTCAGCACACTCCAAGTGGCATCCGTCAGGTTGGTTTTGTAGAGAACTGAATAGTTAAGCCCAGGTCCGGCCGAGAACGACAGGTTCATATTGTTGCCACTAACCGACGTTGTAACCGACGCTGTAACATTCGTCACCGGCGCAATTTGAATAAGCTCCATATCGTCCCAATATACAGCATCTGTAGCATTACCAAGATAGCCGCCGGTGGGACCGGGTTGTCCATCGTCTACGTCTATGTCTGTGGCTAGAGGACAATACCCATACACTTGAAAATTAATCTCGGCCACCGGCGGGGTTGTGTTTGTCGGCACCATGAAGACGCCGGCAGGCAAAGTGTTATAGGGAATATCGTCTTCAAGCCCAATTCCGGAGTTATCGACCACATTCGTTACCGCCAAATAGACCCACTGATCCCTCGGCAACTGGGCATGGTATAAAGTCTGGCCATCAAGAGGACTGCTCGTATCAATACTCACATATTGCATATTTGCATTGGTATAAGCCAGACCATAAATCTTAAACGATTCGTAAGTCGGAGTGCCGGGGACTGTGACTCCATTTGCATCCTTAAACCAAATCTGGAGCCGGCAGGTGTTGCCGTCGATAAAATCATTTAAACTCGATATGTAGGCCCAACCACCCGCCTTCCACCAAGTGCCGGGCGCGGCTGGAACCGCCTGCCAGAAACCGCTATCGCGATCGCCACTGTCGCCAACCAATGCACACCAAGTTCCATCAAAAACATTGACCGGGGTGGTGGAACCGCCATAGTCATTGGCCGCACTTTGAAACCAACAGCCGTTGAAAGCACTCCAAGGCGTCCAAAACGGGGCGTTTTCAAAACCGGCATTGTTACCCAAAGAGTTGATCTTCTGGAGTGGACTAAAGGCCAATATGGTCAAAGGCACGGGAACACTGCGGATGGAATTGGTGATGTTCGGCGTATTGTGTGTGTTTATGCTTGTGACCACCACGTCGAACAGGCCGCCGTCGGCAACTTGCAAGTTGGTGAATAACAAAGTAGCGGATGTAGTATTGCCATTAATATCGTTAACCCCGCCAGCCGCCGGCAGGTTGGTTCCGTTCTTCTGCCATTGATAGTGGATCTTTTCTCCAACGTACCCATTGGTGGCTACCACTGTGAACGACGCCGGCGAGCCGAGATAAGTTGTCACACTCGTAGGCGCAGTGATAATGTCGGGATCGGTTCCCACCAGCTTGTTCAAAACACAGTCGTCAAAGTAAACATACCCTCCGGCATCTGCCGAATTATCATATTCAAGTTGATAGCGAACGAAAGCCGTGCCCGGGGGAGCGGTAAAGTTTGTTGACACCAGGGGAATTGGCAGTTGATCTTCTATGGCATTACCGGGAATATTATTAGTATTGGCGGCTATGTAACCGTACCAAAAGTTTGTCGCCGGAAGAAACAGCCAGCCGGTTGCGTCCGTGGCCGGGGGCGGAGCAATAACACAGCCAAATTCCCCCGACGCTGACGGATCAAGAACGGCTGATCCATACACCCCAAAGTTATAGGTTGTATTGCCAAGGGTTGCACCCAACACGTTGTTGTTCGTATCATAAAAAGCAACGCTCATGTAAGCGATTGCTGTGGTGAAGTAGTTCGACGCATAACATATTGCCCAACAACTGGCCGCCCACTGCGACCCAGGGTCGGCGGCGAAATCCTGATAAATATAAGCCGAGTCGCCGGTGGTGTCGAATAGCTCGAACGTATTCGAACCAGAATGAGCTAAATAATTATTAGGTGTTGCGGTATCGTTGGGAATCGTGAGGTTGGTTGAAACGGCATAACTGTAACCTGTGGCTGAGACTTGCCAGCCTGTCAACCCCTGTTCCGCCCCCGGGTTAACCAGCACGTTGGCGGCCTTTGCGCTGCTGCCGAATAAAACGAAACCCGCAAGAACGGTCGCACAGACCCGATGGCTGACTTTTGAATTTGTCGAACGCGCATTGGATTGAACCGATGAACGTGACAGCCGAAGATTGTTTTTTAAAATGCTCATGACAATTTCTTTGGGTTTTTATTGGTTTTGTTAATGAATTTGTAATAATTTATATCACACACGGAATTAAGTGTCAACAGTTATTTCGGTCTGGTGGCGGCCTGTTGGGCATATCTTGAGGGCGTGTTGCCCAAATCACTATTTTGCGGTTTTGTTTGAAGGAACGGGCGGCGGGAATGTCTGAAAGGCAACTATGATGGGCATCCACCAATCCCAATCCGAACTGTTCAACTATTCGGT
>JBAVOO010000018.1:0-1512 GCA_049692125.1 Verrucomicrobiia bacterium | reverse complement strand
GGTTGACCGAATAGTTGAACAGTTCGGATTGGGATTGGTGGATGCCCATCATAGTTGCCTTTCAGACATTCCCGCCGCCCGTTCCTTCAAACAAAACCGCAAAATAGTGATTTGGGCAACACGCCCTCAAGTTGCGCCCTCCTGCGCGGGCGCACCTTGGCACAACCACCAACTACGATGTTCGCACTGAACCAGATTGTGATCCCGGGGAGCGCCGCCGTCTCGGCGGCGGGTTGGAACTGTCGGTCGCAACGCAGCGGGCCGGCGGGACGCCAGCGCTCCCAAGAGGTGGAAGAATGGTGGCGGTGCCGAAGTGCGCTCGTTTCTGCCTCGACATTCGGCACTCGAAATTTGAAATTCCGTCTGATGGTTTTGCCCTACAAAGTCGCCACGCTGCTGTATTGCTTCAACGAGCGCGATGAGGCGCTTTTGCTCGAACGCGCGCAGGAGCCGAACCGCGGTTTGTGGAGTCCCTGTGGCGGGAAATTGAAAATGGACAGCGGCGAATCGCCCTACGCCTGCGCCTGCCGCGAGGCGCACGAAGAAACCGGCCTGTCGCTGCGCCCCGAAGATTTGCATCTGACCGGCCTCGTCAGCGAACACGGCTTCCAAAGCCGGACGCACTGGCTGATGTTTTTGTTCGAGGTCAAGCCGCGTCTGAAAACATTGCCGCCCCACCACGCCGAAGGACGTTTTCAATTCTTCACCCGCGCCGCGCTCGAGGGTTTGAAGCTGCCGCAAACCGACCGGGAACAAATCTGGCCCTGGTTCTGGCAGCATCGCGGCGGATTTTTCGCGGCGCACTGCCATTGCCATCCCGACGGGCGCAACGACTGGACACTCGAAGAATCAAAAAGGCCGAATGAAAAATGAAGAAACCGATTTCAGCGGACCGGCGGGTTTGAGTTTTATTTCCACATTCTGCATTCTTCCTTCTTCATTTCCCGATTATGGACGAGCCCATCATTGATTTGCACAGCGACGATTATTTCATGCGCGAGGCGTTGCGGCAGGCGGCCCGCGCCTATGAAGCCGGCGAGGTGCCTGTCGGCGCGGTCATCGTCCGCGAGGGCCGAATCATCGCACGGGCCTTCAACCAGGTGGAACAGCTCAAGGACGCCACGGCGCACGCCGAAATGCTCGCGCTCACCCAGGCCGAAGAAACCGCCGGCGACTGGCGGCTGACGGATTGCACGCTTTACGTGACCAAGGAGCCCTGCCCGATGTGCGCGGGCGCGATGGCGCACACCCGGCTGGCGCGCGTGGTGTTCGGCGCGAGCGACCCCAAAGGTGGCGCGGCCGGCGGGGCGATGAACCTGCTGCAATTCCCCACGCTGAACCACCGTTGTGAAATCACGGGCGGCATCCGGGAAGCGGATTGCCGGGGGTTGTTGCAAAGTTTTTTCGCCCGGCAGCGGCTTTCGGAAAAGTCGGAAAAGAAAAACGGCAACGATGATCCCGCCAGCTCCGGCCGCAACCTTTGACTTGGTTCGTTCAGGAGGAACTCGCTGG
>JBAVOO010000017.1:0-30256 GCA_049692125.1 Verrucomicrobiia bacterium | reverse complement strand
CCCCTATACGATTGGCGACCGCCGCCGAGATAGAGTCGCGCTGGCGAAATGAACGGGCGCAGCAAAGCGGGCGAAAAGAATTCATTCCCTCGCTCAATGGTAACAATGCCGAGCGGCTTGTGGCCGTCGAACGAACCCAGACATGGGAAATAAATCTCTGTCCGACAGATATTACCTTGATGCCGGTCTGATTCGCAATCTTCTGCATCATGTTGAATCTGGTACCGCAAGGCGGCGTTTGTGGGAAAATGCTTTGCAACGCATGGACACTGTAACATATTTAAATGAGAAATATTGTGATAGGTACTATACGTGAAATGAAGAGAACGCTTTCCAAATCTGAATTCATGCCATTGGCAAGAAATGCTTTTGAGGACATTACTGATTATTCAGTTGGGTTTATCAAATGTTTGCCACAGAAACCAAATGAAATGGTACTTGCTGGTTCTGGAACGCTGGTTTCAGCGAACGGCATCAAAGCAATTCTCACCGCGCAGCATGTTTTGACCAATCTGCCAAATAGCGGTCACATTGGATTGCTGACACCGATGCGATTCGGGTCACGAATTCACCGTTTGACCGTTGACATGCAGTGCGTCCAGAGAATTCCAATTGCCAAGGGTGACGATGATTCTCAGGGGCCCGATCTTGGGCTGCTTGTGCTGGCACCAACGGATTGGTCGAGATTGCCGACTGGAAAAATCTTTTACAATTTGTCGAAACGTCAGGATTTGATTCTGAATAAACCGCCCGAAGAAAATCGCGGGGCATGGGTTCTTTGCGGCATGGTCGCAGAACGAACGGGCGATTTATCGGATGAGGATGAAAAGCGGTATAGCAAAGGCAAAAGTTTTCAGGGAATCTGCATAAACGCTGTTCCTAAAGGCCATCGTGAGGGACAGGAATTTGATTACATATCTGTCCAGGTGGAATACAATGAAAGCTACGAAGGTCCCGAAAGTTTTGGAGGATGTAGCGGCGGTGGCTTATGGCATCTTCTTGTCGCGGAAAAACCAGACGGCTCCCTGCAAATTTTTACCTCCATTCTTGCCGGAGTTGCATTTTATCAGTCAGCGAAGGATGGCCTTCGCAAGACGATTGAATGTCATGGCCGGCGAAGCATTTACGGAAAAGTCATTGAAACCATCGAACATTTAGCCAGCGACCGCACGGCCGGCTGATGTATCACGCCCGGACGAATACTATTTCTAGGAAAACGATGGGAAATAAGCCTAAACGCCATCATTTCTTGCCCAAATCCTATTTAGACGGATTTGCGCGAGATGGGTGTGTTTGGCTTTATGACCGGGAGAAAAAAGAATATCGGTGCCAACAACCATTAAATACCGCAGTGATCGGCAACTTTTATGTCTTTGAAAATAAGGACGGCGAGAAGGACTATAGCATTGAAAGCTTTTTCTCAAAAATCGAGGGTAGTGCCAAATTAACAATAGCGAAATTAGAAGTTGGGGGAGCAATTTCAACCGAAGAACGCCTGTATCTGGCCAGCTTCATCGCCTTTTTAATGGTCCGTTCCCCCAAATTTGAGCGCGTAATGAATGAGGTCGCAGACGCAACGGCGAAGCATATTATTAAACATGCGGTTCCGAACGTGGAAGCGGCAGGAGAGATGGTGCGGCAATACAGTGAAAGAACGGGAAAGAAAGAAATCGCCGCCGAAAGTATGTTTGCGTTTATCCATGACGAAAAATTCAAAATAAAGGTGAGCCGCAACACCGTAATAAGCACCATGCTCGAACAAGCGCAAAAGGTAACGTTCGAAGTCGCAATGATGGATTGGATGGTGGTGCATGCACATCCTTCAAGCGCGTTTATCACAACTGATGAGCCAATTGGCTTTATTGTGCCTAATGAATTTCGGCAAACCGGCGAGCCGGTACTCGGTTTGGCTTCCCAGAAAATTGTAAAATTCATTCCCTTGTCGCAAACAGTTGCCATTATGCTGGGCCAATTTGGTGGCGGTTTTGGTCACATGGGAATGCATCGCGACCAGGTCCGTTCCGCGAATAAAATGGTGGCTTCTGAATGTGACCGTTATGTCATTGGCCGCGACGAAGCTCTCGTCCGAAGCGTAGTCAAGCAGAGCAAGGTGGATCAATCAAGCCCCGGAACTCGCATGAAGGTTGAGCACATTCCGCATCCCAACGATCCAAACAGAACTTTTTTGGTGGCACGGCGAGTACTCGCAGACGCGCCGGACAAGCCTCTTGAAATTGTTACCGGGGCTGATGACAAAAAATTTCCACAAAGATTTTCGCTAGAGGATAACCAGAAAGCTGTGCTCGATTTTGAAAATCTGCTTCACCGGCATCAGATGGAGATTCCTGTCGGTTCCCCTTTGGAAGGGGCAAGCGCCGCCATTCTCGAAATGTTGGAAATACGCAAGGACAAAGCCATTCATGACAAGAAGGTTGACTGCCGGGAAAAATGGCGGCGGGGATTTTTTCTTGCCGACATCGCGCGCAAGGCACTACGGGCAGAGGCCCATGCCGGTTTCAAAAATTTGTTGTTGCACCTTGAACTGCTGCTTGAACCGAGCAATTTCTCGCAGTTTTCGGCAATCGAGGCTTCAGCAAGTCCGAAGGAAAAGGAGATCAACAACAAGGTTTTTGAATTGTTCGTGGCGGTGATACTATTTCAAATTTGCTCCAATTTGCGATTCGACAATCCAAATAATTCCAAAGCCGGAAATCCTGATGCTATCGGTGAATACAAAAAGAAAAACTGGGGATTTGCTTGCAAAGTTTCTCATTCTGAAAATCCTTTGACTTTTTTGGACAGGGTACGCGAAGGCGTGGAACAAATTGAAAAAGCCGATGTGGATCACGGCCTTGTAATCGTGAATCTCAAAAACCTGATTCCTCACGACATAATCTGGCCCGCAAGGCGGGACAAAGAGAGCGGCAACTGGACGTATGAAGCATTTCCGTTTAGAGACGGCCCCGCTGAAATGATTCAGATAATATTCCAAAAGTTTGAACAACAGGTATATACTCTGACCGGAGGACGCGACGCCTTTGTCAACGAATTCGCGGGGAAAAAGGCAGTACCGTTGGTTTTAATGTTCTATTGCTCGGTCGCTAGTTATAGCCCGGATTCTGGAATTGTAATTCCAATGATTGTAAAGCGGATGTTTGGGCTTGGTGCCGCAATGGACAAATTACTGCCCGAAGCGAGAGAAATAGCCGATTTATTTAACGATTTTTTGCACGACAAAATTGACTAGCGATAATTCGGCTCATCGCCTTATAGAAATTTCCCCCAAGAATCCACCCCGGCATGCTGGACGCACATGCTGATTGAATCCGTTTCGCCGCTCCCCTCGACATTGACATTTACTCCCGAAGATTTTGGAAAGGGTCAGTCCTAGAAAAGTGACATTTTAGGTTTGATCGCGGACGATTTGGAAAGAGCCTCAGTCAACTTATCGTGCGGCTCGCCGGGAGTCTCGCCCCACTTTCATAAATTTCATTGGCAATGGGCACGCGCATTGGCTTACTCGCCGCGTGCCGCAGCCAAAACATAACGTCGCCATAGCCGGAAGCCTGCTGTTCGTGGCTTTTCTGTGGGGCGGCAACAACGCGGGGACCAAGTGGCTCGTAGCCGCGTGGCCGCCCATCTGGACCGGGGGCATCCGCTTTCTCCTGGCCGGGCTCCTGTTGCTGGCGGTGCTGCGCTTCACTTCGTGGCTCGGCGAATATCGGCCGTTGACATCCGGATTGCGCCGGCAATTGTGGTGGCGCGGCGGTTTAAGCCTTGCGGTGTATATCGTCGTCTTCAACTGGGCCTTGCGCCTGACCGCGGCCTCGCACGTGGCGCTGTATATTGGCGCGTCCCCGGTGTGGACTCTGCTATGGGAGGAACGGCCGCAGCGGACGTGGGCCAGCGCGCGGCGTTACGGAGCGGCGTTGCTCGCGCTGGCGGGCGTGCTGGTCCTGTTCTGGCCGGCTTTGCAAACGGCAAAAATGGACCTGCTCGGAGAATTTTTGGGGCTGGCCGCGAGCATCTTGTGGGCGAATTTCAGCCATCAAATGCGCATTTTAAGCGCCAGCTTGAGCGGGGCGGAAGTCGCGGCGCACACCATGTGGATGTCGGGGATTGGGCTGATGCCGTTCGGGCTGGCTGAGATCGCTGTGCGCGGCATCCCCGTCAACGCCGGGTGTCTGGGCGTGCTGGCGTTTTGCGCCCTGTTTGGCGGCGTGATTCCCTACGCGCTCTGGAACAACGCGCTCCGGCATTGGCGCACGAGCCAGGTCGTGCTGTTCAACAATCTTATTCCTTTGAGCACGATGACCTGGGCCTGGTTCTTTTTGCACGAACCATTCACGCCCACGTTTTGGGCGGCAATGATTTTGATTGTCGCCGGCGTGGTGCTCGGGCAGGCAAATTGGGCGAAAATTTTTGGAATGCCGGAAGGGTTTTGACTTGAAGAACTGAATTTATTAACCACGAAATACACGAACCACACGAAAAGAAACACAAAAGAGAGCGGGTTGACAGAAGCCGATTTTCATTGGGAACTATTCTTAAAAATATTTGCCTTTTTCGTGCCTTTCGTGTGTTTCGTGGTTTCAACGTCGGTTTTTGGGTTTAATTTGTCAAAAATTATGGACATTAAAAATCTCGGCGATGTTCCGTCCTTCATCACGAAGGACGGTTCGGAAATTCGTGAATTGCTGGCGCATCGCAATTCCGTCATTCGCAACCAAAGCCTGGCGGAAGCGCGCCTGCCGGCCGGCGCGAGCACGCAGGAACATTATCACATCAAAACCGAGGAAATTTATTACATTACGCATGGCGCGGGACGGATTCGCATCGCAGGCGAAACGCGCGACGTTAAAACCGGTGACGCCATTGCCATTCCGCCCGGCCGGAAACACAAGCTTTGGAATACCGGCAACGAAACGCTGCGATTGCTGTGCTGCTGCGCGCCGGCCTACGAGCACAGCGACACGATCATCACGGAAAGCGTGCCCTGGCGGCGCTGATGTCTCATCGGCAGGTCTGGAAGAACCCTGGCTCATCGTAGCGGCGTGTCGGCAGACCGCCGCATTTCTCCGGAAAATTGAATTGTTCGGCTTTCTGCCGAAAGCCGCTACGCCTGTTTTGCAGAGGTTTCAACCCATCAACCTGCCGCCGGGACGGCAGCGCTCCCCAGCGCATAAAACGCTGAATCGTGAATTGACCTGCGCGCCGCCGCGCGCTTAACTTGTCGCCATGAAATCGCTCATGCCGTTGACACTCGTAATCACCGGAACGTTGGCGGCCGGTTGTCTGTATCACCGGCCCGAGCCTCCCGCCCCGCCCGCTGCCGTTGCTCCGCAGCCCATTGTCACGCCCGATAATTCCCTCACCGCCAGAGTCGTTTCATACAATGCCTCCGGACGTTTTGTCGTGCTGAGTTTTCCCGTCGGCCAGATGCCCAAACCGGACCAAAGCCTTTTTCTGTATCGCGCCGGCATGAAAGTCGGCGAAGTCAAAATCACCGGCCCGCAGCGTGAGAACAACATCGTTGCCGATCTGGTCACCGGCGAGGCCCAGGTCGGCGATGAGGTGCGCGATCAATGATTGTCCGGGGGGACGAGCTTTGCGAGTCCCCATTCCGGCTTTGGATTTCAGGTAGGGCGGCGCTGCTGCGCCGCCGGGTATGCTGGCCGCGCAACAGCGCGGCCCTACCGTCTGGAATAGGTGCCGATTATTATCGGGAAAGGGTATAACTCGCCCCTCCGGGGAATTCAGTCTTCCTTCTGGTGTGATTTTTCGGTGAACGATTTCACCGTTTTGGGCAGCGCATTCTTCTGGTAAGGCGAATGGAGATTGAAATAAATGCCGCACAACGGACGCGCCTCGTCGCTTTGGCTCAAAATAATCGTCACCTGGTTGTCCAACGCGATGCCGTGACGCAGACCCGCGCCGCGACTTTCATAGGCCATGATCGCCTTGCCCATCAGCGAGACCAGCGATGCCTCAAAATCCTCCGGCGTTTTTTCAAGGCACACCACGAATTTGTCGTAGGCTTTGACGGCGGCGGCAATTTCGCGCTTGAAAGAATCAATCGTCATCAGAGCTAACGTAAGTCATCCGGCGCAAATTGCAGCAAAATTCAATGCACGCATTTGCTGTAGTGTCGGCGCTGTGCGCCGAACAAATCGAGCCGCAGGCTCGACACGACAACCGGATAAGAGTGAATTTAAAATTTAATCCGCCTCCGCGCGCGGCCCGGGCTTCGCTCGCGGCCCGAACAACTCCGTGCCGATGCGCACCATTGTCGCGCCTTCTTCAATCGCAATTTCAAAATCGCCGCTCATGCCCATGCTCAAATGGGGCAACGGAGCGCCGAGCATCGCCTCGGCGCGTTCCTTTAACTCGCGCAGCCGGTGAAAATGTGGTCGCGCCTTTTCCGCTTCCGCCGACCACGGCGGCACGGTCATCAAACCGTGAATTTCAATTCGCGGCAGCGCGTTGAGCTCCTTGAGTTCCGCCAGCAGTTGTTCCGGCTGGTAACCAAACTTGCTGGCTTCACCCGCAACGTTCACTTCAATCAGAACCGGCATCGTCCTGGCCGCCTGCTCCGCGCGTTTGTTGATTTCCTGCGCGAGCGGCAGGCTGTCCACGCTCTGAATCATTTTGAACAGCTCGACCGCGTCGCGGCACTTGTTCGACTGCAAATGTCCAATCATGTGCCAGCACAAATTGCCGGGACACAAGGGGATTTTCGCCTTCGCCTCCTGCACCTTGTTCTCGCCAAAAAAAATCAGGCCGAGTTTCGCCGCCGCCTGCACCACTTCCGGCGGCTGGCTTTTGGTCACCGCCAGCAAGGTCACTTCGCCCGGCGCGCGCCCGGTGCGCCCGCACGCGGCGCGAATCCGTTGTTGAACTTTTTCGAGGTTGTCAGCCAGACTCACGCCGCCATCGTAAATCGAAAATGGCGAATTGTAAATAAAATGGTAGGGACGCGCGGCCCGCGCGGCCGTTTCAATGGACGGCTCGGCGAGCCGTCCCTACCTTAAACGCCCGTGCGGCCAAATACTTCACGCACTGAATCAAAAACCGCGCACACCATCCTCCGCACCTGCACCGGCGTCGTGCAATAGGGCGGCATCAGCACGATGACGTTGCCGATGGGCCGTGTGAGCACCCCGCGCCGCGCCATTGCCTCGCAAACACGAATGCCCGCGCGTTCCCGCAAATCAAACGGCTCGCGCGTCCGCCAGTCCCGAACGAGTTCGACGCCGGCAATCAAACCGACCCGCCGGATGTCGCCGACACCGGGCAGCGACCAAAGCGTTTGCAATTCTTCGTGCAGATTTTTTTCGAGATTTTGCCGCAGGCAAATGGATGGTTTGCCCCGCAAAATTTCCAGACTCGCCAGCGCCGCCGCTGCGCCGAGTTGATTGGCCGTGTAACTGTGGCCGTGAAAAAAGGTTTTGAATTCACCGTATTCGCCCAGAAAGGCGTCGAACACTTTTTGCGTCGTCAAGGTCGCCGCCATCGGCAGATAGCCGCCGGTCAGGCCCTTGGCCAGGCACAGAAAATCCGGCTGCACGCCTTCGTGCTGGCAGGCAAATAACGTGGGACAGGCTTCCAGCCTGTCGCTGACTTTTTCTGAAGATGGAGACAGGCAAGATGCCTGTCCTACTCTGCCAAATCCCGTCATCACTTCGTCCGCGATGAGCAGCGCGTCGTGGTGGCGCGCGATTTCCGTCACCCGCCGCAGCCAGCCGCGCGGCTGCGGAATCATGCCCGCCGCGCCCTGAATCAACGGCTCAAAGACGAATGCCGCGTAGGGATTCCCCTTTCGCCCTTGCGTCGCGAATTTCTTTTCAACCCGCCCGGCGCATTCCCAGTTGCATTTGCGATATTCGCGGGCGTCGGCGCGTTCCGGCTTTGCGCGATTAAACGGACACCGATAGCAATACGGCGACATGACTTTGTCCGTCTTGAACAGCAAACCGGAATAACTTTTATGAAACAAATCAATGTGACCGAGCGAAACCGCGCCGACAGTGTCGCCGTGATAGGCGCCTGCGAGTGACAGGAGGCGCGGTTCGATTCGACGGCGACTCGCGGGCAGGCTGCCCACGCTCCGGGTGCGCCGCGTGAATTCGTGGGCGAGCTTGAGCGCGACTTCGAGCGCGGTCGAACCATTGTCGCTGAAAAAGACCTTTTCCAAACGTGCTGCCGGCATCTTGCCGGCAGAACTGGATGATTTTTTTTGGATTTGTCCTGCCGGCGGGACGCCGGCAGCACGTTGATTTGCCAGTTTGACCAGCGCCTCCGCCAAGAGTAATGCCGGTTCATTGGCCAGACCGAGCGCGGAACTATGCGCGACCTTATTAAGTTGTTGCCGGATTGCCGCATTGATCCTGGGGTGATTGTGGCCGTGCAGGTTCGTCCAAATCGAAGAATTCGCGTCGAGATATTCACGCCCGCGAATGTCGCGCAACACCGCGCCTTTGCCCTCGACAATGATCACCGGCTCGCGCTTCAGCCAGTCGCGCATCTGGGTGAAGGGATGCCAGACAAACTGGTGATCAAGCTGGGCGAGCGGGTGCATCTGAATTTTTGATTTACGATTTTTGATTTACGATTTCATTCAGCGTGGCGACGAGCAAATTGATTTCTTCAGTGGTATGAGTTGCGGTCAGTGTCACACGCAAACGCGCCTGGCCGCGGGCCACAGTCGGGTAACGAATCGCCGGAACAAAAATGCCCTGCTCGCGCAACGCGGCGGAAGCGGCAACCGCCCTGGTTTCGTCGCCGATCAAAATGGGAATGATCGCGCCGGGAATTGGCGATTGCCGATTGCCGATTGCCGATTTAAGTTCGCCAACCAGCGTCCAGAGCGTATTCCGTCGCGTTTCGCCAGCAGGTGATTGAATAAAGCGGACTCCGGCGGCGGCGGCGGCGGCGGCAGCCGGAACGGGCGCGGTGGAAAAAATGAAACTGCGGGCGCGATTGACGAGAAAATCAATCAACAGACGCGAGCCGCAAATATAACCGCCCGAAGCCCCCACCGCCTTGCCAAGTGTCCCCATCTGGATTTCAATCCGCTCGCTCACGCCGGATTCCTCCGCCAGCCCGCGCCGGTTTTTCCCATAAAGCCCGGTCGCGTGCGCCTCGTCCACCATCAACCACGCGCCATGTTTTTCCTTGAGCGCCACGATTTCGCGCAACGGCGCAGCATCGCCATCCATCGAAAAAACACTTTCGGTGACGATGAGCGTGCGTCGTCTTTCGGAGGGATGAGTTACACGAGTCCCTGATTTGGTTTGGGACTCGCATTGCTCGCCCCTCCGGGTCCATTTCAGCATCTTCTCCAGATCTTCCAAATCGTTGTGGGCGAAGACACGAATTTTTGCGCCGCTGAGCCGGGCGGCGTCCACAATGCAGGCGTGAACGAGTTTGTCCAAAACAATCACGTCATCCTTGCCGAGCAGCGCGCAGATGGTTCCGATGGCGGTGGCATAGCCGGTCGAGAAACTCAGCGCGGCTTCGGCGCCTTTGAAATTCGCAAGCGCTTCCTCCAGTTCGTGATGCGGTGCGAGCGAGCCGCAAATCAGCCGGGACGCGCCGGAACTAGCGCCGAACTTTTCAACGGCCAGGATGGCGGCTTCCTTCAGCAACGGGTCGCCGGCCAGACCGAGATAATCGTTGGACGAAAAATTCAGCAGCGTCCGGCCGTCAATCCGGATGCGCGTGCCCGGCGGCGAATCCACGCGGCGCAGTTCGCGGTGCAGATTTTGTTGACGCAACGCGGCCAGACGCCGGTTTAATTCCTCATCAAACGAGTTCACGCCTGAAATTTACGATTTACGATTTACGATTTACGAGCAAAAAGGCCAAACCGAGGAGCAATAGGGTGTAGTTGGACACTGTATCTGCCTTGGGAACACGCGGCTGGAAGCCGCATTGACTGGCAGCCAAGGATGGCTGCCTCCACGAGGTGGCGGCACGCTTCCCAGCGTGCCAGTCAGGGCGGCATCCTGCTGCCAACAGATACAGTGTTCCATTACACCCGTGGCGATGGCAAATCATTCCGGTGGCATGACCCAATGTCCGTCAATCATGCTGGCGCTCACGTCACCGGCGTGGCCCAGCACGGCTTCGCAGGCATCGCTAGTCTTTACGCTGGCCGGTATCGCAATCAGATCGGCCAGGGCATTTTCGGAAAGCTCGCCGATTTGCCCGGCCCGGCCAAGCGCGCGCGCGCCGTTGACCGTGGCCAGGCGCAGAATTTCCGCCGGCGGGAGCCTGGGATCGCTGGCCGCCAGCCCGCGCATTTCCTCGAACATGCTGAGTTCGGGGTTTTGTTTCCTGATTTTGCGAACGGTGGCCAGGCTGTCCGTGCCGAGGCAGATGTTGACGCCGGCACGGGCGAGCCGTTGGCGCAGAAACGGCGGATGGCGGAAATAATCATGGCTGCGCGGGCAATGAACAACGTGAACGCGATGTTTGCCGAGCAGCGTGGCGTCCCCGCGCGCCAGCACGTTGACGTGAATGGCGAGCAGATTTTCGCCGAGCATTTTATTGCGGGCGAGGTGCCTGACCGGCGAGCCGAGGCCGCAATCGGACATGTCGCGGGCGTTGCGCCGCATCCAGTTGAACATTTCGCCGCGCGCGCACATGAACATTTCAAATTCCGGCGCGGATTCCGCGACATGAATGCAAAGCCGCCGGCCACGTTCACGGGCGGCGCGCACGCTGAGTTGGAGCAGCTCGGGCACGGTGGAGTAGGGGGCGTGCGGCGAAAGCGAGGCGGAACAACGCGGGTGTGAAAGCGAATCAATTTTTTCGACGGCTTCGCGGAGGATTGCCCCCGGGTCGCGCCGGGCGCGGATGCCGGTCATTTCGAGAAACGAAAAGACGCGCAACGGCGTGGCGTCCCAAACTTCAGGCAAAAGGTCGGGCACGGTTTCGATGTCCGCGACGGTCGTCGTGCCGGTCTGCGCGAGCATCCGCGCGCCGTTCAGCCAGGAACGCTTGTAGTCGGAATAGTCCCATCCGGATTTGGCGGAAAGGATGAGCGGAATCCAGTCGGTGAAGGTTTTCGGCGGCGGCAACATCCCGGCCATGTCGGTGTAATCGAGGTGGCAGTGGGCGTTGATGAGGCCGGGAAGCAGAACGACTTCGCCGAGGTCGGAAATGTTTCCGTTTGCGTGCGGCCGCAAGTCCGGCCATGAACCCACCGCGCGAATGCGATTCCCGGAAATGACCACCGCGCCGTTTTCAATGGGCGGCTGCGAAACCGGCAAAATCGTGCGGGCGCGGAAAATCATCCCGGTTGAATCGTTCATTGTAAAATCGTTGAACCGGTTAATACGATTTAACGACCAACGAATCAACGTTCAACACTTACGCGGTTTCGGCATCCTCGGCTTCCTGGCGTGTCTGCTTGCTGCGCGCGGCAATCTTGTGTTTGCGAGTTTTCCACTTGTTGTGGCGTTTGCGGATTTGCTGCTCGATTTTTTTGGTGACCTTGTCAATGGCCGTGTAAAGATCGCTTTCGACGTGCTCGGCAAAAAGATCGGGCCCGCTCACACTCAGGCGAATGGAGCAGGATAATTGTTTTCCGGTGGCGCGGGTATGATCGTGTTCGAGCGTCACCCGCGCGTCAATGGTGCGCTTGTCAAAATGGTCAAGTTTCTCCAGTTGTTTCACGACATGGTCCTCGATGGCCCTGGTCAGCCTGATGTTGTGCGTCGAAAGTATCAATTTCATGCCTCCAAGATGCAATCGGCGGGCGGAAAAATCCAGTTTTTCCTTGGGTTTTTGGCGTGCAGCGAAAGTCGTGCCACTTTTTGCTTGTGGTCGTTCAAAACCGGATTATCTTGCAATAGCAAATGGCACAAGGCTTGCAACTATCCACGCGCCTGACGCAGTCGTTGGTGCTGGCACCGCAACTCCAGCAATCGCTGGCGTTGCTGCAGGCGCCGACCCTCGAACTCAAGGCGCTCGTCGAACAGGAATTGCAGCAAAATCCTGTGCTCGAAGAAATGGCGCCGGAGGAAATCGACCTGCGCGACCAGTCGGAACGCGATTCCGATGAAGTGGCTGAACCCCCCGATCCCGCCGGAACGACGGAAGATGTGGATCTGGATTCCGTGGCGGAAAAAAGCGCTGAAGCGCCCGTGGACGATTTTCAGGCGGAATTCGACAAGCTCGTGCAACTGGACCAGGAATGGCGCGATCATTTTTCACAGACGAACATTCCCATCCGCCAGACCGCCGAGGAGGAGGAGAAGCGCCAGTTCATGTTCGACTCGCTTGCGGTGGGAACCTCCTTCTCCCAGATGTTGATGGATCAGGTGCGGGAGAGCGATTTGAAGGACGAGCAACGCGGCATCGCGGAGTTGATCGTTGGCAACATTGACGATTACGGCTACCTCAAGTCCACGGTGGAAGAAATGGCGGTTTTAACCCGTTTCCCGCCGGAAAAAATCGCCGGGGTCCTCAAAGTAATCCAGTCCTTCGATCCGCCGGGTGTTGGCGCGCGTGACTTGCGGGAATGTCTGCTGCTCCAGTTGGAACGCGCCGGCCGGCAGGAATCGACCGAATATCGCATTGTGCGTGATTTCATGGACGCGCTGGGCAAGCGGCGCATCCCGGAAATTGCGCGCGGCACCGGCTGCACCGTCGAAGAGGCGCAGGAGGCGATGGGTCGCATCGGGCGTTTGGAGCCGCGTCCGGGGCGCGCCTTTTTGTCGGATGCGAATCAATACGTTTTGCCTGAAGTGTTTGTGCAAAAATCCGGCGACGATTTTATCGTGACGACCAACGACGAGCACATCCCCCACTTGCGAATCAGCAACATCTACAAGGACCTGATGACGCAGGGCGAAAATTCCGCCGAAGTCAAAAATTACATCCGCGAAAAAATCCGCGCCGGGAAATTTCTGATCAAAAGCCTGCACCAGCGGCAGCAGACGATTTTGAACATCGGCAAGCAAATTGTGAAACGCCAGCGCGAGTTCATGGAAAAGGGCGTCGCGCATCTCAAACCCCTCATCATGGCGCAGATAGCCGAAACCGTCGGGGTTCACGAAACGACCGTGAGCCGCGCCGTGTCCGGCAAGTACATGCAGACGCCGCAGGGCGTTTTTGAGATGAAATATTTCTTCACCGGCGGACTTCAGACCGCCAGCGGCGAAAACGTGTCCAACACCAGCGTGAAGGACATGATTGCCGAAATTTTCAAAAATGAAGCCCCCGCCAAGCCGTTGTCCGACCATGAAGTGGTGAAAATGCTGAGCGAAAAAGGCATCGTCATCGCCCGCCGCACCGTCGCCAAATACCGCTTGGAACTCAACATCCTGCCGTCGAATTTGCGGAAGGTTTATTGAGTCACCGTTTGCCCGCCGATTCCAGTTCGGCCTTCGTTTTCGCCTGGAGTTCGTCCAGTTCCGGCCGCAGTTCTTCCTTCGTTTTCCGGCTCATCCGGTCAATGAACAAAATGCCGTTCAAGTGATCCACTTCATGCTGAACCACCCGCGCCAGCAAACCGCCGCAACGAAATTCAACCGGTTTGCCTTTTTTGTCCAACGCCTTCACGTCCACCGACTCGGGACGCGTGACTTCCGCAAAAATCTCCGGGAAACTCAAACAGCCTTCGCCGCCAGACACTGGCTCGCCGCCCGGTTTGATTTCAGGATTGATCAAAACCAGCGGCATGAATTCATTCACGTCCGCGGGCTGGCCGTCCAACTCCAGCCAGGACGGACGGTCCTTGGCTTCACGCACGTCAATAACCGTGAGTTGCAGCGCCTGGCCGACCTGCTGTGCCGCCAGCCCGATGCCATGATTCGTGTGCATCGTCTCGAACATATCGGCGGCCAGCTTTTTGATCTCCAGCGTGACCTTTTCGATGCGCGCACCTCTTTGCCGGAGTGCGGGATGGCCGTATTTGACAACTTCCAGAATCATAAAAGGGTGACAAGTGACATGTGACAGGTGACAAGATTAAGACTGTCGGCGGGCACGGTTCTCGATGGTTTGAATGGTTTTGCTCAGACCGCCTATGATGCGGCTAAGGGCAGAAACGCGCTGCGTAATGGTTTCAGGCGGCAGCAAGTGATTACAACGTTCATACCGACCGCGACTTTCTCTTGCTTCGCCGCGGGAGATTTTCAGGTGTTGCGGCAATTCTTTGCCAAAGCCACGACCAAAGCCTTCTTCCATGTTCGCACAGACGGAATCCAGGCTACGGACCTGTTGTTTGACCAATTCCCGTCCGCGAAAATCCTTGTTTAATATTTCCGAATCATTCCAAAAATCCTCGAAAAGCTGACGGGCAAGTTGGTAAGTGCCGAACGATTCCAACGAATCGGAAGAATTCGCGGATTCGCCTGCTTTCCTGTCACCTGTCACGTGTCACCTGTCACCTTTCTTTGTCACCCGTCACCCCTAATATCTGCAGAATTCTTTCCAACTCGTCATCACTGTAAAACGAGATTTCCACGGCCCCCTTGCCCTGCGCATAGCGGAGCTGGACCTTGGTGCCGAATTTTTCGCGCAACCGATCCTCCAAATTCGTTACGTGCGGATCGGTGCCCGGCGCGGTGACCGTTTCCGGTTTAATCACGAGCTTGCGCGAATCACGGGCCTGCAATTTGGCCACCAGCCCCTCGGTCTGCCGGACGTTCAAGCCTTGCTTGATGACGCGCTCGGCGGCGAGCTTTTGCTTTTTCTCGTCGGAAAGACCGAGAATGACTTTGGCGTGGCCGACCGAAAGCCGCCCTTCACGGACAAAATTCTGGACGACCTGCGGCAGTTTCAGCAGCCGCAGCGCATTGGCCACCACGGCGCGGCTTTTGCCGACTTTGAGCGCGATTTCCTCCTGCGTGAGCTGGAATTGTCCGGCCAGTTGTTCGTAACCATGCGCTTCCTCGATGGCGTTGAGATTTTCGCGCTGTAAATTTTCGATGAGCGCCAGTTCGAGCACCGCCCGGTCGTCGGCCTGGCGGACGATGATGGGCACTTCGGGCAATTGCAGAAGCTGTGCCGCGCGCCAGCGGCGTTCGCCCGCAATCAATTCAAAATGACCGCCGCGCTCACGCACAATGAGCGGCTGCACAATGCCCTGTTCGCGGATCGAATCGGCCAGTTCCCGCAGCGCCTCGGCGGAAAAATCCTTGCGTGGTTGCAGCGAACACGGACGAATCCGGTCCAGTGGCACACGCTGCACGCGCTCATGCAGGTCGGGCGCGGGCGACAGAACAACGGGTTGTGAAACGGGTGCTGCCGGCGCGGGTGCCGGTTGCGTCAGAACCGGATTGCCGCCCAACAACGCGCCGAGACCGCGTCCCAATGCAGGTTTCGCCATGCGCGCAGAGTGTCGCAGGGCGGGGCGGTTGTCAACGCGAAGCGCGTTACGGATTGTTTATCCTCTTCGTCGTTCTCGTCCTCGAAATTTGCTGGAAAAAGCGATGACGATTGCGTTCTACCGAAAAATCTACTTGTCGAAAACCTTTCCAGATATTTTAATAGTAACCATAAGACAAATGAAACCCCGGTTGCTAGCGGCGATCGTTTTTTGCAGCGGATTCGCTGCTGCGAATTTCTCGTTCGCCCATACTTGGACACAGACCATCGCGCCGAGTAATGCGAGCTGGCATTGCATTGCGTCGTCGGCCGATGGAACAATGCTGGTTGCGATGCCCGAGCATGGCCCTGCCGTCTGGACTTCCACAAATTCGGGACTTGCATGGGAATCAAACAATGTGCCGAACGCGACTTGGTTTTGGGATTCCGTGGCTTCTTCGGCGAACGGAACCAGACTGATAGCGGCCACAGGGGGAGGGCCTGTCTTTACTTCAACAAATTCCGGGACAACTTGGACCACAAACAACATGCCAAAGACATCCTGGTCTGCTGTCGCCTCATCAGCCGATGGAAACATATTGCTTGCGGGTAACATCAGTGGTATTGCTTGGATCTCCACCAATGCAGGACTTAATTGGATGTCGAACAACATGTCATTTAAGAACTGTCGGTCTGCTGCTTCATCGGCCGATGGGACGACATTAGTTATGGGAACCTACGGCGGCCCAATATACATTTCCACAAATTCGGGACTTACTTGGAACTCAAACAGTGCGCCAGACGCCATTTGGCAATCTGTGGCTTCTTCAGCGGACGGAACCAGATTGGTAGCAGCTGTAAACGAGGGTCCGATTTATACTTCGACGAATTCAGGAGCAAGTTGGATGACAAATAACACGCCAGTCGGTTCATGGAGCTCCGTCGCTTCATCTGCGGACGGTACCCAATTAGCGGCAGTCGGCCCCTACGTTTATACTTCAACAAATTCAGGAGCAACCTGGGTGTCCAACAGTTTACCAGCGGGTATGGTTGGCGTTGCTTCGTCAGCAGATGGAAACAAATTGGCTTGTGCCAGTGGCAGTGCAATTTACACTTCATATTCCATTCCATCGCCGCAATTAGACCTCACGCCGACAAACGGCAACCTCACCCTTTCTTGGCTCGTGGCTTCGACAAACTTTGTATTACAGCAGAACTCGGATTTGACCACGGCCAATTGGGCCACGTTGACAAATGTACCAACACTCAATCTCACCAATCTGCAGGATCAGGTCATTCTTTCACCGGCGAACAGCAGCGGTTTCTTCCGCCTCATTTCCCAATAGGTGGCGCGGTGTTGGTGCTGGTGTATTGAATAAGGAAACCAGGAAGGCCGAAGCGAAGCCAGTTCATGGTTTCATGGATTCCTTGTTGAATTCAAAGGCGGCGCGCACGGCTCGTCTCGCCGTAGCATTGCGAAGGCGGAAGTGACGCGCCCTACCTCGAATGCACGACTTCGGGCTTTGGACTTTACCCTCTTCATGTGATACCAATTCCCGGAGACAATCGGTGCAACGGGCAGGGCGGTGCTGCTGCGCCGCCGGGTAAGATGGCCGCGCAGCAGCGCGGCCCTGCCGTCTGAAATAGGTGCCGATGATCATCGGAAATAGTATGAGCCACAAAAGCGCACGCATCGCCGCCCGGACCGAGTCCTTCCGCGGACAGGGACTCGACGCGCATTACCTCGGCTATTTCGATTGCTTCAACCGGCAACTGTTTTACGAGGCGCACGAAGTGCTGGAACATTTGTGGCTCAAGGACAAGCACGGGCCCAACGGAGCGTTTTACAAAGGGCTGATTCAACTGGCCGGCGCATTTGTCCACCTGCAAAAAAATCGTCCGCATCCCGCCGCCGCGCTGTTCAAGCTCGCACTGGCGAATCTCGAAAAATATCCGGATAAACACGAGCGTTTGGATGTCGCTGCCGTATGCGGGTTGATCCGGCACTGGCTCGGAAGCCTGGAAGCTGCGCCTTTTGAAAAGAACCCGTTCACCAGTGGAAACACGCCAAAACTGGCACTGGATTTGCCTCGGAGTTAAAGTTTGGTAATGGGTCAGTTTGAGCTAAATTGGTGGGGCGAGACTACTGGCGAGCCGATTTTGAAAGCAAATCCCATCAATCCCGGCTCGCGAGGACGCTTGCCCCACCAAAGTAGTCCACTACCTAAATAAAGTTTGAACATGAGCAAAAAACGCGTCGTGCTGGCTGGCGGCAGCGGGTTCCTAGGTCAGGCGCTCGCCAGGGAATTGCTCCAGCGCGATTACGAAGTTGTGGTCCTGACCCGCGAGCTGCGCGAACGGGACGAGGAAGACGAGGTCAAGGAAGTGGAGTGGGATGGTGAACATGTCGGCGAGTGGATAAAAATTTTGGATGGAGCGGTAACCGTGGTGAATCTCGCCGGGCGCAGCATCAATTGCCGTCACACGCCGGAAAACCTCCGTGAAATCACCGAATCGCGCGTCAACGCGGTGCGCGCCATCGCCACAGCCATCTGCCACGTCAAACAACCGCCGCGCGTCTGGGTGCAGGCGGGCGCCGTTGGTTTCTACGGCAATGGCCGCGACCGATGGTGCGACGAAACGGCTCCCCACGGCCGGAATTCGCTGGCGGAAGTCTGCCGGCTTTGGGAACAGGCCTGCCACGCTGCCGCCTCACTCCACACCCGCCGCGTGCTGTTCCGAATCGGCCTGGTGTTGGGTCGCGATGGCGGGGCATTGCCCATCCTGGCCCATCTGACGAAATGGTTTCTCGGCGGCGCGGCCGGGAGCGGCAAACAATACGTCAGTTGGATTCATCTTGCGGACCTGACCCAGATGTTCATGCAAGCCATTGACCCGGACAATTATCTGGCTGGCACCTACAACGCCGTCGCCCCCAATCCGGCAACCAATGCGGAATTCATGCGCACCCTGCGGCGCACCCTTTATCGTCCGTGGTGTCCACCGGTCCCGGCCTGGGCGGTAAAACTGGGTTCCCGGCTGACGCAGACCGAACCATCGCTCGCGCTGGACGGTTGCCGCTGCGCGCCAAAACGGTTTCTGGAAGCCGGTTTTAAATTTCAATTCCCGGACTTGCGCGGCGCGTTGAAAGACATTTATGGCTGATGGCGGGAGCCGGAACCGGCTCACGGGGTTAAATCCCGAAAGCCGAAACCCGAAGGACGAAAGAAACCCGGATTTTCCAATCACAAACCGGATGTCCGACGGTCAAGGGCTGTCAATTCGGACCAATATACAATCAAACACTGCCGTAAAAGCCGGGGCGAGCATTTAAACAATCTGCCGAAGTGCTCCCTCGCCCCAGCCCTCTCCCCCGCTGGCAGCGGGGGAGAGGGTGCCCGCAGGGCGGGAGAGGAGGAGCGTCAATCAATTCGTAGCACCTCGAACGCAATTCCATATCAGACTTCGTCATTCGGATTTCCTTCGGGTTTCGGCTCACGGGCTTCGGAATTTAGCTGCCGCGCCCGCAGCGGCTCACACCAGCGCTTCGGCCAGCACTTCCGCCATGTGCTGCGTGCGGACGGGCGCGAGGTGCTGGATTTGCTGGCGGCAACTGGTGCCCGAGGCCACCACGATGTTCCCGAACGGCTGGCTCCGGATTACTTGAATGAGCGGTTCCGCGACTTTCACCGAAAGTTTGTATTTCGATTCCATCATTCCGAACGCACCCGCCATGCCGCAGCAGCCCGCTTCGAGCATCGTCACCGTCCGCTGCGGCAGCCGGGAGGCCAGTTGGTACATGTAATCTGAATTGGCAAGTGATTTGGCGTGGCAATGCACGTGAATCATCATGCGCGCGGGTTTGTCGTTAAAAATCAGCGCATTGGGTTCCCGATCCAGCATGTTTTCAACAAATTGCTCGAACAAAAAACAACGGGCGGCAACGCGTTCCGCGTCCGGCAGTTTTAACTCGCGATAATCCTGCACAAACATCGAGTAACACGAGGGTTCGAGAAAAATAACCGGCGTGTTGCCTGTGTCCGCGTTCAGCAGCGCGAGGTTGTGCCGCCCCAGTTGCGCGGCTTCATCGAGATTGCCCTGGCTGAAGGCGGGCCGTCCGCAACATTTGCGCAGTTTCGGCAGCACGACTTCGAAGCCCGCGGCTTCGAGCACCTTGACGGCGGCCATGCCGACGTGAGGTTCGTAATAGCGCACGAGCGTGTCGTCCCAAAGCATGACGCGGCCACGATAGGCCGCCCGGAAAGGCAGACGTTTGGCAAACCAATGATCGAACCGCTCCTGCGCGAAACGCGGCAACAGTCGTTTGGTGGAAATGCCCAGCACGCGGCTCAGAAACGGAGCATTCAAAAATGCATTGGCCACGCGCGGCATCGCACAACCCCACCGGCCCAGCTGATCCACCGAACTGAACAGCCGTTCGTGCAGGGTTAATCCGCGTCGGCGGATGCGCGCGTGCTGTAATTCGGCTTTCAACAACGTCAGATTTACGTTGGACGGGCATTCCACGGTGCAGGCTTTGCAGGACAGACAATTGCTCAACGCTATTTCGAGTTCCTCCGAACGGAGGGGGTCGCCATTGATGCCGCGCAGTTCCAGCGCGGCGCGAATTGCGTTGGCGCGTCCGCGGGTGGACATGATTTCCTCGCCGGTGGCCATGAACGTGGGACACATGCTGGGCGTCAGCTTGAGGCAGCCGCCGCACCCGTTGCACTGTTCCAGGTTGGCGGTGAATGACCCGTCCTTGGCGGAAAACGCCAGCATCGGTTCAAACGGCACTTTCAGGGAATAGCCGGCGCCCAGCCGCAGATTCTGGTCAATTTTATAGCGGCCATCGGAAATAATTTTGCCCGGATTGAACAAATTAAACGGGTCGAAGCACTGCTTGATTTGCCGCATGAGCTGGTAAAGTTCTTCGCCCACCTGCTCCTTGAGATACTCGGTGCGCGCAATGCCGACGCCGTGTTCGCCGCACAGCGTTCCCTTGAACTGCAACACGAGCGCGGCCACTTCGTCGGCAATCTTCCGGTATTTTTTCAAATCCTCCGCGCGGTGCAAATCCAGCACCGGCCGCACGTGCAGCAGTCCCGCCGCGGCGTGGCCGTAATAGGAGGCATTCAATCCGACCCGCCGCATCAGCTTCTGCAGTTCGGCGGCGTAGGCCGGCAGGTCCCGTGGGCGCACCGCCGTGTCTTCGATGAAGGTCACGGGTTTGGCGGCGCCCTTGCAACCGGTCAAAAGCGACAGTCCCGCCTTGCGCAGCGACCGTACGAGTTCGGCTTCGTCCGGTGTTTGCAAAATGCGTTGGCGCAAACCCAATCTGCGTTTTTCCAGCAGCGCCAGCCGCTCGGGAACATCCTCGAAAAATTCGACGATTAAAATCGCCTCGCCCGGCTGGGTGTCGAGTTCGAGCAAATCGCGCGCCGCCTGAAACTCAAGCTGGCCGCGGGTCTGGTCCAACAGCAGACGGTCAATGTGTTCGATCGCCGCCGGTTTCAGATCGAGCAATTCGACCGCCGCCTGCATCGCTTCGGCCACGGACGCAAAGAACAACAATCCCACCCCGCGCTTCTCCGGCAACGGGACGATTTTCAGTTCGGCGGAAATAATCCCCGCCAGCGTGCCTTCGCTGCCGGCGATAATATGAGCCAAATTGCCCGGCTCGCGCATCGCCCGGGCCAGCGCGTATCCCGGCCAGCGTTTCAGGAGACCCGGCGGAAAGCGCTCGGCAATTTGCAGCTCGTTTAGCGAAACCAGGCTTTCCAGCAGGTCGCGCTGTCTCGGCAGCGAGTCTTGGCCAGAACCGACTTTCACCACGCGCCCGTCGCTGGTTAAAACTTCCAGCACGCTGATGTGATCCGCCGTTGTGCCATAAACCGGTGCGTGGGCGCCGGACGAATCGTTGGCAATCATGCCGCCCAGCGTCGCGCGCGAACTGGTCGCCACATCCGGGCCGAAACAAAATTTGTGCGGATGGAGAAAATCGTTCAACTGATCCAGCACCACGCCCGCGCCGACCCGGACGGTTTTGCGTTCCAAGTTCAGGTCGTAGATGAGCCGGTTGTAGCGCGCGAAATCAACGACGAGGCCGTCGCCGATGGCTCCGCCCGAAAGACTCGTTCCCGCGCCGCGCGGAATGACCGATACACCCGCCTGCGCCGCCGCCTGGATGACGGCGCTGGCCTCGTGCGCGCTGCCGGGAAACGCCACGGCCAGCGGCTCGATTTGGTAAACGGACGCATCCGTGGCGTAGAGTTGACGCGTCAAATTGTCAAAAGCGACGTCGCAAACCGCCGCCTTCAACGTGGCCAGTTGTTGATTTGGTGTCATGGATGACCCGGCCCAAAGCTATCGGCGTGACCGCGCGTTGACAATGCCATTAACTCGAATGCCAGTGTAGTATCGGCGCTGTGTGCCGAAGAAATCGAGTTACAGAGTCGACGCCACACTAAAACTTTTGGCCGTTATCTTACGGCTATTCGGGCAAGACACCTTTGCGAGCCGTTTCCAAGGCCGTCCAGAGGCCGGAACGCGTAATCAGCCCGATGGGACAATCCGGCTGCTGATGGGTCACCACCGGCAGGTGGCCGACGTCCCGGGCGGCAAACCGTTTAAGGATGGTGAACAAATCCTCGTCCGGGTAAGCCCGATACACGTCGCTGGACATGATTTCCTTGACCTTGACGCTCTGACGCTGAGCTTCTGGAATCCGATGGGCCGACAGCAGCGTCACCCGGCCAGATAACCTGCGCTGTTCCATCACGGGCAACCCGCTGAGACCGTAATCGCCCATCAAACCAATGGCATCGGCAACGGAGGCGTCGGCGTTGACATAGACCGGCAGGTGAATCATCACGTCGCTGGTCTTGACGCGGCGCAGCACGATCGGTTCGAATTCGTCGGCGTGGAAGGGCGAATCGAGCCGGCTGCGGACCTGCGCCGGGAAAATGGTTTTCTTGCCCGAGAGAATAAAGGCCGTCACGACCGCAAACATGGCGGGCGCCAACAGGCCATAGCCACCGGTCATCTCGGAAATCATGATGATGGTGGAAATCGGCGCTTTGGCGGCGGCGGCGAAAAACGCCACCATGCCCACGATGGCAAAGTTGCCGGGATGCGGATCCAGCGAGGGAAAAAGATAACTCACGGCGTTGCCGAATGCCCCGCCAAACATTCCGCCGGTGACCACGCTCGGACCGAAAGCACCACCGGAATTGCCTGAACCCAGTGTCAGCGACATGCTGAAGATCTCCGCAAAGGCCGCCGCCAACAGCACCAACGGCGGCAGCAGGACGATGTTCCGGTTAATGGCGAATTGCGCCCAGCCGTAACCCGTGCCCACCACAGTCGGAATCGCCAGGCCAATCAGGCCCGTGCAAAACCCGCCGATGGTGGTGGCCAGCCACAGGGGAAAACGCCTGAAAAAACGCTCGATACGGAAATAAACGCCGAACATAATCCGCGCCAGCAGACCGCAACCGACCCCCAACAAGGCATAGAAAACCAAGGACCAGGGATGGGTGAATTGCATCATTTCGGGCGGCGGATTGAAGATCGGCTGAAACCCCGTGACCGAACCCACGATGGTATAACCGACCACCGACGCGATCAGGCCGGGCACCAGCGCCTCGACCTCGAAATCCTCCGTGTAAAAAATTTCCGCGCCGATGATGGCACCCGCCAGCGGTGCCTTGAAGATGGCGGCGATGCCGGCCCCCAAGCCGGCGGCCAGGGCGATGTTGCATTCCCGCGCCGGGAGTTTGAGGGCCTTGGCGATGCTGGCGCCGGTGGCGGCCCCGATTTGCGCGATTGGCCCTTCACGACCGGAGGTCAAACCGCTGCCGATCGTGATGGCGGAAGTAATCAGTTTGAAGATGGAAGTTCGGAATCCTATCTTTTCCCCGGCATGAAATGCCCGGATGGCCGCGTTGGTGCCGATGCCCGCCGTTTCCGGGGCCAGTTTCCAAATCAACAGGCCACCGACCAAACCGGCGGTGCCCGTAACCAACGGCAGCAGCCACGGCCGGGTCATGTTGAAAACATATTCCCCTGAACCGCCTTCAGCGCTTGGCATCGGCGGCGTGTAACCTACAATCGCGCCGAGCACGTAATGCGTGGTCAGATGAATGCACCAAATCAACGCCAAGGCCCCAATCCCCGCGCCAATGCCGATCAAGATGCCGATGAATCCCCACTTGCGGAGAAAGGTTGCGCCCTCTCCGATGTCGGGAATTTCTTTGAACCAAACCCGCTTAAACATACGTTCCGCAAATCAACCGGCGCAAATAGGATCGCTTCTTCCCTAACGCGTTTGGCTCCGGCGCCAAAGGCTTCCGTGATTGGCTTCATGACCGTGATTCACGCGCCGGGATCGGGAATACCCTGCTTGGCCTGCGAAGAAATGCGTATGTTAAAACGATGTCAGCCGTGCCGCGCCTGGTCAAGAAGCAAAACTTTGGCCCAAGTCTTTAAACCAAATGCCGGGCCTGGCGTTTGGGCAGGGCGGGTTTGGCTTTGCGCAACGGGACCACCTTTTCGTCCGCCAGAAAATCCTTCAGGAAACCGGGTTTGTCGTGGCGGCCGCCGCGCCGGTAATCGCGCCACAGTGTTTCGGCCACTGGCTTCGCATCCAGCTTCAGCTCGGTGGTGAGAAATGCAAAGAGCAGTTCCATCAATCGCACCAGCGCGATGCCATCGGTGCGGCCCGTGTGCGCGTGCAGCCATTCGCTGAAATGGAGAAAGGCGTGGAAGGGGGAACTGCTTGTGATTTTGTCCGCAGTTGTCAACTGCGAAGCCACGCGCCGCCTCTCCCCGTCCCTCTCCTCCGTTGGCAACGGAGGAGAGGGTGGCCGGAGGCCCGGAGAGGAGGTGCTCCAGATCAACGGCGTGCTCTCGACGAAGTTGCCGCTGTTGCCGACCAGATCCCAATAGCGGGCGAAGCGGCGCAGCCGTTGCATCGTTGCAAAATCAATCAGCCGGTTCTGCAGAATTTCGTAGGGCGGATGCGGACTGTAAACCATCTGCCATTCGGCGTCGTGCCGGACAATCGGCGTGCCGCGCAGCCGTTTGAGAATGCCCACCTGAATTTCCTGTGGGCCGAGCGCGATGAGCCGGTCGAACCCGGCGGCAAAACTTTCCAGCGTTTCGCCGGGCAGCCCGGCAATCAAGTCGGCGTGGATGTGGACGCCAGTCTGGCTTCGAAGAAAACGGAAATTATCCTCCAGCCGTTCATAATTCTGCCGGCGTTTGATGGCCGCGCCGACCGCCTCGTTGAACGTCTGGACCCCGACCTCGAATTGCAGCGCGCCCGGCGGGAACTTCGCGATGACTTCGCGCAGCGCTTCGGGCAATCGGTCGGGAATCATTTCAAAGTGGAAAAAATGGCCGGGCCGGTAATGCTCCAGATAGAATTCGAGAATGGCTTTGCTGATATCCGCGTTGAGATTGAACGTGCGGTCAACGAACTTGAACTGTTTCACGCCGCGATCCAGCAGCCGCTGCAATTGTTCGAGCAAAGCCGCCAACGGAACCTGCCGCACCGGAATGTCGAGCGATGACAAACAAAACTCGCACGTGAACGGACAGCCGCGCGACGCCTCGACGTAGATGATGCGATGCGCGATGTCGTCGTCGGTGTAGAGGTCGTAGGGCAAAACGATTTGTGAAAAGTCCGGCAGTTCGGCGGGGATGATTTTGGGCAGCGGAGTGCCGAGCACTGCCTCGGCGTGTTGCGGGGATGATTTAGCGTGCCGAGGCGGTGCTCGGCGTTCCAACAACACCCCACACACCTCCGCGAACTTCAAATCGGCTTCGCCGGTGATGACGTGGTCGGCGAGTTGAACGATGGGCTGGTTTTCGGTTTCGTAGCTGACCTCTGGTCCGCCGAGGATGATTTCGATGTCGGGCCGGACGCGTTTGATGGTGGCGACGACCTCGGTGGTGGGTTCGACGTTCCAGATGTAAACGCCGAAGCCGATGATTTTCGGATTGCGCGCCAGCAGCACTTCCGCGATGTCGAGCGGACGTTGATTGATGTCGAACTCTACGAGACAGGCGCCCGGCCGGAGCGGGCCGAGGTTGGCCAGCAGGTAGCGCAGGCCGAACGCGGTGTGGATGTATTTCGCGTTGAGCGTGGTTAAAACGATGTCCGCCACGCTCGACAGTTTAGCAATAAACAATTGTAGCGTCGAGCCTCCGACTCTACAACCTAAATCAGGGCGCGGTGAAGGTCTGGAAAATTTTGGCGAAGGCCCAGGGTTGGGGCGAATTGGAGATGGTGACGCTGTTGGTGCTGGTGATGGTTCTTTTTTTGCGGGGTCGGGCAGCGTCGTCATTGATGGACCAGTAGTGCAGCGAGCAGACCCACGGCGTTTTGTCGGCAAAGGCCTTGAGGATTTTGGCGTCGTCGAGGGTGAAAACTTCGTCCTTGGAGCCGTTTCTGCCGAGGCAGGGGCAGAGGCCGACCTGAATGGCGGGGTCAATCTTCCGGAGTTGGGCGTAGGCGGTATTGGCGGAATCAGCGCCAAGCTGACCTTCGGATTTTCCCTTGTTGATGAATTCCTTGCCGAAATACATGACCATGAGGTTGGCGGAATGGACTTTGACACCTTTGGCTTTAGCGTCGGCGAGGAGTGCCTGTGAGGCTTCGGAAATGCCGTTGGGATCAACAGGAAGAGTGTAGGAGATGATGAGTCCGGGGTTTTTCTTTTGCAGGCTGGCGAGGACGGTGTTGCGGCGTTCGCTGTCCTGTTTGCCCTTGTCGAGATTGTCGCCTTCGACGTCGAAATCCAGCCAGGTGAATTTGTATTGGTCCACGACCTTCTGGTAGGCGGCTTCAAGCTGGGCCGGGTCGTCAATGACGTTGGCGAGTTCTTTCCCAGCCTCGCCGCCGAAAGACATGATGACATCGCCGCCGCGTTTGCGGATGGCATCAATCTGGTCATGATAAAAGTTTTGCCCGATGGGAATACGACCGTCCCACGACGGTTCTTTGTGGTAAACGGCATTTTTGCCGTTGCCATCCTGACGGGCAATGATGAAAGCGAGCGTATAATATTTGAGGCCGAACTGGTCGTCGCAATCGGTAAGTTTGAAATTATCGCCAGCGCCAACATGCAGGTACGGCGCAAAAACCCTGTCCGGCCAGCCGGCGCGGACGCGGTGAGTGATTGCTATCAATGACACGGCAACGAGGGAAATGAATTGTTTGCGCATGACGGTTGCTTTTAATGGGTGTGAGCGAAGAGTATTGGCCATTTTGAGCACGGTCAATTTTCATTCGACCCGGCGCGGATTCGTTGTTAGCCTGCGCCCACTATGACACCCGACGATATTTTGCTGGAAGCAGAGGACAAGATGATCAAGACCGAGCAGGTGGTCGTGAATGAATTCGCCGGCGTGCGCACCGGCAAGGCGTCCGCGGCGCTGGTCGAGAACATCATCGTGGAGGTTTACGACTCGCAGATGCGCATCCGCGAACTGGCCGGCATCACCACGCCGGAACCGCGGCAACTGGTCATCCAGCCGTGGGATGCAACTTCGACGCACCCGATCGAGAAAGCCATCCAAAAGGCGAACCTGGGGCTGAACCCGGCGGTGCAGGGCAAAATCATCCGCATCTCGTTTCCCGAACTGAGCCAGGAACGGCGCCAGGAATTTGTGAAGATCACCAGGAAAATGGCCGAGGACGGGCGCGTGGCCGTCCGTCACGTGCGCCGCGATGCGATGGAACAATTGAAGAAGCACGCGCACGACAGCGGCATCACCGAGGACCAGGAAAAACAGGCCGAAAAAGATTTGCAGAAGCTGACCGATCAATACATCGCCAAAATTGACCAGCACCTGGCCCACAAGGAAAAGGAAATCATGACGGTGTAAACGGAATGGGGTGATGGAGTATTGGAGTGAAGGGAACTGTCTCGTCAACACTCCATTACTCCACCACTCCAGCACCCCGTTCTTCTTCAGCGCGCCGGCGCGTTCGTGGTGGCGGGTTCAAAGCGCACCACTGTTTCATCCGGCCGGGCGTAACCGAGTTTTTCACGCATCAAACGTTCGATGGTTTTGGGATCATTCCGCAACGCTTCAATCTCGGCCTTGAGTTGTTTGGATTTTTCCGTTTCCTTTTCAAGTTCCATTTCCAGCCTCAATTTTTCCCGGCGCATCCGTTCATTTTGCTGGATGAGCGGCAGATAACACATCCCGATGAGCAGCAAAAAGGCGAGGACGACCAGACCGACGACCACTTTCGTCAGTTTGCTCCAGATGCCGAGATCCACGTTCATCACGGCGAGTTAAGCATGCGCGGCGCGCCGGCGAAAGCGGATTTTACCCGCCAAGTTCCTTCCACGTTTTCAATTTGCCGTCCGCGCCGAAGGTCAACCGCAAATATCGGGCCGGCACGTAGGTTTCGGTGCGCATGGGCGTGAGCGGGCCAAAATATGAGCCGGGCGGCGCAAAGTAAGGTTCCGGCGCAACGATGGTTTGGGCGTGATGCGTAAGCCAGTCGGCGACAACGGTGCCGTCGGTCAATTTCGCGGATTTGTCGGGCGGGCCCAGTTCCATGACGGCCTGGTCATAGGTGTAATTCCCGACCCGCGCCGACCAGTCAATTGTTGGCGTCACGCAACCGGCCAATGCCAGCGCCGCCAGCGTTGGCGCAAGCCATTTCCCGCCTGCGCGCGTCGTAAAAAGTGCCGCGTTCATGCCGTCAGACTACACCGGCGCGGTTTGAAAGCAACCGGCGCGCGCCCGTCTGTTTTTTTTGGATTTGGTTGTCAGCACACGGTTTAACCGTTATCACTTCGCACGTATGATTAAGGCGCTGTTCCTGATTTTTCAAACCGGCGCGGCGTGGGAGCGGGTGGTGAAAGCCCGCCGTAATTTGGGATCTCTGCTGGTGCTTTACCTGTTTCCGATGATGTTGATGGTGGCGGTCGTGGACGGTTTTGGTTTGGTGGAATGGGGCGAACCACAGGCAGGCATCTTCCACCGCATCAAAAAATTCACCGCCGGCCAGGTGGTGATTTATGAAACAGCGCATTCGCTGCTGACGCTGCTGGCCATTGTGGTTTGCGCTGTTCTGATAAAAATATTGGGGGAGACTTTTCACGGACGCTACACTTACCAGCAGACGTTCACGCTGGTCATTTATGGATTGAGTCCGATGTTCCTATTGCGGTTATTGGACGCGGTTCCGGCGATTCTTCCGTGGGCCAGCTGGGGCATTGGCATCACGCTTTCCATTGCGGTTCTTTACCAGGGCATCTGGCACGTCATGCAGCCCGCCCCGCCCAACGCCTTCGCGCTGTATTTCATGAGTTCACTGCTGCTGGCCACGGCAACCGGTTTGGAACGATTCGTCACCGCATGGTATTTGGCGGGACGCTTCCAACCCGCTGGAAATTTCATTTCGCACCTTGCTGCGCACCCGCCGTTTTAATCCCATGCCCGCACCCGTCAAAAAAAACCCGCTCAACGCCCCCGGCGAACTGGACGCCGCCGTCAAATCCATGCCCTCGGCCAATCCAAAACCGGATTTGCTGCCGCTGTTCACACGCATTGATGAAGTGACGAAACAACCGCCGCGCGACACCGATCCGGCGCTGCTGCGTTACCTGCGCAAAAAAAGTTGCGAGCAGGCCCGGGTCCATTTGCAGGGCCGCGACGCGGAAAACCGGGCCGGCAACCACCGGCATGTTTGGTTGGAGTTCACGTTTTAGCGTGGCAGGAGCAGTCCCGCTTGGCGGGACTGAACTCCAACAGCAATACGCCCGCTTGCAACCTTCAACCTTCAACCTGTAACTTTTCCCCCATGTTCAACGACACCATCGCAGCCATTGCCACTCCGCTCGGCGAAGGCGGGCTGGCGGTGGTCCGCATTTCCGGACCGCAAACGCTCGCCGTCGCGGACAAAAGTTTTCTGCCGGTCGGGAAAAGTTCGTTGAAGCCGTCCGCCGCGACGACGCACACGATTCATTACGGTAAAATCGTCCGGCAGGGCCGGAGCGTGGACGAAGTGCTGCTCGCCGTCCTGCGCGCGCCGCGCACGTTCACATGTGAAGACACGGTGGAAATCACCTGTCATGGCGGCATTTTGCCCGCCAAGCTCGTGCTCGACACGCTTTTGGAAAACGGCGCGCGCCTGGCCGAACCCGGCGAATTCACCCGCCGCGCCTTTCTCAACGGACGCATTGACCTCGCGCAGGCCGAAGCCGTAGCCGATCTGATTCATTCGCGGACGGAACTCGCGCTCGCCGCCGCCAACGAGCAGCTCGCCGGCAAACTTTCACAGCGCATCAACGAATTGCGCGATGAGATGATGAAGACCCTCGCGCACGTCGAGGCGCACATTGATTTTCCCGACGAAGACATTTCACCCGATACCCAGGAGCAACTGATTAAACGCCTGGAGCATGGCGTCGCGTTCATGGACGAACTGCTGCGCACGGCCAACGAAGGGCAAATTCTCCGGCGTGGCATCCGCGCGGCCATCGTTGGCCGGCCCAATGCGGGCAAATCCAGCCTGCTCAATCAGTTGCTCGGTCATAACCGCGCCATCGTCTCGCCGATTCCCGGCACGACGCGCGATACGATTGAGGAGACGGCCAACATCCGCGGATTGCCGGTCGTGTTCATTGACACGGCGGGCTTGCGCGAGGCGCGCGACGAAATCGAGCAGGAAGGCGTCCGCCGCAGCCACGAATCGCTGGCCCGGGCCGAGTTCATTTTGCACGTGCTCGACGCGAGCGAGCCGCTGACGCCCGCCGATGAAAAGTATTTTGCCGGGTTCGCCGGCAAAAAACGGATCCTGGTTGTAAACAAGATTGATTTGCCGAGGCGCAACGTGCTGCCGGCATCCTGCCGGCAGAGCAATAATTCCAAAGGTCAGTCCTGCCGGCAAGATGCCGGCAGCACG
>JBAVOO010000016.1:0-8817 GCA_049692125.1 Verrucomicrobiia bacterium | reverse complement strand
AGCGGAAGGAACACGACGCCATCCGGCTGCGTCCGCATCCGTACGAATTCTTCATGTATTACGACGTGTAACACACGCTCCGGAGGCACTGGGGACAACGGCGCGGGCCAGAAACCCGCGCCGTTTTATTCACCCATTTGGAGTAATGTCGGCTTTTCTTTCGCAAAAAGTTTCCTTAGATTTGCGCCTGCAATGAAAATAAAATGCTTCCAGCTTTCCAGCATAGGAACCGTTCGCGACCACAACGAAGATTTCATCGCTTTCTGGGAACCGGAAAATTTTCAGCAATTACAAGCTGTCGGCAGCATCGCCGTTCTGGCCGATGGTGTGGGCGGCGAAGGCAACGGTGACATCGCCAGCCGCCTGGCGGCGGAAACCGCGATGGAAATTTTCAAGGAAGCCAAGCCGGAAACTCCCACCAACGATTCCGTCCGCCGGATTTTCGACGAATCGGCCGCGAGAATTTTTCAGGCCGCCCAAAAGCAGGGCCGCATGTCCACCACGCTGCTGACCTCCATTTTCCGCGACGACAAGGTCACCGTTGCGCACGTCGGCGATTCCCGCGCCTACCTCATCCGTGCCGGAAAAATCAAGCGGATGACCACCGACCATTCTTACACCTCGTTGCAGGTCAAATTGGGATTGTTGCTGGAACGCAATGCCATGACCAGCCAGCACCGCTCCACGCTGACGCGCAGCGTCGGCTCGGAACCGATTTGTCATTACGACATCAAAACGGAGACCCTGGAGCAGGGAGATTTGATCTTGCATTGCTCAGACGGGCTTTACGGTTTTGTTTTGGACGAGGAAATTCTGGATGCGATGATCAAATATCATCCCGGCGAAGCGTGCAAACGGCTGATTGAGCAGGCAGAACGCCGCCAGGCCAGCGACAACGTTTCCGTCCAGATCATTCAGGTGTGGCAGGTGGAACAGTCATTGCAAGCCCAGACGGCCGCCGTCAAAACCCGCCGCGCGCCCGGCAATGACATCGGCGTGGGGAGTTTGCTCGATGACCGGTTTGAAATCACCGATGTCATCGCCAAGAGCGGCATGGCTTCGCTGTTCAAAGCCAACGACCGGCAAACCGGCAAGGCGGTGGCCTTGAAAATTCCCTATTTGCAAATTGAAAGCGACCCGGCGGGATTTGACCGTTTTCGCCGCGAGGAAGAAATCGGGATCAAACTCAATCATCCGTATATCCTGAAAATTCTTCCTGTCGAAAAAAAGAGCCGGCCTTACTTCGCGACGGAATATCTCGAAGGCCAGACCTTGAGCGAATTGCTGCGCAATGTGCGGCCCCTGCCGGAACCGGATGCGGTCAAAATCGCCAGCCGCATCTGCGAGGCGCTGGCTTATATGCATGAGAACGGAGTCGTGCATCGGGATTTGAAGCCGGCCAACATCATGCTTTGCAACGACGGTTCGATTCGCATCATGGATTTTGGGATTGCGCGGGCGGCCAATGCCCGGCGGCTGACCTTTGTCGGCTTCACGCCCACGATGGGCACGCCCGATTACATGGCGCCGGAGCAGGTCAAGGGCAGCCGGGGCGACGAACGGACGGACATCTACAGCCTGGGAGCAATTCTGTACGAAATGGCCACGGGCGAACCGCCCTTCGCCGGCGACAGCCCGTATGTAATCATGAACGCCCGCGTCACGGGTGATCCACAGGCGCCACGAAAAATAAATCCGAATCTAACGCCCGTGCTGGAGGAAATCATCCTGCACGCAATGGAGCGTGATCCGAAACGGCGCTACCAATCTGCCGGCGAGATGAAAAAGGAATTGGATGATTACGAAGCGGTGGTCATGACCAGTCGTTACACCCGGTTGCAGGCGCCGCAGGTCTGGAAATCTCGGTTCCGGATGGTCCCCATGATCATCGGCTTTGTCCTTTTGCAGGTGGCCATCTTTTTGCTTTTGTTGTGGCATTTCCGGAAGCATTGACGGCGGCGACGAACATGGGACCTGAAAACCGCCGGCTGGGAAGCGTTTGGCAGACACGCGCTTCTTGCTTTGCGACGTTGGATGTTTAAACTGGACGTTAGTTTGTCTGCCAAATGACCGCATTTGGGTGCGATCAGCGGGGAAACCGAAATATCCGTTTCGCGTTGAGGAACGAATGGGGCTTGCGGCGCTTGACGCCGGGAACACTTAATGGTTCCAGCCCGACAGCTAACCTCGCCGGCGTGAACATTAAGGGCAATGAGGCTCGTCTTCATTTCCCCCAATGCAGTTTTTGCAGCAATGCAAATTTTCAGTAAATTATGATCGCAACGACCACGAAGCGGCCGCGCAATGTGGATACTCCGCGCGCGGCGGCGATCCTGTACGGCGACTGGGGCACCAGCAAGGCTTACGTCATCGGTCTGGCGTTTGCCGTCGCGGGATACAGTTCGTTCTGGCTGATTGCGGCGATGTGCCTGCTCACGGCGTTGGTCGGGGTGAATTACATGGCCATCTGCAAGCACTACGCCGACGGCGGCGGCGTGTACGCCAGCGTGCGTCATCGTTCGGAAATCATCTCCATCGTCGGCGCGTTTCTTTTGATCGCGGATTACATCGTCACCGCCGCTATCAGCGCGCTCTCCGCCTTTTCTTACCTGGGCGTGAATCATCCGGAATACTGGGCGGGGTTTGCGATTGTGGTCATCGGCACGCTGAATTTCTTCGGGCCAAAACACACAGGCGGTCTGGCCTTTCTCGTTTCGGTGCCGACGGTGGTGGTGGTGATTTTGCTGGGCGCGTTTGCGTTGCCTCACCTCGGCGACGCCTGGCACAACGTCCAGCCGCTTTCTGGTGGTTTTATTAAAAATTGGAACGGGTTTGTCGGCGTGGTGCTTGCCCTCTCAGGCGTCGAGGCCGTCGCCAACGCCACCGGCGTGATGAGGCTCAATCCGGGATGCTCGCTGGACAAACCCAACGTTTCCAGGACATCCACGCCGGCAATCCTTTGGGTGATGCTCGAAGTTTGTTTGTTCACCGCCCTGCTCGGCCTGGCGATGCACGGGCTGCCGAATCTGGTCATCAACAAGAATGACGTGGACGCCACGGCCACGGCCACGAATCCGGCGAGCGCCGGGGTGCGTGATTACATGCTGCGTTACATGGCACAGGTGTTCGTCGGACACAGCCTCGGCGCCACGGCGGCGAAAATCGCCGCCTGGGCGGTGAGCGGTGTGTTCGGCTGTTTGCTTCTGTCGGCGGTGAACACGGCGATTGTAGATTTGATCGCGATTTCATTTTTGATGTCGCGCGACGGCGAGTTGCCGGGCGGATTCCAAAAACTGAACAAGTTCGGCGTGCCCAACCTCGGCATGATCGTGGCCACGGTGATTCCGGCTATCTTGGTTCTTACGATCAAAGACATGGCAGGTCTGGCCGAGCTGTATGCCGTGGGCGTCGTCGGGGCAATCGCGACGAACCTTGGCGCCAGTTCCACCGACCGGAAGCTCGATCTAGTGAAATGGGAGCGCATTTTAATGTTCAGCACTTTCCTCATCATGCTGGCCATCGAGATTTCGCTGTTCGTGGACAAGCCCAGAGCACTGCACTTTGCGTTGGCAGTCCTCGTAGTCGGTTTGATCATGCGCGCACTTGTGGCTGAAGATACTTTGCGCAAGAAAAGGAAGGCCGCCGCGACCGCCGGGGCGGTGGCGGCGAAGCCTGAGGTCAGCGTGCCGGTGCCATCGCCAGCTTCACTGGCGGAGGTCACTGGTGCGCCGTTGTTGTGCGCCATCCGCGGCATCGGCCGGACGCTGGATTTCGCAATTCAGGAGGCGCGCGAAACCAGGCGCCCGCTTTACCTCCTGTTCGTGCGTGTACTGCCGGTCATCACCGAGGCGGACGCCAGGCGCAAGTGGCAGGAGGATGAAGACGCCCGGGGCATTTTTTCCCATGCCTTTAAGGAAGCGGGCGGACATCCGGTGCTGCCTTGTTACGCCGTGAGTGACGCACCGGCGGAAACCATCGTGGACATTACAGCCACGATGGGCGCGTCCCATTTGCTCCTGGGCGCGCCGAGCCGCGGCGGGCTGGCCGCATTGTTGAGCGGCGACATCGTCCGCAAGGTTTCCAAAATCCTGCCGGAGGACATTCATCTTCTGATTTACGCCTGATGTTCTGCTAACTACTTTTGCGGCATGGCAACATGATTGAATCGGGCACACATCGTCCGCGCAACGTCGGCTGGGCCAGGGCGGCAGGATTGCTTTACGGCGACTGGGGAACCAGCAAGGCCTACGTCATCGGGCTTGCCTTTCTCGCCGCTGGCTTTTCCTCTTTTCCGATCATTCTGGCGGTTTGTGCCCTGACCGGGCTGGTCGGCTACAACTACATCATCGTTTGCCGGCATTTTCCGGATGGGGGCGGCGTCTATTCCTCCGCGCGCGAGCAAAGCCGGGTGCTGGCCGTGCTCGGCTCGTTGTTGCTGCTGGCGGATTTCATTGTGACCGCCGCCATGAGTTGCTGGGATGCCATGAGTTATTTTGGCGTGCCCCGAGAGTACCTCAAACTGGCCACCATCAGCGCCATTTTGCTCATCGGTTATATCAACTTCTTCGGGCCCAAACACTCCGGCAGTTTTGCCATCACTCTGGCCTTGCCGATGGTGCTGGTTGTCATGGCCATCATCGCTTTGAGTGCGCCGCATCTCAGTTTTGCTTATCTTGAACCGCCTCATGCCGGTTTCAGCAAAAACTGGGTCGCTTTTGTCGGGGTCATCCTCGCCCTGAGTGGTGTCGAGGCCATCGCCAATCTCACAGGGGTGATGACACTCGATCCCAAGGCGCCGTCGAACGCTCCGAGCGTGGCGATCACTTCCAAAAAAGCGATCTGGCCGGTGGCGGTTGAAGTGGTGCTGGGCACTGCGCTGCTCGGTTGGGCCATGCTTTCACTGCCTCATTCGATGTCGGACGATATCAGGAGCCGCTACACGGATATGCTCCGTTTTCTGGGTGAGGAATATGGCTCCCTGGCGCTGGGGCCGTATTTCGGACACGTTTTCGGGGCCGCCATTGGCCTGGTGGTCGGTCTTTTGCTGCTCAGCGCGGTCAATACGGCCGTGGGCGCCATGATCGGCCTCATTTACATGCTGGCGCGCGACCGCGAAATGCCGCGTCCATTTGCGAAACTCAATTCCCACGGAGTCCCCTGGCAGCCGCTGCTGGTTGCGACCATCCTGCCAACCATACTGGTCATCCTGTCAGATGACTTGGATTCCCTGGCCGACATGTACGCCATCGGTGTCGTCGGCGCGATTACAGTCAATATTGGTTCAAGCTGCTTCAACAAACGGCTGGGATTGAACTGGCGTGAATTCACGATCATGGTGGCCACGTTCGCGATCTTGTTCGCCATTGAGATTACCATTGCCAAAACCAAGCCGGCGGCGCTCTTTTTCGCCACATGCGTTTTGCTGCTTGGGTTTGGCTTGCGCTGGTATGCGATGAAACGGGCGGGAATCGAAACCGTGATGTTGACGAAGGAAATGGCGGCGGCGCTTGTCCCGCCGGAACGGCTGGAAAACCTGCGGCCCAATTTTGCGCCCGGCCAATCCATCCTCGTGGCGGCGCGCGGTTTCACGCCGGTGCTGCGCTTCGCGCTGGAAGAAGCGCGCCTGCGGCAGGGGAGTTTGTACGTTGTCTATGTCAAGCAACTCGCCGTCAATCTGTTGGGTCCGCTGGCTGATTCGGAACGCCCGCGTTGGCAGACGGATCGCCAGGCTGCGGAAATCATGTACGGCATGTTTGACCTGGCTCAAAAAAGTGGAGTCCAAGTGTTGCCCGTCTATGCCGTTAGCGAAAACCCGGCCTTGACCATCATTGACATTGCCGCGACACTTGGCGTGGACATGCTGATGCTGGGCGCGCCGCACCGCAGTTCAATGGTCAAGCTTCTCCGGGGCGACATCGTGGCTGAAGTGGCCAGAAACCTTCCCGAAAACATCCAGCTCATCATTCACAGTTGAGGGCTGCCTGGAATTCTTCCGGCGAAGAATGGATAAGCCCCAGCGTTGCCGTTTGGAAACCACTTTCGCTGGTGAAATCAGATGCGATTGGGCAAAAGGCGACAGCCAGTTTCCTTGTGTTCGATTTGACAAAACGCGCAAAGCATTGGCAGCCGCGCACTTTGACCAACTTTGACCACGCTTTCCGTCACTGGCAAGGGGTTTGCTGATTAAGTCTTGCGAAAACAAAAATTCAGAACCGGGAAAAATGGTTGCGTGAAGCAACTGCGGACAACATTTCCAACTGCAGCGGGAAATCGTTGTGGTTGGTTGCTGGGTGAGTGCGGCGGGTGCCGCGAGGTGCCCGCCGCTTCACGAAGATCGTCAAACTAAATGAGATAAATTTATTCTGGAAATGTTGGGATCGTGGTGATGAAGAATGCCCTGACTGTGCAAAACACAACAGCGTCCGGAGGGTTTTGCCTTTTGCTGTTAAGAAATGTTCCGTTGCGCATCAAGGTGTTGCGCGAACTGCGGGAAGAATTTGATGTGCTGGCATTGCCGTTGCTAAAGGCGGCTCGACCAGGCCCGGTGTGTCCTGTTTCACTCACAAGCAGTGCCGCTTGGCTTGGTCGGAACAAACAACTCAACCCAGCAAAATGAAGAAAATCGAAGCGATCATCAAACCATTCAAGCTCGAAGAAGTCAAAGACGCCCTCGGCGAACTCAGCATCGAAGGCATGACGGTGAGCGAGGTCAAGGGGTTTGGCCGCCAGAAAGGCCACACCGAAATCTATCGCGGCAGTGAATACACAGTGGATTTCCTGCCCAAAATCAAAATCGAACTCGTCGTGGCGGACAACCAGGTCGAAGCCGCCATCGGCGCCATCGTCAAGTCGGCCAGGACCGGCAAGATTGGCGACGGCAAAGTGTTTGTCTCCGGCGTTGAACAGGCCGTTCGTATTCGCACCGAAGAAAAAGGCGATTCGGCCATTTAAGCGATTAAACCAACTTGAACCTCACTCAAATTAAAAAAATGAAACGACATCTTTTGACCCTTGCTTTGATTGCAACCTTCGCGCTTGGCGTATTCACGTCACGCGCAGACGACACGAATGCTCCGGCAGCGGCCACCGCCGCAACTCCGGCCACGCCGCCGCCATTGCCCGCAGCTTCGCTGGACCAACGCGTTGCGGCACTGGAGGCCTACATCGCCAACAGCGACCCGACCGCGCCGTTGAAGGACACCAATGGCACCCAAGTGGTCGCCAACACTGCGATCATCGGCAATCCCGGTCCCGGCCATAACGCGTGGCTGTTGACCAGCACGGCGTTGGTGTTGTTTATGACGCTGCCCGGTCTGGCGCTGTTTTACGGCGGCCTGGTCCGCCGCAAGAACGTCCTGTCCGTGCTCGCGCAATGCTTCCTGATCGCCGGCTTGGTGACCATCCTCTGGGTGTTCGTCGGCTACGGCATGATCTTCGGGGGTACGGGCACCGGTTCAGACCCGGCAGCAAGGCAGGCTGCCATGGCCAAAGAGGACGTAATCACTGGAGTTGTTGGCAGTCCGACGAAAGATTGGATGCTCAATAACGTTACTTCCGTCCCGAACTCTAACTATTCCTACTGGGTTTCGGAAAACGTGTATGCGATGTTCCAATTGATGTTCGCCATCATCACTCCGGCGCTCATCATTGGCTCCATTGCCGAACGCATGAAGTTCAAGGCCATCCTCATCTTCATGACGCTGTGGATGTTCATCGTCTATTTCACCCAAGGCCACATGGTCTGGGGCATCAACGGCATGATGAACGGTGTCTGGAATGCCGGCGCAAAGATTCACGCGATTGACTTTGCCGGCGGCACCGTGGTGCACATGACCTCCGGCTGGTCGGCGCTGATTCTCTGTTTGATCCTCGGCAAACGCACGGGCTTCGGCAAGGTGAACTTCGCGCCGCACAGCATGGTGCTTACCTACATCGGCACGGGCATGTTGTGGGTGGGTTGGTATGGGTTCAACTCCGGCAGCGCGGTGGCGGCTGACTTGATTGCGGCCAATGCGTTCACCACCACGACGATTGCCACGGCGGTGGCCTCGTTCGTCTGGCCGATGATGGAATGGTTGACCCGGGGCAAGCCGAGCGTGCTGGGATTCTGTTCCGGCGCGGTGGCCGGCCTGGTGGTGATCACTCCGGCTTGCGGTTTCGTAACGCCGCAGGGCGCCATCTGGATCGGCATTGCCGCCGGCATCATTCCGTGGTTCTTCTGCTACAAGGTCAAGGGCTGGTTCGGTTATGACGACGCGCTTGACACCTTCGGGGTGCATGCCATCGGCGGCACGACTGGCGCCATCATGACCGGCATGCTTGCGCGCAATGCAGTGAATGCCAACCTCGCCACCAACCTCAAGGCGTATGTCACTGACCGCTGGTTCCAACCGTTGCTTTGGGAACAGCTCAAGGCGGTCGGCATCACGTTGGTGTTGGCCGTCGTGGGCACCATCGTCATCGCATATATCACCAAGGCGCTGGTTGGTCTCCGGCCGAGCGAGGAAGTTGAAATCTCCGGTTTGGACGTCGCGGAGCATGGTGAGGAAGGATACACCGATTAAATTAAACTAAAAAAAACTCGACGCTGCGCCGGTTGTTGGCAAAATCCATCTCCGGCGCGGCATTAGATTTTGACCGTAACAACACGACAAACAACCAATAAATACATAATAACTAATATGGCAACTCCCAAGAGCGCAATTGAAATGGCAAAAAAGGCAGGGGCGAAAATGGTGGACATCAAGTTCGTGGACACCTTCGGGACCTGGCAACACTTCACCATGCCCATCAGCGAATTGTCCGAGGAAACTTTCG
>JBAVOO010000015.1:0-16174 GCA_049692125.1 Verrucomicrobiia bacterium | reverse complement strand
ACCAAAAGGGCTTAACTGGGAGTATCAAATCGCTGCAGGCAACGCGGGATGGCGGCTTGCTCCGTCGCTCAGGCTATGGAGGACAGGCCAGTTCCGCTTCGCGGTTCACGTCCTTTGGTCCCGCGTGGCTGAACTCAGGACACGTTAAGCATCGCCAAGCGCAATTCGTTGGCAGTGCGGTCGGACTCTAAAGTGGATTGGTCCGGTTTGTCTTTCATAGCGTGTTCATTTATTTTGCGGCACCGGCGAGCGTCACGACGTTCGCGGCCTGTTCCGGCGCAATGGCAAACCATGCTTTGGCGGCGCCCGGCTTCACAAGCTCCCGGTAATGGCAATGAACTACTTTTGCGCTGTTGCCAAGCTCGCCCGCCACGCGCCCGGCGTCACCGGTCTGTGCGAACCGATATGAAGCGTAGCTGTGCCGGAGCGCGTTAGCCTTCCACTTCACCGCCTTTTGAGCTGCGATGTCGTTCTCGGCGTCAGCTTCAACGGCAGTTGCAGCAGCAACGGCTGGCTGTTGTTTGTAGAACAGCACCGAGTCGTGCGGCCAGACTTTTCCACTCCTGCCGGAGTAGGGCGCGAGCCACGCGGCCAAATTGTCGTGAAGGGGCACGATGCGGCGGCTGGCGGTCTTGGCCTTGTCTGGCCCGACCATGATGAACCTCCCGGCAAGGTGAATGTCCGACCATTCCAGCCGCTCAATCTCAGCAGAGTGCAAACCGGCAAACGCGCCGATGGCGAGCACCGGCAGGAAGTCAGGGAAGTCTGCGCGAGCGGCATCAATCAGCCGGGCAATCTCAACTGGCGTGAAGATTTCCACGTCGCCGCCGTTCACTTTGACGCGCTCGACGCCTTCAACCGGATTGTCAGCGGCATAGGCACGCGCCACGGCGAACTTGAAAAGTGTATGCAGCACCGTCCGAAAATTCCGGTGGTTCTGCGGCTTGAGTTTCTGGCCGTCCAGCCAGTCCTGAATGTCTGCCGTGGTGACGTTGCCGCAATCCTTCCGGCAATCCCCGGCGAACTTTTCGAGCCGAGACCGCAAATCCTTCATGTAACGCACGGATGCGCCACGGGTTTCCTTGATCTTCAGGAACCCGGCTACAACGTCGGCCACGGTCTTCTTGGTCACTTGCTTGTGCCGGGCGGCGTAGAACCTTGCGGCAGCGTGAAGATTTGACAAATCGCCAAGGGACTTCAGGCATTCGGCCACAGTCGCGGTTGCGGCGTCCACGGTGACGTTGAATGGTTTGAGCCGGGCAATGGCGTTCGCGTATTCGAGCGCCTGATCGCGCGTCATGCTGGCGGCAACGTAGTCGCGCGAGTCAATCCGCCTGGCCAGCCTGTCAGCCGCGTCCAAGGCATCGGCTTCATCCGCGTAGCTGTCAAAGCGGCGTCGGTCGCCGTCAGCATAGTTGGCAACCATGTAGGTAAAATTTCCGCCCGGAGTTTTACGACGATACACGGTAACGATTGCTCGCCCCGGTTGAACTTTCCCAGGCCAGCTTTCGCCTTGCTTGGCCTTGCGTGATGAGGTAGCCTTCATACACGACAATGTTGCATACATGTTGTATAACGTCAGATGGATTCGCAATAAACCGGCGGGGAATGTGGACTTAAGGCAATGTTTGCAATGGTGACGGAGAGATGGCCGAGTGGCTGAAGGCGACGGTTTGCTAAACCGTTATACGGGTTAAACCGTATCGGGGGTTCGAATCCCCCTCTCTCCGCCATATTTCACAAGGGGATTCTCATGCAGACTCCCGAATAGACTCCCGAAATCCAATCCCGTCTTGTCCTGACTTGGCGCGAATTGTCACCGCTTGGGAAAAACTTCCGGCTCCGCTCAAGGCCGCAATCCTCGCCATCGTCAAAACGGCGGAGTGATTTTTTCAACGAACTTCCCACCATGAATTTTAACCACACATGGCACATGAGCGCGGCACAATCGAATTTAACGCGCCTACAGGCCGGGGATTTGGGCGGGCTGCATTCGGAAGATCGCCGCTTTAGAAAAACGTGCTGGCGGGGCTGGCAACCGGCACGGCGGCGATTTGGGCATGAGACTGACAAACCTAAACCGAGGATGAACCATGAACTTGAATCCCGCTGAATTGCTGAATCCCATTTTCAACGCGCTGGACGGCCTGATTGAAAACTACGGCGTTTATCTTTACCTGGGCTTTGTCTGGCTGGCACTGCTGGCCATCGCTTGGATTTTCAGCGGCGGCTTGCGGAAACGGATGAAAGGAAACTCAACCACGGTCATTCCCGGCATCATTTTCACGATGCAACCGCCGACGCAATCCCCGCCGCCAATCATTGGCATCGAGGTTGAGCAGACATGGAACGATGACGACGAATCAACGGACTAAAACCATGACAACTTTTCACCCGCAACAATTCGACTGTGGCCAATGTGCCCACCAAAAGGCAGGCACAGGCGCACTTCAAATCAGTGTCACGAATTGCACCAACAAATTGCGCGGTTCTGCTCACGAATCCGGAAAATCCAGTGCAACGATTTTCAAAGAGCAGTGCAAGAGCACGTCACTGAATTTGAATTTTAGGCATCGCAAGCTTTACCCCTTGTCAAAACAAGGTTTTTACGGCTCGCCAAATTCTCGCCGATGGCTGCGCGGAGTCCCGCGAGACGGTCACGCGATGGCCGCGCAACATCCGGCAAGACAACAGGTGAAATATCTCGCGTCATATCCGCGCAATCTCCCGGCAATGGCTGGGCAGTGGCAACGGCAATGCCGCCGAATGTCCGTCGAGACGACACGCAAGACAACTTGCCCTGCGCCGGATGCGAACGCGCCATGTCCGCGCCGGAAACTGGCGAAACGACTTGCCTCAAATCTCAACCATGACATTCAAAAATTATGAATATGCCAACCACATCAACGCCCGATCTCGAAGGGCTGCGCAAGGCGGTTCAAGAGTTCCAACCTATTCCGCATCGCGTCCCGTTCACCAGTTTGAAACTTGTCCATGATTCCATCGTGGACATGCGCAGGCGAAAATTTTCTTATGCGACCATTACTGACTTGTTGCAACAGCATAGGGTAAAGACCAGCCGGGCGCGTGTGGCTGAATACGGCCGTATCGTCTTGGACGGCGGTAAAAAGCGCAAACGGCGGAAACGGGCGAAGATCGCGCCGGTCGTCAATGTCCCGGCCACGCCCCAAAGTGCGCCAGCCGTGGCCGCAAAACCCACGCCGGCCACGTCCGCGCCGGCAACATCCATCACAAACAACGTTCAGCCGCTAAAAGAAAATTCTGCATACACGTCGCGGGGACCGCACATCGCCCACGTCCCGCAAATGAGTCCAGAGGAAGCCGCAGAATTTGAGGCCAGCCTGAAACCGAAACCGCCAGCTAGCTAACGCAGGCCGGAAAGCAATCAGGCGATGCGCCAGCATCGCCACGCTGCCCGGCGCGGCAGCCAGAGCGCCTAATAAGCAGGCCAAGCGACGACCGCCAGCCACACGCAGCCGCAAAGGTTCGGACGCCGCCCCGACAAGCCAATGACGCCACCCTAGAAGCAAGTTTTTTTGGTTGGCAGCACGGTTAGCAACAAGGTGGTAATCACGCAAGGCACCATCCGAAGCAACAAAGTTCGCACCATTGAAAGCAACATGGTTGGCTCCATGCGAGGCAACATCCGAAGCACCACGGTTGGCAACAGGGTGTCAACGGACGGTTGACACCAAGCGAAGCAGCCAACGCAACATGAGACGCAATACTTGGCGCAACATTTCACGCAGCATCACGCGCAACATTTCACGCAGCATCACGCGAAGCATTTCGCGCAACATTTGGCGAAGCACAGAATCCTTGCCCCTTTAAGGGGTAGCGCGTGCCTTGCCTAATTTCCACTTTTTCGCCGCTCCCTTGCGTATGTCCTGGGTGTGACTTAGCCGGACGATTCCAGCGGCATGAACGGCTGACGTTGAACCGTGTCGAATGGTGTTTAATTGCGTGAACCTTTCGCGCGATTTTTGCGCAACATTTGCGGCTGCGGTCGTGGCCTCAAGCTGTGCTAAGGGAAGATGTCTGACGGTAAATTGCCCGTTTTAGACCAGCGCCATCGCTGTGTGTATCACAGTCGCCAGCTTGGTCGCTCCGGTGTTACGCCCGCCCGCTTGCCTCGCAAGGAGAATGGCGTCCCGTCTAAAATCACCAAGTCACCGGAGCCAGGATGTTGAAAAGCGTTGAATCACCCTGTTGAATTTCGTTGAACGGCGTTGAAACCATCAACGCATTTCAACACAATTTTCCGTGCCATGCGGCGCATAGCTGAAAAACTACGATTTTCCGTAGGGGTGGGGCGTCCACCTTTTAAGCTGACGAATAGGAGGCTAACGGAATGATTTCAAACGGGGCTATTGGCTTAAAGTCCGAATGTGGCAAATGGATTTAGAAGCGGCAAAAGGCGACAAAAGGCGGCAAGTTAAAGCGACAAATTGCGACAAATTCATTGTCGCTTTTTGCCGCTTTTTGTCGCTCGGTTTCGAGCCGCGTTTTTTCCAAACGATTTCGTTGGGAGATGGTGTCTATCCTATTTTGCCGCTGGACACTGGTAAGATGAATGCCAATTTCTGGCAAAGAGCCAACGTATGTGAATTTCCCCTTCAACGCATTTGCGTTGGCTGCACGGACGCTTTTGACAACCGGCTTGTTTCAGACGAAAGGATTGGAGCAAGCAATTTCACAGTGGCATTGCTGTTCCCAAAATCGGCGACGGCTTCCAGTTCGGCGAATGGTGCGATGATTTGTGACGGAGCGTCATTTGTGGGCGTTGTCCCGTAAAAACCTTCCATGTAGTAGGGCGTGATTTTGGTGACGGTTAATTTCTTCGCATTGGTGAAGCTTTTAAGCCGCTGAAAATAATCCGTCTCCTGATGATTCGGCGGCATCAAGGTTTTGAATGCCCGTATGCAAGCGATGATTTGTTGCGGACTTGCGGTTTGTAGGAATTCATCTCGCTTCAAATCCGGCCAGACGAGCGAAAAAGCGCGGACTTGTCCATGACTGCCAAACTCGATCCAAAAACCTTCCTCGTCTCCATTTTCTCCATTTCCCCAAAATAAAACTCCATCCAACTGGCGCGACAGATATACACCGCGCCCGCATAATTGATTCGTTATGTCGTTAGCATTTTCATCTTGATTGAAATGGGAAGTAATGTTCTTAAATGCAATTTGCACCGGGTCAATGCCCAATTCAGCGGCACGATCTCTGGCGCGCCGAGCCAAAATGTTATCGGCAGGAATGTCCGTTGTATCCGTGCCAGGGTGTGGTTGACTATAAAAGATGCTCGCGGACTTTGGCGTGATGCTAAAAATAACAGGAATTGTGGATGGATAATCTGGCGGATGTTCTTCCGCGATATAAAAATCATTTGTTGAAGGCTTTGGAAAACCTTTCTTTTGCAGCGAGGCGAGCACAATGGCATTAGAAATAATTGTCACCGGAAAAGGGTGCGGCGGAAGTCTTTTATAAATCCAAAAACTTTTCGGCAACTGATTTGTGCCCGCTTGCCATACGATAGGCATATTCGTTGAAAAGTGCGGCGAAATGTCTTCGAGCGAGTTATCAGCGAACGAAGAAAAGGCGGTCGCAAAAAAAGCAATGAACGCAAAAGTTTTCACAGCTTCGCTTCATCTACGATTGGACAGTCTATTTCTATATCAACGTAGCCTTGTGATGTTTCGACTGTTGTCCAAAGGTCTAAAAACGGGTAAAGTCTTGAATCTCCGCCAAAATAACATGGCCAAGCCTGTTTCACGGTCACGCTTTTAACAGTCTGCCAATCAATTCCATCAAAGCCCATTGGCAGCAAACCTTGATGCGCTTTGCCCTCTCGGATGAGTTGAATAATCGCTTGAGGCTTTAGAGTCACGGCGGATTCATAGCGTTTCAAATCCGGCCACGAAAAATCAATTTGTGAAATCTTGCCATGCTCGCCGAAATGAAGTTGACAATAGCCCGCATCGCCGATGACTTCCGCTCCGTCCACTGCGCGGCGAAAAACAACGGCACGAAATGCGATGTTTGTGACTGATCCGCTTTTAAGATAAAATACTGTGAACGGCTCCCAAAAATCAAAATTGGGCGCGCCGTTTGTGTCCCGCTCAATTTCAGAAAGTTTCAAGCCAACCGCGCGCAAAAAGTTTTTCGTCAATTTCGGCATTTCGCTCATTCGGGGAACGCCTTGAGCTAAATTTGTGGGACTGTAATTTGCTTCGGGCGTTTGGTATTGAATGCTTCCGGTTGGAAAAGAAATAGACAAAATTCGTGCGCCGTTTCTGAAAGTCACTCCGTTGGAATCCTGTTGCACTTTGTCTTTCTCCGTGAAAGAGCACATGGCCATGAGACTTGAAATAATTTTGGGAGAAAACTTTCGGGGTTCGAGGCTGTAAATCCATATCTTCGACGGCCATTTGTTTGTGGGCACGTTTGAACCTACAAATTTGTTAGGAGCCTCCCAGCGCACGTCAAGGTCGGCGTGCGCTGGGATTGGAGTTCCGAATACTTTCCAGCGTGGATTGTCAGAAAATCCACTTGTGCAAATTATCTGGAACAGTATTAAGAGAACCGTCTTTTTCACGGATAAACTTGCTGGCTATTGTAACCCCAACTTCCGCCCGGCGTAGAATAGCTTTGAAGCGAATCATTCATGCAAGAATTGTCGCCTGCCGTAGCAAACTTCACAGCCGGGCTGCTTGGTATTCCTGAATTTTTGTAGGCGTCTTGGGCTGCTTGATACCACGCCGCCTTAACTGTCAAAGGGCTGTAATTGGTCGAAGTCCCGTGATTCATATATTTCGCCCAATATGACAAAAGATTGGCACTGGCGTAACTGGTCGTCGCCGTTCCCAAGAGCAAATGTAGATTGCCGTTGTAAGGCTTGACTCCGAGATTTTGCATGTTTGACCAGTCGGACTGATAAAGGCTGTCGCAACATTCAAGGGCAAACCATCGCAAGCCACTTGTGGCGTTGCTGCCGCCAAGAGTCATTTCCGACATGCGCAAAAATTGTGCGCCGCCGCCAGAAGTTATTGGGATATACATTTGCTTACAGCCATTGGCCGCGTAATCAATGGAAGTGCCGTAAGCACAATGTCCGATAAACACGCCAAGATTAACAGTGTTATATGGGCTGCCGCTTCCCCTCAAATCGTTAATGCTTAATTGGTCATCAACTTTGTTAATCGTATTTTTCCAACCCCAGTGCTTCATTTCAGAAATGAAATTGTTTCCCTCTGGTATTTGGGTTGCCAGTGGTCCCCAATGCAAAGTTGTCGTGCCTGAATATCCGTCCATGCCGATGTAGGAATGAATGCCAAGCCCATTATCAAGCACGGCTGTGTTAAATCCGTTTGTTCCATTTTTGGTAAATGTATCATTGGCAACGCCACACGTGCCAGGAACGCCCTTTTGTGGATTTGACGGCGGGCGCTGTGGCGACGTGGGCGACCCTTGCGAAGCAGCCGAAGAGCCGCCGCTGGAAGCGTCAGAAGAAAATCCGCCGCTGTCTGTTGAACTGAACTGCGCGCTGGAAAGGGACGTTCTTGTCACGGACGCTCTTGCAGCATTCACTTCCGCAGGCGTGGCAGAAAAAATTGTCAGGGCATTGGTATCAAAACCCGGCGGATAAAGTGCCAAAGGCACAACGTCGTTGCCATCAGCCGACATTGCCCACAATTCGGAAGAATCTGAACTGAAAGACAATGAAGAAAGCATATCGGGTGAAGGCGGACTGCCGCTGCCGCTGCCGCCGCTTGAGCCGCCACTGACGACTTGGCTCGATTGGCCGTTGGTTTGGGCATAAATGTAGTAATAATAAGTTCCATCTGGAATGCTGACGCCGTTAGAAGTGCCATCCCAATTATAGAGCATGGATGTTCCGCTGCTCGATGCTGTTTGCACAACATTGCTATAAACGTCAACGATGTTCAGAGTCCAATCGCAATTCGCAGCGAAAACTGCGCTGACCTGTTGCGTTTGCCCGGATGACGGGTCGAATTCCGGTTGCGAAAAAGAAATTCGAGTAATGAGATTGCTGAACAAGACCGGAACAAATTGAGAAACGGCGTGGCCGGTGAAAACTGCCGGAGTGTTCGGAAGATCGCTGTAACCCGATTGATTTTGGGCTGTGGCAAATAAAACATGGGTTTCATTTCCCCATTCGCAGGTATTAAGAGAATAAGTGTCCGCTTCATAATTCGTCACACCGTCAGTCCAATTCGTGGTGCTGTCTGGCGGACGCATTTCTTGGCCGTCCACGTATAATTTCGTTCCGGCAATAATTGGCTGGTCGGTGCTCGCCGTGACAGTGACTGTCAATTCATCGGAAACGGCATTGCCGCTGGACGGAGAAGAAATTGAAACGCTCGGTTCATCCGAAAGCGAGTCCGCTCCTTGATCAACAACCCGATAAAACCGCATCGGTGAATTTTTTGGATGAACGATTTCGGGAGAAAGATTGTAGTTCCCAAAATCGCCGATGAATGTGTTCGTTCCTTGCGAAGGATAATTGTCATACAGTTTGTTCCAAGTGATGCTTCCTGTGTTCGTATCAATGAGAGCATCAGCTTTATCAATTTCATAAAGTTCATTGGATTGACTCCTCCAATGCAACTGAATCGCACCTTCATCGGTCGCGTTGATGCCGGTGAATTGCAAATTTGTTTGAGCTTCAAGTTTCGAGGTCAGGCAGAGGGCAATAATGCAACCCAGAGTCGGCCTCCCGATGAGGAATTTTAGTTTTTTCATTTTTTAGCCTGCTGTTTTTGTTCTGTCCCTGTTTTGCAGGGACTCGAATTCCCCGCCGAGAATTTTAGAAGGAATTCGAGTCCTCGCAAACACAAAGAGTCTGTGCCGAGACAGGACAAACGGCATTCTGGAAAAGAACTGTGGCAACTTTATCAAATCGCCTGTGACAATCAGGTTTCTTTCAAGAAAAAAATCGCCACACCGACAAATCTTATTTTGTCCGCTCACTGCCAAAACGCTGTCGTGCTTTGCCATAGATTTCATACTGTTGCTGTTTCTTCGACGAGTGGAAGAATGCGGGAGAGGAAATCTTGCGTGTCAAATGGCTTTTCAATGAAGTCCGCCGCCCCAAGGTCAAGGGCGCGTTGCTGATTTTCTATTGTGGCCCGCCCGGATACAAACACCACCGGGGTATCTTTCAAGTGAGGGATTAACTTCAGCTTTTGAAAGAGTGTGAATCCATCGAGATCGGGCATGTCAACATCGAGGGTGATCAGGTCGAATGTTTCTGCTTGAGCCAGCCGCAAGGCTTTCTCGGCATCCAACGCTGTTTGCGCATCGCAACCGGCTCGCGTTAGTAGAAAAACCATCATCAGTGCCACGGCCATTTGGTCGTCCACCACCAGAATTTTTGCCTTATCGCTCATAAACCGACGGAGTTCCCGTCAAATCACAAATTATTTTTCCGAGTTGCCACACATTTTTATGCCCTTTCCCAAAATCGCGCAAGATTAAAATTATACTATAGTAAATGTTATTTTCCGGCTCGGCCTGTTTGTATTGAGCGTGCCTTCCGTTCCAACACACCGCCGCATCCTGGGAGACGCCGTTCGCACGCATCGCAAACGGTTGAAATTGACCCAAGAAAAACTGGCTGAAAAGACCGGATTGTCGGTCGTTTTCCTTTCCCTCTTGGAAAACGGACATCGCACGGTTTCGGTGGATGCCCTCTTGAGAATTGCCAAGGCTCTTGGCGTTCGTGGCCGTGATTTGATGGACGGATTGTGAACGCCGCGCGGAAGTGCGGCAGATTAAGGAGGCACCCTTGTTAATCTGCTGCCTGATGGTTGTCACCCCGCGAGACATCATATTTTGCCCCGTAAAGACATGGTGCGCTTATTTTAACTGATGACCACGCCAATGCAAGAATATATTCTTATCCATCAAGCAGGCGTTCCCGTTGCAGCGTTAGGCGATGCGCCGCCGCCACTTGGATTTCTCGGATGCTTTCGCCTCGGTGTTGCAGCGACACCGGGAAGCAAAGAAATTGAGCAAACAGACCCTTGCTCAAAAGGCCGGGCTTCATCAAACCTACATTGGAAAGATCGAGGACGGATTGAGCAATCCAAGTTTGGATGCCGCCAACGCTATCGCCGAGGCGTTGGGAGTTCCGTTCGCAACGCTGATTGCCGAAGCGGAAGCAGAAAGACGGCGCGGCGGGGTGGTTGCCCGTTGAATTGTTGAACGTCCCTCTTTCTGCGAAAAAAGAAGGCAGCTTTTAGAGTGTTGTCGTTGGTTTCGTCGGATGACCGTCTGAACCTTTCTCGCTCGCCGTGCTGTCGGGCGTCACTGGCCATGTCAGTTTGCTTCTGCGCTCTTGCGCCGCGCGGCGCGCCGCGATTGCTTGCCCCGGACACGACCCCCCAAGCAATCGCATTTTGAGAGTCCCGGCGTTTTAGTGCCGTTGCGACTTGCCAAACCGCTGGCGTGTTTTCCGCCCCTGAAACTTGGAAAATATCTTTCAATTTATGGTTGACAATAGTATCTATTCTGTTACTGTGGGTTATATGCCGTTCATTCAGTTTCCTTTCATCGAAGTGCCGAAAGAACTGCTGCCCATTGTCGGCTCGCCGACACCTGGCACCCGCGCCTATCGGCGCGAGGGAACCTTCAAGGAATGCGGTGAATGGTTTGAAACTCTGGCCGAGTATTACAAAGGAGACGTGGGACTTTCGAGCGGCGGCGTCATCATGTTTGTGCCGGTGTCACGCGCGGGCGTCCATAAACGCATCAAGGAAGGCAAATTGACGGCCTTTTTCTTTTACGTCATCCATGAAGAAACACGGCTATTCGGTGCGAAACGCATGGCCAAGGAACGTCCCTTTATTCTCGTGTCCGTCAGCGAATGCAAGGCGTGGGCAGAGGATATGAAACGTAAAGTCGGTTTTGTGGACGACCCGAATGAGACTCCATTTCTGGAAAGCACACGCCTGTTGCGGGAAGGCGGTGGCGATGAACCAGTCAGTGCGAAAGAAGAAAAGGAAGCCGACGAATTTGTGAACCAAGACCCCAAGGACAAGGGCAGCCGGAAGGTGAAATATCGGGATTATGGCGTCAACAAGGAAAACCTGCAACAGGACTGGATTTATATGGCGAAGGAATTGCAAGCAGCGATGACATCCCCTGAAAAAGCTGCTGCGCTTCGGAAACGGCTACGAAAGGGGATGGAATGGGACAAGGAAAACCGGACTTGGAAATTGAAGGAGGAGAAATGATGTTTTATGCCAGTCGAGCATTCATTCAATGACCGTCTGATACGGTTCCCGGAATTGGAAAAGATTTTCGGTGTTTGCAAGCGGACGGTGAGGCGCAGGGCGGAAAACGGCGAACTGCCCCCGTTGCGGCACATTGGCCGGGCGGTGGGGATGCTGGAAAGTCAGGTCAAAGCGTATTTTCAAAAATTGAGTCAACCAAGTTAATCGAAAGGAGAATGAACTATGGAAGCCAGAATCTACAAACCAAAACGGTTGCAAAACGGCAAGCGAACCGTAGGCCGGTTATACCGTGCGCGCATCAAACTTGCCGGTGACGGCAAGGTGCGGGACATCGCCTTGCAGGTATCCGACAAGCAGGTTGCCCAACAAAAGCTAAACAAGCTGATTCAGGAATTGGAACACGAATCGGCGGGATTGATTCCGGCGAAGGTGGAACGGGAGGCGGCGCAAAGTCCGCTGCTTGATCTGGTTTCGGAATATGTCAAAGAATTGACCGTCCTGGGGCGGTCGGGAGACCACCTGCGCCATGTGGACAAGCGGCTGCGTCGGCTGGTGCGGGAATGCCGCTGGACGAGATTGGCCGATGTGACACCCGCCTCGTTTCAAACGTGGCGCAAGGAGCAAGCCTACAAAGCCCCCAAGACCCTGAATGAATATCTGGCCACGCTCTCGGCCTTTTGGACATGGTTGCGCAAACAAAGCCGCGTCAGCGTTAATCCCTTTGAGCTGGTGGAACGAACGGACACGCGCGGCAAGGAACGGGTTCAACGACGAGCACTGTCTGACATGGAGGTGGTTGAATTGCTCAAAGTGGCAGGAAAGAATCAACTGGCCTATATGCTGCCCCTGTATGCGGGTTTGCGGCGCAATGAAGTCAAAACGCTGCGCTGGTCGAACCTGGTGCTTGGCGAATCCGGTGGATTGCTGCGCATTCATGCTGCCGTGAACAAGAACCGGAAGGAACAGGCATTGCCGTTGCATCAGGAATTGGTCAAGGCGTTACAGCAACAGAAACCGGCGGACTGCAAGGCGGATGATTTGGTGCTGGTCAATGGAGTGCCGAAAATGAAAGAAGTCCGGCAGGATTTGGAAAAGGCGGGCATCCCGTTTCTGGACGAGCGCGGACGCCGCATGGATTATCATGCGTTGCGGACGACGTTTATCACCCGGCTTTCGACCATGAAAGTGCATCCGCGCTTGGCGATGGAATTGGCGCGGCACAGCGATATGCGGTTGACGATGAAAACCTATACGGATGTTGGTCAATTACCGTTGCGCGAAGTCATGGACACATTGCCGGGATTTAGTTCTGACTCCCGAATAGACTCCCGAAGTTTAGGCGCGTCGGGTCAAACGGTGTCACCGACTGTCCCAAACATTGGGGAGACAAAAAGCGAGAATAGCATTGAAAACATTGGCGAAAGTCGCAGCTTGACTCCGGTTGTCGCACTCTGTCACTCTGAACCATCAAGCGGTGATAGGGAGTTCGAATCCCCCTCTCTCCGCCATTAAAATTCCGCTGCGGAATTGACATCGCCCTTCTCCGTCTCTAACTTCCCAACGCAAAGACATGCGCTTTGCCCCGAATTCACGTTCGGGGATTTTTATTGCGAACACACGGCACGGTCCCGTTAAAAATATGGCAAACACAATTTTGGTCGGCGCTCAATGGGGCGATGAAGGCAAAGGCAAAATCATTGACGTGTTGACGGAGGATGCGGATATCGTCGTCCGCTACGCCGGTGGCAACAACGCCGGCCATACCGTTTTCATCGGCAAACAAAAATACGTCCTGCATCTGGTGCCGTCCGGCATCCTGCGCAAAAACAAATTGTGCGTCATTGGTAACGGCGTGGTCATTGACCCCGTCAGCCTCGTTGACGAAATCAAAGGACTCCGCAAGCTTGGCATCAAGGTCGGCGGCAACCTCGTCGTGAGCGAAACGGCGCACGTTGTCCTGCCGTATCACCGCGAACTGGACGCGCAGCGCGAAGTGCTCAAGGGCAAAAACAAGATCGGCACGACCAAGCGCGGCATCGGCCCGGCCTACGGCGACAAGGCGGCGCGCGTCGGCCTGCGCATGATTGACCTCGTGAACCCGGAACGATTCGGGGAAAAACTGCGTCTGCGCATCAAGGAAAACAACGAGGTGCTGCGCGCGCTCGGCGCCAAGCCGCTTTCCTTCAAGCAGGTTCTGAAAGAATATCGTGCCGCCGGAAATTATTTGAAGCCGTTTGTCGCCAACACCGTCGTGCTGCTGCACGAGGCGACGCGGCGCGGTGACAGCATTTTATTCGAGGGTGCGCAGGGCACGTTCCTCGACATTGATCACGGCACGTATCCGTTCGTCACGTCGTCGAACACGACGGCGGGCGGCGCGTCCACCGGCTCCGGCGTGGCGCCGAACAAAATGGACGACGTCGTCGGCGTGATGAAAGCCTACACAACGCGGGTGGGGGAGGGGCCGTTGCCGACGGAGAGCGCCGAAATCGCCGACCTGCTGCACGCGATGGGGCGCGAATTCGGCGCGACGACCGGACGCGCGCGGCGTTGCGGCTGGTTTGACTCCGTGGCCACGCGGCACGCGACGATGGTCAATGGCATTGACAAAATCGCCGTCACGAACCTCGACGGTCTCGATACGCTGGAAACCATCAAAATTTGCGTCGCGTATCATCACGGTCAGGCGCGTTACGATTTTGTTCCGAACGACGCGCAGACGCTCGCGGAATGCGAGCCGGTGTATGTGGAATTTGAAGGCTGGCGCACGCCGACGGACCAGGCGCGTTCCTGGAAGGCTTTGCCCGCCAAAGCGCGCGCTTATTTGAAGGCGATTGCCGAATTGACCGGCGCGAAACTGGCGATTGTTTCCGTCGGCCCGAGCCGCGACCAGACGATTTTTGTTTAACCGCGATGCACTATCAAATTGAATTCCTCCCAGCGGCATTGGAGCAACTCCGCGCGATGCCCAAGGACGCCCGCCGTTTGATCGGTGCAAAGCTTGACCGCGCCCAGCACAATCTGGCCGGTGACATCAAAAAACTGAAAGGCTTCAAGAACAAATATCGTCTGCGTGCCGGCAATTACCGCGTGCTGTTTGAGTTGGAAGGTGCTTGTCTTGTGGTGTATGATGTCGGCGACAGGAAAGACATTTATGAGTAACGCCACTTTGACAGCCAAACCGCCAGGCAACTGGACGCAGCTCAACAAGCAATTGGTTCAGGCCAAAACCTTGCTGCGCCAGATGAGCCAGACCGTCGAAGACATTGAGGACGCCCGGACCATAGAACGCGCCAAACGTGCCAATGGCAGCAAGCCGCGCATCCCTTGGGCGCAGGTTAAAAAGGAATTACAGTTGGATTAAGCGCGCGAGCAAGCGATTTGTGTTTAGCTCCAAAGCTTTTGACAGCGTTGTAAAAATGTATGCCAGCGTGCGCATATTGCGGCAGCACTGATGATCAGATTACACGCGAACATCTTTTTCCAAAAGGGATTGATGCGTTACTTCAGGACGAGCCGCGTGAAGGGCATTATTTTATAGAGCGTTCGCCTGCTCGATTTACTTACGGCGAGCCCACTATCAAAGATGTATGTGCGAAGTGTAATAATGCTTATTTTGGCCAAGCTTGGGGAAAATTTCAGCAGTCAAAAACTAGACAAGAGGAATAAAATTGATTGGTTTGGCTGCAAATTTCATTTTTGAAATCAGCGCAATCCGCGTAATCTGCGGTCAAAAAAATGAGTTCTGCCACACCACATCTTTCGCCCGAAGCCAAGGCTTCGCTGCCGCAGCACGTGGCAATCATCATGGACGGCAACGGCCGTTGGGCGAAGCAGCGCAGCCTGCCGCGCATCGAGGGTCATCGGCAGGGCGCGGAATCCGCGCGTACCATCATCCGCACCTCGGGCGAGCTGGGCATCAAATATCTCACGCTTTACGCCTTTTCCGCCGAGAATTGGAACCGCCCCAAGGACGAAGTGGATGCGTTGATGAAATATCTCATCCACTATCTCAAGACCGAAACGCCGGAGTTGAACAAAAACAACGTCCGGCTGGAAGTCATCGGGCAGATTTACCGCCTGCCGGAAAACGTGCAGGAACCTCTCAAGAAATCCATCGCGACCCTTTCCAAGAACAACGGCCTCACGCTCGTCATGGCGCTGAGCTACGGCAGCCGCATTGAAATCGTGGACGCCGTCCGCGGCATCGCCGAGAAGGTCAGGCGGGGCAAGCTCGATCCGGCGGACATCAACGAACAGGTTTTCGCCCAGCATCTGTACACGCGGAACATTCCGGACCCGGACCTGCTGATCCGCACGAGCGGCGAGATGCGCGTGAGCAATTTCCTGCTGTGGCAGATTTCCTACGCCGAACTCGTCATCACGCCCACGCTCTGGCCGGACTTCCGCAAGCCGCAGTTCTTTGCCGCGCTGGAGGAATACGCGCGCCGTCACCGGCGGTTTGGCGGGGTTTGAAAATTGACTTTAAAGCCGGCTTGAATTTATCTTGCATAAAAGCTGAAAGCATGAAATACTGAAAGTATGACAAAAGTCATCAACATCAATGATCGCGGCACGCTGACGTTGCCAAAGGAATTGCGCCGGCGGCTGGGCGTCAACGGCAACAGCCAGGTCGTGGCCGAGGAAACGGAGGAGGGTATTTTGCTGCGTGCGGGGGTGACTTTTCCCATCGAGATTTATTCCGAAAAACGGCTGGCTGAATTTGATCGCCATAACGAACAGGCGTTGACTCGCTTCCGGCTCAAACGGAAATAGGGCTATTCACGTGACTCCACCCACCACTACCGCTTGTGGTTTGTGAGTAAGGCAAAGGGTTTCGGCGATATTTGGACGGCTTGCTGGGCCAACCGATAAAACAGTTTTCCCCGTGAGGC
>JBAVOO010000014.1:0-40339 GCA_049692125.1 Verrucomicrobiia bacterium | reverse complement strand
AGCGGAAGGAACACGACGCCATCCGGCTGCGTCCGCATCCGTACGAATTCTTCATGTATTACGACGTGTAACACACGCTCCGGAGGCACTGGGGACAACGGCGCGGGCCAGAAACCCGCGCCGTTTTTGTTTTCGTTCAGGAGCGCCGAGCACCGCCTCGGCGTGGACTTGGAGACGTCTGGCAACTTGCCGAGACGGTGCTCGGCGTTCCACGTTGCCCTTCAGAATGAATTTGCGATTGGGGGCTTCATTGGTTATCTTGCCAATATGACCATGGCTGAAAATAAGTTCCTGAAGGAAGCCATCAAGCAGGGACTCCGCATGCAGCATCGCTTTCTCGCCGAACCGGTTCTGGCGCGGACGGGCAAGGGCTACATGAAAAGCGAAGGCGTGGCGACTTTGCAGCGGATTAAAGCCAGCCTGAAAAAGTCCAAGTCCGCATAGCCGCAATGGCCGGACTGATTAAAAACTGGCTTCAAATAGTCCCTTGGGAAACGGTCGTTTCCATCAATGCCGCATTGTGCGAAGCCCGCAAAGCCCTGCATAAGCCCACGTCCGATGGTTATGCTCCAGCAAAAGAATTATGGGAACAGAACCGTTCCCGGAAATTGTCCCTGCCGGAAGTTTTTCAAATCGGTTTTCAATGCCACCGGCTGGCTCCTTTTTGTAATTACAATGGCAACACCTTCGTTTCCATCATCAAAACACTGCTCGACGATGTGCCGAAAGGCCTGCCGGCGGACAAGGCCCACATTCTGCGCAGCATCGCCGGCCACATCGTCGCTGGAACCGCCACCGACATCGAACGCAAACAACTGGATTCCATCCTCGCCGCCCTGGAAAAATAACCGAGGTGAAGGTGGATAATGATTTTCTGCCAATAACGCTTAAAAAGGCCGCACTGAAATTGCCACGCGAGACACTTTCAAACCTTTCGCAAAAGCTGCTGAAATCCAATCTTCTTGTGATTCTTTGAATTTTTCCTTTGGCCCTTTACATTCAACGAATAGAGCGGAGCGCAAAGGATGATCGTCATTCCAAGCAACAACATCCGGCATGCCGCCGCGTTGTGAAGTTATTTTAACTCGGATGGCTGAATCCAATTCTTCCAGCCAAGGAGGAAGTTCATCCATTGAACGAACCCAAGGCCGCCAAATTTTTGGCATATTGGCGGTGTTATATGCGCTGAACCAAAATGCGTGATCGCGAATTTGTCGAAGAATCTTTGCCACCTCTACTTCGTTGCAACTCCGTTTTGGTTTGCTCCCCAACAGCGGATAAACCTGTCCATGACCTTTACCAAAATGTTCTTTCCATGGGCCAATACGACCGTTCCACTGACGAAATGGCAACTGAACGTGTTCAACTCTGCGCGGTGCTGTAAGTCGTCTGTTTTTTCGTCTGACAGCTTCAAACGGATGTCGTCCTAACAACTTTCCTCCATGTTCAGTTGCCCATTTGAGATTCATTATTCTTTGGTTTTGCTCTCGATTGCTGTTGAAAGTTCGCACTCTGCGTGTTGGCACACTTCATTTCAACTCCGCCGCAAGCTGCTCACCCAGCGCCGCCGCTTCGGCAATCGGGCGTTTCAGGTTTGTTTGGGTTTGATCTCTCCGCTCAACAGGCGCTCCAGTTCGGTGGCCAGTTTCAGTTCCTGCGCCCATTGCTTCAGGTAATTTTGGTCCAGCGCACCAGCTTGCACGGCCACCACACCTGCGGCGTCGCCAAGTTGCCGGTCGGAGGGAGTGATGCGGTTCCAGACAAGCTTGTGCAGAATGACGTCTTCCGCCGTGGTAATCCATGCCGGTTCGCCAAACAGGGTGACGGCCACGCGTCGCCGGAACATTTCCCGGTCGAAGGGCACGGGTTTGGGCAGCCAGAAATCCACCTTCAACGCGGAACGGGTATCAATGGCGTTGAATTGGTGCGGCGGCCGGTGCGCGGCGCGCACGGCGGCTTCGTCAATGTGGAAATCACCGCTGAAAGCCTGCACGATGGCGGTGACAGCGGATGCCGGCAGCAACACGACGAAATCCAGGTCGTGCGTGGTGCGCGGGACGCCCCAGTAGTTGCTGGCCATCGAACCTGTGAGATAATAGGTCACGCCACTCCGGTTCAGGCGGCGCAGACAATCCACCAGCAGTTCGCGTTCGTTCATGTGGCGCGAGCCAGTTTGAGGCGGGTGTGCAGGTGACGTTCAATTTCGGCGGCGGCGGCTCCCGGATGCTGCCGGCGGATTCCTTCGCGGGCAACTTCACACGATAATTCGTGCAATTCCAGTGCAATCGCCAGCCGTTGTTCACCCGTCATCTGGCGATAGCTTTCAATCTGTCTGTCCCAAGCCGCAGTCGCAGTCATATCACGAACCTCATTTTCCTGATTTCAACCTAAACTTATCAGCGGGAACTGGCAATGGTTCGTTTCCACCTTTTATCGGAGCCAAAGTTCATTTCAACTCCGCCGCCAGTTGTTCACCCAATGCCGCCGCTTCGGCAATCGGGCGTTTTCCTTCGGCGCGTTTGGCCGGCCCTTCGCGGAACGACACCGCGCGCATCTCCATCCGGCTGCCGTCTATTTCGGCGTAAGCGGCCACCGGACTCTGGCAGCCGCCACCCATCGCGCGCAAAAACGCCCGCTCCGCCGTCACGCATTGGAAGGTGTTGAAATGGTTCAGCCGCTCGCAGATTTTGGCTATGCGTTCGTCATCCGCGCGGATTTCAATGCCGATGGCCCCCTGCCCTACGCACGGCAACATCACGTCCACGTCCAGCACTGTCGCCAGCAAACCGTCCGGCACGGCATCGCCTTCGAGTTTGCCTTCGGGGGTGACGCGAAAATTCAGCCGCGTCAGACCGGCCAGCGCCAGCACCGTCGCGTCCAGTTCACCGCGCTCGGCGACCTTCTGCATCCGCGTGGTGACGTTGCCACGAATCTCGACGACGATGCAATCCGGCCGCGCCGCGAGCAATTGTTCCTTGCGCCGCGTGCTGCTGGTGGCAATGGTGGCCTTGGGTGGAAAATCCTTCAGTTTCAGATGCGGTTCGAAGCCGCGCAATGCGTCTTGGCCCGGAGACCATTCAACTGGTTGAGGGTTGAGAGTTGAGAGTTGAGAGAGGTGTTCGGCGTCACGGTAAATCAGCACGTCGCGGACATCGGCGCGTTTGGGCGTGGCCGCGAGGACCAATCCAGCCGGCAGCTCGGTCGGCAAATCCTTCAGGCTGTGCACGGCCAGGTCGGCTCGGCCTTTGACCAGCGCGACTTCGAGTTCCTTGGTGAACAGCCCCTTCGGCAAACCCTCACCGATTTTTGCCATGGCGGCCTTTTGTAATTTGTCTCCGGTGGTCTTGATGATTTTCAGCTCGAACCGCAGTTTGGGAAACGTCTCGCGGCATTGCGCGGCAATCATGTTGGCTTGCGCGAGCGCCAGCGCGCTGCCGCGGGTGGCAATTATGATGGGTCGTTCCATTTTAAAGCGAGGATGGAGAATCGAGGATGGAGGATGGCGAACCGCTTGTTCTATCTTCCATCTTCCATCCTCTATCCTCATTTTGGGACCGCAATAGCACCTTTACTTTCTCAGCGATGATTTGTTCGCACCGCGCAATTTCTTCCTTGCGCTGCTTGAGATAGCCGTCGGCAATGGCCTGCAGATCGTCAATGTTGTAAAGATAGACGTTCTCCAGAAGATTGACCTCGGGATCAATGTCGCGCGGCACGGCAATGTCAATCAACAGCAGCGGACGATGCTGGCGCGCCTTCATCAATGGCTCCAGTCTGGCGCGATCAAGAATATGATGTGGCGCGGACGTGCTGCTGATGGCAATGTCAATCTTCTGAAACTCTCCTGCCCAATCGTCGAACTGCACGGCGCGTCCGCCAAGTTCGTTGGCCAGCGCCACCGCGCGGTCGTGCGAACGATTGGCCACGATGATGCTCCGCGCCCCGCGCGAAAGCAGGGCGCGCGCGGTTTTCTCGCTCGTTTCGCCGGCGCCAATCACCAGCACTTCGCGGTCGTTGAGCGAACTGAAAATTTTCTCCGCCAGTTCCACCGCGACCGACGCCACGGACACGCTGCCGCGTTGGATGTTTGTCTCGGTACGAATGTGTTTGGCAACGTGAAATGCCCGTTGGAACGCCTTATTCAATCGCGCGCCGGTATGTTTGTGCTGAAAGGCCAGTTCATAAGCCTTTTTGAGTTGGCCGAGGATTTCGGTCTCGCCGAGCACCATCGAGTCCATCCCGCACGCGACCTTGAACAAATGCTGCAGACTTTGCGGTTCGCCCAGCGTGTAAAGTTCGTTGTCGAGCGCGGCTTTCGGAGGGCTGATCTCTGCGATGCCCAAATTGTCCGGCTCGCCAGGAGTCTCGCCCCACCTTGCGAGAAATTGTTTCAATTCCGCGAACGCCCGGACGGGTTCGAGCGATGTCGCCGCGTAAATTTCCACCCGGTTGCATGTCGAGAGAATCACGGCTTCGCCGGCAATGCCGGATTCGCGCAGCGATTTGAGCGCCTCGGGAATTTTCGCCTCGGCAAAGGCGAACCGTTCCCGCAGTTCCACAGGCGACGAATGATGGCTCAAGCCGATGACGACGACGTTCATTCGCTGAAAGTGACGGGTGGCGGGTGGCGGGTGACGGGCTGGAGGCGGCTGAATGACGCCCGGTTTTGGCGCACTCGACACTCGACACCTGACACTCGACACGTTTGGTTCATGGGTGATGGAGGGTCGAGAGCAGGTTCGTGCCCCAAAAGGTGAGGAGCAGGAATGCGAACGCGCCGATGACACCGGATGCGAAGCGGCGGCTCGATTGCGGGAAAACCCGGTGTGACACAAGCAGCGCCAGGTAAACCAGCCACATAAAAATGGACCAGACCACTTTTGAATCCTGCCAATAGCTTACGCCTTCAGGCCGGGGCAAATGTCCGCCCGCCTCGAGTCCGATGGTAAAAAGCACCAGCCCGGCGAACACCAGCCGGCTGGCCACGATTTCGAGCCGTTGAATGGGCGGCAAAAGCGACAGCACGGCGCGGAGTTTGTGGAATTTCAAATCGTGCTGTTGCGTCAAAAACATTCCTGCCGCCACCGCGCCGAGACCGAATGCGCCATAGGCAAGCATGATCGTCGCCGCGTGCAGACTGGTCAACGCGCCGGAGAATTCCGGCTTCGGTCCTGGCTTTGGGTCCAGCGCAGGCATCAGAGCGAACACGCCGATGGCGAACAAAACCGGCGACGCAAACGCGCCGAGGAAACGCAGCCGGGGCAGCAGCCCGACGACGAGGTAGGCAGCGACGATGGCCCACGCGGTGAATGTGGTGGCCTCGTAAAGATTGTTGACGGGGCATTGGTTGAGGGAAAAGCCGCGTTTGAACATGGCGATGGTGTGCAGCCCGAACGCGGCGAGCAGCAGGAAATAATTCACGTGGTCATCCTTGCGAAACCCTTTTCGCCACAGGAAAACCGAGTAAATCATGCTCAAACCGTAAATCGCAACGGCGAGCAAAAAGAAATGTCGGTCAGTAAACCAAGGCACGGTGACAGGTTAAACGTGGAAACGGATGGTGCAAGCGGCAATTCTCGAACCTCGTTCACTTGATTTTCCAATGAATCCAGAATTTTCCGGTCGCCCGATGGCTAAATTTCCGTGGTGCGTCCGGCAGGATAATCCTCCATCGCTTCCTCCATCAAACGGTCAAGTTTCCCGGCGGCGGAATCGCGCTCGATTTGTTTGTCCCACTGCGCCATGTCGTAGTCCGCAAACCACGCACGGAAGATCACCAACGCCGATGGGGAAATCGCACTGGTCAGCGATGCGGGCCAAGTGGCTGCCTCGTGGTCGTTCAAAAAGATTTTCGAACATTGGTCGCGCAAACACGCGAAGGCAGTTTATGTCCCGTCGCAACGCCGGACCGAACCGAAATGGCAATACGCCTACGGCTACAAGGTACGACTGGCGCAGCGGACAGATTCTCTGCGGCTGTTGCGGGCGTTCGCGACAGGGGCGGTGTATTACGATCCGGGCATAAAGCTGGAGCACGCGTCATCGGAGAAGCCGTCGCACAAGAAGCGGAGTCAGTTCCGGGTAGCGTCCAAGAACATCGCTGCGCTCTACGAAATGGTGGAGACGGTGGAGGTTTAAAATGCCTGACGTTTTCACCAAGGCGAAGCGGTCGGAGGTAATGTCGCGGATTCGTGGACGCGGAAACAAGGACACGGAACTGGCGCTGGCGAAATTGCTGCGGCAGCATGGCATCACCGGCTGGCGGCGCAATCAGCCGGTGTTTGGCAAACCCGATTTCATTTTCCCAAAGTTCAAGCTCACGGTTTTCGTGGACGGCTGCTTCTGGCACGGCTGCCCCAAGCACGCGACCAAGCCGGCGAACAACCGGTCTTTTTGGAAAAAGAAACTGGCGGGAAACAAAACACGCGACCGGGTGGTGAACCGCGCCTTGCGCCGGGCGGGCTGGCGGGTGCTGCGGATTTGGGAGCACGAGTTGAATTTTCCAGAATCCTGTATCCGGAGGATTCTGGAAAAGTTGAGGGTTGATTGTTAAGGGCCGCGTAAAAGACTTTCAGCCTCACGCGGTGGGGAAACCGAGCAGACTTGTGCAGCGGATTCGGCGGCAGATTCGCCAGAGGTGTGCAGCTGCCGCGACAATATAATCTACGATCGTGGTTTATATTGTCGCGACAGTTTTGATTTTGAGCTTTGCGAGGCTCCGCCCTCCGAATGCCGGGCGTCTAACTCGACAGCGCACCCGCAGCGGCGGCGGTTTGATTGAACACAAGCTTGTCCTTGTCGGAAGTGACAACGATTGGCTCGCCGGCATGCAAATTGCCCTTGAGAATTTCCTCGGCCAGCGGGTCTTCGAGAAAACGTTCCACCGAGCGGCGCATGGGACGCGCGCCGTATTGCGGGTCATAGCCTTTCTCAACGAGAAAATCCTTCGCCTTGTCATCCAATTCGAGCCGGATGTTTTTATGGCGGAGCCGTTCCAAAACCTTCCCGACTTCCAGGTCGAGGATTTGGATGAGATCGGCCTTGGTGAACGAACGGAACACAATCAGGTCGTCCAGCCGGTTCAGGAATTCGGGGCGGAACGTCTTCTTGGCTTCGTCCATGATCCGCTCGCGCATTTTTTCGTAGCTGGCCTCGTCGCTGATGGGCGAGAAACCGAGCGTGGACTGGCGTTTGATGACGTCTGAACCGACGTTTGAAGTCATCAAAACGATGGTGTTGCGAAAATTGACGATCCGCCCGACATTGTCCGTCAGTTTGCCCTCTTCCAGAATCTGCAACAGGATGTTCCACACGTCCGGGTGCGCCTTGTCAATCTCGTCGAAGAGCACAACGGAGTAGGGATTGCGGCGCACCTTTTCGGTGAGCTGGCCGCCTTCCTCGTAACCGATGTAACCCGGCGGCGAACCGATGAGGCGCGAGACGTTGAATTTCTCCATGTATTCGCTCATGTCGAGGGAAACGAGCGATTTCGCGTCGCCGAACATCTGCTCGGCCATCGTCTTGGCCAAAAGCGTTTTGCCGACGCCGGTCGGGCCGAGCAGCAAAAACGTGCCGATGGGCCGGCGCGGGTCTTTCAAATCCGCCCGCGAACGGCGCAATGCCTTGCAAATGGCCGAAACCGCCTCGCGCTGGCCGATGACCACCTTTTCCATTTCGGTTTCAATGGTAAGCAACCGTTGCGTTTCGTCCTGGCCCATGCGCTTGATCGGAATGCCGGTCCATTTGGCGACCACGTGAAAAATGTCGTCCTCGTCCACCACCACGCGCTTTTCCTCGCGGCTGACGCGCCAGGCAGCGAGCATGGACTCCAGTTTTTCCTTCGCCTGCTTTTCCTTGTCGCGCATCGAGGCCGCGCCTTCAAAATCCTGGTTCTTGATGGCGTGTTCCTTTTTGGTTTTGATTTCCTCAATCTCAGCCTCGAGCGCCTTGGTCTCCGGCGGCCGCGTCATCGTGCCGATGCGCGCGCGGGAACCGGATTCATCCATCACGTCAATCGCCTTGTCCGGCAAAAACCGGTCGGTGATGTAACGGTCGGACAATTTGACGGCGGTTTCGACGGCTTTGTCAGTGAATTCAACCTTGTGATGATCCTCGTATTTGCGCCGCAGGCCCTTCAAAATCAAAATCGCCTCGTCCACCGAAGGGGCTTCAACCTTGATGGCTTGAAAACGGCGTTCGAGCGCGGCGTCCTTCTCAATGTATTTGCGGTATTCGTTCAGCGTGGTCGCGCCGACGCATTGCATCTCGCCGCGGCTGAGCGCGGGCTTGATGATGTTCGAGGCGTCCATCGTGCCTTCCGCCGAACCGGCGCCGACGATGGTGTGCAATTCGTCAATGAACAAAATGATGTTCTTCGCGCGGCGAATCTCGTCCATGACGGCCTTGATGCGCTCTTCAAACTGGCCGCGATACTTCGTGCCCGCGACCATGAGCGCGAGATCGAGGGTGACAACGCGCTTGTCGCGCAAGATTTCCGGCACGTTGCCGCTGGCGATTTCCTGCGCCAGGCCTTCGACGATGGCCGTCTTGCCCACGCCCGCTTCGCCGAGCAAAACCGGATTGTTCTTGGTGCGGCGGCAGAGAATTTGAATGACGCGCTCAATTTCGTTTTTGCGGCCGATGACCGGGTCCAGGTCGCCTTTGCGCGCGATTTCCGTGAGGTCGCGGCCAAACGCCTTGAGCGCGGGCGTTTTGACTTCGCCCTTTTTCTCCGGCCCCGCACCCGGCCCTTTTTCTCCCGCCTCGGGAATGGACGATTCCTCGCCGGTGAAATTCGGATCCAGCTCCCTCAAAATTTCCTGCCGCGCCTGCTCGATGTCCACGTCGAGATTTTTGAGCACCTTGGCGGCGACACCATCGCCCTCGCGGAGCAGGCCGAGCAAAATGTGTTCCGTGCCGACGTAAGTGTGATTGAGCGCCTTGGCTTCCTTGGAGGCGAGCGCGAGGACTTTTTTCACGCGCGGGGTGTAAGGAATGTTCCCGATCATTTTCTGGTCGGGGCCGGTGCCGACCTGTTTCTCGACCTCCATGCGGACGGTTTCGAGGTCGAGACCCATTTTTTGGAGCACGTTGACAGCAACGCCCTGTCCCAATTTGATCAAGCCCAGCAACAGATGCTCCGTGCCGAGGAAATTGTGATTGAACCGGTCGGCTTCCTTGCGCGCCAGCGCCAGCACCTGCTGTGCGCGCGGCGTGAAATTGCTCATGGCTTCGTCACTCATAACCGCAATATAATGCAACTCTTATGCCATTTTGTCCAATACAGTTTGCACAATTTCAAACGTCGGGAAGCGGCTCGACGCTCTCATTAATCCCGCGGCTTTAGCCCGGTGTTAATGAAACGTTTTCAGTTCTTCGCATGCAAAATTCCGCCCGACGGAAAATGTTCGCGGGAGCAAAGTCAAAATCGTAATGAACGAAACTCAACCAAACCATTCCGGGTGCGTTGCTTTTATGTTTTAAGGACGGCTCTCGTTTGCCTCTTCGTTTGTATGCGCTGCCAAATGGCCCGGCAGTTATGGCGGAACTCCGGAAAAAGTTAAACGACCGTCTCGTCCGCGATTATGATTATTCCACCGAAGAAATCCGTTTGCTCCGTGCTGCCGGCATTAACGGGTCAATTCCAACTCGAAAATAAATTGGATTCAATTCCCCGTCCCCGGCGCGCCGAAATGTTTTGCCACCGGCCGGCCCGTGTTTTTCAAACGTTCGCGCAGCATGTCGGCGCGGATCAAATCGCGTTCCTCGGCGGACAATTTATCCGAAAGCTGTTTCTGCAAATGCGCCGGCTGCGTCAGGATGAACAACTCATCCACCAATGCCCGTTCCGTGCCGGGAAACAGGCTCATGTCCACCCCCAACCGCATGAGCGAGAGCAGGTTCATCGTTTCCTTCGATGAAATGCTGTGGGCGTTGGCCAGGATGCCGTAGGCGCGGCCAATGTGGTTGTAAACGACCTTCGGTTTTTTCTCCAAAAGCGTCTGCCGCGCGTTTTCCTCGTGCTCGATGATTTGGGACAAAACCTTGTCCAGCCGCTCGACAATGGTGATTTCGTTTTCGCCGAGCGTCATTTGATTCGACACCTGGAAAATGTTGCCGAGCGCTTCCGTGCCTTCGCCGTAAAGCCCGCGCACCGCGAGGCCCAGCTTGTTGACCGATTGAATGATCGGATTGATCTGCTCGGACAAAACGAGTCCCGGCAGATGCAGCATCGCGCTCACGCGAATGCCCGTGCCCAGATTGGTGGGACACGCGGTCATGTAACCCAGGTCGTTGTTGAAGGCGTAATCGAGTTTTTTCTCCAGCTCGGAATCCAGATGATCAATCGCGCTCCACGCCTGCCGCAATTGCAGGCCGGGACGCAACGCCTGCATCCGCAAATGATCCTCCTCGTTGATCATCACGCAAAACGTTTCGTCGCGGTTCAGCACCAGGCCGCTGCCGGAACTTTTCGCGGCGTGCTCGCGGCTGATCAAATGCCGCTCGACCAGAATCTGTTTGTCGAGCGCGCTGAGATTGTCCATCGTCTCGGAAAAGGCGTCCTTCATTTCCGGCAAACTTTCGACCGCCGGACGGATCAAATCAAACACGCGAATGCGCTCCGGCTTTTTCGCCCAGCCGGGAAACGTGGCGTCCTTCAGATTGCGCGCGAGCCGGACGCGGCTCGACATGACGATCCGGTCGTGCGGGCCGTGCCGTTGCGCGGTCTCAGCGGGTGAAACGAGAAATTTGTGGATGTCCATGGCTCACGTCACCGTCAAACCCGTCCCGCGCGGGGTGATTTGTCTGATTTCATCGCGCAATTGGGCGGCCTGTTCGAAATTTTCCTCTTTGATGGCCTTGTCCAGTTTCTTTTGCAGCGATTTGAGCCGGTCGGCCTGCTCGCGTGATGCCCGCAACACTTCCGGCACTTTGCCCGCGTGCCGCGTGCCTTTGTGCATCGTCTTGAGCAAACCTTCCAGGCCCTCCGCAAAGGTTTTATAACACTCCGGACAACCGAGCCGTCCCGATTTTTTGAAGTCCGCCTGTGTGAAACCACAGCGCGGACACTTGATTTCCACACCGCCGGAAGATTGTTCCATCTCCTGCGACGCCCCGAGGCCGAGCATCAAATCCGCGAGCGCGAAACCGCCCGGATCATTCACGCCCTTGGCTTTGGCGCAATCCTCGCATAAATCCAGCTTCTGCATCTTGTCACCCACGATTTGGGTCAGATGCACCGTCGCCGGCTTTTCTTTGCAATTGGAGCACAGCATAACGCTATTTGTATATCGGCTCGCCGGAGACTTTCGTCAAGGCGTGGTATTCGTCCTCCAGCCGGCGCGTGACCCGGCCGGGTTTGCCCGTGCCGATGACCCGCCCGTCAATTTTCACCACCGGCACGATTTCCGCGCCTGTGCCCGTCAAAAAACATTCATCCGCGCTGAACAAATCGTAACGCGTCAGGTTCGGCTCGGACACCTTCAAGCCGGATTCTTCGGCCAGTTCAATCACCGTCCGCCGCGTGATGCCGTAGAGCGCGCCCGCCGACAGCGGCGGCGTGAGCAGCGCGCCGTTTTTCACAATGAACAAATTGTCGCCCGTGCATTCGGCCACGAAACCTTCCGCGTTCAACATCACCGCCTCCTCGCAACCGCCGTTGTTCGCCTCGATTTTGGCGAGGATGTTGTTGAGATAATTCAGCGACTTGATGGCCGGGTTGAGCGCGCTGTGCAAATTGCGCGTCGTCGGCACGGTGATGATGTCCAGACCGCGCTGGTAAACTCCCGGCGGATAAAGCTGGATTTTGTCGGCGATGATGATGACCGACGGACGTTTGCAGCTTTTCGGGTTCAAGCCGAGCGTGCCCATGCCGCGCGTCACCACGAGCCGGATATAGCCGTCCCGGATTTTGTTTTCCCGGCACACCTCGACCACGGCGCGTGTGATTTGCGCGGACGACATCGGAATTTCAAGCAGGATGGCCTTGGCCGAACAAAACAGCCGGTCAATGTGCTCCCGGAGCTTGAACACGCGGCCGTGATAGGCGCGGATGCCCTCAAAAATCCCGTCACCATAAAGCAGTCCGTGGTCGAAGACCGAGATCTTCGCATTGCGTTCGTCGTAATATTTGCCATCAATAAAAATTTTCATTTCAGAATCAATGCAGCCTATTGGAAAAAACCGGCTGAAGCAAACTTGAATTTGAACCGTGGCACAGGCATCTCTGCCTGTGAAATCCGAAACACAGGCTGGAAGCCTGTGCCACCTTCTTAAATTGTCGTGACAGCGGGTGGGCGGTGATTATATTTGCGCGCTCTGGTGACCCCATGGTCTAGCGGTTAGGACACCACCCTTTCACGGTGGTAGCCCGGGTTCGATTCCCGGTGGGGTCGCCATTAACCCAGGTTTGTTTTGCCTTTAACAATTGAACTGCCTCTTGCCGTCAATGTCAGACGGGGCACAATGTAACCCGCTGGTCTGAAAGACCCATGACGGCCATGGGAGAAAAGGTCCGATAGGAAATCTCGAATGAAGACTCTCGGCATTGGTCTGGTGGGCGCGCGCCACGGGGCGCGGATGCATCTGGCAAATTACGCCCGGCTGCCCCGGGACCTCGTGGCCATCCAGGGAGTTTGCTCCCGAACCAGGGAAAGCGGCGGCGCGCTGGCGCGGGAAGCCGGGATCCCGTTCGTCACCGACGACTACGCTTCTCTGCTGGCCAGGAAAGATATCGATGTGGTGGATATCTGCGTGCCGCCGGCACTGCACCATGAATTTGCAATTCGCGCGGCCGACGCCGGCAAACACATCATCCTGGAAAAGCCGCTTACCGGATATTTCGGAGTAGCCGGTGACCCCGAGCCCATCGGCTCCCGCGTGCCGCGGGCCCGCATGCGGGAGGGCGCGAGCAACAACGCCGAGGCGGTGCGTGAAGCCGTGCACCGGAATCGCGTGCGGTTTTGCTACGCGGAAAACTGGATTTACGCGCCGCCCATCGAAAAAATGCGGCGGCTTATTGCGGCTTCCAAGGGCTCAATCCTCGAACTTCGCGCCGAAGAAAACCACTCGGGCTCAAACTCGGTGTTTTCACGGGATTGGAAGTCAACCGGCGGAGGTGCGTTGTTGCGCATGGGCGTGCATTCGGTCGGGGCCTGCCTGCACTTGAAGCAATGGGAGGGCCAGTTGCGGCTGGGCAAGGGCATCCGGCCCGTGTCTGTGCTCGCGGACACCGCCGACCTGATCCACAGCCCCGCTTCCGAGCGGGCCAGGAAGGCGGGGGCGAACCGGTGGATCAGCGCCGATCCCGTGGATGTGGAAAACTGGGCCAACCTGGTGATCGCCTTCGACGATGGTTCGCGGGGCAACATTGTCGTGAGTGACGTCGGACTGGGTGGATTGAACACGCGCGTCACGGCTTTCATGACCGACGGCGTGATCAAGGCGAACATGACTTCCAACGATGCGATCGAGACCTACGCGCCGGATCCGTCGGCGTTTCAAAGCGAATATTTCACGGAAAAGCTCGAGACGAAGGCGGGCTGGAACCGCCCGAGTTGCGACGAGGACTGGTTCCGTGGCTTTGCCCAGGAGATCGAGGATTTCGTCGGCGCAATCCGCGAGGGCCGGGAACCGCGCTCCGGCATTGACCTCGCCGTGGATTGCGTGAATGTGATTTACGCGGCGTACGAGGCGGCGGAAACGGGCAGCCGGGTGACGATACCTTGAGGGTTCCGCGAAGATGTGGGCGCGATCAATTCCAACCATTCAGCCCAAAATGGGTAGAGGCACAGTTTCAGTTTTTGGTGGGGCGAGCGTCCCCGCGAGCCGGCCTTGGCGCGCCAAAACCAAGCGGCGGCGGCTCGTCAGTAGCCTCGCCCCACCAAACTGTACCACTGTCAAAGAGGATTATGAGGAAGCGCGCGTTTAAAATCTTGTTTTTGCCTCTGTTGGTTTGGTCCCTCGCCGGGTGTGTGACCGGAAAAAACGGGAGCGTCGCTTCCCGGCCTCCGTCCGGGCCCGTCTTCACCATCACCAACTACGGTGCCGTGGACGATCCCAGGATTTCCAGTACCGACGCATTCCGCCGGGCCATCGCTAATTGCCAAAAAGCCGGCGGCGGCATCGTCCGGGTCCCCGCCGGCCATTTCCTGACCGGGCCGATTGACATGGTGGACAACATGACCCTTCAGGTTGACAGCGGCGCAGTGGTTCTCTTCGAGACTGAGCGGACGAATTATCCCGACATTACCTCGCGTTGGGAAGGTCTCACCGAAAACGGTCCCCGGCCCCTCCTTTTTGCCAACGGCCTTCATAACATCGCCATCACCGGTACCGGCACCTTTGACGGACAGGGCTCCGCTTGGTGGGCAGCCATGGACATGGCCGAGCACGGCAACGCCCGCCCCAATCGCCCCATCCGCCGCCGCCCGATGCTGGTTCAAATCAAAGACTGCAACGGCGTCCGCATCGACGGCCCCAGCTTCATCAATGCCCCCTTCTGGACCGTCCACCTGCTTTACAGCGAGAACATCGACGTCGGTAACTGCAAAATGATCAACCCATCCACGTCCCCCAACACCGACGCCTTGAACACCGACTCCTGCCGCCACGTCGTGGTGCACGATTGCTTCGCTGACGTGGGTGATGACGCCTTCGGAATCAAATCCGGCCGCGATGAAGAAGGCCGGAAACTGAATCGTCCCACCGAAGATGTCACCTACCTCCGCTTGCATGTCGCCCATGGCCACAGCGTCTGCTCCATCGGCAGCGAGGAGTCCGGCGGGGTCCGCCACGTCCGTTTCATCGACTGCGACGGCGACGGCACCGACAACGGCATCCGGATCAAGAGCACCCGCGGTCGCGGCGGTATCGTCGAAGACATTGTCGCCTCCAACATCCGTCTCCAGAACGTCCGCACCGCCATCGTGCTCTCCCTGCGCTACACCAAAATCCCGGTGGAGCCGTTCTCCGAGCGCACCCCTCAGTTCCGCGACATTCACATCGATCGCGTCACCGCCGTCAACTCGGGAAAGTGCTGCACGATTGAAGGTCTTGAAGAATGTCCCATTCAAAATGTCACTCTCAACCATCTCGATCTCTCCGGCACCAACGGCGTCACCTGCTCCTATGCAAAAGACATCACCTTCAAAAACGTCCGGATCGCCGTGCAAAACAGCCCCTTCATGGAGGACCATTCGCAAAATATCCGGCGGCTGGGCTGGACCGAAGTCCCCTTCGTTCCCACCACGCAATAACAACGCCCCCAGAGTGGATTCCGCCGCCCTCATCCACTGACTTCCATTCCCTGTCACTTGGCTAGTGACGCCATTACGTTTACGTTCGATCAAACCGGTTACTGTTCTTGCCAAACATCATTCTGAAGTAGCGATGGTTGAGCCAAATGAAAGTCCTCGCGACCCTGTCCTGCCCCATTCCGACATCTTCTGAGAAGTACTTAACGAACGTCCCGTATGATACAGAATTACCTGAACGATCTGGTGACGGCAGGTGAACGGCGCGCACTGGCGTTCACCATTGCACGCCGATACGGTAGAAGTAACTGCCGCTGTTTGTGGCGGTGGTATCGTAGATAAGGTTGACCCCGTTGTAACCGACAAGGTTGCTTTGGATGGTGCTGAAGCCGGTGGATAGGTTGGTGCTACGCTGGAGATAATAAGTGCGCGTGGAGACGCCCTGCCATTGGATGAGCGTCCAGTTGAATTCCGGTTGGGGCACAGCGTAGTTCATGGTGAGCACAGAGGCGGCGTTGGTGGGATTGGTGCCAGCGACGAACTCCTGCCAGTTGTTCATGCCGTCACCATCGGGGTCCAGAAAGTCCGCACTGCCATCCACGGGAAAACCATATTGCTGCGCCCAAAGATAGCCGAGCAAGGAAGCCGGATTGGTAAATTCGTAACAGCCTGTATCCACGGTAGCGGCGATGATGCGCGGATTGCCGTCGAGATCGTTGGTGACAATGACGGCGGAGTTGTTGCCGCTGTTGATGCAAACGGAAGTCGCTTGCAGATGGAAGTCACCGCCCCAGTAATCTTCAAAAGCGGGGTCGTTGGTGAAATTGCCGGTGCCATTCGCGGGCAGCGGCGTGAGGCAGCAGGAATTGAAGGCGAGACTGCCGGTGCCGAAGTTGGAATTGGTGCCGCTGGCGGAGTTGTCGTAAATGATGCAGTTGTAAAACGCGTTGAAAGTGTAACCGGCTTCCAACACGACGTTGTCCACGCCGCCGGCATAGGTGGAGGAATTGTTCACGATGGTGCAGTTGACCAAGCTGGATGCGCCGAACGCGCCGCCACCGTCGAACGCGGAATTGTTTTCTATGAGACAGTTGCAGGCCCAACCCCGGTAGAGGCCGCCACCCACGGCGGACAAGGTGGTAGGCGGCGGTTGCAGGCCGTTGGGGATTTTGCCGGTGGTCATCGCGTTGTTGCCGTTCACGATGCAATTGGTTAGCGAGCAGGCGAATGCGCCGCCGCCACTGATGGCGCTGTTGTATTGCAACATGCAGTTCACCAGGCTAACCCCGGCCGCGCCGCCGCCGTAGCCGTAGGCGAAGTTGCCGGAGAGGATGCAGTTGGTGACGAGACCGGCATTTAAGCCGAGACCCACGCACGCGATACCCGCGCCGTTACTGAGATTTGTCTTCGTGATGCTGTGCCCGAGCAGCACGGTGGTCTGCGTCCAGCCGACGAGTCCGTTCTGCAAGGTGAAACCGCTCAAGACCGCACCGTTCGTGACAAAGGCGCAACGGAATTGTCCGCCACCGTCTATGTAAGCGACGTTCGGGCCATTGATGCTTTGAACGGTGACGACTTTGGTGATGGCGACGCGGTTGGTGTCGAAATAAGTCGTGCCGAGTCCGGTAAGCGATTGCTTGGTGGCAGTGGCGCCGGTGGCGTAATAACCGTCGTTGACGAGAATCAGGTCGCCGTTGTTCGCGGCGTCCACGGCGGTCTGGATGTCGGAGGCGGCGGTGGCAAGGGAATTGTAAGGCGGCACGGGGCCGGGAGAATTGACATCCACATACAGCACGGCGGCGGATGCTTGCAGGACTGGAAACATCAACGCGAACACGATATAATGGACGCGCGGAAAACTCATCCGGGATTTCCCATTTGAATTGTTGTCCATGAGCTATTTTTAGCTGTTATCGCGATTTTCTTCCCGCCCCACGAATTTGCAAGCCTTTTCGCAGCGCCAAAGCGCCTTTTTTGGGTGTCTCTGCCATACTAAAAAAGGTTTTTATGGGCTGTTCGCCCTTAAACTGCGGAGCAGCAGTAGAGAATAGCCCACGGTGTCAACCGTGGGTTTAAGTTCGTGAATCCGTTCAAGCCCCGGCAGGGGCGGCAGAAGACCACATATATATAGACCTCCAGCATCGCCTGATATGCTGTTGCGGCTTGGGCCAACAATTTTGTCATTTCTGCTTCTTGACTGTGTTCCGCTTGTTTACGCAACAAAGCAGCCATTAAATATATCAATTAATTTCTCAATCATGTCAATGCTCCCTTGACGATTTTGATTTCCATGGCCCCAAAATCCGCCACAAGCTGCTTCACCCGTGCGAAGGCTGCCTCGAAGGTTGCTGGCACGGCACGACATTGGCAAGAAACTGAGAGGCGGACAAGCCTGGGAATTGTTTTGGAAATAGAGCCACAGACAGCACGTCGGCCCGGTTCGCAACGAAATCAAGAACCGCTTGACATTTTTTGTGGAGGTTGTAAATAGTGAGCATTGATTTAACCATTGTTTTTAAGGCTACCGCTTTATGAAGACGATGCGTATGCCGCAAACCGCAAGACGATGCGGAGTGTTGGGGGTAATCTTGTGCCTGGCGTTCCCGGGGTTCACCTTCGCTCAAGCTGACCCAATTGACCCAATTGCAATTGACCCAATCCTTGGCCCGCCCGTAAGAATCACCAGTCCGCCGAACCGGGCAACATTCTATGCGCCGGTGGACATTCCCATATTCGCATACGTCGTACCATACGTCATCGAAAAGAACCCCCCTGGCTTGGAGGAGAGAGTGGCTGTCCCCTTCACAAATGTGGAATTCTATGCCGGCACAATGGATTTGGGCAGCGGCTTCGATCTGGGTTCCGCCACCCTGCCGCCGTCGCCGATTTACGCCGATCTCGTCCTCTCCAAGTTGATCGCCGCCCGCCTCGGGTCGGTATATTGCCTGGTGTGGACCAACGCACCGGCGGGCGCCTATGCCTTGACCGCCGTGGCCACCGGCCACACCATGAGTCCCCTGCACCCTGTCAGCGTGTCCTGTACTTCCGCTCCGGTGAACATCACCATCCTGGCTTCAACCACCAATGCGAATCCGACCGATGTGGTGAACATTGTGGCCACCGATCCAATCGCCATAGCCGGCACCAATGCCTGTGTCTGGCTTGGAATGACGAATGTGACGCCGGCCTGGACGAATTGGCCGCCGTCAATCTGGCAGTCCTTCACGAATTGGGGACCGAAGGACGCGCTTTTCACCGTGCGCCGCTTCGGCGATGCCAGCGATGCCATCACCGTGAACTACAACATCGGCGGCACCGCCAGCAACGGTGTGGACTATGCCGCCCTGCCGGGCTATGTGACCATCCCTGCCGGCGGGGCCTATGCCCTGATTCCGATTGTGCCGATTGACACCAATAATTTTCCCAAGACCGTCATCCTCACACTGACGCCGGACATCAACACGCCGCCGGATTACGTGGTGGGATTCCCGCCCCGCGCGGAGGTACTCATTATTCGTGCGTGGCCGCGTCCGTTGCCGTTCCTGTTGGCCGATGGCAGCTTTCATTTGAATGCCACCGGACCCGACGGCGCGTGGTTCTGCGTTCAATATTCGACCGATCTGATGAACTGGTCGTGTGTTTCCACCAATCAAGTATTTCAAGGCTCCATTGATTTTGTGGACCCGGATGCGCCGAACAATTCAATGCGGTTCTATCGCGCGGCGTCCCAAGCCGGTCCACCGCCACAATAATTGCGGAGCATCAGTTGGAGAACAGCCATCCCGTTGTGGCCCGCAAGACCGGCAAAATCCCGTCCCGGTTATTGTTGCTGCGGCTCCGTTGCGTCGGCGAATCGTTCCGGGCGTTGTTTACCAGTTTGGAGACGCGGTAATGGCCCTGAGCGGCCACAATTTTTGAAAGATTGGTTCTGGTGTCACGTATTCGCTTCGAGGTTTCAATAAGGATTTTCCGGATTACAACTTGGCCGACTTGTTTACGTAACAGGCCGGAGGGGAAAGATTTGGAAATCAATTCAGGTTACGACGGATAAACAATAACAAAGAAATCAGCGTTATGATCAATCACTCGAAAATGAAGCTCGGCAAAAACGCCCCGCGTCACGATGTCCGCACGTTGCAAATGGCGCAATATCTGCAACCGGAAGCGCTGCCGAAAATTCCCCCTTCCCAGGAATGGTATGACAAGGTCAGCCAATGGCCGATGATGATGAATAACAGGTCCGCGCGTAATTCGTGCTCGTTCTCGGGCGAGATGCCGGCGCATTGCCAAGTTCATTCCGCACCCTGTGCTTTGCATTCCCTCTTGAGATGATTCCGCGTTTTGGATTCCGCATGAGGAACGATTCCCTTAACCCTTAAAAAAGTATGAAAAAAACTGGAAAATGCGCGTGGGGGTTGCTTGTGGTTTTAACTTTAGCGGGGTGTTCTGCCGTCTCCATTTCCAGCCGGCCAGACAACCGTGTCATCCGTGCGGCCTCTTTTGAGGTAAGGATGAAAAAATGGAATCAAACCCAAACGAATCAAATCAACGCCGACGAAAATGTCCTGTGGATGAAACGATTTTGTGGAGAACTAAAGGACATGGATGCCTGGGCACCGCCTCCCGGGTGGTTCACGAATTCTGCAACGTTGTCCAGTAATATAAGCAACGTGCTTGCGAGTACGGGCTATCCAGCGTCACTGACGAACGGTGTAACGACGAATGATGTCCGCGCCGCCAGCGGGTATTTTTTCCTGTCAGAGTCGGCAGATGAGCCGGGTTTGACGAATTTTGTTTCGACGAATGCGTCGGTCACGAATTTCATAAGCGCAGCCGGGGTCCCAGCGCCGCCGTCGGGCGACAAACTGCCGCTATCAGGCAAACTCAACCTGCTCCGGCTGGCGGCTGACATGCTGCTCCGGATTGACGATGAGCACCAAACGCTGCTTGTAAATCATCTCTGTCCCGGCAAATACAGCGAACGGGGTCCATCACCGCGCATGGTGAGTCGTGTTTATCCGGTGGGCGTTTCCCTTGCGGTGGTCAATCCTCCAGAGACTCAAAAATCTTCAGAACAAACAAATTCTCAACCGCTGGTCACCATCAACAATTATCCAGGCGGAAAGCCGCCCGCGCAAGATAACGTCAAAACCAATTCCCAGAACGAGCCGACCAATTCAGCCGCGCCTGAGGTTGATTTCGATCCTGTCCAAAATGTCACCTTGAGTCTCTCCACCGTCCTGAACAGCGCGGATGTTCTCGATCGCATCGAGTATGTGAGCACGTTCATTTACGTTTATCCTTATCCCCAACAGCCGAACGCGGATGTTTCAATCGACGATGAATTTTGGAAATGGTTTTCCCTGTATCAACTGCCGAGACCCGCTGAAACACGGACAAACGCTGTGGTTGCAGACCTGGGACGAAGCTATGACAGCATGCGAGTCCGGTTTCGGAATATCACCACGACCGTCCTGACCAAAGATTTGAACCTTGGCTCGGTCACGCGCGGGATAGAAAACAGTTTGAGCGCCACCGTCGGAGCTACCATTCCGGTTGCCCCGGCGGCGGTCAGTCCCAGCGTGAGCGCCAGCTCCAAAGATACAAGCTCGACAACCATGCAGATACTGAAACAGCTCGACCAGCGTTCCGCCTATGTCAGCTCGGACGGCACGTTTGTGCGCATCACACAACGGGGGATGAGCAGCGTCAATCTGAATGGGAGATTCAACGAGCAGGTGCAGCTTTACATCCCACGCGCGCGCGAGCCATTTTATGTGATTGAACCGACAACCACGAACACAACGAAGTTTGGGATTCAACTTAAGACCATTACCGAACCGCTGTATTCACGGGTGGATGCTGTTGTGGTAAGCGTAGTTGTGGTGCGGCATCCGACCGAACTGCGACGTACCGACTGGGAGACTTTTGGCCTTTCGCAGGAAGATGCCGCCGATGAGGATTTTATCGTTGGATTAGCCCGCCCGGCCAAGGTTCAACTGTGGAATTGGCCTCGAAATGTTAATATTATCTACACTTCAGATCTGGATTTTACTGCAACCAAAACAACCAATAATGTTCAGATCTATTTTGACAGCCCCGCAACCGGCCTTTATGAGGCAGAACGATTGGAATTAGCCAGTTTTGCCGACCCGCAGACGCTCGCATTTTTGGGCAAAATTACACGTGCGATCAGGACCGGTTTTGATACAAACTGCCTCCAGACTTTGGAGAATTCGAAACATCCTTTGAGCAACCTCAAAATTTGCAAAGAAGGAGCGGAAACGAACTGCTTTATCTCCGTAACAGACACAAATACCGGAACCACGATCCGGCTTGGACAGAAAAATAACTCTTCCAAAGAACTTGATGGTTTTTCGTCGCTGGGAAAATTCTTCCCCTCATACAATAAGGATGCCAAAAAATCCGAGTAAGTTTGTAATTTGTTCAAAGACTTTGTGATTGAAGGGATACCCTTGTGATAAAAGACATATTATTTTGCGTTTTCCACCCAAGTGCCAAAATTGTTGTATCCATCCCCACTCATCCAATCATAGCACGGAACCCAATCAGACAGCTTGAAACCCTTGCCCCAATGTTGCTTGTCATAATCCATGGATTTTGCCGGTAAATCCTGGTAAGGCGTCCAGCTTTTTCCGTCATGTTCGTAATAGGTGTGTTTCTTCCCATCTGCGCTCACGATAAAGCCTAAATAGTCAAACGGGTTTGTTCCCTTCGCAAAGATCTGCCGGTTTTTGTCGGGAACAGAATTGATATGGACACCGAACAATGAATTCCCACGATCATAACTTTTCAATATTTCGTACCTCACCCAACGCCTGCTCCAAGTTCCTGTTCCAATCAAAACACAGGTTACCGTTGTTCCATCAAGATTTGAATTTATGAGCCTTTTGACTGAATCAGCACCATGCAATTTTGCATCTTCCCAAATTGATGCATCAAAAAAACCCGCTTCCTGACCGTTTTCTTTTGTGAAGCCGTGGTTTCTTACCACGTTTGCGCGGAATGTTTTTACATCCTCGTAATGAAAACTGAAGAACACCTGTTTTGCCATATCAACTAGCGCTTTTAACTTGCGCAAAAAACCTTCAAAGCGCATCGGAGAACCAGACCAAACGTGACCAGTAATACAACCGACAGCAGCGCTCCGTGAAATGGGACAAGCGTTTTCGTGAACGTGGAGCTGAACCAGCTTTGATCACCAGTATTGAATTTGGACGCATTCAGATTGAAATCAATGTTATCTTCTTTTTTGGCTGCGACCTCCTCGTAGAGCTTGCGATATTGTTTTTCCTGTGAGAGGAAAAAACCATCCAGCGCCCAAAAGGTGAGGACAGGGATGTAGGCAATGAGGACAAACTTGAGATTTGCCTTGTCAGCGGCGAGAGCAAACAGGGCGCTTACCAAAGTGACCGACCAGCCTTTGATGACAAAGGAGTTGGCGTTCATGCGGGTGATAATGTTTTGAATAAACTCAAGATGCTTTAGTTTGTTATCGTTCATATGAATTATTATTTGGTTTAGTCTTCTCCTGGTGCGATTTTATAGAGTACGTCAAGCGGATGAACATCTCGATCACCCACTGCCCGAGCTTCCCACGCTTTGAGCCAATTATTGAGGCGACTCGCATCAATCTGAGTCAAGTCGCCCAGAGCCACGGAATACTCGACCTCCAACGCGAAAGCGGACCGCCTGTTAGCAAAACTCTCCTCGACGAGCCTCGGCCTATGTTCCTCCGGTGACCGTTTCCGGATCAAACGCATCAGACCGAGTTCGTAATAAATCCAAGGAGACTGTGTTTTCTTAACAGCATCATTCGAGGTAATCGAATTTGGGGTATCCATGAAGATGACACACTCGGTAGTATCCAGCATCATTCCCAATGCAGTCGAAAGCATCATGTGGACGTGACTGGTCGAGCCATTCCTCTTTTCATAGCTGTATGTTTCGCGCCCGACGTTCAGGCAATATTGATTATCAATCTGTTTCAGTAGATCGTCCGCATAACCCCAAACACACGAATCGATAAACGAATTGAGCCCAAAGTTCCGTTCTAGGTATCCAGCAAGTTTTTTAGCGTCAGTTTGATCTCTGTGAGAGTGAGAGATGAAAACGTCGGCTTTGATTTCAGGAAACCAATGGTCACGCATCTTTGACCCGTCGATTTTGCCATTATCCAAAAAGTCTTTCAGCGCCTCCTCCACAATGTTGCTGTTCGACTCGTTCAATACGGTACCCTCTCCGACAGAAATGTCTTTCAAGTCGCAGTCAGTAAGGTTGAATGCTCTATACATGTTTTGTCACTTCAACGGCCAGCCGCCGTGTTGCTTGATGGCGGCATCAATCTCGCCCATCAAGCGTTTGGTTTCCATCAAGGCCCAGATGATGCGTTGATATTCCTCCCGCTCATCGTAACCGAGCGTGCGACCGATACGGTCTTTCAGCCAGCGTTGGGCAGGCAGATAGCCGCCGATGGGAAAGGCCCAAGCCGTCCCCGGCACGCCGGCGACATATTGACGGTCGTTGATCCAGACGCGGCCCGGCTCCTTGCCCTGCGGTGGCTGGTAGCGGACATCCTCAATTTTGTTTGAACTCTTGATTGGAAAGCTGATGTCCTTTGGTTTGCCTTGGCCGCGAGCATGAAGATCAACCAGCAAACCACCAAAACCAGCAAGTTCCCGGAACAATTCGTAATCGCTGGTGATGGGCAGGCGCGGGAAATCCACGCGCAGGAACTCCGCGTAACGCTCGCGGTAGGCGGGACTGTAGAACACGGCTGGCATAGCGGTTTCGAGTGTGCGCCGAAGATTTGGCAGCGTCAATCCCGCGTAAAGCTTCCAACTTCGCCGAGGCTTCGATGGACAGGTCGCCACGCGGCAGACCCCGTAAAAGGCTCCGCCTCACGCGGCAAGCGGCGTAAAAGGTCTTTGCCCTCACGCGGCAGGCCGCTGTCGTGACGGTTTAGTGAAACTGTGGCTGCCCGTTTGTTCATCCGCGATTCAGCGATTTATCCATTTGTTCTGATCAAACTCCAGATTCCGCGAGCCGCTGGGGTTGAAATGTATGCCCGCTTCGAAATCGGCCTTGGAAAAGTCACCCCACAATTTGATCTTCACTCCAACAGAAGCGTATTTGCCGGTGCCGGTTCTTACATAAAACCGAAGTACTTGTTCAGGTTTGTAGTTGGGGACATTGATCTTGTGGGTTATCGTGAAGGTGTTCTGATAGCCCGATTCAGGTGCTTTAGACAAAAACTCCTCATTGCTGAAAACGAAACCTGTCCCATTGAGGCCCTGCATGGTCACGATGAAATCAGAACCATTTCGGTTGGTTTCAGCACCTAAAGTGACGGAAAACGCCAAATCACCTTGAGTCGTTACCTTGCCTTTTTCGACATTCAAAATCAGCGGTTCACCCCCTTGGGTGATGTAACCATAAGGTGAAAACACATACAACGGTTCTGCCTCCAGTGTTTTATGCAGGTGAAATATGACCGGATTGTTTGGATCGGGAACATAGAAGTTATCGTTGAAAAAAGCGGCGTACTCGAAACTGCCAAATGAATTATGTGTACGATCATAGCCTTCTTTCAGGATATCAATGGACAATCTCTTACCTTGCACACCCTTTAGTTCAAACCGCCCATCAGAACCGCTCAAGACTCTTTGCCCGGGATCAGGGATGGGGCCAATAACAGTCGTCCAGCCAAACACCACTGTTGCATTGGCGACTGGTTCACCAAATTGGTCAACGACTTTCCCATAAAATTCAATCGGCATCTTCCATTGGAAATCGGGGTCAGCTTTGTCCATTGTACCCCACCATTCCCACTGTGCTTTTTCTTCGGCGGTTTGTGGTGGATAGTTTGTGGACTTGAACAGACGTACCATTTGGGTGCCGAGGCCAGTTTGTATCCGGACAATCTTGGATGTAACAACTGTTGGCGGAGAGACGCTTGCCGTATTTGAAAATACTGGTTGGGTCGTCATGCTTGAAGTAGCTGGCTCAGGTGCTACGTTTGGAGTCGTATGTCGAGCCGATTGCATAAACCACCATCCCAGCACCAATAGGCATACAACCAAGAAAGCAAATAAAATTAATCGTTTGTTCATAATCAAGGTGCTATGTCGAGGTCGCGCATTAAGCGAGAGTATAATGGCTGACTAGCCTGCGTTTGTGGGTCGATCCACTGCTTTCCATTTTCATCTCCATACATCAATTGAATATTGCGTTGGAATTGCCCGCTGTGACACGAACGTTGCCAATCGAAACGGTAAACCTCTTTCAAATCCAATCCCGAAAAATTCTGTGGCGGTTCACCGGCACCCAAAGGCCTTGTCCGTGAACGGGCGATAAAGGCCATGCCTTCAAACTGGTCGGAAACTGAGCGGGCATAATTCAATCCCCGCTCGAAACTTGGTTGCCGTGGAAGGCTGAACTGCGATTCGTATTTATACTCACCAAGTCCCCAACGATCGTCCGGCTTATACTTTTGCTGGCTCGTTATCCAATTCACGGGCCAGTTTCCTTTTGTCAGTTTTGTGTGCCCGGTAACCAGCCAAAAATCATCAGCATTATAGTAGCTGGTGCGATTGACCGCATTGTTGCCAATATCACTCAGGTAACCTTGATAGCCAAGCTGGCTGGCATAACACGGCGTTGGACTAACGGCGTCTGCATTTATCAGGCTTTGATCGGTTGGCATATGTTCGTCCGGGTCTTCGATTTCAGGATAGTAACAACTTAGCGAGACAGCAGCCTCCATGGCCACATAGCTGTTTACCTGCATTCCCTGCCGCAACGCCTCGCCCACGCAGGCATTGCCCAGGCTGTGCGCCGCCACGCTGATGATTTCGTTATCGCCCAATTGCGCCCTCAAGTCAGCAACATATTGTCGCAGTGAGGCTCCGCCATACCACGAACGATATTCGCCGGAGTTGAAAATCGAGGTGTTTTCATGGTTCGGTTTAAAAGTTCCCAGACCCTCATCTAATGTAGTGGCCCAGCGGAACGTCACCAGCCGCCCGCGATATCCCTCCCACCACAGCCGTTTGTAGAACGACTGTGCGTAACCTTGCTGTTCCGCGACGGTCAGGTCAATGCCATGCACAAACACCACGCACTTCTTCTGCTCGTCTGGTGGCGCATCAAAGAGGTATTGAGCCTGGTTTTCATCGCTGGGAGTGCTGTCGCCTATGCCGTATCCGAGATTTTCCACTGGAATGTAGAGCGAGCCAGTCAACCAATTTGTCTGATACGGAAACGCCGGGGGATTTTTACAAGCGGCCTCCTGCCACGGCAATGGAAAATTTTCCGGCAATGGTGTGCTGTAGGCCCGGACATACATGCGCCGGATGTTTTTCAGGTCGAGCCACACGCCGGGGCCTTCGCCCATGCTTTGCCATGAGCCGTCGTTGTTTTTCTTCAGGAAAACCAGCCGGAGTTCACCCTTGCCTTCACTGACGCCTTCAAACAGCAGAAAGAGCTTTGACTGTGATTTGTCCAGGTTGGCAAAGGTGTGTTTGGTGAAAATAAAATCCGCGAGCCGGTCCGTGGGTTTGACCTGGTCAATGCCAGTGGAAATAAAATCGGCATCCACCAGGCACGAACTAAAATCACCGGCTTGCCTGGCGGCGATGGTCGCGTCCTTGATATGGCCAAGCCCGCCGCTGGGGTCCGCAGACCGGAACAATCGAATGGCCGGCTTTGTGTCTCCGACATTTTCCCATTTAAGTCCGATGTAAAAATCATTGGCCGCATCCTTCAAATAATTTGCGAGGTTGCCTGCATCCAGCCACAATCTCGTCAGATCTTCACAGTCACGCGGGCTGTTAATGGTCCGGTCGCCTGAATCAGGGCGCGATGGTGGATACACTTCAGGTTCGTCTTCACCAAACAAACTGCTCGATTCCGATTCGTCCATGTCATCATTCAGCCAGAACCGGTAAGGTTGGTTCTGAGTGGTCAAATCCGCGTCGTCAAATGTGATTCCCCCGTCCCGATTGGCATCCACCGCCAGTTGTGCCGTCACCAGCAACGCCGAGTGTTCCTCCGTTTTTGCATTGCCCAGTCGGTCGCGGGTGGTCTTCAGGGCATGGGCAAGAATCAGGCCGTCGTCGTTGATGCCCACCGCATTGAGCGCATACCAACTGTCATCCGTCAGCCGCCGGTTCAAATCCGTGATTTCCCAGAACGGTGTTCCGTTCGTGTCGTGGTTGTACTGCCATAACACGGCGGCGGACGCGCCGTCGCCGGGGCGATGCGAAGTGCCCACAATTTGTTCGTGGTCGTTGATGGCATAGGCGTCGCTGAAACCGGCGGGCGGGGCTTCCGGTTTTACTTGCACCAGCGACCGCAAATCCTGCGGCGCCACGTCCGTCACATCCCAAAAGACGCCGTGAAAGTCGGGCGCTGAACCCGCCGGTTGATATTGCGAATAGCCCACCAGTTGTCCGAGCCGGTTGATTGCACGCGGGAAACTGTACAAACCACCGGACACCACACCCAAGTCCTGCAGGATGGGCGCTGTACCAGTGAACTCCCGGTTGTCCGACAGCCGGAAGGCGTGCGTGGGCATTAACGCATCCACGGTCGGGTTTCCCGTGAACGCCGCGCCATAACCGGCAATCGTCCCGGCGTCATTGGCCAGAAGCGCCGTGGAAAATAACGAGCCGCCCAAACCGGAATTCAGCGGTCCCAGCCAGCGCCAGCCACCGACGGAATCAAATTGTGCCGCGCTCGTCAGCATGGCGTCGTAATTGATTTGCATGACGGCGGTGTTGTTGTAACCGGCGTTGGCGCCGCGTTCGGTGACGGTCAGCCAGTTCAACGTCCCGTCTGCGGCAAATTCGTGCCGCTCGGTCAGCGAAAACTCCAGTTCCGTCCGGCTGATGACTCCGTCGTGATCGGCGTCATCCGGCTGGACATAGACCGATGCCGCTCCCACTGCCTGACCACCCGAGTCCATGTCCCAGACGTCCTGCAACGTCGGATAATCCGCCGCAAAATCGAGCCAGTTGGGAGGTGGAATCGTCAGGTCATAGGCGCTGCCGACGTTGGCGTAGAGAGAGCAACCTTTGGGGAAGCGATAACCGTTGCCGTTCAGCGTCAAAGCCATGGGGTTCTTTTCGTCGGGCACCCATTTCGCGCCATAGGTATGGGAAAGCCGGTTGCCAAAAATATCAAACGTCAGGGCTGCTTCCATCCGCCCCACCACCATGCCATTTCGCGTCAGACGGTGAGCGAGAAAACGGTCGTTCAGCATTTGAACCGGTTCCGCGTTGAGACGCCAGAGGAGGTACTTACCCGGCCCGATGGTGAGCAGACAACTCGCGTCATCGGCCATCCACAACGGCTCCGACCGGTCAATGTCCATGGGGGTCAAATCCTTCGTGACGGAGGAATCCGTGGCGGGACCGGCCAAGGCGCTGTAGTTGTCGAACAGGATTTCTGCGCCGGGCACGCCGGTGAACAGGCGCAGATAATTGGTGCCGGCGCTTTGGTCCGAGGTGATGACGAACGTCAGGTCAATGGACGTGCCTTCCACGAAACCGGTCCCGGTCTGAATCTGGAACACGGCGTCATTGGCGCGCGACCCGTCCTGCGGAATGTCCGAATACGTCGAGAGACTTTGCAGCACGGTCACGCCCGGCATGGCGGTCGCAAGCCAGCCGGAGACGTGGGTGGCCGCTGTGTCGCCCTGATTGCGGAGGTGAATCAGCAGGTTGTTGTTGACGCCGAGTTCGACCGCGCCGCTGCCGCCCTGGATTTCCACCCGCTCGGTGGCGAGCGCGGGCATGAGGTCGTGGGACTCCTGCGCGCCAGCCGTGGTGTAGCTTTCCGGCGCCTTGGCATTGAAGCCGAGGCCGCGTTTGGCAAAGGCGCTCCAGATTTCCTCAGCATTCGCTCCGCCGGACCACATGCGGTCGGCCAGCAGGATGGCATCGCGCGCCTGCACGAAGTTCGGATTCGGCGGCGACAGCTTCAATCCGTCGGTCACGAGTTGGAGAGCGAGATTGTTTCCGGCTTCGGGGCCGAGTTTGCGGTTGAGGTTCGCCCGCATTTCCCAAAGCATCATGCACCAGACTTCACCCTGCGAATGCACTTCATTGGCCAGGTCCGCGCGGAACGGGCCGAGCAGAGGATTGCGCGGCACGCCGTCGTGGGCGGAGGCTTTCCACGGGTCAATGTCCGCAAACGTCAGCGGATTTTTGTTGGTGTCCGTGCAATACGGATAACGGCGGATGCCGTAGTAATAATTTTCCTCAAACGTGGTGCCGAAGCCGTGATAGGCGACGTAACTGCCCATGGGATAAACGCCATCCACGTCTGATGCCGGGTCAGTCAACAGGGTCAGAGCGTAGAAATCCGACCAGCCTTCGCCCATGCCCGCTGTTTGCACCGCGTCAATGCCCGCGCCACCGCCCACCAGCCGGGTGCTCAGGCCGTGCGTGTATTCGTGCAAAACAATCTGTGCGTCCAGCGAGCCGTCCCGGGCAGGCGAAGCGCCATCAAACACATACATTTGCATCCGCGGCGCGCAACCATCCGGCGGTGTGGACATGTTGGCGTTGTTGGCGTGGCGGCTGTCGTTCAAGCCAAGGCCATCCTGGGCGTCCGCCTGCACGGCGTCGTTGCCCAGGCCGCCGCGACCGAAGTTGTCGGTCTGGAAATTGCCCGCCGCCTCGGTGAAGCCGAGTTGATACAAGGCGTCGTGCATCCAGTTGTCCCAATAAAACAACTGGACGGTGGCGGCCTCGCCGTAATTCGCGGGAGCGGTGGTCAAATCCAGCGGGAAATCGAACACGCGTGACGGGTTGCCGGCCGGACGCGGCAGGTCGGCAAGGTTGTCGTCGTTGCGGTCGAGGTGTGCATCCACGTTGTTGCCGCGCGTTTCATTGTCGCCGTCGGCGATCCAGCCGTTCGGCGACGCGGTGTCGTCCATGGCCGTCCATGTCACCAAGCCGCGCTCCACCAGGGATGGTTGCGCTGTGCTTGGAGCCGGCCACCCCGGCAGGAGCGGTGTGGGGCTGGCATTGGTATAGACGCGGCAGGTTGCCTCCGAACCTTCGGTGGTGAGATTCCGGCGATACAGAATCCCGCCCGTATCGGCGGAGACAAGGGTCAAATACATTTCATCACGCCATGGGCTGGTGAACAGGACCTGCCAGCACAGTTTCAGTTGCGTGCGGCTGGCGGGGAACCAGGTGAGTTCCGCGCGGGCATCGCCTTTGATGCCGTCGGGGGCGGTGAACGTTTGCTGGCGTGTGGCGCCGGTGGCATCGGTTTGCGCGACCACATAACCGGCCGTAAACCGGTCGCCGATGTTGGTTACCGCTGCGACGATAGCCAGCGGACTGGACAACGGCAGGCCGGCGCCGGATTGCACGAGGGCGACCATCGCCGGATCAGCGGCTTGTGCCGGGGACGGAATGAACTCGCTGGAAAGGCAGGCCAGTTCTCCCGCCGATGTGATGTGGCCGATGAGCAGGGCGTCGAACACCGGCACGCCGGCCACTTGTTGCTGCCAGACCACGGTGTGCGCGCTGTTTCCGGCGGACACGTAATCCCGTTGCACGCCGGCCTCGCTGAGCGCTTCGGAGCCGAACCCGAACAAGGTTTGGTATTCCTGCAGGAATGCCTTCACGGGGCGGTCAGGATCATTCAGGTCGAACATCTGCGCCGTGGCGTCCGACACGGTAATGCCCGTGCCAGCCGGCCCGGTGAGATAACCGAGGCGCGGCAGGATGGATTTGGGCGACAACAGGACCGGATCGTAATCAAGCTGGATTTGCGGCCATTGTTCCTTGAACCGGGCGACGGCCAGTTTCAGTGTTGTGGCATTGGGTCCCAGCACAGACCCGGCATGGCTGGCGTCCAGCGGAACGGTGCGGCGCGAGTCGAAGTGATTGAGGCCGGAGTTGGTCAGGATGTTTGCGCCGGCTCCCCGACCGGTCAATGATGCAACCAGCGCTTCAGTCAAATCAATCACCGAATAATTCGGAACCACCGTCCGGGTGGTTGCCTGGGCTTCCGCCGAGTATGCGGAACGACGGACCTGGTCGTCCGTGGTGGCGGCGCGGTAGCGATAGCTGGTTTCCGGATTGAGATTCGGGTCGGCATAATTGGTTTCAGCGGCCGGTACCTTGCCAATTTCAATCCAGGCGGACAGGTCGGTGCTCCATCGTTCCACGAGAACACTGCTGGCCGGTGTGTTCGTGGGCAACGGCTGCCAGCCCAGCCGGACTTCCGTGGCGGAAACGGTTTCAGCCATAAATTGGTCCGGAACCGGCAGACTGGCGTCCTCGCTCCGCTCAATGAAGAAGCTGACGGCGCTGGAACTCCCAACGAGACCGTCATTGTCGGTTGCCCTGGCCAAGACCGTGTGCCAGCCGCCAAGAATATTGGTGGCGGACAATTCCAAGGTTGTACCATTGGTTTCTCCCAGCGTTGTGCCATCCAGTTCGAGAGTGAGGTTGGTGACAGTGCCATCCGGGTCGCTCGCTGCCGCGCCCAGCGGCGGCAGAGTTTCGGCGGTAAAATGTATTCCGTCTGCGGGGGAAGTGACCGTCACCGTGGGCGGATGCATTTCAATCACCGTCACATTTACCGGTGCGGATGTGATCTGGTTCCCATTCCAATCCGCAGCGACGACAGTCAATGCGTGACTGCCGATTGAGCCGGGGGTCCAAGGGATGTACGAATCGAGGGAATCCGCCACTTTAACGCCGTCCACCAGCAGTTCCAGGTTTGTGACAGCCTGTGCCGGGTCGGTCACATCCACAGCGATGATGGTTTCCTGTCCCAACGCAAGCCGGCTGCCTTCGCTCGGCGAGGTGATGACGACCTGCGGCGGCGGTGGCGTCAGCACATGAACCATCACCGGATCGCTGGCAGGTGAAGCGTTGCCTTGATGGTCGCAGGCGACGGCCGTCAGGGAATAATCATTGGTTTGTTGCGGCACCCAGTCGAGCCAGGAGTTGGTCGTCTGCCCCAGACCAACTCCATTGGCAAAGATTTCTGCGTGGTCGAAGTCACCCGTGGGATCTTCAAACGCGAGATAGATTGGCGTGGGGCTTCCGACGAACAGCGAATCTCCGTCGTCGGGGCTGACGATTGAAACTCCGTCGTTAATGAACGCAAAGTTGGCATTAACTGAAAGAGTTTCTGTATTGAACGGACTGCGGGTTCCATAGATTCGGTCAATGGCCTGCGCACCAAGTTGATAATTTCCAGGAGAAGGGGGTTGCCATAAAACTGCATCACTATTTGTGGTTTCAATGAGCAATTGTCCATTCACATAATAATCAAAGGTTTCCAGAAGATGTCCCGGATCGTCCACCGAAAGTTGGATGGCCACCGGCATGCCCACGGCGACCGGTTTATTGGCGGCAGGCGCGGCAAAGGCAATGGAAACTTTTCGATACGACGACACCCACTCCGAAGTCTCCCCGATGGCACCTGAGTCCGCCCCGGCTATGACGGTGATTGAATAAAAACCCGCATCTTGGTCGGTCCATAGGATCTGATAGGGCGGTTTCGATGACGAAACAGCAGTGTCACTCTGGCCACCCCAGACAGACCCGACATGGAACGTGACGTTGGTAATGTGGTATGGCCCTGGCATCCAAACATCCGCTGCCAGGCAAGCCGGCACGCCGATGAGAACTGCAATATAACTTTGGCCATAGGCATTGGTGGTATTGTGAATCAGTGTAACGTGCGGGAAGTCCCCGGTCACAGTCACCGAAACATCTTTGGAAGTTGTCAGTCCCAAGTCATCAGTGGCAATAGCCGTCAGGGTATAATCGCCCTCTTGCCGGGGAAACCAGGTTGCGGCGACATCCGGCCCGTCGGACGTTCCCAGCAGGTCGCCATTGGCATAAATGGAAAGGGAAACAATGGTTCCATCCGGGTCGCTCGCTGTGGCATGAACGAGCACGTTCGTCGGCACCGTCAACACGATTCCGCTGCCCGGACTGTCAATCAAGACTTGGGGAACGCAGTCCACCTGGATCGTGCCGAAGTCCAAAGAATTTGAACCACCGAGGTTGTCGAAGGCGACGGCGCGGATTTGGAACCAGCCGTTGGTGGAGGGAGTCCAATTGATACTGTAACTCGTCCACGAATTCCCATTGGTGGCTGTGTCAATCAAACTGTCGTTGGCGTAGAATTCCACCCGGTCAATTTCGCCGTCATCATCCCAGGCATTCACCGCAAGTTGGATGGGCGAACCCACGGGGGCAAGGGAAGGAAGCCCGCTGGAATCCCCCGGGAATGCTATTCCCGGTGGGTCATCCACAATCACTTCCACCAAAGCATGACTGCTGAATTGGGTGTCGGCGGCGGAAAATTCGAATTGGTAGCGTCCGGATTCGGAGCAAAAGGCGCGGGTCAAAGATTGGGTGGCATTTTCGAACTGCACGTCAGCCGGTCCATCGAGCAGGAGCCATTGGGTGTGGAGACCGCCGCCAGCCGGACGACCGTCGTCAGCCGCCGTTCCCACCAGTTGTATCGTCAGGCTGAATTGCAGCGGCGGCGTGTCGGCGGTGGAAACAACCGGAGGCGTGTTATCCGAATCAGCGTCCCAAGTGTTGGTTACGGATTGCTCCAAATCCACGAGTGTTGCTGTAATCACATCCACCCCGGCATTGGCGCCAGCATAGGAAAACACCGCCCGGCCAAGGCGCGAAGTGGTCGCCCTGCCTGTGGCCACGTTGGCACCCGACACAAAGAAACTCACTTCCATATCGTGGATGGGCAGCCCGCGCCCGTTTGTGACCCGCGCCATCACGGTTTTTTCATGGTCCACCGCTGCGAACGGCGTGGGCTGTGTCAGTTCCAGTTTTGTGTCTGATTCAACAGTCTCGGAATAAAAGCCGGCCCCAAAGGCATAGGATTCGTACCACGCCCAACCATAAATACAGGCTCCGAACGGAACCGGCGCGGAGAGGTGGTGGTTGCCGGGATTGATTGGCAGTTGCGCGCCGGCGTAGCCACTATTGCTGATAATCTGGAATTGACTTGCGGGCACGCAAACACCGTCGAGCTGGATCAGCCCCATCCCGTTCGTCCGGATGATGAGATTGAGATAGTCCGTGTAAATATCCTCCGTTTGTTCATCCGGCCAATCCCAAAAGGACGGGGTCGAGAGCATGCAATCACCGCCAAACTGCTCGACCGACGGCACCAGCATCATGGACGGATCCCCGGTGCTGCCGTCAAAATCGGAGCCGTTGGCATACTGCGCCACCAGAATGGGTTTGCTGGCAAGAATTTCCGCCGGAGCATCCATGATTCGTTCAAGGAATTGCCCGCGATCCAAGGACGCCACCATTTTGCCATTGATGGCCACGCGGGTGTCATTGGTGGCGGCCAGAAAACGAAATGTATCCCCCTTCGTGCGGGTGGCCAGCGGCAGGGTGACGAAGTGGCGTCCCCACATGTTCACGGGCGGAAGCTGTTCGACCAGATGATCGCCCGCAGCAACACTCGGCGGCACAAGAGCACACATATGGCCGCCAAAAACCGCAATCGGCTTGTCCGACTTGATCGTGGTTCCCGTAAGATCGGCATCGGGACCATCGTAATTGATGAGGCGGTAGGTCTCGCCCGTTTGCAAAACAATCTGGTACGGAACACCCGCAATCCGGGAATCAACCGTGACGGAAGGTATGATGGTAATGGTGGTGTCATTCTCTGAAGCGACCAAGCCAAACTGCGTCCCGCCCATAATGTATGCCGGATCGTCCCAATAGGGTGAGTTCCGGTACGAAAGGACGATGTAGTCGGTTCCCAGCATCGCCGTCGGCAAGGCCAGATAGCCATCGGTGGACATATCCACATAATTAAGCCCGTGAACGGTCACGGGATGGTCGGTCGTGACGTGAATGGCCTTGGTTTGAATGGAATCCGAGACATTCAAACCTGTTTCCCAAGCTGGAACAATCGTTGTGGAACCCGCGCGAACCTGGAAACGCTGTTCTGTGTTTCTTCCATCGAAAAAGTCCACTTTGCCCGCCGTATCCACATCGGCGCTGAGGTACAGGTCGTTACCAGAATATTGAGGTTCGTAGATAGGCATGGCATTGTTCAGGAAGGTCAGCCAAAAATCGGTGCCCCGGCTTGAGCGCGCCGCCGTGAGACGATCAGGAGGGGCTGGAAGGACCTCCACTTTGAGCAGATCGCTGCGGATGCCGCCGGCATACGCGACCTGCAGCTTGAAGGTATAACTTCCCGGTTTGCTGAATTGTGCAGTGGTAATCAATACATTGGGATCAAGGAATTGCACGTCGCCCGGCCCGTCGAGTCTCGACCAGGTCACATTGGTCTGGCTGTCGGTGACCGGCATCTGGATTTCCACTGTCCCGGCCAGGGACGCGGCATTGGGCAGGCTGATGATCTGGTCCGGTCCGGCCTCAACCATGAAACCGCCGTTTTCATCCACCACCCAGATGGCAACATCGGAAGAAGCGGATGTATCTCCCTGGTCATCGGTTGCCACTGCCGAAAGAACGTGCCGGCCCAAGGTGGCGTTTGTCCACGCGGTGGCAAAAGGTGGTGCGGTGAGTTCCGCCAGTTCCCGGCCGTCGGCCAGCAGTGTCACATAGTTCACCTGACCGTCCCAGTCCGTGGCGGTTGCTTCCACGGTGATGGTTTGTCCGAATTGAAATTGACTCGTGTCCGCGGGGGCAACGATGGAAACCTTGGGTGGATTGTTTGGCGGCGCGATAACGGTTATCAGAATTGTTTTCGCATCCTTGAAATTTATGCCCAGATCGGTGTTGCCCAGGTCGTCCACCGTGACGTTGAGCAAATCAACGCCGGAAAAGTTGGTGAAATTGAGATAGCTTAAACCGGCCAAGGCGGCGTTCAGGTCGCCAAGAGTTCCCCGGACGACCTGATTGGATGTGCCGTTTGCCCCGGCCTGCCACTCAAGTCCATCGGCCGGGCCCAAGGTGAGCGTGCCGTTGGAAACCGACAAGGAAAGTTCCAGCACTCCAAGGCCGGCGTCCTCATCCACAATCGAGATCAACCGGTTTGGGCCAAACACCAGCGGTATGTTGTGAGGAATGGTTTGTTCACCCGGCACATTCAATTGCAGTGCGCTCGTGTCCGCTTGCACGTTGATCGTAACTGTTGCCGGTGCTGAGTCCGACCGGCCATCGTTCACTTTGAAGGCAAAGCTGTCGGGACCATTGTAATCCATTGCCGGGGTGTAAACATAGTTGTTGAGAGTCAGGGGTTGAAGGTTGAGGGTGCCGTGCGCGGGCTGGCTCAGGAGCGTGTATGTCAGGGATGCCCCCTCTGGATCGCTGCCGGTCAACGTGATGTTCAGCGCCGTGTTCCCGGCCACGGAGAGAGTTTGACTGTTGGCCACCGGCGGCTGGTTTGTCGGCAGCACCGTCAGGATGATGTGGTTGCTTCCGGTCGCGACGGAGTCATTGGCCGTCAGGCTGAGAATATAAGTTCCGGCGGCATTGAAGCTCACCGTGGTGTTTGTCCCGCCTGGATTGCTGAACGTGGCCTTGCCGGGACCGCCAACCTGATTCCACAAGCAAGTCAATGTCCCATTCGGCAAGCCATCGTCGGAAACAATGCCGTTCAAGGTGACCGTGTCGGGCATTTCCACGGTAAATTTGTCCGCCGCCACTGATACGGTTGGCGCCTGATTGACAATGACTGTCACCTGGGCACTGCCATTCGTCAGTCCATCGTTGGCCGTCAGTTGAAACACATACACGCCGCTTTGACTGAAGTTCACCGTCGTATTGGCGGCGGTTGGGTCGGCGAAGACAGCGCCCGCGGGGCCGCTAATCTGTGTCCAAAGTGTTGTTACCACCGATCCGGGAATCCCGTCGTCCGTATAACTGCCTGCAAGGGTGACCCATGTTCCTAAAGTCACAAGTTGATCAGCGCCTGCATCAACCACCGGTGCGGTATTGACCCGGATTACCACATCGGCGTTGGTTGTCGCCAAAGTATCGCTGGCAGTCAGACGCAGAGTATAAGTGCCGGGCTGATCAAAGGTCACGGTGGTGTTGGTCACGCTGGTGTCGGCAAAGGTCGCGTTCCCCGGCCCGCTCACTTCATTCCAAGTGCTGGTCAGAATGTTATACGGCAATTGGTCATCGGTAATCGTCCCGGCCAGCGTGGCCGTTGTGCCGAAGTTTACCGTTTGAGCCGGGCCGGCGTTGACGACCGGCGGCAGGTTGAAGGTGACAACCACCCCGCTCGAATTGGTCGCCGCGCCATCGTATGCTGTCAGAACCAGAACATAAGTGCCGGATTGGCTGGCGGTGACGGTTGTATTCGTTGCCGATGCGTGGCTGAAGGTGATGGTGCCCGGGCCGGTGGATTGCGACCATTGCGATGACAGCAACGCCCCCGGCAAACCGTCATCGATAACACTGCCGTTGAGTGCAGCCTGGAGGCCATTGGCAAGGATGCTTGCCCCGGCATTGACCACGGGCGGTAAATTTTCAATGACCTTCATATCCGAGTGATTCGTGGCGATGCTGTCGTCTGCGGTCAAGCGCAACACATAAACCCCGTTGGTGCTGAAGGTCGCCGTGCTGTTCGTCGCCGCCGCATTTCCAAATACAACCGTGCCCGGTCCGCTGACTTTGCCCCAGACAACTTTCAGTGTGCCGTTGGCAGGCAGGCCGTCGTCACTGGCCGAACCCGGCAGGGTGACTGTGCCGGGGAAAGTGTTGGTCATGGTCGAACCGGCGTTGACCACGGGCGGCGCATCCACCGTTACGAACAGGTCATTGCTCCCGCTCAAGAATGAATCGCTGGCAAACAGGCGCAGACAATAAAAACCTGACTGGCTGAAAGTCGCTGTGGTCAGGGTCGATGAAGGATTGCCGAATGTGACGTTCCCCGGCCCACTGGCCTTGCTCCAAAGAATGGTGTCCACCGCCCCGGGAAATACATCATAGATGACCGAACCGGCAATGTTGACAGAGTTGGCCGGTAAAATGATCAGTTGGTCTGGCCCCGCTACGACAGTCGGTGGATCGTCCACCGGTCGGTTGGTGATGCTGATGGTTGCGGAGAGGGAATTGGACACACCGTCACCCACCCGAAACGTGAAAGAATCATTGCCGAAATAATTCGTGGCTGGCTGATACGTCAGATTGGGGGCCGTCCCGCTCAATGTTCCATGTGCCGGCTGCGTCAACACGGAAAAGGTCAAGGCATAACCCTGCGGATCATAGCCGGTCAACGTTACTGGCAGCGCGGTATCTTCAAAATTCATGAGCGATTGCGAAAAAGCGATTGGCGGATAATAGACCTGTGTGACCGTCAGCGAAACGGTCGCCGGCAACGAGTCCGTGATGCCATTGTTCACTTTGAAAGTGAAGGCGTCGCTGCCGAAGTAATTTGTCGCCGGTTTGTAAGTCACACTGGGTGGCGTGCCGCTGACCGTTCCGTGTGACGGCAACGTCAACAACGTGAAGGTCAGCGTTCTTCCCTGTGGCTCAGAGCCGGTCAGGGTAATGTTGGTCGAACTGTTTTCCGCCAGCGCGATGCTTTGTGGCATGGCCACCGGTGGTGGATTCGTTTGTGTGGACGAACCGCCCCAACGCACCAGGCCGTTGCCATTCAATATAAACTGGTCGCTGGCCGAAGTGCCAACCAGCGTGGAATTGCCGTTGACGATGACCGTCCCATTCGGTGCCAGTACCAGGCCATAGACCGTGCAGCCGCCGTTCAGCGTAAAACCACCACTGGCCACTTGAAGTTGCACCCACGCCGGATTGTTTGACGCGCCGACCGTTCCATTGGCGGTAAAGCCGTTGGCCACGGTCAACACCACCGGCCCGACCGCTTTCAACGTGGAATTACCGTTCAAATTCAGATTTTGCAGGTTGTAATTTACTGCCTGAACCCCGCCCGCAACGCCCAGCACCACACCCGAACCGCCGTTTACCGTGAATGTGCCATAGGTGCCGGGCGGCACAGTCACCTGACCTACGTTGCCGTTGAGCGTCAAATCATGGAGCGTTGCCGGATTACCGATGGACTGGCCGGTATTGTTGATGGTCACGCTGCGCGTGCCAACGGGCTGCGGCGGGGCTGTTACTGTGGGCAGCGACACCGGATTGATTCTTGTGCGCAAATGATTCAGCACACAATTGCCATTGAGCGTGATTTGATAGCCGGTGGGTGATGTGCCGCCTGTGCCCGCAATCGTGCCGGCAAAAGTCGGATTGCCATTGACGCGCAGCGTGGGCGTGCCGGGGACGAGCAGGTCGCCGGTCAGGGTGAATCCGCCGTTGAGCGTCGCGTTTTCGCCGAGCAGTTGCTGCAATGAACCTTCAATCAGCCCGTTGCCGTTCAGACCGGGCGCGTGACGCACCGTGACGGCAAGGTTGGTGGGTTGAGCCTGCGCGCAGGCCAGAAATACAGGCACGATAACCGTGCCCAAGGCGGCGCTGATGAAATTTGAGACGTGTGCGGTGAAACCCAATTTAATCCGTCGCATACTTGCCCTGCTGAAAACCTGGTTCTGAACGGTTCTGTTCCGGGAAGCCCTTGTTGCACTTCAAAAATGGGTTTTAATACTCAGTCTATATCCGGTCAAGGAATAGTCGTTAACAATGGGCTTCAATTTCGTGAAGACAAACACCCCTGAGTGCCTCCATAAATTCATTGCCGATTTTGTCGGTTTTTTGCCACGTTCCCTTCTGCCTGCGCCTCCACCGTCTCCTGCCGTTCCGCCCCCAATCGCTCTTCCATTTGTCAGCAACTCCCGCTTCAACGCGGTTTGCCGCGTCGGCCTACGCCCTGCGGGCTGGGGCCCGACAGGCCGAAGCCGATGTTGCAGTGGTGGCGGGTTTGTCGTGTCAGTTAGCTTATCACATGTGCTTGTACTCCGACATCTGCCTCTTGGGGAAGGTGGCCATCATCAGATTTGGCGCTGCTACTGCTGCAAATACGCCTCCTCCGTGCGCAGCGCCAGCCGGTGAAACCGCATCACCTCCCGGCACTGCTCCAGGAATTTAAGCTTGGGATTGGGCACCAGCCGTTCCAATGGCCGATGCAGCCTTTCGCCG
>JBAVOO010000013.1:0-29049 GCA_049692125.1 Verrucomicrobiia bacterium | reverse complement strand
CATAGATCGTGCAGGGCGGTAGGCATATGCATATGATCCCTCCTCGCTGTCCACGTTCAAAAAATCCCCAAGCTTTTTGGAGTTTTGCAATTGGCTCAAGTAGCGCAGGCTTTCCAGCCTGCGGGTTCTGGGGACTTTCCAGTCCCTAATTAAGGTAATTATATCCTTGACTCACCCAAAAGGAGGGGTGCAGCATGTCTCTAAATCTGATAAATTTATGGGATATGATTAAGCTGAATTTGAACGCTTATGTGGCTATCTGGGGAGAATTGGACGACTTAGAAAGCGTCTTCTTTTTGGCGGAGCATACCGACGACCCCCTGACGGCAGATGAAATCAAAGACCTGCTCGCTGCTCTCACGAAGTTGAAGCTGCATTGTGAAACCCTTGAAGCCAAAGCATCAGTTGCGCAAATCGAGATGAGCCTGAATGACGTTCCTAAGACTGGGCAGGCCCTTAAATACCTGCTTTCCGTCGTTCGCAACGAATTACGAACACGTCAGTTCCTTTTCATGCCGACCGATTGCGCTCCATGGTACGAAAATGATGCGCTCCTCACACCGGAAGCAAAACAGGCGTTTCCAAGAGCGCACAATGAACTACGGCAAGCCGGGAATAGTTTGGCGTTCGATTTATTTGATGCGTCAGTTTTTCACTCGATGCGCTCTTTAGAGCACGCCCTTAGAGCGGTGGCGGCTCGGTTGGGAGCGACCTTTCCGTTTCCTATCGAATTGGCCGATTGGCAAAATATCATAGAACAGATTGAATCAAAAATCAGAGCCATGCCAGGCCCGAAGATTAGCGGCAACTATGACAAACAGTTTTTCTCCGAAGCGGCGGCGCAATTCATGCACTTCAAAGAGGCATGGCGAAACCATGTGGCGCACGGCAGAGCGATTTACAACCAATCTCAGGCGACGCATATAATTGAGCATGTGCGCCAATTCATTGGTCACATTTCACTAAAAGTTGCGGAGCAACCATAGGAATTCAAATGCCCGATAAATCATACCAAGACGTACCGACACCGTTTGAAAAATTTCGGCGGTTCACAAAAAAAATAGTCGCCGTGCCAAAAACCGAAATTGATCGGCGGGAACAGGAATACAAAAAGGTCAGAGCCAACAAAGTGAAACGTAAAAGCCTATGATTTACGCCGCTTGCCACGTCCCTGACGCTGACCTCGTAAAGTCTTCGCCAGCTTGTAAGCCGATGAGCTTGGCGTATTGCAACCGCTTTCCGATGATGCCGATGATGCCTTTTAGAAACCGTCCGGCGTCTGTGTTCCCACGTTCATTAAATCGAAATGCTTGCTCGTCTAAGTAACGAAACAAATGAAAGGGTTCAACACTAACGTATGTCCCGCGAATCCCGCGCTTGAGCAAACTCCAGAAATTGTCCATGCCCTGCGTATGGACATTGCCGCGCACATATTCTTTGGCATGGTCAATCGCTTGGTGAACGTAATTCTGATTCAATCCGTTGTAAGAGGGCAGCGCATCGGTGAACACCTGCGAACCGGCTTCAACGTGCTCGCGGATTTCGCCTTGCACCGTATTCCGTCTAGCGTTCTGAACATGTTTCAATTTCACTGTGCTCGCCTTGTCTTTTCTGTTCCGTTCCAAAATACCCATGACAATCGCCTTGCCGACGCCGCCCGTTCCGCGCCCGCGCTTGCATTTCCTGTCGGCGTGCATGAAGCGAACCTTGCCGCCGATGTAAGTTTCATCAGCTTCAACTTCACCCGAAAGTTTTTCCATGCTGCCATTTTGCATGGCGAGCCGGATACGGTGAAGCATGAACCAAGCTGTCTTTTGGGTGACGCCCAATGCGCGGCCAAGCTCGCAAGAGCTAATCCCGTTTTTGGCGTTCACAATCATCCAGAAAGCGGGAAGCCATTTATCAAAACCAAGTGCGCTGTCCTCAAATATCGTTCCTACCTTTGCCGAGAATTGTTTATGACAGTCTCGGCATTTCCACAGCCTGCGTGTGGACAGGAACGCCGCATTGGATTTATGGCAACAAGGGCAAACAATCTTGCCGTCAGGCCAGCGAACCGACGCCATGAAATTCAACGCAATGTCAGCGTCAGCGAAGTATTTGATTGCGCTCGCCAGTGTTTCAGGAAACTCATTTGCATCTTTCATGCCCCAACGATACCCCAAAGCCTATGGTGAGTCAAGGATATAATTACCCTAATTAAGAACAGTGTCGAGTTGCACCCCGCTGAACTCCGTCGGCGAGTTTGAGCCGGCTCACGTCGGCTGCTACAATCCGCAATCTGAATGCCGCAGGGGAAATGAGCGGACGCGGGTTGCGCCGGAATCCTGGCGTAGCGGCGGCTCGGCAGAGCGCCGCAAACTGTGACAGGAATTCAAATGGCGGCTTTCTCCCGAAAGCCGCTACGCCGAAGGCGGACAGGGCGCACCCACATGGCGGACGGACTTGTCGCGTCGAAGCACAGCGAAGACGGATGGGAACTCATTTCCTGAATTTATTTTGGGATGGACGACCGGGGCAAATGGCGTTTGAATTTCTATTGTCTGAAAGTGATCAAATGTTTTCAACGGATGAAGAAATAAAATTTGTGATTGAACCACAAATCAGTCCATTCTGCGGCCCATTGTGCTTCACTCGTTCTTTGAAGTCCGCGGTTGGTAATGTGGACACGAATGGGAGTTTCGGTTTGGTGGATACGGGAAAGAAAAAATTATTGGCTACGTGTTATCATGTCTGGGACGAGTTTGAAAAACTACATCATCAATGCCCCGAGTTGAAGATGTGCATTTTCCTCGACAGAAACCCATCCATCGGAGCGAGGGGAATTGTTCTAGATTTCCAATCTATTGACCAAGACAAACACTTTGACCTTGTGACATTCGACATTGAACCGCTGTTGTCAGAATGTCGTAATCGTAAGTTTTATCCATTGAACCAGAACCCTGCCCGACGAGTTGAGAAAGGAGACCAACTGGTTTTTCTTGGTTATCCAGGAGTCTTGAGATCGGCCACTGTGGAAAGCGTTGAGTTTGGAAGCATGGTCTATGCAGTTGAAGTTTCGAGTGTCGATGGTCTGATTTTCCATTCAGATGGATGCAGTCACGGCGCTGGCCGCGAGCGGGGCGTTGCCGGAGAATGTCAATTACGCGGTGAAGAGCAGTTTTTTGTTGAGCTTCCTCGAATCGGTGCTGGACGTTTCGGCCAAGCTCAAAGCGCCGGTCACGGCTGACCGGAAGTTTGAGGATGTCGTGAAGTCGGCACAGGATGCCGCCGTCCTCGTACTCGTTTATTGAATAAGGAAACCAGGAATGCAGGAGCGAAGCCGGTTCATGGTTTCATGGGTTCCTTATTGAATTCAAAGGCATCATGCTGGTTCGCATGTTTCGCACGCAGGATTTGCACTCACAAACATACTCGCGCACCGGACGGTTTTCGTTTAGCTTTTGAGGAACAAAGATTGTGAGCAGCCATCTGGGAGCCAATGAAATGCTCGCGCTTTTGGACCGGTTCCAAGGCGCCATCCAGGATTTTGCCGGCCGGGAGGAAAAATTAAACGGCGAGTTTCGCGCCCGGACCGACGCGGAAACGAAGGCATTTGAAGCAGCAACCCAGGAGCATGCGTCGCGGTTGTCCAAACGCATCGCCGACGCGGAAACCGGCCGGGAAGGGGAAAAGAAAAATTGCCGGTCCAGGTTCGAAAGGCGAAAAGCCCGCATCGCCCAGGCCCATCTCACGTGCAACCGGCAGGTCATGGAGGGAACCGACCTGGAGGGACGCCAAAAGCACCGGCTTCAGACAAGCGCAATGGCCGCGGAACACAAACGGGATGCCGACCTGGCCAATGCCGCCGCAACCCTGGAAAATTTCAAAATCAAGCTGGCCGAAAGCCGGGAAGTTTTCGTGCTTCTGGAAAAAACGGCCCGTGGCGCTTTTCGCGGTTACGGCAAATTCCGCCGGTTGCTCTCCCCGCACCGGCAATGGCCTGAGCCCAATCTCCCCCCTGATGAGAATCAATTGCTTGACGAGTTTCATCGTCTGGAATCCCAAACGCGCGACGAGTTGAACCGGTTCAAAAAAATTCCGCTGCCGCGAATTTTCAAATACCTGCCCATGTGGCTGCTGGCGATTCTGCTGCTGTTGATATTTGGCGCCTCGGTTCCCCTGCTCCACCACCAGGGATTGAACGCCATCTCTTATTGTTGGGTGACGGGCGCAACGCTGGTTTTTCTTTGGGTGACCGCATTGATGATTCATCAACACGGAAAGCGCCAGGCCGGGCCGGCCGCCAGCGCGATTGCCGCCAACCTGGCGAAGGCGCGCCGGCTGCATGACGGCTCGCTGGACCAGGCCGAATTGCGGTGCCGGCAGGAACAGGAACGAATCGCAGAAGAATTTGAGAACACAAACCGCACCCTCAATCAACAATGGAAGCAGACCTTGAAGGAGGGTTATGACACGCGCGGCATCCGGGGCCAGAAAGTTGATGAAAAAGGGTTTCGCGCCCTGGAAACGAACGAGCGGCTCCACCTCGCAAAACTCAAACAGATTGAACGCGATTGCGAGGACAACGTCGCGCGTCTGCGCAAGGAGGCGGACGCACAGGCGGGACAGCTTGCGGATGCTCACGCGGCGAAAATGGCGAAACTGAACGCCGACAACCAGGCTCGGTGGCAGGCGCTGGAAACGGAGTGGAAAGGTTGCCTCCACCCGATTTATGAAACCATCCGCGCGGCCAACGCCGCCGCGAAGGAACTTTTCCCGGAATGGCAGTCGCCCGCATGGAAAAAATGGACGCCGCCGCAGGATTTCAAAAACGCGGCGAAATTCGGGCGCCTGGAAGTGGACGTGGCGAAATTTGCCGAGGTGATGCCGAAAGACCGGCGCCTGGCGCTTCCGGGGCCGGCCACGTTTTCCGTCCCGCTGGTGCTCGCCTACCCGCTCGAAGGCTCGATTCTTTTTGAAGCGGCCAAAACCGGTGGCGACGAAGCGATCGAGACGATCAACAATGTTATTTTCCGGCTCCTTTCCACCACCCCGCCCGGAAAATTGAGCTTCACCATTTTCGACCCGGTCGGTCTCGGACAAAACTTCGCCGCGCTGATGCACCTCGCCGATTACGAAGAGAGCTACATCAACAGCCGCATCTGGACGCAGACGAATCAGATTGAGGAAAAGCTCGCGGAATTGAACGAGCACATGGAAAAGGTCATCCAGATGTATCTCCGCAACGAATACGCGACGATTACGGAATACAATGCGCAGGCGGGCAGCATTGCCGAGAAATATCATTTCCTCGTCATTGCCTCGTTTCCAGTGAACTTCAGCGACACCGCGGCGCGGCGGCTCCGGAACATCGCCGCCAGCGGCGCCCGGTGCGGAGTGTACACGCTCATTCATTGGGACCAGCGGCACGCCCTGCCCCAGGATTTCGTTCCCGACGAACTCCGGAAAAACAGCATCGGCCTCGTCCGCGCAGAAAAGGGTTTTGAATTGTCCGGCTGGCGCAAGGCCGGAACGCGATTGGTCCTTGACCGGCCACCCTCCCCGGAATTCGCGACGCAATTCCTCAATGAAGTCGGCCAGAGCAGCAAGGATTCCAATCGCGTCGAGGTGCCTTTCGATCAAGTGGCCCCCCCGGACGCCAAACTCTGGACGGAGGACACCACCGAGGAACTCACCGTGCCCATCGGGCGTTCCGGCGCGACCAAATTGCAACAGCTTGCCATCGGCAAAGGCACGCGCCAGCACGCGTTGATTGCCGGCAAGACCGGTTCGGGCAAGTCCACCTTGTTCCACGTCATCATCACCAATCTGGCGCTGTGGTGCAGCCCGGAGCAGGTCGAGTTCTATCTGGTGGACTTCAAGAAAGGCGTGGAATTCAAGTGCTACGGCAACCGCCGGCTGCCGCACGCGAAGGTGGTGGCCATCGAAAGCGACCGGGAATTCGGGTTGAGCGTGCTTCAGCGCGTGGACGAGGAACTGCGCCGTCGCGGTGATCGGTTCCGCCAATTGAGCGTGCAGGATCTCGCCGGCTATAAAAAAGCGGGCGGCACCGAGCCGATGCCCCGTTCGTTGCTGATCATTGACGAGTTTCAGGAATTTTTCGTGGAGGAAGACCGCGTTTCGCAATCCGCCGCCGTCCTGCTCGATCGCATTGTCCGGCAAGGCCGCGCCTTCGGCATTCACGTGCTGCTCGGTTCGCAAACCCTGGGCGGCGCTTACACGCTGGCCCGCGCGACCATTGGCCAGATGGTCATCCGCATCGCGCTCCAGTGCAACGAGGCCGACGCCTATTTGATCATGGACCAGGACAATCCGGCCCCGCGCCTGCTCTCGCGTCCCGGCGAAGGCATTTACAACGATGTTGCCGGTTCCATCGAAGGCAACAGTCCGTTCCAAACCGTGTGGTTGCCCGAGGAAGTGCGCGACCGTTACCTTGAAAAAATCCGCGCGCGGGCCGATCAAAATCAGAATCAATATCCGGGGCCGTTTGTGTTTGAAGGCAATGCGCCGGCGGACGTGAAGGAAAACGCGTCTCTGGGCGTGATGCTGCAGGCGAAATCCGTGAAACCGGCGGCTCAGGCGCGCATCTGGCTGGGCGCGCCCAATTCCATCAAAGGACCGACCGAAGCCGTTTTCCAGCGGCAAAGCGGCAGCAACCTCCTGATTGTCGGGCAAAGCGAAGAACGGGCCTCGACTCTCCTGTCCGTCGCGCTTGTGTCACTGGCGGCCCAGTATCCAAAAAAATCCGCGCGTTTCATCCTGCTCGACAGCTCACCCCCTGGATTTCCCCAGCGTGAATTCCTGCAACATGTCATCCGGGCGGTTCCGCACGAAATCATTCAGGCCCACAACAGCAACCTCGCGGAAATCATGAACGACCTGGCGGAAGATTTGAAACGCAGCGATGAAAAGGGCCGCGCCCCGGAGACGTTCGTGTTGATTCACGGCCTGCAAAATTACAAGAAGCTCCGGCAGGAGGATGAATTCAGCTTTTCCAGCAGCGATGCCGGGAGCGCCGCCAACCCCGCCGCCGTGCTCATGAGTCTCATCAGCGAAGGTCCCAGCCACGGGTTTCATGTCATCGCCACCTGTGACACCTACAACAACGTGAACCGGTTCCTGGGCCGGAAGACGTTGACCGAATTCGAGATGCGCGTGCTTTTCCAGATGAGCGCCAGCGACTCCGCCAGCCTGATTGATGCTCCGGATGCCAGCACGCTCGGCCTGCATCGGGCGCTCTATTACAACGACCGGGAGGGGTACATCGAGACGTTCCGGCCATACGCGCTTCCCGGCAACGATTGGATTGAGGAAGTCGCGCAGCACCTCGCGCGGCTGCTCGGGTAGTCAACTTCAAACGAATCCACACGGTAGAGCCGTGCTGCTGCGCGGCCATCCCGGCGGCGCAGCAGCGCCGCCCTACCACGTCACATTTCTCTCACACATACAGCGCGCTTTCCAGATCGCGGACCAGCACGCTCATGAACGGGTAACGCTTGTCCGGGTCACGCGCGAGGCACTTCATGATCACCTTTTCGAGCGGGGCGGGAATGTCCGCGTTGTGCTCGCGTGGTGACCTGGGGCCGGAAGTGTCCATCTGCACAGCCAGGATTTCCGAGGGGGTCTCGCCGGGAAATGGTTTCTGGTTGGTCAGCAATTCGTAGGCGGCGACACCGTAGGCAAAAATGTCCGCGCGCGAATCAATCGGCTGCCGCTTCAATTGCTCCGGCGCCATGTAACTTGGCGTGCCCGGATTCTTCGACATTTTCTTCGGCTTTTCGGGGATCGGCTGGGCCAGGTCGAAATCAATCAGCCGCACATTGCTGTTGCGCGTCACGAGAACATTTTCCGGTTTGAAATCAAGGTGCATGAAACCGCTCTCGTGCACGTGGCTCAGGCCGAGCGCCATATCAATCAGGATTTGCGCGACGTTTTCCGTCAGCACCGGATCATGCCGCGCGAACAATTCCTTCAAATTCGCCGCCTCAATGTAATCCATGACCAGGTAAAGCGTTCCGCCCTGCCGGCCATGTTCCACATAGCCGACGACATAATCGCTTTCATTGATTTTGGAAAGCACATCGCACCCGCGCAAAAACCGGCGGCGCGCCAGAAGATTGAACCGCAACCGGTTCTTTAATCTCCGCAGCGCGTAAGGTTTGCCGCGATTATCGGTCACCAGCCAGATGTCGGCCATGCCGCCGCTGTTGATGAGTTCCTGCGGATAAAACCGTCCAAACCGCTCCGGGGTCGTTCGCCCGGTGTCCGCCGGGCTTTGTAAACTGCTCGCCATATCTGCTGATGGCATAACATGTTTCCCACGGCAGCGCGAGCAAAACCTGTTCGCACGCCAATGGGTTGGACGCGCGCCGACGCCATTGGGTGGCAGGAATTCGCGCTTGGCTTGAATCGGCGTTTCGTTTTATTCTGCGTCATGCGGCTACTTCGGGCGCTGGTCATCTACATCGTCGTGGTGTTTATCGGCGGCGCCTTGCTCGCGCCGTGGCTTTACTGGCTCGCGCAAACCGGCGCGCATTCGTTCCCCCAAATCGCCGGCGCGCCGTTTCACCGTTTCGTGGATCGCTCGCTGCTTCTGCTCGCGCTGGCCGGGCTTTGGCCGCTGTTGCGTGCGCTCGGCGCGACCTCCTGGCGCGAAGCCGGCCTGGTTCCACCTCACGGCCAGTGGAAAAAATTTTCCAGCGGCCTGCTGCTCGGTTTCGTTTCGCTGGCGGTGGTTGCCGGAACCGCGCTTGGCTCCGGTAACCGCATTTTCATCCAGGGCCTGACCGCCCACAAAATCGTGGGGACCATCTTCAGCGCCATCGCGACGGCGGCCAGCGTGGCCACCCTCGAGGAAATTTTATTTCGCGGCGGCATTTTTGGCGGTTTGCGCAGAATGTTTTACTGGCCGTTGGCCTTGATGGCGAGCAGCCTGGTTTATGCGCTCGTGCATTTTCTTCAGCGAACGGAATGGGCCGGCGCGGTGGCCTGGAATTCCGGGCTTATTTTGCTCCCGCGGATGCTGGGCGGTTTTGCGGATTTTTACGCGCTCGTGCCCGGTTTTTTCAGCCTCACGCTGGCCGGCATCCTGCTCGGCCTCGCTTATCAACGCACCGGCAACCTTTATTTCTCCATCGGCCTGCACGCGGGCTGGATTTTCTGGCTGAAAACCTACGGCGCATTCACAACCGGCGCGCCGCACGCCGCGACCTGGTTTTGGGGCACGGGCAAAATGGTTGATGGCTGGCTCGCGCTGTGGGTGCTTCTGTTTACGCTGGCCATTTTCAAATTCCTGCCCCTCAGACCAACGCGTGAACCGTTTGCGATTTCGCGATGACCGCTTTCGCAGAATCATTTCAAAAGTGGTTCAATGTCGGCCTCGGTTTTTTCTATCCCGAAATCTGCCGGCTCTGTGAAGCGGAACCCGCGACCGCCAAAGACGGCTTCGTCGGCGCGCGCTGCTGGTCGCAGGTGCGCTTCATCAAACCGCCGTTTTGCGAACGCTGCGGATTGCCATTCGAGGGCGACATCACGACGCCGTTTGAATGCACGAATTGCCGCGAGCTGGAACTGCGCTTCACTTCCGCGCGCTCGGCGGTCGTCGCCCGCGGCGGCGTCCTTGAGGCAATTCACCGCTTCAAATACCAGCGCCAGTTGTGGTTTGAACATTTTCTCGCCGGCCTGTTTTTGCGCGAAGCGGTGCCCGCGTTGCGCGGTCAAAATTGGAATTTGATTGTGCCGGTCCCGCTTCATTCAGTGCGGCAGCGCGAACGTGAATTCAACCAGGCCGAACGTCTCGCCGCGCACCTGGGCACCGCCATGAAAATTCCGTTGAATCGGAGGTTGCTCCGGCGGGTCACAGCCACGGCGACCCAAACCTTGCTGACGCGGCAGCAGCGGGCTGCGAACATGCGCGGCGCATTTGCCATCCGCCCCGGCGTGCGTTTGAATGGCGAACGGGTGATTTTGGTGGACGACGTTTTCACGACCGGCGCGACCACCAGTGCGTGCGCCCAGGTGCTTTTGGCCGCGGGGGCGGGCGATGTTTGCGTCTGGACAGTTGCGCGCGGACTTTAGTATTCTATTATTCAACAACTCATGAGCACGACTTCTTTTACCAGGAAATCGCTCGGTCTCGAAACGGTCGAGCCGACATTGACTTCGACGCCGATCAAGGCGGGGACATTGACTCCGACGACGACCAAGGGGGAGCCCTTGCCCAGGAAGCCCAGGCTCGGCGCCGGCAGATCCAAAAAACGCGACATTCCGGAGGGGCTTTGGACGAAATGTCCGAAGTGCGAAACCATGGTTTTCGACAAGGAACTGGACGAAAACCTGAAGGTTTGCCCGAAGTGCGGCCACCATTTCCCCATCGGCTCGCGCGAACGGATTCACTCGCTGGTCGAAACCTGCACGTTCGAGGAAATGGACGCGCAAATGACGAGCGTGGACATGCTCCGCTTCCAGGGCGTGGACACGTATGCGTCCAAACTCGAATCGCATCAAAAAAAGACGGCCTTGAAGGACGCGGTCGTCACCGGCATTTGCAAAATCGGCGAAGACCGCGCCGCGCTCGGCGTGATGGATTTCAGTTTCCTCGGCGGTTCGATGGGCTCGGTCGTCGGCGAAAAATTGACGCGCCTCATCGAACGCGCGACGGAAAAGGAACTGCCCGTCATCATCATTTCCAGCAGCGGCGGCGCGCGCATGTACGAAGGCATGTTCAGCCTCATGCAAATGGCCAAGACCGCCGCCGCGCTCGCCTACCACGCGCAACAACGCCTGCCCTACATCAGCGTGCTCACGCATCCGACCACGGCGGGCGTGATGGCCAGTTACGCGAGTCTGGGCGACCTGATTCTGGCCGAGCCGGGCGCGATGATCGGTTTTGCCGGTCCGCGCGTCATCAAGGACACCACCCAGGCCGAATTGCCGCCGGGATTTCAGACCGCCGAATTTCTCCTCGATCGCGGTCTCATTGACGCCATCGTCCCGCGCACGGAAATGAAACCGCAACTGATCGAGTATCTGAACTTCCTCGCCGTCCGTAAAAAAGCCGCCGCCGCGGCGTCATAATTAATTTCGCCATTCTCGGCAGTGCGGGGAAACTGCGGGCGCTGGGCAAGACCAGGCCCAATGCCGTGAAATTCTTTAGCGCCATCGAATTGATCACCCTGCTGGCTGACCCTGATTGGCTGGACGATGCGACGAAAACCATCGGCCAATACTGGCGGCGAAAGAACGCCCGGCGCCATGGTATGACCACCGAAGAACAGGCGGATGCGGCCGTTGTGGTTCGTTAAATGTTTTAGACGAGACGGTGGAGTTCATAAAAGATTTTTTGATTTGGATATACGACTGATGGTTCGTATATCAAAGAAACGAACCCCTGACTGTCAACGGATTGTAAAAACCAATTGCTGGGAAAAATCAAATTTGATGTACGCACCAGCGGTCGTATAATCACTGTTAGGTGGCGCTGCGCTTATGAAAATACAATCGCACACAAGGCACCGAACCGAATTATTATTGATGACATTTTGCGGTTTGATTGCTGCTGGTAACTCCGCGTTTGCCCAAACTTGGACGCAGACCAGTGCGCCCACGAATTATTGGACTTCCGTCGCCTCCTCAGCAGATGGAACCAAACTAGTGGCGGCAGCCAAGAATGATGGCATTTGGGTCTCAACAAATTCAGGAGACACTTGGATTCAAACCAGCGCACCGAATTATCAAGATGGCTATTCGATTGCTTCATCATTCGATGGAACCAAACTGGTGGCGGGAGCTCATGCTGGTGGGATTTACATCTCAACAAATTCAGGGCAGACGTGGGTATCGAACAATCTGCCCAACCAGGACTGGTATTCGGTTGCTTCCTCGGCGGATGGAAGCAAACTGGCCGCGCTAATAGCCAACGGTGTGGTTTTTACTTCGACGGATTCGGGAAACACTTGGGTGTCGTCAACCAACATGCCGCTTTTGAGATCCGTTGCTTCGTCGGCAGATGGAACCAAGTTGGTGGCAGCGGGACTGGAAATTTACATTTCAACAAATTCAGGCAGTAGCTGGACGCAAACAAATTCCTTGTCTGGGGGAATATCCGTCGCTTCCTCGGCGAATGGAACCTGTCTGGTGGCGGCGGCCGGACAATGGATTTTTATCTCCACCAATTCCGGCATGACTTGGATGCAGACCAGCGCTCCGGAGACCAATTGGAATGCCGTGGCTTCTTCAGCAGATGGTTCGAGATTGGTAGCCGTGGCGGGTGGAAGCAAAAATCCCGAAATTCCTGTACTCAATGGCCCAATTTATACTTCGACGAATTCGGGAATGACTTGGGTGTCCAATAGCGTGCCTGTGCAATATTGGACTTCTGTTGCCTCATCGGCGGATGGCTGCAAATTGGTTGCCGTCAACGCTGGCATGTGGAACATCGCTGGCGGGGCAATATGGATTTCGCAAACCACGCCAGTGCCTGCGGTGAACATCACGACGACAAATAGCAATCTCATGCTTTCCTGGATTATCCCTTCGACGAATTTTGTGTTGCAGCAGAATCTGGATTTGACCACGACGAATTGGGAGACGTTGACGGACACACCGGCTCTCAATCTCACGAACTTGCAGAATGAAGTCATGCTGTCGCCATCCAACAGCAGCGGTTTTTATCGTCTGGCGACTCCCTGATTATGAAAATGATAACGTCGCAATCTTTGAAGATTGTATGTCTGCTGTGTGCGGTGTTGCTGCAAGCGGTCGCCAGCGGCGCGCAACCTGTGACCAAGATTACCACAGGATCGGAATACAGCCTGTTTCTCAAGAGCGATGGCAGCCTGTGGGCCATGGGCAACAACGGCTTTGGTCAGTTGGGCGACGGTACTTCAGGCCTTGGCAACCAGACCAACCTGCCAGAGCAGATTGTGGCCAGCAACGTCACGGCGATTGCCGGCGGAGGCTACCACAGCCTGTTTCTCAAGAGTGACGGTAGTTTATGGGCCATGGGCGACAACTTCGCTGGCCAGTTGGGCGACGGCACTCACGTCGACGCGACCAACCACCCGGAGCAGATTGTGGTCAGCAACGTCACGGCGATTGCCGGAGGACAATACCATAGCCTGTTTCTGAAGTCGGACGGAAGTCTATGGGCCATGGGCCTCAACCAGTATGGCCAGTTGGGTGACGGCACTTACAACACCACCAACTTGCCCGAGCAGATTGTGGCGAGTAATGTAACGGCGATTGCCGCCGGATTCGGCCATAGCCTGTTTGTCAAGAGTGACGGCAGCCTGTGGGCCATGGGCTGGAACAATTATGGCCAGTTGGGCGACGGCACATACGGAACTGGAACTCCCCCAAACTATGGAACCAACCAGCCCGAGCAGATTGTGGCCAGCAACGTCACGGCGATTGCCGCAGGAGGATACTTCAGCCTGTTTCTTAAGAGTGACGGCAGCTTGTGGGCCATGGGCGACAACGGCGCTGGCCAGTTGGGCGACGGCACTTACAACACCACCAACCGGCCCGAGCAGATTGTGGCCAGCAACGTTACGGCGATTGCCGCAGGATATTACCACAGCCTGTTTCTCAAGAGAAACGGCAGCCTGTGGGCCATGGGTGCCAACTACAATGGCGAGTTGGGCGACGGCACTTACGGCAATTATCTTTCCTCTGGAACCAACCGTCCCGAGCAGATTGTGGCTGGCAACGTCGCGGCGGTTGCAGCAGGATGGAACGACAGCCTATTTCTCAAGAGTGACGGTAGTTTGTGGGCGATGGGCGACAATCAATATGGCGAGTTGGGCGACGGCACGTACGGAACTGGAACTCCCCCAAACTATGGAACCAACCAGCCCGAGCAAATTCTGGCCGCTTACAAACCAAATCACCCGCCAGCCATTGAGCGGAGGTAATATGCAACTTTCCTTTGTGGGCATCGCCGGAACGAATTACGCGCTGGTTCGTTCCTTCAGCTTGGCACCCGCCAACTGGGTGCCGCAGACGACCAATCCCGCCAACTCATTCGGTGTGCTGGTGTTCACCAACACACCGAATCCGACCACGAACAATTTCTGGCGCATCCGTTCCGTGCCCTAGCCGCAGGCGTGAAAGAGTCTGACTGTCCCGAAGGAATGGCCCGACTCGCGGCCCAGTTGACCGTTAACCAGTGACGCCCGGTCGCGCGCGATTTGTCCCGGTGGTGTCGGGTTTCCAAGGCCCAAAGGCCAAATCGAGTCTAATCCTTACGGAGAATAAATCAAACCGCTTGAACACCGTTGACACCCCTGGCCATCTGTGATACTATTTTGATACTGAAATGCCGCGCAAAGTTCGCCAACTGATAGCCGACCTGGAAAAGGCCGGGTTTGTGAACCGGGGCGGCAAGGGCAGCCATCGGAACTTCACGCATCCGAAAGGATTGCGGGTGACGGTGAGCGGCCATTCCGGTGACGACGCCAAGCACTATCAGGAACGGGATGTGTGGCGGATGTTGGACGCGGCGAAAGAGTAACAGCCTGCAAAAGCAGGAAACAAAAGAAGAGAATATGGTATGAAGACGAGTGTTCTATCTCGCAAGCAAATCAAAGAACAGGCGGCACGCTACACGAAATTTGTGGAGTGGAGCGACGAGGATCAATGCTTCATTGGCCGTTGCCCGGAAATTATGGCTGGCGGCGTTCACGGCAGCGACGAGGCGCGGGTGTATGCGGAATTGTGTCAAGCCGTCGAGGAAATGGTGGAACTGATTCACGCTGACGGCCACGCCTTGCCCGATCCGCTGGGCAAAAAAGATTTCAGCGGCAAGTTTGTGTTGCGCGTGGAACCGGCCATTCACCGCCGTCTCGCGGCCAAAGCTCTTGCCGCTGGTGAAAGTCTCAATAGCTATTGCGTCAAAACGCTGGTGAAGGCGTAACGGGGTAAAAGGACTGGCGCTATGATCAAGATCATCTGCCCAAATAAAAATGACCCCGCTTGGAAAGTGTTGGTTCAAGCCATTGGCGAAGCCCCGGCGTATATTTCGTTCTCGAACAGGCGTCTTTGTTTCGCGTGCGTCACAGGCCGCGCTTATTCATTCAGTGCGCGGCGGTTCGGTGCTCGCTGCACTACGCTCCGAATCCCCACCGCTCGCGCAAAGTTTACAACCCACCTCACTTGGCTTACGTTTCTTTGCACGGTGTTCCCCATCGCTTGTTGATCGTGCGGGGGGTAATTCTGACACGTGAACAAATGAAACTTCGCTGCCAAACATTTCGTCTGGAAAAGAGAATGGAAGTTTTTTCTAAAAGAAAGGGCCGTGCACAGGCGTTCACGTTGATTGAACTGCTGGTGGTCATCGCCATCATCGCCATTCTGGCCGCCCTGTTGTTGCCGGTATTGGCCAAATCCAAGGAGACGGCTAAAGCGACACAGTGTCTGGACAACCTCAAGCAACTACAGTTGTGCTGGACGATGTATGCGGATGACAATGGAGACACGATGGTCCCCGACGATTGGTCTTGGTCTGGAGGCATTCCTTGTGGAGGCATTCCTGATTCCTGGGTTTTGGGTTGTTGCCAAACGGACACAACCACAACCAACATTCAAAATGGCGTGTTGTTCTCCTACGCCAAATCGGTGGCCCTCTACCGCTGCCCCGGCGACACAGCCTCAGTGATCGGGAATCCAAGTGTGCTCCATAATCGCAGCTATTCCATAAACGGCTATCTCAACAGCGAAACATTATGTGATCCTGCGATTCATAGTCCATTCGTCAAAGCCACCAGCTTGAAAACCCCCGTGAATGTTTTAACGTTCATCGAAGAAAATGAGAAATCCATTGACGATGGTTGCTTTGGGATATGGCCAACGGGTGTTCCCCAGCAATACAGTTGGATGAATATGCCAACGGATCGACACAGTCTGGGTTGCTTCCTTTCCTATGCCGATGGGCATTCAGCTCGACAGAAGTGGCTGGTGCCGAAAATCTTCAACGAATACAGTCAACCAACGAGCTCGGCTCAGGATGGTCAGGATCTGGCCACATTACAGGCAGGCATCCCACAATAAGGAAGGAGTTGCCGGCGGCATCGGGGCTGTAACCAACATTCAACACTCAACTTTCAACCTTTAACGTCGTATGGGCCGCCTGAAGGCGGGACACCGAACGCTGAATCCCGAAGAACGCGGGTCGGCTTCTGAAAGCTGCATCGAACGTCGAATTGGGGCGAAGGGACCAGCCGTGGTTAAATTCCCTTGCTCTGGCTTTTACTGCGCAATCACCACCATCGCGTAGAGCCTGGTGGCCGGGACGGTGAAGGTTACGCGGTCGCCGGCTTCCTGAAAGGTCAATGACAGCGTCTCATCCCGTTCCGGCGAGAGGCAGGAAACGGATTTGACCGGTCCGGTGAATTGTTTGCGCACCGTCACCGGGAACGGGGCCAGCGGATTCAGGCGGTCAAAGTTGACGAAGTGGGCGAGCGTCTCCCGCGTGGCCGGCCGGGTGAGCAGCTCCATCACCGTCGTGAGCGGCAACCCGGTTTCAATCGAAAGCCCCTTGGGCAGGCCGTCCACAACGGCCTGGCGGATGGCCTCGTGGTTTTTCGGCAGCACCCATTGTGCCGGCGTCATGCGGATGACTTTTTGCGGGGTCGCCCCGGGTTCGGGATTTTCATCGAGGCGCTGTGACTTGCCCGGGTTGTCGGCGCGGATGATTTCCGGGATGTAAACAATGCGGCCCTTGCCTTCCTGACGCGCCGGAAGCAGCGGGTTGGTGCGACGGCGTTCGCGCCATTCGTTGTATTCGGCGGTGTTGCCGGTGAGCACCAGCGTGCCGCCGTGGCGCACGTATTGCAGGAGCCTTTCGGCCTGCGCGTTCCCGACACATTCCTGTCCCGCAAGGATCACCTCGCCGTAGCGGTCAATTTGATTGATGTTTTCATCGAACAAAATGTCGAACGGCACCTTGTGCTGGATGAGCGTCTGTTCCATCAACGTGACGGGAACATAGGTGTCGTTGATGCTGTATGCCATGGACGGCCAGTTGTGCAGCACGGCAACGTCCGCCACCATTTCGGTGCCGGTATAATAGCGGTTGTAATATTCGCGGTAGAACTCGAGGAAGGGGGTAAAGATGCGGGTCATGAAGGGGGAACCCACGTATCCGGCGACCGGCGGCTCGTAATCGAAAGCCATCTGGAGGGCGCAGCGAAGGTCGTCCTGCAGCGATTCCTCGCAGCTTGATTTCAACCGGCGCGCGACCTTGTAGGAACGGATTTGGGAGACCAGCGCGCCGGTGCGGGAATCAATGCGCGCGTCATAACCGCCGGTGTCAAAGGAAAGCACGTCAACGTGGTTGGCAAACAGCGGATGATAAACGGCATTGACCCAGTAGCGGTTGAAGCTGTAAACGCCCTTGATGTTGAACAGCACGCAGACATCCGGGTTCAAGCTTTTGACGTAATCGTAAAGGTCTTTGGCATAGCCCGCGAGCGACTCACAGCGGAACCGCACCCATTCCTGCAACACCGGGTCGTTGAGGGCGGTGAGGTCATCCGGCTGGGTCGGCGTGGCCCATTCGTTGACCTGGATCCAGTCCACGTCCGGGAGACCGAACCGGCGCCGGACGGCTTCCGGGGTGGGATATCGTTGTCGGAGGAAATCGTGGAAAGCCTTGATGCACCGCGGACAACGGCACGACTGGGGTTCCGGCTGGAGCATGATGTTGTCGAACGTGATTTGATCGGCGTGCACGTCTTCGACGGCGAACTTCAGGATTTTCTTCAGGTAATCACGATAGGCGGGTTCATTGGGGCAGGCATAATGGCGGAACGTCTGGATCCCGTATGGCACCCAGTGATCGTTCTGGTCGCGCTGCTCCCAATTCCGGGCCTCAGGCAGTTCGCGGTAGAGCGTTTCGGTGAACATGGTCCCGCCCATGTACAAATCCACCTTCATGCCGAGTTGATGCATGATTTCGGCGGTGCGTTTGTCCTGTTCCATGTTGGCACGCTCATATTCCGGGCCGAACCCCTTGTAGAAATAAATCCGCCCGAAACGCACCCCGGCCGCGGCCATGCGCCTGAGGTTTTCCGGGTCGATCATCCGCGGGTAGCGCGCGGACTCGTCATCGAAATGGTCGCCGCGGCGGAGCAGGAAATCCAACGGTTCGTGCGTCAGCCAGGTGACGTCCCGGGTCTGTTCGTTTTTCTGTTGGGCGCTACGTTCCCAGCGCGTTGGCGGCTGGGAGTCCGGCGGCGCGGACAACGCGGCGGGAGCTGCCGCAAACAAGACGGCCGGAAGAATCCAGGAAATGACGCCGGCCCTGGAAAAAGCATGTGTATTCATGAACGGCCAAACGGTAGCCGAGGTGGGGGTTGAATCGCAAGGGTCAACACGAAGGACTGTCATCTGGAGGTGACAGGTGACCAGTGGCGTGTGACAGGAAAGGCGGAGGACGAAGGAAAACATCGAACATCCAACATCGAACGCCGAACATCGAATTGCGGAAAAGTAAATTAGGAAGCTAGGAATCGAGGAATAATTATCTCCTGTCTTCTTGGTTTCCTTATTTATATGTCCTTGCGTCTTTGTTGTTCAATTTCGCGGTCAAAATCCGGCGCTGGCCAAAATCCGCCGATTTGATACTGTGGCTGCGATGTTCAGTCTTTCTGCCAGCAAACGCGTTAAGGAACCGCTCGCCGAGTTGGGCCAGATCACTTTGCTGGCCAAGGAAGCGGCTTCGTCGCTGCTCAAGGGAAGGGCCTCGTGGCGCGATTTGCTCTACCAGATTTATTTCATCGGCGTGCAATCGCAGTCGGTTGTGCTCATCACCGGCGCGTTCACCGGCATGGTGCTGGCCGCGCAGACTTATTTACAGTTTCACAAGTTCAAAATGGACACCACCACACTCGCGGTCGTGAGCGTCGCGATGTGCAGTGAACTTGGCCCGGTGTTGACGGCGTTGATGGTTGCCGGGCGCGTCGGCGCGGCGATGGCCGCCGAAATCGGCACGATGCGCGTGACGGAGCAGATTGACGCGCTCCGGGCGCTGGCCACTGACCCGGTGGATTACCTGGTCGTGCCCCGGCTGGTCGCGGCGCACGTCGCGCTGCCGCTGCTCACGGTGGAAGTCATCGTCATCGGCATCCTGGGGGGCTATTTCGTGAGCGTGAACCTGCTCGACATCGAGCCGACCTATCTCTGGGCGAACATGCTCAAATACACGCACGAGTCGGACCTGATCATCGGCCTGATCAAGGCATTCATTTACGGCGGCGTCATCGCGCTCATCGGCTGTTACAAGGGCATGACATGCCGGCTGGGCGCGGAAGGCGTCGGGCAGGCCACCACGGAGGCGGTGGTTTACGCCTCCATCACCATCCTGATCGCGAACTTTTTCCTCACGCTGGTCTTGGGCAAACTGGTGGGTATGTTATGATTGAAGTCCGGGATTTGCAAAAAAGTTTCGGCGCGCAACTGGTTCTCGACAGCGTCGGCTTTAAGATTGAAAATGGCGAGTCCGTCGCCATCATCGGTCGCAGCGGCAGCGGCAAAAGTGTCCTGCTCAAGCACCTCATCGGCCTGCTGCAACCGGACACGGGCGAGGTGTTGATTGACGGCGAAAACATCGTGCCGATGAACGAACGCCAGTTGCTGCGCGTGCGACGGAAATTTGGCATGTTGTTCCAAAGCGCGGCGTTGTTTGATTCAATGACGGTCGCGGAAAATGTGGCGTTCGGGTTGCGCCGGCATGAACATTTGACCGAGGCGGAAATCGGCCGGCGCGTGGCCGGAACGCTCGAAATGGTTGATTTGCCCGGCACGGAAGATAAAAATCCGGCCGAACTGTCGGGCGGCATGCGCAAGCGTGTGGGACTGGCGCGCGCAATCATTTACGAACCGCAGATCTTGCTTTATGATGAGCCGACGACGGGGCTGGACCCGATTGTGTCCGACAGCATTGACCAGTTGATCCTCCGCGTGCGCGACCGGCTGAAAGTGACGACGGTGGTGGTCACGCACGACATGCGCACGGCCCGGCGCGTCGGCCAGCGGGTGCTGATGTTGCACAACAAAAAGATTTACGCGAACGGCACGCCGGACCAGATTTTTGACTCGCTGGACCCGGTGGTGCGCCAATTCGTTGACGGCGTCGCCGATCCGAAGGAAAATTTGCCCTGAGTCATGGATAAATCGCGATTGGAAACCAAAGTCGGCCTGTTTGTGTTCATCGGGCTGGCGCTGCTGGCAGCGTTGCTGATTCAGTTCAGCAAGGGCACGAGCCTGTTCCGCGGCACCTATGAATTGCGCCTGCACGCGGGCAACGTTGGCGGTCTGAAGCAACGCGCGGGCGTTTTGCTCGCCGGCGTCCAGGTCGGCAGCGTCTCCGACATCAAACTCGCCAATGACGGCAAAAGCGTGACGATTCTCCTGAACATTTACAAAGAAAACAAAATTTACCACGACGCGCGTTTCGTCATCGAAATGTCCGGCTTTCTCGGCGACCAATACGTCTCCATCATCCCGACAACGAATTCGCCGCCAGTGCTGCAGGACGGCGCGGACGTCGTCTGTCAGGAGCCGTTTAATTTGCAGGAAGTTGCGCGTTCAGCCTCCGGGTTCATCCAGCGCATAGAAGAAACCGCCAAAAAACTCGATGACTCGGTCACCGATTTGCGGCGCGTCGTGCTGAACGAACAGACGCTCACCAATTTTTCCGCGACCATGCACAATCTGCGCACGCTCTCCGAGCAGGCGATGGGCACGGTGAACGACATCAACGCGCTCGTTGCCACCAATGGCTCGCAAATCAACCTTGCGGTCAGCAATGTCGTCTTCTTTTCGCAGGAGTTGATGCGCCTGGCCAATGCCGCCGAAGGCGTGCTGGCAACCAACAGCACGGATATCACCACCGCGGTGAAAAACATTGAATCTTCGACCGAAGTGTTGAAAAGTTTGTTGAGCAACGCCCAATCTGGTAAAGGTCTTGCTGGAACCATGCTCCAGAACGAACAACTGGCCACTAACGTGCAAGCCATCGCGAACAATCTCGCCATGGCCTCGAGCAATTTGAACCGGCTCGGACTGTGGCGTTTTCTCTGGCACCACGAACCGCTGCGCACAAACGCACCAACGGCTTTGCGCCATCCTGAATCATGACTCCACTCTGGGCCATCCGGATTTTGTTTCTCGGTCTCTGCACGACGGGCGGTTACGCCATCAGCCAGGTGCGCCCGGAATTTATCGGGATAAGTCACAGCGGCTTGATCGGCATGATGATGGGCTTTGGTTTTGGCGGGTGGATGATTGCCGTGGATGAAATGCTCAAAGGTTTTTCGCTCCGCGCGTTTTCGGCCACGACGTTCGGTCTGTTGCTCGGCACCGTCGTTGCGCTGCTGGTGGACAGCTCCGGCCTTTTTGAAAACGCCCCCGAAAATGTCCGCTGGCTCATCCGGCTTGGACTGTTCCTGGGCTTCGGCTACATCGGCATCATCCTCGCCATGCGCAGCAACAAGGAGGATTTTTCACTGATCATTCCCTATGTCCGTTTTGCGCCGCAAAACAAACCGGACAATTTGTTGCTGCTCGACACCAGCGTCATCATTGACGGGCGCATCGCCGATTTGATTGAAACCGGCTTTCTGGAGGGTCTGATCGTCGTGCCGCGTTTTGTGTTGAAGGAAATCCAGCAGATTGCCGATTCCTCCGACCCCATCAAACGCGCCCGCGGCCGACGCGGACTGGAAATGCTCAACCGCCTTCAGCGCAACACGCACACGGAAGTCCGCATTCACGATGGTGATTTTCCCGAAGAACCCCAGGTGGACACCAAACTTATCCACCTCGCGCACAACCTCAATGCCCGGCTTTATACCAACGATTACAACCTGGCCAGGGTCGCCGAGCTGCAAAAGATCAGCTACGTGAATCTCCATGAGGTCGCCAAATGCCTCAAGGTGATTTTGCTCCCCGGCGAAACCCTGCAACTGAAAATCGTGCGTGAAGGCAGGGACAAGGGACAGGGCATCGGCTATCTGCCCGACGGCACCATGGTCGTCGTCAGCAACGGCCAGTCGCACATCGGCCAGCAGGTCGAAGTCCAGGTTCTAAGCCTTCTCCAAACCGGCGCGGGCGTCATCGTCTTTGCGGAAATCAAAGTGCCGACCGTCTGAATGCCATTCCGCGCCGATCAAACTCCGTCATGGACTTCGCCACCGTCTTCACCGCCCTGAGTCCAGCCGACGCGCAGCTCGTTCGCTCCCGGCTCGAAGCGGCGGGCTTTCATCCGTTCGTGGCAGGCGAACTCTCCGCCTTGAGCATGGACGGTTATTCGCTCGCCGCCGGCGGCATCCATGTCCAAGTCCCCGAAGCCGAAGCCGCCAGCGCGAAGGAATTTCTCAATGCGCCACCCGGTGCGCCCACCGAATGACGCCTCCCATCAAAGGTGGGGCGGCGCTGCTGCGCCGCCAGACATTGAAGGCCGCGCAACACGATCCCGCTTTGCGCCGTTCTCCCCCTCGCCCTGCCCAAGCGGGGAGAGGGACGGGGCGAGGGGCGCTTGGCAGTGATTCAATTTGACCAGGCATTGCCATGAGTCCTGCAAAATTAAAACTCCTCCGCCGGATCAAAAGCATTCTTCCGGCCGGTGAAATCACTTTTAAACCGCAAACCCTGGCCAATTACGCCGGCGACAAATGGTTTGCCGCGCACCGGCCCGATGCCGTCGCCCTGCCCCGCTCCACCCAATCCGTTTCCACCCTGCTCCGCTTTGCCAATCGCCATCGCATTCCCGTGACCCCGCGCGGCGCGGGCCATGGCTACGTCGGCGGCTGCGTGCCCGTCCGCGGCGGCATCGTGCTCTCGCTCGAACGCATGAACCGCATCCGGGAAATCAACGCCGCCGATTTCGTGGCCGTCGTCCAGCCGGGCGTAAACACCAAACATCTTCAGGACCGGGTCGAGCGGCGCGGCCTGTTTTATCCACCCGACCCCGCCAGCCGCGCGGACAACTTTATCGGCGGCAACATCGCCACCAACGCCGGCGGCCCGCGTTGTCTGAAATACGGCGTCACCCGCGATTACGTCCTCGGTCTGGAAGTCGTCCTCGCCGACGGCACCATTCAACGCCTCGGCGGACGCACCCACAAAAACAAGACCGGCTTCGACCTCCACCGCCTTTTTGTCGGCTCCGAAGGCTTGCTCGGCGTGGTCACCGAAGCCACGCTGAAATTGATTCCATTGCCGCCGTTCCGCGCCAACCTCGCCGCCGGTTTCGGTTCCATGCCCGCCGCTGTGCGCACGCTTCACGCCATTTTTCGCGCCGGTTTTCTGCCGTGCGCAGTGGAACTGGCCGATGAATTCACGCTCGCTGCCGCCTATAAACGCACCAAAAGCGAGCGCCTGCGCGGTTGCCGCGCCCATCTCATCGTCGAATTGGATGGCCAGAAAAATTCCGTCCACGCTGAAATCAAGGAATTGGAGCGAATCATCCGCCGACAGAAACCGTTGTCGGTCGAACGCGGCCTCGGCGCCGCCCGATGTGAGGCCGTCTGGAAAATCCGGCGCGAATTTTCCTATGCCCTCCGCGACACCGGCCTGACCAAGCTCAACGAAGACGTTGTCGTGCCGCGCAGCCGGTTGGAAGACCTGTTCAAATTCGCCGCCCGGCTGCAAAAAAAACACGGCCTGCCCGTCGCGTGTTTCGGCCACGCCGGCGATGGCAACATCCACACCAACGTGATGGTGGACCTGAACCAGCCGCGCGCCGATCAACGCGCCGAAGCCGCCCTCGATGAACTCTTCGCCCAGGTCATCGCCTGGGGCGGCGCCATCAGCGGCGAACACGGCATCGGCCTGGCGAAGAAGCGCTGGTGGCCGCAGGCGGTGTCAAAAGAAGTGCGCGAACTCCATCGCACCGTAAAACACGCCCTTGACCCAAAAGGCATCCTGAATCCCGGCAAGTTTGTGTGAGGTAGCACAGGTGGATTGCCTGTTTTCATCCGCAGATTGCGCAGAGGAACGCAGATTCGTGGTAGGGCGGTGCTGCCTTGTCGCGCTGAAGTGAACCGTAAGCGGACGCGCCGCCCCAATTCGCCGCCTTCAAATCCGATCCAGCGGACTTTTGACCCCAAGCCCCGGCTTTTGCATTACGTGCAGGTAAATCATCGTCGTCGCCACATCCTGATGTCCCAATAAATCCTGCACCGTCCGGATGTCATAACCCGCCTCCAATTGGTGGGTCGCAAAACAATGACGCAGCGTATGACACGTCGCCGGTTTCTTCAACCTGGCCAGGCGCACCGCTTCCTTCATCATCCGTTGCACCGCCAGTTCATTGACATGATGCCGCCGCACCATCCCCGTTCGCGGATCTTTCGACCGTCCCGCGGCCGGAAATACATACTGCCAGACCCATTCACGATCCGCGTTCGGATATTTCCGGGCCAGTGCGTGCGGCAGATGGACCTGGCCAAAACCTTCCGCCAGATCGGTTTCGTGCAGCAATTTGACCCGCACCAGATGCTTTTGCAATTCATCCTTCAACTTGTCCGGCACCATCGTCATCCGGTCCTTATCTCCCTTGCCCTCCCGCACCACAATCCGCCCGCTGCCAAAATCCACGTCTTTGACTCTTAGTCGCAAGCACTCAATGAGGCGCATCCCCGTCCCGTACAACAACCGGATAATCAAACTGCCAGTTCCCGGCTTCAACGCCGCCAACACTCGTTGCGTCTCTTCCTGGGTTAAAACGACCGGCAGCCGTGCGGGACGCTTGACCCGCGCAAATTCTCCCAAATCGCCGAGCGTTTGTTGCACCACTTGCTCATAAAGAAACACCAGCGCATTGAGCGCCTGATTCTGGGTGCTGGCGGCCACGTTCCCGGCCACGGCCAGATGCGCCAAAAACTGCGCGACTTCTGGTGCCCCCATCTCTTTGGGATGCCGCCAGCCGCTTTGTGGCCCGCTGTGATCGGACCTTCGATGGAAAGCCAGATACCGCCGAATCCATTGCCAATACGCTTTCTCGGTGCGCAATGAGTAATGATGAAACCGCAGAACTTCCCGCACCTGGTCGCGCAACCGTGCCTTGGGGTTGGGAGTCAACAACCCTTTTCGCACGTATGATGCCTTTGCCATTTTCAATATCCTCTCCATACTTAGTGTAAATACTTCTCGACACGAAAGAAAGAACAAATTATTATCTTTCCGTGATGGCCAATATCCCATCTTTTTTGAAGGTTACTTAACTGTTAGGTCGTGCTGTTATCGAGTTACACAGAGAAATAATTATCTCGTCAATCGAGTTATGGAGAGTAAAATGCGCTGCGAGCAGGCGCAGTGGCTCACGCGAGCGTGGAGCCAACAGCGACAGCTCGCAGCGTAACAGAGATGCGAAGCTATGATTGTCGTGATCGAAAGATATTCCCTTCGGAGTAACTACGAGATAGAACAGCCACGACCTAACAATTCGTTGGAGCTGACACCGGTTGGAAGAGAAAGGTTTTCGTTTAGCTGTCACGCCGGCTGCTTGCGCAGCCGTAAAATGAATCGTGCCAGCAGACTCTTGGTTTATGGTCGGCCTCACGTCCGGATGCAGCTCAACTCTATTCGTTAGCCGACTTCGCACACTTTGTGAAAAGCCAGAGCACAAAAGATGAGTGGCCGTTCGCAGACCCGAAGAATGTCGCAGTTTTCACGACCACACAGGTCATACGGCTTCGTCAGCCTGTCTTGCATGTTTCTCACGACGATGAAGATGGTGCATGGCAGTTTCATACAGGTGCGCGGCAGGTTTTCGCGGGTGACGCCATGATTGTGGCGTTGAGTGAGATGGTTGAGCACGACCCGACCATTTGCGAGTTGGCGGATTTGCCTTGCGGTTGGTTCGCCGAGCGCGAGAGTATCGGAAGTCCCTGGAAGAGAGAGCAGAGATGATTGAGTTGCACACAACGTCGGCTAACAAATCGCTGCAGGCAACGCGGGATGGCCGGTCCAGTTCCGCTTCGCGGTTCACCCTGTTTGGTCCCGCGTGCCTGAGCTTTTGTCGTTAGGCTGCATTGAGCGCATGGCACACAAGACCATCATTTTTGACGGCGGAGCGGCTGGTGAGTTTCGGACTTGGCGTTGGCCGCATCGTGATGGAGTTTTCAGATATATGCCGTTTCGGAGCGTCAGTCATTTGCGGATGCACGAGCGGTTGCGCGAGGCTGGTTCGGCGAGATGTTATTACGAGCGTGACGGACGGAAGATTTTCTTTTCGGTCGTGAGTTTTCCGAAGTATGGACATTTACAGCTTGCAGATTTTGAGAGTTAGACACGATATGCAGCCTAACAAGTCGCCGGAGCCAACCGCCGTTGGCGCTGTCAGTTCCGCTATCGCGGTTCACATCGCGAGTCGGCGGTGGCTCAGCTTTTTTCGTTAGGCAGCATTGAGATTTTATGCCAGTAACTTGTTCGCGTGAGCATTTAGAGCGGCAGTTGCTCGCTTTTGGCGAGGACTCGGTCGCCAAGCAGTTCATTGGATTGGCTGATGACCGAGTTCAGCAGATTCACGAGCGAGCTATGTTTTATGCGTGCCAGCCAGATACACCGGCAGGTATGCCGATGTTATTAGACAAGGCTCTGGCGATGGCGGCAGTTGAGGTTATCGAAGGAGCATCGAGAGCTTTGCACCGGAAGCGGCGGAGATATTGAGTTATGTTGACGATGCTGCCTAACAAGTCGCCGGAGCCAACCGCCGTTGGCGCTTGCCGTTCCGCTGTCGCGGTTCACGCCGCGAGTCGGCGGTGGCTCAGCTTTTTTCGTTAGGCGACTTTGCGCACATGGATTCCATACCTAGAGCTTTAGCACCAGAGCCGATTCTCCGAGCGGCGCTTCGTGTGGTTTTTGTTTCGGCATATACCACGCGCAACTGGGCATTGGATGAGGCGATTTCTCGGAAGCAGATTTATGATCTCTGGGAAGCTATTCACGAGATTCCCGATTTGATTAAGCGGTGGCGAGGCGATGAGGAGTCGCTTCGAGAGTTGAGGATGTATTTGCAGGAGTATGACCAGCGATGGGATTCTCCGAAGCTTGAGACGATTTTTGACCAAGCATTGCATGATAAGAACCTTTGAGTCGCCTAACAAGTCGCCGGAGCCAACCGCCGTTGGCGCGGTCAGTTCCGCTGTCGCGGTTCACGTCGCGAGTCGGCGGTGGCTCAGCTTTTTTCGTTAGGCGCTATGAACACCACACACCCAAATGAGATTGTTGTGACCCTAGACAATATCGCCCAGTGGCCTAAATTCAAGAAGCTGCTTGATGATGGCAAGATTTTAGCTGATAAAAAGGGACGGCTTCGATACCGACACGGAGCACCTGTCGGAAGTTTGATTTTGACGCGGGTTTTGAAAGATGGCACGGCACGCTATCAGGAGTCAGCCAAAGAATGGTTCGACCCAGAGAGTCAGAAAGCAAGAGAGTTTGTATGGCCAGAATAGCGCCTAACACCGCGCTGGAGCCAACGCCGACTGCCCCTTGAGTTTATGGATGGTTTGAGTTATACAACGGTTATCGAGTTTGCGGAGCCGCTCGCCCGTCGGCGTGGCTCAGCTTTGGATCGTTAGGCCACTTCACATTTATGACACAAGAGCGAGCCATATACACCGAGCAGTTTCCGAAAGGCTCGAAAGTCAGAGTCAGAGATAGAGCATTTCTGGAGACATTTCGGCAGACGTGGCGATTTCACGATCCATTGCAAGCAGAGCAGCTTGGTTTTGCAGACAGAGACGCGGAAGTTGCATCGGTTGGATTTTACCACGGCGGCGATGTGCTATACACTTTGGTTGGCATTCCCGGCATTTGGCATGAGCAGTGTATCCAGAAGTTATGATTGACCAGTGGCCTAACAAGTCGCCGGAGCCAACCGCCGTTGGCGCTTGCCGTTCCGCTATCGCGGTTCATGCCACGAGTCGGCGGTGGCTCAGCTTTTTTCGTTAGGCGCATTTCCATGAGTCGCCCACTTACATCCGCTGAAGAGCAGCTTGTTCGCTGGATGCTTGAGCATGGCAAGCCGGAAGCGCGGGCTTTTTTGTCGCAGCTTGAGCGAGCGCAGGTTACTGACTGGCATTGCCCGTGTGGATGCGCGAGCATCAATTTTTCGGTTCAGGGTGATCCGAAGCCATCTGGCGGACTTCATCCTCTCGCCGATTTCGTATTTGGCAGCGACGAGGATTTGAGCGGCATTTTTGTTTTTGAGCAGAGCGGTGTTCTGGCCGGACTTGAGGTTTATGGTTTGGCTGGCGATGCCCCGAAGACGTTGCCATCATCTGATTCATTGAGACCATTTGAAAATGCCACACCATGCGCCTAACAAGTCGCCGGAGCCAACCGCCGTTGGCGCGGTCAGTTCCGCTATCGCGGTTCACGTCACGAGTCGGCGGTGGCTCAGCTTTTTTCGTTAGGCCGCTTGCGTATGCCAGATGACAAGACATTACCGTTTTCGTCAGAAGATGCTCAAATGGAGTCCGCCATTCTTGAGGCGAAGTCCAGCATCGGTCAGTTCTTTGCTGCTTTCACGAAGCCGACAAGTCGCCAGAAGAGTTTTCTCCTGAAGGTAGTATTTGACGAGGGTGAGCAGAGAGAGCATATCTGGGTTGCAGACTTGGGGCTTGCAGGCGACAAGCTGCGAGGTGTGATAGCTAACGAGCCAAATTTGCCGAGTCTGAAGTTCATGCAGAAGGTTGAGTTTGAGCCACGATATATTTCTGACTGGATGTATATCGAAGACGGCCATCTGGTTGGTGGATATACCACACGAGTTATTCGCGACCGCATGACTCCCGAAGCAAGAGCAGAGCACGATGCAAGCGCACCATACAAGTTTTGACCAGCGGCCTAACAAGTCGCCGGAGCCAACCGCCGTTGGCGCTGGCAGTTCCGCTGTCGCGGTTCACGTTGCGAGTCGGCGGTGGCTCAGCTTTTTTCGTTAGGTCGTGCTGTTATCGAGTTACACAGAGAAATAATTATCTCGTCAATCGAGTTATGGAGAGTAAAATGCGCTGCGAGCAGGCGCAGTGGCTCACG
>JBAVOO010000012.1:0-22934 GCA_049692125.1 Verrucomicrobiia bacterium | reverse complement strand
CATAGATCGTGCAGGGCGGTAGGCATATGCATATGATCCCTCCTCGCTGTCCACGTTCAAAAAATCCCCAAGCTTTTTGGAGTTTTGCAATTGGCTCACGTAGCGCAGGCTTTCCAGCCTGCGGGTTCTGGGGACTTTCCAGTCCCCAGTTAAGAACAGTGTCAAGTTACACCCGTCCGCTTTTGCGCCTGCTTTTGCGCATTGACAACGGCGGCGGAAAAACCATACTACGCGCCCATTTGCGAGCCCCGCCTGTGAGCGGATTTTCTCGCCCCCCGGAAAGGAAGTGAGTTGCGTTGACCGAAATTAGATTAAAAAAAGGCGAACCAGTGGAACGTGCGTTGCGGCGACTGAAGAAAAAAGTCGACCGCGAAGGAACCCTCAAGGTTGTGCGCAATCACCGGCATTTTGAAAAGCCGAGTGAAAAGCGGCGCCGCAAGGAAAAAGCCGCGCGCTTTTCCGCGATGTTGACCGCGCGTTACGCGGATTTGTAATCCCTGAAACCGTTGAGCCGTTGAATCGTTAAATCGTTGCATCGGTCAACGGTTTAACGATTTACATTTTAACGGTTCAATGATTTAACGCATGTATTCGCTTTCCACCTGCTGGAATTCCAATCGCCACACGGACGGTCGCGCCATGCTGCGCGAAATCCGCGACCTCGGCTTTGAATACGCCGAACTCGGCCACGGCATCCGGCTCGGCCTCCTGCCCGGCATCCTTGAAGCCGTGGACGCGGGCGAGATAAAAATTTCCAGCCTCCATAATTTTTGTCCGCTGCCGCTGGGCGTGAATCATGCCTCGCCGAATCTCTACGAGTTTTCCGACGAGCGGGCGCGCCAGCGCGAACTGGCGGTCAAGTACACGCTCAAGACCTTTGAATTCGCCCAGCGCGTCAAGGCACCGGCCGTCGTGCTGCACCTCGGCAGCATGGACTTGAAGGATTACACCGGCAAACTGACCGGCATGCTCGAACGCGACGGAAAAAAATCGCCCCAATACGAAAAGCTCCGCGCCGAAGCCGCCGCCAAACGCGAAGCCAACAAGGGAAAAGCCGTCGAGCACACTTACGAAACGTTGCGCAAAATTCTGCCCGAAGCTGAAAAGCGCGGCCTCAAACTCGGCATCGAAAACCGGCAGGCGCTCGAGGAAATTCCGCTGGAAGGCGACTTCGAGTTTTTCTTCCGCGAGTTTGACAGCCCGAACGTGGTTTATTGGCACGACACCGGCCACGCGCAAATCAAGGAAAACCTCGGCTTCCTTCATCACACACAGCATCTCGAATCGCTCACCGCGCGTCTGGCCGGATTTCACATTCACGACGTGCAGTTTCCCGCGCACGACCATGCCGCGCCCGGCACCGGCACGGTTAATTTCGCCGCGCTCAAACCGTTTGTGAAACCGGGCCACATCAAGGTCCTTGAACTCAATCCGTCATTGCCCGTTGAAGCGGTCAGACTCGGCATCATTCACGTCAAAATATACTGGGGCAGCGAGTGATTGTTGAATGCGGATTGCGGATTGCGGATTGCCGGGCGTTGTTCCGGTGGTGAACTATTTTGGTGGGGCGAGCGTCCTCGCGAGCCGGCACTTATAAATTGCTATCAAAATCGGCTCGCCGGGAGTCTCGCCCCACCAAATTGCCCACTGCCTGGTTCCGGCAAGCTTGACAGGAAACCGGACAAAGCAAAAGATGTTGGCTGTGGAGACGCCAGCTTAGCTCAGCGGTAGAGCAACGGTTTTGTAAACCGTGGGTCGTCAGTTCAATCCTGACAGCTGGCTCCACTTCCAAACTGCGGGCGCGGCAATCAGCAATGGAAGTTGCGCGGTAACAAACGCATCTGCTGGTCACCCCCCCCCAAAAAAAATGGTAAGGTGGAATTCCGCGACACCCTGAAATTGGGGCTTGTCGAGCTTGCTCCTCCGATAATTTGACGATGCGACCAGCAACGCGATGCGAATTGAACCCAAACTCCGAATCCGGCCTGGGCGACAGCAGTTGCGAACCGGGCGGGCTGGAACATTACGCGGTTTTACCAATGAAAACGCATTGTTGCGCCCGTTTTTCCGGCCAGATCCGGCGCCCGGCGCATTGGACGGGTGATGATCGCCAATCCGCGTAAAAAATTTCAGCCAATCTGAGGCAAGGCACTTGACAGAAAAAATTTAGAATTTATTGTTTAAGTTTAAACGCAGCAGCGAGTAAACTGTCAAACTTGAAACTGAACAGTCTATGGACATACATCATCCCTTCGTGAGTGAATTCCCCGAACATCGTGAAACCATCCGGCACCTGCGCCTGAGCGACAACAAATTCCGCCAGATGTTTGAGGAATATCACCATTTGGATGACGCCGTCTGCCGGATTGAGGAGGAAATTGAGTTCGCCACCGATCAGGAGATTGACGAGCTGAAGTTCAAACGCGCCAAACTCAAGGACGCCCTCTATTCCGCAGTCAGCCGCGCCACGGTCGTGGCGCAATAAGCGTCAGGTTTTGCCGGCTTTGGCCGGCGCCGCTGATGGTCGCTTTAATGCGATTCGGCGGCGGTTTTCCTTTTCTTCGCCTCTTCAATCACCTTTTCCGCCGTGTCGCGCGGCATTTCCTCATAATGGCTGAAATCCTCGGTATGCACGCCGCGGCCACCGGTCAGTGAACGCAGGGTGCTGGAATAGTGATAAAGGTCCTTCACCGGAACCTGCGCCTTGATCACTTGGAAACCACCGTCGGTTTCAATGCCTTGGATCCGGCCGCGCCGGGACGACAGGTCGCCCATGACCTTGCCCATGCAATCGTCCGGAATGTGAATTTCAATGTTGTTGATCGGCTCCAGCAGGCACGGCTTGGCAGCCGTGAACGCCTCCTTGAAGGCGAAATAACCGGCGATCTGGAACGCAATGTCCTTGGAATCCACCGGGTGCATCTTGCCGTCGTAAAAATCAATCTTCACGTCCGTGACGCGGCAGCCGGCGAGGATGCCCTCGGTGCAGGCCTGGTTGACGCCCTTCTCGACCGACGGTACGAACACGCGGTCCACGTTCTGACCGACGAGCGAATTGGTGAATTCGACGCCCGAGTCACGCGGCTTGGGCTCGATGCGCATCCAGACCTCGGCAAACTGTCCCGCGCCGCCGGTCTGCTTTTTGTGCCGGTATTTCGAGTCGCCTTTGGACTTGATGGTTTCGCGGTAACGCACGCGCGGTTCGCCCAGTTCCACATGGACATTGTGCCGGCGGCGGAGGCGGTCGGCGACGACTTCCAGGTGCAGTTCGCCCTGGGCGGAAATGATGGTCTGGTGCAGTTCCGCGTCCACGACGTAAATGAACGTGGGGTCTTCATTGTGCAACGCGGCGAGGCCGGAGGCGATTTTGTCCTCTTCGCCCTTCACCTTGGCGACCAGCGACGCGTGGATGTTCGGTTTGGGATAAACGACCTTTGGCAACGTCACGGCCTTCTTCGCGTGGCACAGCGTGTTGCCAGTGTGCGTGTCCCTGAGTTTGACGGCCGCCGCGATGTCGCCGGGCCCGAGGGTGTTGACCGCCTCGCGATTCTGGCCGTTGAGCAGGTAAATCTGCCCGATGCGTTCGTTGATTTTGCGGTCGCTGTTGTACAAATCCATGCCGGTGGAAACCGACCCCGAGTAAACGCGGAAAAACGACAGTTCGCCGAAATGCGCCTCGGACATCGTCTTGAAAACATAAAGCACCGGTTCGGGATCGTCCAAGCCGACCTCCACTTCCGCGTCGCTGGCATTGACCGCCTTGACCTTCTTGCGGTCCACGGGCGACGAGCCATACTTGCCGATGAAATCCATCAGGCGCGCGACGCCGATGTTATTTTCCGCCGAAGTGCAAAACAGCGGAATCAACTGTTCCTTTTGCACCGCCGCGTGGATGCCCTTCCGGAATTCCTCCTCCGACAGGCTGCCCTGTTCGAAAAACTTGTTCATCAACTCGTCGTCGGACTCGGCGATGTGTTCGATCAATTGGCGGTGCAATTCCTTGACCTTCGTCTCCCATTCGCCGGTCGCCGGCTCTTCCTTGTATTTGCCGCTGGAATCGGTCGCGTAGGTCACAATTTCATTGCGCAACACGTCCAGCGCCCGGTTGAAGCCGGGGCCGGGATTCATCGGAACGCTCAACGGAAAAACGTGCCGGCCAAACCGTTCCTGCACCTGGCGCACCACCGCGTCGAAATCCACATTCTCCTTGTCCAGCGCGTTCACCACGATCATTTTCGGAATGCCGTGGCGGGTCGCGTAATCCCACACCCGGTCGGTGCCGACGCCGACCCCGTGTTGCGCATGAATCACCACCAGCGCGAAATCGCCGACGCGCAGTGCGCCGAGGCCTTCGCTGATGAAGTCGAGATAACCGGGGGTGTCAATGAGGTTGAGCTTCTTTCCCGCCCACTCCGTGTGCAGCAGCGACGCCGAGACCGAAATCTGCCGGTTCTTTTCGCTGACGTGATAATCCGACACGGTGGAACCGTCGGCGATGCGACCCATGCGCGAGATGACGCCGCCGCACATGAGCATGGCCTCGCAGAGCATCGTCTTGCCGGACGAAGCGTGACCGACCACGGCGAAGTTACGGATGTCTGTTGGAGCGTAATTTTTCATAGGGGAATTTCTTTCAATTGGGAAACAGTGGAATCGCAATCGCCCGCGACTCAAAGGAGTGCGGCCCGTTGGAAGACAAATGCAACTTTGCGAAAGCCGGTCGGGGACAGGCGGCGATGGTTTGCATGCGCCATTTTATAACCGATCCGCCACCCGGCTGAAAAGCAAAGTTTGGCTTTATTGCATCAAATCTTGCCCCGTTGCGCGCCGCCGCGGCTCCCCGATTTGACGGCCGGATTTCACCATCGCAGCCATTACCCACCCTTCCTTCACCCATTTTTGCAAAGACCGTGTATTAATTGGCTTGGATTCAAATATGTCTTGAATTAGAACCGTCTTTACAACACGTTGTGCGGGCGGGATAAAGATTTTCCATGGAAACGATATGAGCGCACAAAAAGTTCGAATAGCCTGGATCCAGGGCGGCGCGGCCAAGTGCGAAATTCTCCCGCCGCTGCCACCGCGTCTTTTTCGTCTGGTGCTCCTCGGGGCGCCGGGCGTGGGCAAGGGAACCCAGGCCGAATTGCTCTGCGAACGGCTGGGCACCTGCCACCTTTCCACCGGCGACATTTTCCGCGCCGCCAAATGCCTCGCCGAGGGCGAGCGCAGCCCGGCGCTGGAAGCCGCGCTCGGCTACATGCGGCGCGGCGACCTGGTTCCCGACCAGACCGTGCTCGATCTCATCCGCGAGCGCACGGGTTGCGTCCGCTGCCGCGGTGGGTTCCTGCTCGATGGGTTTCCGCGCACGGTCGCGCAGGCGGAGGCTTTTGCCAAAATCATGGAGCAGGAGCAAATCCCGCTCGACGCCGTGCTGAATTACGATTTGCCCATCGAAAAAGTTGTCGCGCGCCTGAGCGGCCGGCGCACCTGCCCGAATTGCAAGGCGGTTTTCCACGTGACCGCGCTGCCGCCGCGCGTGGAAGGCACTTGCGACCATTGCGGGACCAAACTCCAGCAGCGCGAGGACGACCGGCCCGAGGCCGTCCGCGTGCGCATGGCAGTTTACGAAAAGAGCACCAAACCGCTGACCGACTTCTACCAGCAACGCGGCTTGCTGGTGACCATCGCGGCCGAGGGCACGCCGGAGGAAATTTACCAGCGCACCCTCGCCGGGCTGAATTCCCCACGTAACCGCAAGCCGCACCAGTAGTTGCGACCGGCGCGAATTGACTTGGAATTTCCGCATGAAGGCCGGGGATTCTTCACCCGGCGCATCCCCCCTTCAACCGCCGGGCAAGGAATGTGGGCATTTTGCCAAGAGTCGTGTAGTAACGCTTCCGTCACGGACTTATCGTGCCAATAAGAATTGTGGAAGCAGCCAGTCAAAAACACTTGAACGCGACCGCCGCCAGACCATTCAATGGGAACGGGAAAGAACGCATTGCGATTCCGGAGACGGCCTTTGGCTGCCCGCGCGATTTTCTCAACAACCGCTTTGTATATGCGGTGATTTCGGCACGCGCCCATGGTTTGTCGCTGGGCGTGAACATGAGCCCCGACAAATACTGCAGCTTCGACTGCCTCTATTGCGAGGTGGACCGCCGGAATCCTCCGCGCGAGGCGAAGCTGGACGTGGACGCGATGGCCGCCGAGCTTCACAAAACGCTCGCGTTCGTGCTGGCGGGAAAATTGCACGAACGCCCGTGGTATTCCGCGCTGCCGGAGGAATTGTTCACGCTGCGCCACGTGGCGTTGAGCGGTGACGGCGAACCGACCCTCGCGCCGAATTTTGCCCAAGCCGTTGAGTCCATCGTGCACATCCGGGCGCTGGGCGAATTTCCGTTCTTCAAAATCGTGCTGATTACGAATGCCACCGGGCTGGACCGGCCCCAGGTGCAGCAGGGGTTGAAACATTTCACGAAGTCCGACGAAATCTGGGCGAAGCTCGATGGCGGCACGCAGGCATTTTTCAACCAGGTGGACCGGTCAAGCGTGCCGCTGGAGAAAGTGCTGTCCAACATCCTCCTGGTTGCCCGCCAGCGCCCGGTGATCATCCAAAGCCTGTTCCCGGCCATCAACGGCGAAGAGCCGCTGTCCAAAGAAATCGAGGAATACGCGCATCGGCTCAAGGAATTGAAGGCGGCGGGCGCGGACATTCCCCTCGTGCAGATTTACTCCGCCACGCGGCCGATGTTTCACGCGGAGTGCGGGCATCTGCCGTTGAAAACGCTTTCCCACATCGCGCACACCGTGCGCCACGTGTCCGGCTTGAAAGCGGAAGTGTTCTGAAAAAACCGGAATCCGAAGGCCGAAATCCGAAAGAATTCCGAGGACCGAATTCGAAAGCTGGCACCGGAATACGGGAAATTCCCTCCCTTCACTTCACCTTATAATTCGGGTTTCTTTCGGCATTCGGATTTCGGGCTTCGGGTTTCAAATCAATCCCGGTTTTTGCCAGCGCGTCTGCCTTCCCGACGGGTCGGACTTGATTACGGCACGGCGTAGGTGGAAATGGCCCGCATGTATTGCGCGCGCTCAAAGGCGCTGGGCGCCGGGCAATTTTTCTGGCTCAGGCTGCCCTTGAGTTGCGTGACGGATTCGTATTCGTGCTCCTCCATCCACGCGACGAGTTCCTTTTCAATGACGCTGATATGCCCGACGCCGTGCCGGATGAGTGTGGAGCAGAGCATGGTCACATCCGCACCGGTCATGAGCATTTTCAAAACGTCGGACGCGCGATGGATGCCGCTGGTGGCCGCCAGACTGCATTTGAGACGGCCGCAAAGGATGGCAATCCAGCGCAACGGCACGCGCATGGCCATCGGCGTGCTCAATAAAATATTGGGTTTCACTTCCAGCGTGTCCAAATCAATGTCCGGCTGATAAAACCGGTTGAACAGCACCAGCCCGTCCGCGCCGGCCTCGTTCAGCCGCTTGGCCATGTTGGCAAAGTTGGTGAAGAACGGGCTGAGCTTCACCGCCACCGGAATCGTGACCTCCGACTTCACGGCTTTTAGGATGTCAAAATAGGTCTGCTCGACCTCCCCGGCGGGCAGATTCATGTTGGTGGGGATGTAATAGATGTTCAACTCCAGCGCATCGGCGCCCGCCTGTTGAACCAGCTTGGCGTATTGCGTCCAGCCGCCGGGGGACGAACCGTTCAAGCTCGCGATGACGGGAATTTTTACGGACTTTTTCGCGGCGGCGATATGCTTGAGATATTCCTCGGGGCCAAGGTGATATTCCTCCGGCTCCGGAAAATACGTCAGCGCCTCCGCAAAACTGAACGTGCCGCTTTCCATATGATGGTGCAGTTCCAGCCGGTCCTGGCGCAGTTGCTCCTCGAACAGGGAATAGAGCACCACCGCCGACGCGCCGGCGTCTTCCATGCGTTTGATGCTGTCAATTTCCTCCGATAGCGGCGAAGCCGACGGCACCAGCGGCGTGCGCAGTTTCAGACCGAGATAAGTCGTGGTCAGGTCCATAATTTTAATTACGAATTACGAATGACGAATTGAACCGACAGCGCCGGTGTGACATTCCGTCACGCTATACGCCATTCGATATTCGTCATTTGTCATTTTGGTTCACGGTTGTTGATCGGCCGTGGCCGCGGCCTGGGGCGACGCGGGCTGGCCACTGCCGGCCTTGGTGTCGCGTTCCGCCAGAAAATGATAGAATTTCCAACGGTGGTCGGCATCCACCTGGGCCTGGGCAAAGAGCTTTTTCGCCTCTTCGGGTTTGCTCTTGGTGAGCATCTTGAAACGGTTTTCCGAGAGCAAATAATCCTGCAGTTTGGTTTTCGCCGCCTGGGAATCCAACTGCAGCGGATTCTCGCCCGCGGCGGCCCGCCGCGGGTCGTAGCGATACAACAGCCACTGGCCGGATTCCACCGCGAGTTTCTGCTGGCGCGCGCCCACGCCCATGTCCACCGCGATTCCATGTGCGATGCAATGGCTGTAGGCGATGATGAGCGACGGGCCGGGATACGATTCCGCCTCCACGAACGCGCGCAGCGTCTGCTCGTCCTTCGCGCCCATCGCGACACTGGCCACGTAAATGTTGCCGTAGGTCATCGCGATCAGGCCGAGGTCTTTCTTGCACATTGGTTTGCCGCCGGCGGCAAACTTGGCCACCGCGCCGCGTGGCGTGCTCTTGGACATCTGTCCGCCGGTGTTGGAATAAACCTCCGTGTCGAGCACGAGCACGTTGACATTACGTCCGCTCGCCAGCACGTGGTCCAGGCCGCCGTAGCCGATGTCGTAGGCCCAGCCGTCGCCGCCCAGAATCCACACGCTCTTTTTGACCAGCGTGTCGGCGATGGGCAGCAACAGTTTCGCCTCGGGAGAGTCCAGCTTCGCCAGCTTCTGTTTCAAGGCGGCCACGCGCTCGCGCTGTTCGTAAATCCCGGCTTCATCGCTCTGATCGGCATTGACGATGCCGCTCACGAGGTCGTCGCCCAGTTGCGACGCGAGTTTCTTCACAAGTTCCATGGCGAATTCCTTTTGCTTGTCAAGCGAGACGCGGAAGCCGAGGCCGAACTCGGCGGCGTCCTCGAAAAGCGAATTGTTCCACGTCGGCCCGCGGCCATTTTTGTCCATGGCGTAAGGCGTGGTCGGCAGGTTGCCGCCGTAAATCGAGGAACAGCCGGTGGCGTTGCCGATGATGGCGCGGTCGCCAAAAAGCTGCGACAACATCTTGACGTAGGGCGTCTCGCCGCAGCCCGCGCACGCGCCGCTGAACTCGAACAACGGCCGCATGAACTGTTGCTGGCGGAGCTGCGTGACCTTGAGTTTGCGCCGGTCGAATTCGGGCAAGGCGATGAAGAAATTCCAGTTGTCCCGCTCCTGCGCCCGCAACGGCGCTTGCGGACGCATGTTGATGGCCTTGAGCTTGGCCTCGGTCTTGTTGCGCGCGGGGCAAACATCCACGCACAGCGCGCAGCCGGTGCAATCCTCGGCGGCGATTTGCAGCGTGAAACTCATCCCTTTGAACTCCGGCACCCGCGCGGCGGTGTTCTTGAACGTCGCGGGCGCGCCCTTGAGCGCCGCCGGTTCATAAACTTTCGCCCGGATCGTCGCGTGCGGGCAGATGGCCACGCACTTCAGGCATTGGATGCAAACCTTCTCGTCCCAAACCGGAATGTCCAGCGCGAGGTTGCGCTTCTCGTATTGCGCCGTGGCGGTCGGGAACGTGCCGTCCACCGGGAACGCGCTCACGGGCAGGTCGTCGCCCTCGCCGGCGGTGAGTTTGCCCAGCACGTCCTTCACGAATTGCGGCGCGTTGGGCGTGACCGGCGGCAACAACCCGCCGCTGCCGTTCACATTCTTCAGCACCGGCACTTCGTGCAGATGCTCCAGCGTGTTGTCCACCGCCTTGAGGTTCATGGCCACGACTTCCTCGCCTTTTTTGCCGTAGGTCTTCTTGATGGAATACTTGATGGACTCGATGGCCTTTTCGCGGGGGAGCACCCCGGACAACGCAAAGAAACAAACCTGCATAATGGTGTTGATGCGTCCGCCCATGCCGCTGTCGCGCGCCACCTTGGTCGCGTCAATCACGTAAAACTTCGCCTTCTTGGCGATGAGCTGCTCCTGCAACGGCGTCGGCAGTTTGGACCAGATTTCGTCCTTCGAATAGGGCGTGTTGAGCAGGAACGTGCCGCCGGGGATCAGCGGTTTCACCATGTCGAATTTCTCCAGGAACGTCGGCAGGTGGCAGGCCACGAAATTGGCCCGGCTGACCAGATAGGTGGAGCGGATCGGCTCCGGCCCGAACCGAAGGTGCGACACCGTCATGCTGCCCGATTTCTTGGAATCATAGACGAAGTAGCCCTGCGCATAATTTTCCGTGCCTTCACCGATGATCTTGATGGAATTTTTGTTCGCGCCCACCGTGCCGTCCGCGCCCAGACCGTAAAACATCGCGCGAATCACATTGTCGGGTTCGGTCGAGAATTCGGCGTCCACCGGCAGGCTGGTGTGGGAAACGTCGTCGGTGATGCCGACGGTGAAATGATTTTTCGGCTGCTTCTGCTTGAGATTGTCGAACACCGCCTTGACCATCGCGGGGGTGAATTCCTTCGACGACAAACCATACCGTCCGCCGACAACCTTCGGCATCGTCTTCAGCTTGCCGATACCGTTCATCAATCCTTCCGCCAGCGCGGTGACGGCGTCCTGATAAAGCGGTTCGCCCGACGCGCCCGGTTCCTTGGTTCGGTCCAGAACCGCGATGGACTTCACGCCCGCCGGCAGCGCCTCGACGAACTTGCACGTGTCAAAAGGCCGATACAACCGCACTTTCAGCACGCCGACTTTCTCGCCCTTTTTGAGGAGGTAATCCACCGTTTCATGCGCCGCTTCGCAACCCGAACCCATCAGCACGATCACGCGCTCGGCGTCCGGCGCTCCGACATAATCGAACAGCTTGTAGGCGCGGCCCACCACCTTCGCAAATTGGTCCATGGCGTCCTGCACGATTTGCGGACAGGCGGTGTAGAAATTGTTGCACGCCTCGCGGCCCTGGAAAAAGGCGTCGGGATTTTGCGCCGTGCCGCGCAGCACCGGCCGGTCGGGCGACATCGCCCGCGCGCGCAGTCCGGCAATCAACTGGTCGTCAATCAACGCGCGCAAATCCGCGTCCGTCAGCATTTCAATTTTCTGCACTTCGTGCGAGGTGCGGAAGCCGTCGAAGAAATGCACGAAAGGAATCCGCGAGCGCAGCGTGGCCGCCTGCGCGATGAGCGCGAAATCCACGGCCTCCTGCACGCTGGCTGAGGCCAGCATCCCCCAGCCGGTCGAGCGGCAGGCCATGACGTCGCTGTGATCGCCGAAAATCGAAAGTGCATGGGTGGCGATGGCGCGGGCGGTGACGTGAAAGACGGCGGGCTCAAGTTCGCCCGCGATTTTGAACATGTTGGGAATCATCAGCAGCAGGCCTTGCGACGCCGTGAACGTGGTGGCAAGCGAGCCGGTCTGCAGCGCGCCGTGCACGCTGCCCACCGCGCCGCCTTCGCTTTGCAACGCCACCACCGACGGGATGGTGCCCCAGAGGTTCTTCTTTCCCTCGGACACCCACTGATCGCAGAACTCGGCCATCGGCGATGACGGCGTGATGGGATAGATGGCCATCACCTCATTCAGGCGGTAGGCGACGTTGGCGACGCCTTCGTTGGCGTCAACGGTAAGTTTGGGTCTTGTGCTCATATCGGCGAAAAATTTATTAATTTAAAAATCACTGCGACATTGAAAATGGCCGTCCCGCCGGTCAGCTCATAAGAGCTTATCCGGCGGCTGACAACCCTGAAATCAGGTTAAATTACCGCCGCCCGGACACCCTCACCTTTTTTGCCAAAGAAGCACCATTCGTTGCTTCCCCCCACTCATTCTCGCCTGCCCACCGGCTTGTCCCGGCGTAGTTCTGCAATGCGGGACGAAGACGGAAGCCAGGCGAAGGCGGATTCTCGAAAATTTGAACAACAAAGAAACAAAAGCGCGAAGGTCCGGGCAGGACTGGCAATCTGAAGTCCAGGCAAATGCTTGACGTTTCCATTGCCAAAGACAATCTGCACCACAACTGAGGAGCAAAAATGAATGATGAACCTTGGAAACCGAGGAAAGTGGTGATTGTTGGCGCGGGTGCCGTGGGTTCCACTTTTGCCTATGCGCTGGCCCAGAGTGGTCTGGCCGATGAGATTGCCCTGCGCGATGCCAACCATGAACTGGCCCTGGGGCAGGTTCTCGATTTGGTTCATGGCCAGGCGTTTTTCCCTTCGGTCCAGATTCGTGAAGCCCGGGCGGCGGATTATGCGGATGCCCACCTGATTGTGATTACGGCCGGGGGCAAACAGCGGCCCGGCGAACCGCGTCTGGAGTTGCTTCAACGCAATGTCAAAATCATCCACGATATCATTGATGAAATCGTGCTCCAGAAATCGCCGGCGGTGGTTCTGATCGTAAGCAATCCGGTGGACATCCTGACGTATGTCGCCCACCAACGGTCCGGCTGGCCGCGCGGACGCATTATCGGGTCCGGCACCGTGCTGGACAGCGCGCGCTTCCGTCACTTGTTGAGCCAGCATTGCGGGGTGGATGTGCATAATGTGCATGCCTACATTCTGGGTGAACACGGCGACAGTGAATTTGCCGCCTGGTCCATGACCAACATGGCCGGCATGCCCATCGAACAGTTTTGCCGCCTGTGTCTGAAATGCGACGACTGGCAGGCACAACGCCGCAAAGTCGCGGAGGAAGTGAGGCATTCCGCCTATCACATCATTGATTACAAGGGGGCCACCTGGTTCGCCGTCGGCCTGGCCTTGACGCGAATTGCCGCGGCCATCTTGCGCAATCAACGCGGTGTGCTCACCGTTTCATCCGTGCTGGAAGGGGAATACGGCCTGAGCGGTGTGAGTTTGGGAGTTCCCTGCATCGTTTCCCAAAAGGGCGTTGATAAGGTTTTGGAGGTAGCTTTGCCGCCCGACGAGCAGGACGCCCTGGTGAAGTCCGCCGCCGTTTTGCAGGCAGCCATCGGGAAACTTGATTTAACCGACCCGTCATAAAGTTTGACGAACGCTTGCCCGAAGGATGGCGGCGCTCTGCCGAGACGCCGCTACGCCGGGTTTCAGGAACACAGGTGACGCTCGGCGCGCAAACACAGTCCGGTCATTTTGCCGGCGCCGGTTCCGACACGCCCGCGCCGCTTTTCGGCTGCGGTTTTAAACGGTAATCAACCTGGGCGCAACTGCTCGTGATCCTGTTGCCGGACAGAACGGATATGCGGAGATGGGCTTGCCAAAACCAAATTTTGCCGGATAATTAAGGCTATGAGCGCGCAGGAAACTTTGATCGAAGAAATCAAGCGCCAGCCCGAGCCGGTGGTGCGCGAAGTCCTGCATTATTTGAAATTCCTCGAACGCCAGCGCGCGCAGGAAGAGTGGGCCGACGTGCTGCCCTCGCGCGAAGTCGAGCAGGAAAAACTGGACATCCTCGACGGCAAATGAACCCGCGCCACGGCGAAGTCTGGCTGGTGGACATGGGCAGAAGTGAGTTAAAAGTTTTGCCTCTGTTTTTCAATCCACACTCTCAGCGACGCAGCATGTTCCCAAACTTTTCTTTGGACGCAATAGCGAAGCTGTTTAGTGTTATCAATCCGGATCTCTTCCGACGACATCTCCGCAGACTGCACCCTCTGGTGCGCGTCACACAGAATGTATCCAATGTTATCGGTCATAGTGATTGCTGGCTCTACCATTTCTGGGACAAGCAAATTAAAGTCTGGCGGCATATCTACCTGTGTCAAATCGACAACGCAAAGAGAGTATTTCTCTTTATGCTCGACAGCGAATGACGCTTGGGTTGGAGTCATTTTGACTTCATCGCGACTGGTGGTCTTGACTTCAATGAACAGTGCTCCCACTTCAAGCCTAGTAACATCAGATTCGAGTTCAGCCTCTCCCTCAAGATACGCCTTCAAGTCATAACCGTGGTCAATTACCTCAACGTGAAAGTCTTCATCATCAAGCTTCTTTTGAACAATTGCTTGGATGAACAGCCCAAGCTTACGGTTTCTACTTACCTTCTCCTTGGACGCTATTTGGGTTTTGACGTTGTCTAGGATATTTGCGTAGGCGTCTGGGTTCGCTCCTGTGGATGAGACAAAATCAACGAGATTAGCTATCTGATCCGCCAGTGATGAGCGCTGCCAAATCATCGCCTCGAAAAAGGCCGCCTGTGTGCCGAAACGTAAGCGCAGTGTCAGAGAGCTCAATTTTGATGCTGACAGCGGCTTTTGTCTGCGCCGTAGAATCGACAGCATTTTGGATAAGTTCCCAAACCCATCGGAGTGCTGATTCGTCATGGTTCAACTGTGCTGAATCAACCTTGTTGCGGACATTACGCGCCGCTTGATTGAGAACTTGCGTCTCCATTCTTTGCTGCACGACTTGTCCAAGTGTTGGCATTGAAATTTTTCGAGTTTTACCAAATTCATTTTAGAACCACATATAGGTGTCAGTCAAAAGTATTGACAAGTTTTATGTCAGAATAGATGGATTATGCACGGTCGGTTTTCCCGACATCGGTTTGCAGGGGTTCGCGCCCAACGAGGTTGACGGGTGGCAAGTGGCAGGTGACACGATTTCCCCGGTCGCGCTCAAATCGGGTCGGCGCAAAGTCTTTTGGAAAAAAATCCGATGCCGTTGGTTATTTTGCCGGGGCCGGTTCCGGCGCGGTAGCACTGCTTTTCGGCTGCGGTTTCAGCAACAGCGTGAGCGCCGCGCCCGCGATGAGCAGGATGCCGGCGGTGATGAAGGAGGATTTGCCGTGAATTAAAATTTACTTTTTACCACGCCGAGCGGCAGAACGACTTTCCCATAAAGTTCATTCAAAACTTGCGCGAGGCCGGTGTAAATCGCCGAAAAGCCGCAAACGAGTCCTTCGTAGCCGGTGAAATGTTTGAAACCCGCGCCCGCACCGGTGTAATCGCTATACGCCAGCAGGAAAAAAAGAATGGTCAGCGTGCCAAAGACGACCTGTAGCGCGACGCTCAGGCGGAACGTGCCGAGGAACATGACCCCGGTGAACAGTCCCCACATGGCGAGATAGGCGGACATGGCGGTTTCATTCGCCGGCGCGCTCAGATTCAATTTGGGCAAAACAATCAGCGTCACCAGTGACAGCCAGAAGAGACCATAGGAAATGAAAGCGGTGGCGGCAAAGGTGTTGCCCTTTTTCCATTCCATGACGCCAGCGATGACTTGCGCGATGCCACCGTAACAAATGCCCATCGCCAGAATCATGGCGTTAAGCTCGTAAAAGCCGGCGTTGTGCATATTCAGCAGCACGGTCGTCATGCCGAAACCGAGCAGGCCGAGCGGTGCAGGATTCGCGGTGTTATCTTTGGTTTGAATGACGGTTAGTTCGCTCATAATGGAGGGAGTTGATTTGTTTAACGGAATGGGAGTCTGGGAAATCATCGCTGTGTCACTCATAAGTGTTGTTCTTTCTAGGTTAAGGTTCTGGTTCGTTTTCCGCCCGCTCAATGGGCCAGCTTGATGGCCGCCAGTTGCTTCACAATCTCGACTTCTTTTGGTTTCTTGATTTCGAGCCGGACGCCGGTTCCTTCCGCATACCTTTTGGCTTCGTTGATGATTTTAATGACACTTTGAGGAAGATCGCTCTGGCACGCCGCCTGCACCGCCTTGTTGCCAAGAGCGAACGACACGAAAAAGCTTCCCCGGCATGGAGTAAGATACAGAATATTCCGCTCTTTGAGCTTCAGCCGCAGCGACCAGCCGGCCTTGCGCGAATAAGAGTTCCACTCCTGAACGGTCAAGTTGTGCTCATCGGCCAACCCGGCCAGCAGTTGGTCCCAGAGCGCTTTGGCCGGACCCAAGGCCGCAGTCAATTCCGCCGCAGTGGGCTTCTTCGGTTTGTCTATGAACGCATTTGGCAGCATCGTTGGCTGTCTTTTCTGGCAATTGGTACGAACGTTTCTCATCCGCACCCGGCTTCAGCCGGGTCAAACATGGTCCCATCAGCGCCCGAAAACCGTTATAGAGCGGACATTCTTGTCTGCTGGTGGCGGAACTTTCCAGTTCCGCTCTGGGCGACTGGAAAGTCGCCCCGACCCGCAGGCTGGAAAGCCTGCGCTACAGTTCAAACTGGCACTCAACCCTCAACTTTCAACCCTCAACAACTTTTATTGCTTCCCTTTTACCAGCGCCTCCACCACGTGCGGATCGGCCAGCGTGGACGTGTCGCCAATCTGGTCCACGGCGTTCTCGGCAATCTTGCGCAAAATGCGGCGCATGATTTTACCTGAACGCGTCTTCGGCAGACCGGGCGCGAATTGAATCTTGTCCGGCACCGCAATCGGTCCAATTTCCTTGCGGACATGGTTGGCCAGTTCTTTCTTGAGTTCGTCGCTTTCCTTGACACCGTCCTTGAGCGTCACAAAGGCGTAAAGCCCCTGTCCTTTGATGTCGTGTGGCATGGGCGCCACGGCGGCCTCGGCCACCTTCGGATGGCTGACCAGCGCGCTCTCGACTTCGGCGGTGCCGATGCGATGGCCGGAGACGTTGACCACGTCGTCAATGCGGCCCATCAGCCAGTAGTCGCCGTCCTCGTCAATCCGGCAGCCGTCGCCGGTGAAATAGATGTTCGGATACATCGTGAAATAGGTTTCGATGAACCGCTGGTGGTCACCCCACGTGGTGCGCATCATGCCGGGCCACGGTTTCTTGATGCAAAGCTTGCCGCCTTCGTTCAGCCCCACTTCCTTGCCATCGTCGCGCAGGATGACCGGTTCGACGCCGAAGAACGGTTTATTGGCGCTGCCGGGTTTAAGCGTGTGTGCGCCGGGCAGTGGATTGATGAGAATGCCGCCGGTCTCCGTCTGCCACCACGTGTCCACGATGGGACAACGACCCTTGCCAATGACACGATGATACCAGATCCAGGCTTCAGGATTGATGGGTTCGCCCACGGAACCGAGCGTGCGGAGCGTGCTCATGTCGTATTTGTTCGGCCATTCCTCGCCGAGACGGATGAGCGACCGGATGGCCGTCGGCGCGGTGTAGAAAACGGTTACCTTGAACTTCTGCACGATTTGCCAGAAACGCCCGGCATCCGGGAACGTCGGCACGCCTTCGAACATCAAACTGGTCGCGCCGTTGCAGAGCGGGCCATAGACGATGTAACTGTGGCCGGTCACCCAGCCAATGTCGGCGGTGCACCAGAAAATGTCGTCTTCATGCACGTCGAAGATGTATTTGTGGGTCAACGCAGCTTGGAGCAGGTAGCCGGCGGTGGTGTGAACGACGCCCTTGGGTTTGCCGGTGGAACCGGAGGTGTAAAGGATGAACAGCGGATCCTCGGCGTTGTTGACCGCCGGCGGGCAGTCGGCGTTCGCCTTGGCCATGAGGTCGTGATACCAGACGTCGCGACCGGCGACCATGTTGCACGGACTCTCGTTGCGTTTGACGACGATGACTTTCTCAATGCTGGCTGCCTGTTTCAAGGCTTCATCCGCGATGCCTTTTAACGGAATGCTCTTGCCGGAACGCAGGGAAACATTGGCCGTGATGAGCAGCCGGCACGCCGAATCAGTGATGCGCCCGGCCAGCGCATCCGCGCTGAATCCGCCGAAAACGATCGAGTGAATCGCGCCAATCCGCGTGCAGGCCAGCATCACGATGGGCAGTTCGGGGATCATCGGCAGGTAAATCGAAACGCGGTCACCCTTCTTGATGCCGAGCGATTTCAGCACATTGGCGAACTTGCAGACCTGCTGGTGCAACTGTTCGTAGGTGAGTGTGACCACGTCGTTTTCCGGCTCGCCCTGCCAGACAATCGCGGGCTTGTTGCCCCTGGTCTTGAGATGACGGTCGAGGCAGTTGACGCTGATGTTGAGCTGTCCGTCTTCAAACCACGTGTGCTCGATTCTTTTTGCGGCGGTGTCCCATACATATTTGAGGCCCACCGTGGGTTTCTTGAACCAGTCGAGCGTCGCGGCCTGCTCCAGCCAGAACTTGTCAGGCTCATTGATCGAGCGGTCATACATTTTTTTGTATTGCTCGGCGTTGATGTAGGCGCGTTTGATCACTTCCGGGCTGGGTGGAAACGTCCGGTTTTCCTGCATCAGCGAACTGGTGGAAACGGTCTTGGTTGGATTTGTCATGGTAGGTTTCTTTGTTGTTTGATGTTGTCGTGAATGGTCGTGAATTTAGCAGAACCGGCCGGGCGTTGTCACCCCCTGGCCGGAGCCGGCCTGAATGCCATGAAGCCGGAAGACATTGTTGGTGATAATTTTAATGGTGGCCTGCAACTCCGGTTCAACAGCCCGGCGTTGCTCCGTTGTGACGGCCAGGGTGCGGTCCCGCAGTCCCCCCGCCCATTCGGTGCTGGCCAGCATCACGCCGCCCATGCCCAAGCCAAAATCACATTCCTCATCCCCGCCGCAACACGTCCGCCAGGCCAGGGCCCAGCCGCGCACGGTGTTCTCGACGTGATACCCGCCGCCGCCCGCCACCAGCATCGGATGATTGAACCGCAACAGCCGTTCGATGACCTCCACCACCACGTTGTTGGTCATGCGCAGATGCGTCAGCGGATCGCCCGCCAGCATGTCCATCCCCAGTTCCAACACCATGACATCGGGCCGGAAAAATTCCACCAGCGGAACCACGACGCTGTCGAACGCCATCAGAAAAGCCTCGTCATAGGTTTCGGGCGGCAGCGGAACATTGACGTTATATCCACGGCCCGGCCCTTCGCCGGTTTCATTTTCAAAACCGCCCCAGGGGAAAAGCGTCCGGCCGGTCTCATGCAACGAGACGGTCAGGACATCCTTGCGCTGATAAAAAGCCGACTGCACCCCGTCGCCGTGATGCGCGTCCACGTCCAGATACAAGACCCGCTTCCCGGCCCCGGCCAGTTTCATGCAGGCGAGCACCATGTCGTTCAAATAACAGAATCCCGCCGCGCGCTCCGCCATCGCGTGATGAAAACCGCCCAGCAAATTGAAAGCGATGTCCGTCCGGCCCTCCAGCAACAAGTCGGCGGCCACCAGTCCCGCGCCGCAGGCCCAGGCGCCGCAATCGAACATGTCTTTGAACACCGGCGTGTCCAGTCCCCCCAGGCCCATGTGAAAACCTGCCACGGTCAAATCACCGCCGGCGACCCGTTGAAGCTCCTGCAGATAACGGGCGGTGTGAAACTTTTTCAACTCGGCCAAAGAAGCCTTGCGCGGCGCGACCTCGATGCGCCCCTCGCTGCCGAGCAATCCGAATGATTTCAGACGCTGGCGCGTAAGGCTGGCGCGCTGGGTTTTGAAAGGGCAATCCGGCGGATAACTCAACCCTTCGATTTCGGACGAGTACAGAAAGGCCAGTTTGCGATCGCTCATGCAGAAAGGGAGGTAATGCCATTACGGACGGTGATTGAAGAAATGAAATTCGCCCCAGGGAGTTTGAGAAACTCTCTTTCTGCGCGCGTCTTTGTAGATTTGCGTTTCAAGGCCATCTCATCCTGTCCGGTTTTCGGGTCATCCTCTCGGAGAGGAACGCCCTTACCGGTGACCAGTTGTGATGCCATTCCGCCCGGCGGCGCCCTGTCGCGTGAGGCCGCAGGCCTTTTACGCGAATCCGCCGACAAAATGTTCCACCGTCACTTGCTTCTGGGTTCTGCGTTTTTAATACCCCAAGCGTGCCTTGGTATCAAGGCGCAACCCTTGTCGCGTGAGGCCGAAGCCTTTTACGCGAATTGTGGCCGGAAGCGTCTTCCCGCCGGCTGCCCAACCCCGACACGTCGGGGCTGGTCCGCACTGCCGACGCCCGCCATCAAAGGCACGCGGTGCACATCTTCCGGGTCAATAGTGGAATTAAAACAAGCACTCAGTCTTAACCATTATTGCTAATTGTTTGATTTTTTTTGGGTGCAACGGTTATGCACGCCGTCCGCACCGGGCAAAGACAAAAACAGCTTTTAAGAAAAAGGCTGTTTGAAGGAGACGCTTTTTCGCTATTGACTCGCGCGGAGCGGAGTTGACCGCTCACGCCAATGGGTGACCTTTCATTTTCTTGGTTGACCGCCACGTCATCGCGTTTGAAACTTGCGCATGAAAGGATTGCGCCGACATCCATTCCGCGTTTTGGGGCGGCTGCTTTGGTTTGTCGGCGAAGTTATTATCGCGCTATTTGATTTTTTGATCCACTGCGCGTTCCGTCCGAAAAAATCCGCGTTGGCCGCGCGTGCCTTGTGGCTGCAACGGGCTTCCCGCCGCGCCCTGCGAATTTTCAAATTCGAAGCGCAAGTCGCCGGGCCGGTTCCGTCCGGCGGCCTGCTCGTGAGCAATCATTTGAGCTACCTCGACGTGCCAGTGATGGCGTCGCTCACGTCCGCGGTTTTTGTCGCGAAACACGAAATCAAATCGTGGCCGGTCATCGGCTGGCTCGCCCGGCTGGCGGGCACGCTGTTTATTGATCGCGGACGGCGGATGGACGTCGCGCCGGTGAATGCCGCCGTCCAAACCGCGCTTGATGGCGGCGCGCTGGTGGTGGTGTTTCCCGAAGGAACGAGTTCGGACGGCCAGACCGTCTTGCCGTTCAAGTCATCGTTGCTCGAGCCGGCCACGCGGCAAATTCATTCCCTTTCCATCAGCTTGATTCAGTATGAGCTCGAAGATGGCGATGCGGGCAAAGACGTTTGTTATTGGGGCGACGTGACATTTTTTTCGCACCTGCTGAACCTGTTGAGCAAGCGCACCTTCCGGGCTTCGGTTCGATTTGCCCCCATTCAATCCATTGACACCAACCGCAAGGAGTTGGCGCACCAATTACATTCTGAAATGCTGAAATTAAAGAATGCGGCAGTGGAATAATGTCGCCTTTCCCAGGACTGATCCCTTTTTGTCCATCGCCGGCCAACGGCCCGGCCAACGGCCCGGTCATCCGCGCTGACGCGGGAAATGCTTCGCCAGCAGCTCGCCGGCCTTTTGCACGCCGTGGATGATGCCCGGCGTGAATTCGGCTTTGCGAAAGTAGCCGGTCATGGCGTCCGCCAGCTTCCGCCAGAACTCATCCCCGCACTTCGCATGCACCCCTTCATCGCCAATCACCGCAAACTTGTGCGAGCGCGGCGCCACAAAGATCAATACGCCATTCCGTTCCGGCGACTGGTTCATGCCCAGGCGCATGAATTCCACCTGCGCGGCAACGACCGGGTCGTCAATGTGATCGGGGCTGATGCTGACGTGGATCCGACCGGACGTCTTGTGTTCGGCTTCACGAATCGCCGTCACGATGTTTTCGTGCTGCACATGCTTTGAAAAATGTTTTGGGTGCATAAACTTACCAGCCCCCTCCCGCGCCGCCGCCGCCAAAGCTGCCGCCGCCGCCGCTGAACCCACCACCGGAAAAACCGCCTCCGCCCGAATATCCACCGCCGCCCCATCCGCCCGAACTCCCGCCGCTTCCAATTGTCCAGACCGAGTAACCCCTGCCCAGGTTTCCGCCTCGTAAGAAAACAATAAAAATCAAAACGAGTACGGCTATGGCGAAAATTGCCGGAAGGATTTGTTTCAAATGCCGCAGTTGCTCCGCCACGGTCGTTCCGGTGCCCTTGTATTCGCCCCGGGTTGCCGCGAGGATCGCCTGCACCCCCGCCGTCAGGCCGCCTTCGAAATCGCCCGCCTTGAACCGCGGCGCAATCTGCTCGTCAATGATCCGCTTGCAAAGCGCGTCGGGCAGGACGCCTTCCAGTCCGTAGCCGACCTCCAGAAACATTTTGTGGTCCTGCACGAACACGAAAAGCACCGCCCCGTTGTTTTTGTTCTTTTGTCCCGCCTGCCACGACCGCGCCACGCGCACGGTGTAATCTTCAATGGATGAGTCCGACTGCATTTTCGGGAAAACGGCCACCACGATTTGATCGGAGCTTTGGCGCTCAAAATCTTCAAGCGTCTGGTTCAACTGCGCCGCCGTCCCGGCGGAGACGACGTGGGCGTAGTCGTTGAAATAGGCCGGCGGCGGGGGCGGGATGACTTCATCCGCCAACAGCCGGAAGCCGAACACCAAAACCAGGATGGCGCAGAGGCGTCGCACGATTCAAGGGTTGGTCGCCGCCGCCGGTTTGTTGAAATCGAACTGGACCTTGGGCGGCGTCTCGGCTCCGGCAGTGGCGGCAAAATAAGGTTTTTCGTGGAAGCCAAAGGCACCGGCGTAGAACACCTCTGGAAACGATTTGATGGCGGTGTTGTAATTCTGGACTGCCGTGTTGAAATCGCGGCGCTCGACGCTGATGCGGTTCTCCGTGCCCTCCAGTTGCGCCTGCAAATCGCGGAAGTTCTCCGTCGCCTTTAAATCCGGATACCGCTCCACCACCACCAGCAAACGGGACAAGGCTGACGAAAGCTGGCCTTGGGCCTGTTCAAACGCAGCCAGTTTGGCGGGATCGCTCGGCGCGGTGTTGGGGTCAATCTTAACCTGCCCCACCGACGCCCGCGCCGCGGTGATTTCCGTCAGCGTGGATTTCTCGAAATTGGCCGCGCCGGAAACGGTCGCGACGAGATTGGGGATGAGATCGGCCCGGCGTTGATAGACGTTTTGCACCTGCGCCCATTGACTGTCCATTGCCTGCGACAATTTGACGAGATGGTTGTAACTTGCGCCCGCCGCCAGGACAAAAATCAAGACCAGGAGGCCGAGCACCACCAGCACAAACAGAATTATGGCGAGTTTTTTCATAATAGGGCTATTTACGTGACTCCACTGGCTACAACGAATAGAATTTCGCGTGATGTCCGAGGACTATCCGCGCACACTGCTGGAAATGGAGCAGCGTTTCAGCGACGAAGCGGCGTGCCGCGCTTAT
>JBAVOO010000011.1:0-22375 GCA_049692125.1 Verrucomicrobiia bacterium | reverse complement strand
CATAGATCGTGCAGGGCGGTAGGCATATGCATATGATCCCTCCTCGCTGTCCACGTTCAAAAAATCCCCAAGCTTTTTGGAGTTTTGCAATTGGCTCACGTAGCGCAGGCTTTCCAGCCTGCGGGTTTTGGGGACTTTCCAGTCCCCAGTTAAGAACAGTGTCATTTTGCACCCGGGTCGCGCTGGCGGGCCAGATTGAGCTTGGTTATGAACGCGGAGTTGGGATATTTCCCAAAGAATGCCCGTGAAGAAAGTTACGCCGGAGCGAACCATGAAATTCAAAATCATCCTCTGCCTCGCGCTCGTTTTGAGCGGTATTTTACTTTGCTGTTCCTCAATCGCATTGGGTGCCGACATGCAATTGCAGGTCAGGTTTGATTTTCCCGGTGGCTCGGCCAAAGTTTTGAAACTTGACCCAGCCAGCAATATGGTTCGTATCACACCCGCCGGCGATCCAAAGCGCGGCTGGCCATGTTGGTGGTATTTCCGTCTCGATAACGTGGACACGGGCAAGCCGGTCGTTCTCGAAGTCACCGCCAATCAAGGAGTAGTGCGGAATGGAGACGGCGACAACACCAGAAAGCTTCCCGCTGCTTATTCCCTGCCGGAGTATGCGGCATTCTCGACCGATGGAACGAATTGGGAACACACCGCGAGAGGCGAAAGGCAGGGCGACCGGAGCATTTATCGCATCGATGCCTCCACATCCACGTTGTGGCTCGCATGGGGGCCGCCATTTACTTTGAAGGATGCCGACCAATTGATTCAGAAGACCTGCGACCTTTGTCCTTACGCCAAAAGTTTTGTGCTGGCCCGCACGCGCGGAGACCGGCCTGTGCCCGGTGTGCGTATCTCGCAGCCCGGTGCAGCCAATGGCCCGCGTTTCACCGTCTGGATTCAGGCCCGCCAGCACGCGTGGGAAAGCGGTTCGAGTTGGGTCGCCCGTGGATTCGTTGAATGGCTCGTGTCAAATGATCCTTCCGCCGAATCGCTTCGCGGGAAAGCCGACATCGTAATAATCCCGGTCGTAGATGTGGACAGTGTTGAGACGGGGCAGGGCGGCAAGGAACAGGTGCCGCACGACCAGGACAGGGACTGGGGCACCGCGCCTTACTTTCCCGAAGTGGCGGCGGGAATGAGCAGATTAACCGCCTTGGCCAAGGCTGACCGGTTGGATCTGTTTTTGGATTTGCACAATCCCGGCTACAGTGCCCGCGACATAGATTTCTATATTGCATCCGTGCCGTTCCGGGGGCGGGAGCGGGTGGCGAACGAAGACAATTTTCTCAAGATTGTGCAGGAACAAATGACCGGATCAATCAAGTTCAACGGCAGAATCGGACCGGTTGGCAAAACCTATGATCCGACGGTGAACAAAGCCGTTGATGCCTGGGTTGCCGCTCAAAGCCGGCCTCATGTCGTTTCGCTCACGATGGAAATTCCCTGGAACATTTCCGCCAGCACAGCTTCCGGCTACCTTAAAGTCGGCGAGCAGTTGGGCCGCAGCATTGATCTCTATTTGCAGCCAGCCATCCGGTCGGGTTCGCAATAATGACGCTCATCCAGAATTATGGACAGTTCTGTGTCATAGATTATGAATATGAAAACATTCATCTGTATTTTGTCGGTCATCATGGTTCTCGGTTTCGGGGTCGTGCTGGCTCTTGCCGACAGCGGAGTTGACAAAACCCTGACGAAGCAAATTGCGGACGTTCTCAAAGAATGCCAGACGATTAAGCCGGGGATGACGCGCGCAGAGTTTTCCAAGGTCCTCACCACGGAGGGCGGTTTTTCGACTGCCAGGCATCGGACGTATGTTTATCGCGGTTGCCCCTATATCAAGGATGACGTTGATTTTACTCTTTCGGACGCGAAGCAAGGCCCCCTTGATGAGAGACCGACTGACATCATCAACAAGATTTCCAAGCCATATTTGGAGTGGAGCATCAGTGATTGAACTATGAAACCCAAACTCATCCTCTGCCTCGCGCTCCTTTTGGACGGCCACTGCCGTGCCGCCATCATTTATCCCAAAGCTCCGGACGGAGGACGGGAGATTGTGGTCACGAACGTCGGTCCTATTCTCGGTCATGACACGCGATTCTTTAACGGTTTGAAGATGGAAGATTTGACCGTGGCCGAGCCGTATCGGGAATATTATGTCACGAATCTGGCGATGCTGTCTTCGGGGCACATGCTTTCGGCGACGACATCGCGTTCGTGGCGTTATATGCTGATGCATGGAACGAATGCCGTCGGTGCGGCGACGTTGATTTACGGCGGAACAAACGGAAGCGCGTTGAAATACAATGATGTTCAGCGGCCTTATTTCCCTGATGCGCCGCTGGATGCGTTGCGCGCGGCGGAAAAATTGCCGCAAACAAAGAAGCAGGATTATGAAGTCCGCGCTTTGAACATCGCCCCGCTCAACTTCAAGGCTGTCTGGCTGCATGGGGAATCGGACGACATCATTATTCCGCTACCTCCAACGTTTGGAAGGTTTAACGAGTATCAACCTTATTCAGAGGCCGAAATCATCAGAGTTCTGAAGAAGGATGCGGAAGATGTTATCAAGCACCCGAACCTGCTGCGATGAAAACTAAACTCCTCCTCGGCCTCGCGCTCGTTTTGAGCGGCGTTTTGTTTGGTTGCACCACCGTGCCGAGTGGGGCATTGAGCAATTCAGCGGCGGGGAAATTGTTCAGAAACCAGGAAGCGATTTGTTTGAAAAGCAATGATTCTTCGCGTCCGTGGATTCTCAAATACGCCCTCACCGAATACACTGTGAATGAAAGACAATTATTCGTGACTGTTCATGCGCGTGGAGAAGTTGACACTTGCGACGATCTTTCAAAATGGCAACCGGAATATACGGCGGCAATTTATGTGAAGGCCGGTGACAAGTTCAAACTTTTGAAACGATTGTGGACGGAGGAGCAGTCTTATTTTCTCAAGCCGGTCATCCTTCGGGCAAATATGAAAGGAGGCGATTGGGAACAGTTCATCCGAATAACTGAAGTTTATTATGGAACGGGGGGTTTTACCGAAGAACATATTTTCACACCGGTTGCGATGCCGGTTAGCGATCTAAAATTCAAGCCGGAGGTAAAACTCGAGGAAGTTGAATTCATTCCGGCGTGGGAATCTTTCAAGGAACATTTTGGCCAGGACGAGTGTCTTTGGAAGGGCGAATCCAGCACGTTGACCGATACCGGCCTCTTTTTTGATTTCATTGTCTGGAAGTATGAAAACAAGACCAATTACCCGGTTGGAAAAGTCACCGGCACTTACAAACTCGAACGGAAGCCCGGCGGCGGATTGAAAATTTCAATGGACACTTTCAAACGCGAACCCGTCAAGGACGAAGATTGGCACTAATCCATGAAACCGAAACTCATCCTCGGCCTCGCGCTCGTTTTGAGCGGTGCTTTCCCTGGCTGTGTGCCGGATATAAAATGCAGGTGAACCCATGAAAAAAGTCGCGCTGGTCTTTGTGGTCGCCGTCCTGCTGCCAAGCCTCGTGCTCGCGTGGCTGGCCGTGCGCTCGCTGCGCGACCAGCAGTTCCTGCTCGAACGCCAGCAGTCGCTGCTCTGCCAGCACGTGACTGACACGCTCGCGCAGAACATTTCCGATTATCTCGCCCAACGACAGCAGGAATTCAGTGCCCAGGTCGAAAGCCTCCTGGCTGGCCGGGACGCGCGTACGGTGGCCGTCCGGTTCGACAGCGAACTGCGCCGTCGCTGGCCGCTGGCCGAGGTGGGTTTTTGCGTCACGATGTCGGGCCAGATCCTGTCGCCTGCTCCGAACGCGCGCGGCGAGGCGCGGACGTTTTACACGGACAATAGCGGCTTCCTCGGCAATCGCGAGACGGTCGAGGTTTATCAAAGCGTCAACGCCGGATTTAACAATCTGGACAACAACGGTGCCTTGAGCTTTGGCCGTAATGCGGCCAACCGGCCGGCCTCGGTCGGCAGTTCGTCCGGCAGTGGTGCCGGCCAAAAACCAGCACAGCCAACGCTGGCGACGGCCGCTCCCGCCGCCCAGACGCCGCAGGAGCAAGTTGCGTTTGCCAGCCGGGCAGCCGCGCCCGGTTCCGCCGCCCAACCGCCACAACAGCAGAAAGACGGGGTTGGCAGCGCTTCCAGCCAACTCGGCGCCGTCAGCCAGTCGTCAGTTCAATCCCTCAATTACAAGGCGGCGCAAACTCGCAAAGTCAGCCCGCAAAGCAGCTATTACCAGCTTGCCGACCGGAACAAGACCGAAACCGCCGCGGCCGACGAGTTGCAGGGTAATTTGTCCAAGGCGATTCCCGCCGAGGCGGAATTTGGCCAGCTCATCGGCAGCGGTGCGGACGGGATGCTCGCGCGGTTCCTCCAGAATAAACTCCGGCTCATGTTCTGGCACCGGCTCAGCACCGAACCTGACCTGATCTTCGGCGCGCAACTGAACCTGGACCGCGTCGTGGACGGCCTGCGCGGGCTGGTGCAGGCCGGCCCGGAATTGCGCGATGAAATCTGCCTTGCGGTCCTCGACGACAACGCCAAACCAGCCACTTTGTCCCAGGCCGGTTTTTCGGCGAATTGGAAGCGACCGCTGGTCGCCACCGAAATCGGTGACGCGCTGCCGCATTGGGAGGTCGCCGCCTATTTGATCAATCCGACACGGCTCGCTCAAACGGCGAACACCGCCAAACTCACGCTCGGCCTCCTCATCGCCGTGCTGGTTCTCGCCATCGGTGTCGGAAGCTGGCTCATCGTCCGCAGCCTGAATTCCGAACTCAAACTGGCGCGGCAAAAAACCGATTTCGTCGGCAATGTCTCGCACGAACTCAAGACCCCGCTCACGTCCATCCGCATGTTCTCGGAACTGCTCGCCGAGGGCCGCGTGGCCGACCCGGCCAAACAACGGTCCTACCTGGACATCATCACCGCCGAGGCCGCGCGGCTCACCCGGCTCATCAACAACGTGCTGGATTTCTCGCGCATGGAACGCGGCGAGAAGAAATACAACTTCCAACCGTGCGACCTGGCCGGGGTCGTCCGCGCCGCCGCGCAAACCTTCCGCCCGCATCTGGAAACGAACGGATTCAAATTCGATTGCGTGCTGCCGGACGCGCCGATTTCCGTGCGCGGCGACGCCGACGCGCTGTCGCAAATCATCGTCAACCTTTTGTCCAACGCCGAAAAATATTCCAACGGCGGCAAGGAAATCACCTTGCAATTGGTCCGCCGTGAATCGCCGTTGCCGCATGCGGAGGCAAAGGTGCTCGACCGCGGTTCGGGCGTGCCGCGCGGCAGCGAGGAGAAAGTCTTCGAGAAATTTTACCGGGCGCACGATTCGTTGAGCAGCGGCGTCCAGGGCTCGGGGCTGGGACTGACCATTGCGCGGCAGATTGCGCGCGCCCACGGCGGCGACGTGGTCTATGAACCACGCGAAGGCGGCGGAAGCTGCTTCATTTTGCGGCTGCCTTTGAAACCAGTTGAAACCACGGATGAACACGGATGAACACAGATAAAACCAAGGCATCCACAGATGGCGCAGATGATCGCAGAATTGATTTTCAAATCGGTGGGGCGAGCGTCCTCGCGAGCCGGCTTGTCAGTAGCCTCGCCCCACCGGAATTCGTGTCCATCTGTGTCCATCCGGGGTTGATTTCATGAAAACTAAAATCCTGATCGTTGAGGACGACCCGCACATCCTGCTGGGTCTGGAGGAGGTGCTGAAAAGCGAGGACTACGACGTGGCGTCGTGCAATCGCGGCGACCAGGCGCTCGACGCCGTGGCGAAACACCGGCCGGCGCTCATTGTGCTGGACGTGATGCTGCCGGGCTTGAGCGGCTACGACATCTGCAAGCAACTGCGCGCCAAAAAATTTGCCGCGCCCATCCTCATGCTCACCGCCAAGGGACAGGAGATTGACAAGGTCATCGGCCTCGACCTCGGCGCGGACGATTACGTGACCAAACCCTTCGGCGTGCGCGAACTGCTGGCGCGCATCCAGGCGTTGCTCCGCCGGGCGGGAACGGCCGGCGGCAAGGCCGATTCCGCCGATGTTTTCCAGATTGGTGCGGCGACGATTGATCCGAAGACTTTTCAGCTCAAGCGCGGCAAGACGACCGGGGAGTTGACGGCGAAGGAATTGAAACTGCTACAGATGTTTCACACCCACGCGGGCGAGGTGTTGTCGCGCGACAAACTGTTGAACGAGGTCTGGGGCTACAATTATTACGGCACGACTCGCACGCTGGACCAGGTGATTGTGCAACTGCGGAAAAAACTCGGCGACAACGGCAGCGAACCGAAACATCTCCTCACCATCCACGGTGTCGGCTACAAGCTGGTGATTTAAACCCGGTTCGATGTCGGATGTCAGATGTTGGATGTTTTTTCTGTCCTCCTCGTCCCTTGCCGCGGCGTAGCGTATGCGAAGACGGGTCGTTCTCGTCCTCGATTTTGCCAAAAGTCTTCAACGCAGAGATGCAGAGGACGCAGAGCAGCACGGAGAACACAAAAACCGGATTTCGGGGGCCAGGCTCCGCGAGGCCCAAACTTCAATCCGTCAATTTCACGAATCTTCGCACGGGAAAATTAACCGCGAACTACGCGGAACACGCGAAATTTTCTGCCGCAAAAAGACACAAAACCTTTTTTGACACGAATTCCACGAATTTTCCGGTAGGGCTGTGTTGCCGCACAGCCTTCAGGATTTCCGGTTTTGGGTGTCATACTCGACCGTCACCTGGTTGGCCTCGGCCCGGGCGATGGCAGCGAAGCCTGCAAGTTCTGCTTCACGTGCTCGATGAAGTCGCTTTTCATCAGGTCGTAGCGATCCTTCAAGAAAGCACCAAACGCGTCGCTCTTATATTGGCGTTTCAAGCGGTCCAAGGAATGACTCCGGAATCTGTAGCATCAGGCGGCGGTCGCACTCGCGAGCGGACAACAACCTGCGCCAAGTCACCCCGGCCTGCTCCTTGCCGGCCCAAACCGTTTTCCCCAAAAATGGCAAACAAATGGCAATAATGGTCAAGCCCGCCCCTGGGTTCCCAATTAACCTTTAGTCAGGAAGATGTGTGGCCTGTGCCGGTTGGCAACGGCGCCGGCAGCGCGGACCCGCCGTGACCCCGGCTGGGCCGGCCTGCTCAATTGGTTTTTTAGCCAACAATGGAAATACGTTTTATGAACCAACGAGCTTTGAAAACGTACGTTTTTTATTGCTCAAACAATCTGGCGGCCGACCAGTTTGCCGGCCTTTGCCACGGCCGGGAGGGCGACACCATCAAGACCGTCAGTTTGCCCTGTTCCGGCAAGGTGGATGTTCCTTATTTGATCAAGGCGTTTGAAACCGGCGCGGACGGCGTGGCGATTGTGACCTGCCCAAAGAACGAGTGCCGCCACTTCGAGGGCAATCTGCGGGCACACAAACGCGCCGAGGCCGTCGAATCATTGCTGGAGGAAATCGGCCTGGCCGCGGGCCGGATGGCGGTTTTTGAGTGCGGGCAACAGGGCGCCGGACAGGTCCTCGGCGAAATCAGGCAGTTCATTGAACGGGTGAGAAATCTGCCCCCATCACCCGCCCGCAGCGGTGCCGTAAACAAACAGGAGGGCACGGTTGCATGAAAGCAGACAGCAAACTCGCAAAAAAAATTGAGACGGGAGATTTTATCGTCACCGCCGAGTGTGCGCCGGGCGCCACCGCGACCGGCGCCACCGCCGAAGCGGCCTTGAAATTTCTCGACGGCAAACTGGCGGCCATCAACTTTCCTGACAACTCACATGGCGTGGCGATCTCATCGGTGGCCGCGGCCGTGGCGGCCATGAAACTGGGCGCCGAACCGGTCCTCCAAATGGTCACCCGCGACCGGAACCGCATCGCCCTGCAGTCCGATTTGCTGGGCGCCGCCAGCCTGGGAATCAAGAATGTGCTTTGTATGTCCGGCTATCACCAGACGCTGATCGGCTGTCCGGAATCCGCCAACGTTTTCGATGTGGATTCCTACCAATTTATCGAGCTGACCACCCGGATGTCCGAAAACGGCGTCCTGGCCGACGGGACAAAATTTGACGGGCAATTTTCGATGCTGGTCGGGGCGGTGGCGAATCCGTTCCTGAAGCCGCTGGAGATCAACCTGTTCCGGCTCGGCAAAAAAATCGAAGCCGGAGCAGGGTTTATTCAAACCCACGCGGTGTTTGACCTCGAGGCCTTCAGCCAATGGCTCGATGCCGCCCGCAAGGAGGGTCTCACCAAAAAGGCGGCAATTCTGGCCGGTGTTTTTCCCCTGGACAGCGCGGCGGAAGCCCAAAAGCTCCGTGACACTTACGCCGAATTTTGCATTCCGGATAAAGTCATTGAACGGCTGAAAAAAGCGGGCGATGACGGTGCGCAGAAAAAGGAGGGACTCGCCATCTGCGTTGAAACCATCAAGCAGCTCAAGGCGCTCGAGGGTTTGCGCGGGATCCATGTTCTTTCGGGCGGCAAGGAGGCCTTGGTGCCGGAGATTCTTGCCGCAGCCAGACTGTAATTACCGCGAGAAATCATGCCGGAAAAATATCACATCAAGACCCAGCCGGTTCCGCCACGGCGGCCGCGCATCGGCAAACATGGCGTGGTGGATTGGCGGGAAGACTGCGCCCGGTGCCATAACTGCGTCAAAAAAGCCTGCGTCTATGACCGCTACAAACAGGAGGCGGATTATATTCGCAATCTCAGTGACGTGGATGCGCTGTTTTTTGAGTGCATGGGGTGTTTTTCCTGCGTGCAGGATTGCACGAAGGGCATCTTGTGCCTGTCCATAAATCCTGCCTACGAAAAACTCGGGAACCATTACTGGAAACCCGACATCATCAAAACGACGTGGCTCCAGGCTGAGACCGCGAAAATCCCGGTTTCCGGCGCGGGCTATCGCGGGCCATTTTCCGGTCTGGGTTTTGATTCCATGTGGACGGACATGTCGGAAATCGTCCGCCCCACCCGCGACGGCATTCATGGGCGGGAGTACATCAGCACTTCGGTTGACATCGGCAGAAAACCTCCGTTTTTGGCCCTGAATGGAGACCAGGCGGTGACCAGGCTGCCGCCGCTGGTCTCGATTCCCATGCCGCTGATCATTGATTTGAGTTCGCCGGCGCATACGCTGCCCCAGCTTGACGCCATCATCGAACAGACCGCCGCGGATACCGGCTTGATCGCAATCATGGATTCGTGTTACCGGCCGGCCGATGAGGCCAACCTGGAGAACATTGCATTTTATCTGGGGCCGGACAGCCCGCCGGTGCCGAAAGAGACATTGCGAAAAACCAGGCTGGTGGAAGTGGCCGACAGCAGCACGGTGACGGAACGCATCAAGGAAATCAAAAAAATCCATCCGGAAATAGTTGTCGCCATCAGGGTTGAATTGACGGCAACAGGCATCGGGCGCGCCATTGAACTGGCCGGGCTTGAAGAGGTTGAGGTGGTTCATGTCATGGCCGATTCCAAGGGCAACGAATTGACGGCGCAAAAGCCGCGATTTGTGAAGGACATGATCCGTCAGATTCATACCGCCCTCATCGAAAAGGGAATCCGGGATGAAATTACGCTCATGGCTGGCGGCGGCATCGCGCTGCCGGAGCACGTGGCCAAGGCCATCATCTGCGGCGCCGACCTGGTCACCATCAACCTTCCGCTGCTGGTCGCGCTGGAATGTCATCTGTGTGACCGTTGCCAGCCCGGCACGCCGTGCCCCGCCCGGCTGGAGAAAATTGATTTCAATTACGGCCTGGGCCGGATGACAAATCTGATCGCGGCGTGGCATGACCAGTTGATCGAAGTGATGGGGGCCATGGGCATGCGCGAGGTCCGCCGGCTTCGGGGCGATGTCGGCCGCGCCATGTTTTTTGAAAATCTTGAGGAGGAAACCTTCGGCAAACTTTTCGGTTCCAGAAAGGGAGGGCTATGAACACTTTGCCTGAGAATACGCTGAAAACACGCGTGCCGCAGGAAGAAGTGAAGCGGGTTGTCAAACCCGCGCCGTCCCGCTATCGCAATGAAATTGCCAAATATATCGTCCATCGCAGCCTGGACTGTCAACGCTGCGGCAAGTGCGTGGAGGTTTGTTCCCATGAAGTCCATGTGCGAAAACCCGGGTTTGAATATTTCGGCGAGCCCAACCATCACTTGTGCATCGGACCGGCTTGCGCAAAAAACGGGCATTATTGCGTGACCCATTGCCCGCAACAGGCGCTGCAAATCCGGGAAAATCCCATGTACCGGGCGCTCGGTGATTTTCGCTGGCCGGCGGATTTGATTTTGGCGACGTGGAAAATGGCTGAGACCGGTGATCTGCCCCCTGAAGAATACGACTACAATTATGAGTGCGGCAATTCCGGCGGCGGTTTCGACCGGCTCAGATTTAAATTTCCCGACCGGCCCCCCGTAAAACTCGACGCGAATCAGATTGACACCAGCATCTCGCTGAACAAACGCAATGATGGCCGGCCGGAAGTCAAAATTGATGTCCCTTGGTATGGCGGCGGCATGTCGTTCGGGTCGGTCAGCAATGTGACTCAATTGTCAAAGGCCCGCGCGGCCGTGGCGTGGAACACGTTCACCTGCACCGGCGAGGGCGGATACATGGAACGCATGCGGCCGTATGATGACCACATGATTACGCAGGTTGCCACGGGCCTTTTCGGCGTGCGCGAGGAAACCATTCAGCGGGTGCCGATTGTGGAATTCAAGTATGCCCAGGGCGCCAAGCCCGGTCTGGGCGGCCACCTGTTGGGTGATAAAAACACGCCGGCCGTCGCCAGAATGCGCGAGACCGTCCTCGGCATATCGCTGTTTTCACCGTTCCCGTTCCATAGCGTCTATTCCATCGAAGACCACGCCAAGCATATTGACTGGGTCAAGCATGTGAACCGGCGCGCCTTGATTTCAACGAAGGTTTCCACCCCCACGGATGTGGACATGGTCGCCGTGGGCAGTTATTCCGCCGGCACGCACATTGTCCACATTGACGGCGGTTATGGCGGGACCGGCGCGGCGCCGGACATCGCCAAAAAGAACATCGCCATGCCCATCGAATACGCCATCGGCAAGGTGCATAATTTTCTCTCGGATGAAGGCGTCCGCGACAAGGTCACGCTCATCGCCAGCGGCGGAATCCGCTCGGCCCACGACATCGCCAAGGCCATCGCCCTCGGCGCAGACGGTGTGGTCGTCGGAACAGCGGAACTGGTCGCGCTGGGATGCGTGCGCTGCAGCCTTTGCGCGAGCGGACGGGGTTGTCCGCGCGGCATCGCCACCACCGATCCCGAGCTTTGCGGGAAAATGGATCTGGACTGGGGCACCCAGCGGCTGGTCAACCTTTACAGCGCCTGGCGCAAGGTGCTCGTCGGGATTTTACAGCGCCTCGGCCTGCGCAGCGTCGCCGAATTGCGCGGTCGTACCGACCTTTTGATGCACTTGGATTACACCAACGAGGGCAAATCTTGACGCCGCCACCAAACAACTCCGTGCGAATGGGAACGCCGATTTCCAAATCGGCAGGTGCTGTGGTCATGAACGCGCAGGTGATGCCGGGTCGGAGCCCGGCGCTCCGGCGGCAGTGTCAAGATTCGCCCGCTAACGACGTGCCGGCAAAAAAATGAACAGTGAATTGATAAAACGGCTGGCCGGTTCGAGAAAACGACTGGCGGAAAGCCTCAACTATTCTTCGCAGATCCGGAAGGAGGCGGAGGAAGGCGGTTGCGGCGTGGTCGGTTTCTGTTGCAGCGAGCCGGTGGCGGGCCGGCATATCTATGAACCGTCGCGCCAGATGCACAACCGCGGGAACGGCAAGGGCGGCGGCATCGCGGCGGTGGGACTCGTCCCGGAACAGCTCGGCGTCAGCCGCGAAGTGCTGGACAGCCATTACCTGCTGCACGTGGCGTTCATAGACACAAAACTGCGGCGGGAAATCGAGGCACAATTCATCAAGCCGTTCTTCGATATCGCCGCGTCCGCGCAGCTCGACAAGGTGGACGACTGGAAATCCGTGCCGGGCCTGGAGGTGTTGCCGCCTGATGTCTGCCGTTACTTTGTTCGCGTTAAGCCGAAAGTGCTTGATGTGTTCATTGCGAAGAACCATCTGCAACAACTCGACCGCAGCGAGGCGGAGGATGAATTCGTCAACCAGAACAGCTTCAGCCTCAATCAAAAATATTACGCGTCGTTGGGCGAAAAACGGGCGTTCGTGCTCTCGCATGGCCGGGACATCATGATCCTCAAGGTGGTCGGTTATGCCGAAGCCATCGTCAAGTATTACAAAATCGAGGAGCTTTGCGCCCACGAATGGATTGCCCATCAGCGGTTCCCCACCAAGGGCCGCGTCTGGCATCCCGGCGGCGCCCACCCGTTTGCGGCCATTGACATGGCGCTGGTGCATAACGGCGACTTCGCCAATTACCATTCGGTGACCGAATATCTCAAGCAGCGTCACATCTATCCGCAGTTCCTCACCGACACGGAAGTGTCCGCGCTGTTGTTCGACCTGCTCACCCGCACCTATCATTATCCGCTGGAGTATATCATCGAGGCGCTGGCGCCCACCACGGAACTGGACTTTGACCGGCTCGATCCGGAGAAGCAAAAGATTTACCGGGCCATCCAAGCCACCCATATCCACGGTTCGCCCGATGGCCCGTGGTTTTTCATCATCGCCCGCAACCTCGCCTGCTCGAAGCAATTCCAGTTGATGGGCATAACCGACACCGCGATGCTCCGGCCCCAGGTGTTCGCGTTCTGCGACGGCGAAGTCCAGGTGGGCCTGATTGCCTCGGAAAAACAGGCCATTGACGCCACGCTCCACAGCCTCTCGAAGGATGACCCGCGCATCTGCCCCGTGGCGGACCGCTACTGGAATGCGCGCGGCGGCAGCCATGACGACGGCGGAGCGTTCATTTTCAATCTGCAAAAAAATCCGGCCGGCAAAATCCGGATTTCCTGCACGGACAAATTCGGCAAACCGGTTCCCATGCCGGGCGGAACCGAGTCCTGTGATTTTTCAAAGGAAGTAGCCGCGGACGTCAGTCCGCGCACTCTAACCGAAAATACAGATCAGCGCCGACTGACGTCGGCGGCTACTTTCGAATGGATGCGCGACCAGCTTCCGAAATGGACCTACGACGAATTCCGCTCGGCATGCCGGCAGATGGCAGATGCGGCCAAGGACCCCGCCCGGACCGCCACGGTCATCGAGGCCCTCACGCTGCTCAACGACCGGCGTTACTCGACCGGCGCCAAAAAACGCAGCCACGTTCTTCACGTCATCCACACTGAAATGAACCGGTTGTTCGGCAGTCTTCCCAACCTCGGTTCAAAGGATGCCGGCAAGAGCGCGTTCCGGCTCATTGATTTCGCGACGCGCGGTAATCTGCGCCCGCCGCAGGAGGGCGAAACCACCCTGGTCATCGACGCCGCGAATTTTCCGCCGGAAGGCAACGACTGCGACGCTGCGCTGCTGGTGGACGCTTTCATGCAGGGCTGGCGGCATTTCATCAGCTTCAATTGCATCGGCCAGCGTTATATCGGCTGCGGACTCGGACCGGAAACCGCCGATGTGACCATCGATGTTTACGGCAGCAGCGGCGATTATCTGGGTTCGGGCATTGACGGCCTGACCATCACCGTGCACGGCAACGCCCAGGATCAGTTGGGTCAGATCACCAAGGAAGGGAAATTGGTCGTCCACGGCGACGTGGGCCAGACTTTCCTGTACGGCGCCAAAGGCGGCGCGGTTTATGTGCTCGGCAACGCCGCCGGCCGGCCGCTCATCAATTCCGTCGGCAAACCCCGCGTGGTCATCAATGGCACCTGCCTCGACTTCCTCGCCGAATCCTTCATGGCCGGCGACCCCAATCGCGGCGGCGGGTTCGTCATCCTGAACGGCATCAAACTCGACGACGAAGGGAAAATGGTTCCCCTGCGCGACCCGTATCCGGGCAGCAACCTGTTCTCGCTCGCGTCGGGCGGCGCGATTTTTGTCCGCGACCCCGGCAAGACCATGGTGGATCAGCAGTTGAACGGCGGCAAATTTGCCAAGCTGACCGACGACGATTGGGAATTAATCCTGCCGTACCTTGAAGAAAACCAGAAACTTTTCGGCATCACCGTCGAGCAGCTTTTGACCGTGAATGGCAAACGGTTCAAGCCGTGCCAGGTCTATCGCAAGGTCATTCCCGGCAACATCAAGGCCATCGCCGTCGAGGACACCGACGACGTCATGGCCGGCGAACTGGTTGAAGCCGAGGCCGAGGCCGAGGCCGAGCTGGCTGCCAAATAACGAGCGCCAAATGAATTTTAACGCAGAGATGACAATTCGGCGAAATCGCAGCCGAGCATTTGGAGTGCGGCGGGAAGCGAAGCGCCACGCCGCTATGGAAGCATTGTTCACGACCGAAAAGCGGTGTCGCCGCTGCGCTCTGCCACCGCAGTCCAAAATCTTGAAATTTAACCGGTGTCACGAAAGGCAACCACGGTGATAACAATATCGAAAAAGAAAAATGGCTCGTTGAGGAAGGCCGTCGAGGAAATTTCCGGCGTGGACGTCAGCATTTGTTTCCAATGCAAGAAATGCTCCAGCGGCTGTCCGGTGGCCAAGCTCACTGCGACGCGGCCTTCGGAAATCATGCGGCAATTGCACTTGGGCGCCGGCAATGAACTGCTGGAAAGCGATCTGGTCTGGATGTGCGCCTCGTGTGAGACCTGTTCCGCCCGCTGCCCGATGGGCATTGATGTGGCGGCGGTCATGGACGCGTTGCGCCGGCTGGCCCTGGAAAGAGGAGCATCGAAACAGAAAGGCAATGTGCCACTGTTCAACCGCGCATTTTTGAAAACGGTCGAAACATTCGGCCGTTCCTACGAAATCGGCATGATCACCGCCTACAAACTCGGCACGGGCAAGTTCATGAACGACACGGAAAAATTTCCGGCCATGCTGAAGAAGGGGAAAATCGCCCTGCTGCCTCCCCGGGGCGGCGACCGGAAGACCGTGAAACGCATTTTCAGGAAAATGAAAGAAAGCAAAGGGGCCGAAGCATGAGATACGCCTATTATCCCGGATGCTCGGCTGAATCCACGGCCCGCGACATGCACCAATCCACGTTGGCGGTCGCCCGGGCGCTGGGAATTGATCTGGTTGAACCCAAGGGCTGGACGTGCTGCGGCGCCACCGCCGGGCACCAGACCGACCGCCTGCTGGCCGTGTCCCTGCCCGCCGCCAATCTCACCAAGGTCCAGGACATGAAACTGGACATGATGGTCAATTGCGCCGCGTGCTACAGCCGGATGAAAGTGGCCAATCACGAAATCACGGCTAATCCCGGAATCCGCCAGGGCGTCCGCGAGGCGCTGGACCGGGATTATGACGGTTCGGTCAAAGTCCGGCACCTGCTCGAGGTGCTCTTGGAAGATGTCGGCCTGCCGGCCATCAAGCGGGCCGTCAAACGTCCGTTGAACGGACTCAAGGTGGCCTGTTACTACGGCTGCCTCCTCGTCCGTCCGCCCAAGATTTTGAAATTTGATGACGCGGAAAATCCGACATCGCTCGACCGTCTGGTCACCGCGATGGGCGGCACGAGCCTGGAATGGCCGTCCAAGGTCGAATGTTGCGGCGGCGGCCTGTCGCTGTCACGGACGGATGTGGTGGTCGAGCTTACGGGGTCAATCATTGACATGGCCGCCAGCGCGGGCGCCGATTGCATTGCGGTCAGTTGCCCCATGTGCCAGGTCAATCTCGATTTGCGGCAGCAGGACATCAACAAGCAGACCGGAAAGAATTATCAAATCCCGATTGTCTATATCACCCAGTTGCTCGGCCTTTGCCTCGGCCTCGGCCCCGGCGATCTCGGGTTCGACAAGCTGATGGTCCCGGCCTCCAACGTTTTGAAAAAGGTAAATGAACGCTCATAAAATTGTGACGGTGCAATTGGGTTGGGGAGCGCGGGCGTCTCGCCCGCGGTTTTCGGCCTCTGGCCGAAAACATTTCACACCCTGCAACGGGAATCTTTTGATGTGGCGTGCCGGCGCCGGAAACCGTGCCGGTGCAGGAAACAGCCGGCGGAACGCCGACTGCGGCGACCGGGACGGTCGCGCTCCCATTTCTCAACTGAATTCGTTCCGACTCAGACAGGTCAGGATATTCAGCAAACAACCATGAGTAAATCCGACGGCAAAAAAATTGGCGCGGTGCTGGTGCAAGGCGGCGGCATTGCCGGCGTCCAGGCCTCCCTCGACCTCGCCAACAGCGGCTTCAAGGTCTATCTCGTCGAGCGCGACGGCGCCATCGGCGGCATGATGGCGCATCTGGACAAGACGTTTCCGACCGGCGATTGCGCCACCTGCATCGTCTCGCCCAAACTCGTTGAATGCGCGCGGAACCTGAACATCGAGATCCTGACGCTTTCCGAGCTCGTCGGGCTGGAAGGCGATCCCGGCCATTTCACCGCCACGGTCAAACGGCATCCGCGATATGTCATCGAGGACAAATGCACCGGTTGCAGCGAATGCACGCAGGTCTGTCCCGTGGACATTCCGGACGAGTTCAACCGCTGCCTGGGCACCCGCAAGGGCATCGCCAAACTTTACGCCCAGGCCACCCCGAACATTTTCGGCATTCTCAAGAACGGCCATTCGCCCTGCAAAATGACGTGCCCGGCCCGGGTGAACGTCCAAGGCTACGTCCAGCTCATCAAGCAAAAGGAATATCTCAAGGCGGTCGAACTCATCCGCCAGAGAAATCCGCTTTCGGCCATCTGCGGCCGCATCTGCACGCATCCCTGCGAGTCCGAATGCATGCGCGGCAAGGCCGACGATGCCATCGCCATCCGCCTGCTGAAACGGTTCGCGTCGGACAAGGAAATGGAATTGCTGGCGGAGGGCAAACTCACTTTGCCGGAGGAAAAAATTCCCGCGCCGGATGCAAAAAAGGTGGCCGTGATCGGCGGCGGCCCGGCGGGACTTACCGCGGCCAACGACCTTGCCGATGCCGGTTTTGTCGTCACCGTCTATGAAGCGATGAATGCCGCGGGCGGCATGTTGCGCTACGGCATTCCCGGGTATCGCCTGCCCAAGAAGGTGCTCGACCACGAAATCGAAATCATCCGCCGCAAGGGCGTCAAGTTCGTCTATAACTGCCGCATCGGCCGGGATGTCACCATCCAATCGCTCCAAAGGGACAATGATGCGGTCTTCATTTCAGCCGGCGCCCAGAAGAGCCGCAAACTCCGGATTGAAGGCGAGGACATCAAAGGCGTGCTGCATGGTATTGAATTTCTCCGGGAAGCCGGCTCGGCCCATAAACCCGCGGTGAAAGACCGGGTGCTGGTCATCGGCGGCGGCAACGTGGCGGTGGATGTTGCCCGGACTGCCCTGCGCCTGGGCGCCAAAAATGTCGAGATGATTTGTCTCGAACAACGGCACGAGATGCCCGCTTACAAGGAGGAAATCGAGGCCACTCTCGCCGAAAATATCAAGATTCGCAACGGCTGGGGCCCCAAACGCATCCTCGGCAACGGCTCCGTCACCGGCATCGAACTCAAACGTTGCACCCGGGTTTTTGACGACCAGAAACGGTTCAATCCTGCCTTCGACGAAAACGATCTAACGACGATTGAAGCGGACCAGATTATCGTCGCCATCGGCCAGGCGGTGGATGAGGAACTGGTCAGCCACATCAAGGTCCAAAACGAACGCGGCTGTTTCAAGGCCGACAAGGTCACCGGCCAGACTTCCGTGCCCGGCATTTTTGCCGGGGGCGACAACGCCTCGGGTCCCGCGTCCGTCATTGACGCCGTCGCTGCCGGTAAACGGGTCGCCGAATCCATCGAACGGTATTTGAAGGGCAAGGATTTGTTGGGCGGCCGGTTCGAGGATTCCCTCCGTCCGATTCCCCAAGCGTTCCTGCCCACGCTCGACAAGCTGGAGAAAAAATCCCGGCCCCAGGCCGCGGAACTGGCGCCGACCAATCGCCTGAACAATTTTGATGAAGTCGAAAAAGGTCTCACCGAGGAGCAGGCGCTCGCGGAGGCCGCGCGGTGCCTGAATTGCGCGCTGTGCTCGGAATGCAATCGCTGCGTCGAGACCTGCAAGCAACACGCCATTGACCACGCCATGCGCGGGCAGACGGTAAAGCTCGAGGTGGGTTCGGTCATCCTGACCCCGGGTTTCAAGGAGTTCGATGCCCGGCGCAAAGGTGAGTTCGGTTACGGCCGCTATGATAACGTCGTCACCAGCGTCCAGTTTGAACGGATGCTTTCCGCCGCCGGCCCGTTCGAAGGCCATGTCATCCGCCTGTCCGACGGCCGCGAGGCCAGACGCATCGGCTGGATTCAATGTGTCGGTTCGCGTGATTCGTCGTGTAATAACGAATATTGTTCCTCGATTTGCTGCATGATGGCCACGAAACAGGCGCTCGTCGCCAGCGACCACGTCCACGGGCTGGATGCGACGATTTTCTACATGGACATCCGCGCCCACGGCAAGGATTTCGACCAGTATTACGAACGCGCCCGGGCCAGGGACAACATCCACTACGTCAAGAGCATTCCGTCGCGCATCGTCCAGTTGCCCGGCAGCAAGAACCTGCGCGTTTCGTTCATCGACGAAAACAGCCGGCTGCAGCAAAAAGATTTCGACCTCATCGTCCTGTCCGTGGGCATGGAACCGCCGCACGGCCTGGCGGAATTGGCCTCCCGTCTGGACATCAAACTCAATGAGTTCGGCTTCTGCGACACCGACCGGCTCCTGCCGCTGTCCACCTCCCGGCCCGGCGTATTCGTCGGCGGCGCGGTGCAGGAACCCAAGGACATTCCCGAGACGGTCACCCAGGCCAGCGCCGCGGCGTCCATGGCCATGGAACTGCTCGCGCCCGCGCGCAACACGCTCATCACCAAAAAGAGTTATCCCACCGAGCATGATGTTGCCGATGAACCACCGCGGCTCGGCGTCTTTGTCTGCCATTGCGGCATGAACATCGGTTCGGTCGTGGATGTTGAGCAGGTGGTCAAATGCATCGAGCATGAGCCAGACGTGGTTTTGGCGACCCACACCATGTTCACCTGCGCCGACACCAGCCTGTCCAACATCAAGGACATGATCCATCAACACCGGCTCAATCGCATCGTGGTCGCCTCCTGCACCCCGCGCACGCACGAGCCGCTGTTCCGCGAAACCCTGCGCGAAGCCGGTTTGAACCAGCACCTGTTCGAAATGGCCAACATCCGCGACCAATGCTCGTGGGTGCATTCCGCCGCGCCGCAATCCGCCACTGAAAAGGCGGTTGAACTCGTGAAAATGTCCGTCGCCCGGGCGCGCACGCTTTGGCCCCTCGAAGGCGGCACGCTGACGGTGGACCAGACCGGCATCGTCATCGGCGGCGGACTGAGCGGCATGACCGCCGCCCTGGCGCTAGCCGACCAGGGATTCAACGTCCATCTGGTTGAGCAAAGCGACCGTTTGGGCGGAATCCTCCACGATATTCATCGCACCTTCGAGCACGACGACATCGCTGTCTTCACCCGCGGCCTCATTGACCAGGTCGATAAACATCCCCGTATCAAGCTTTACCTCGAAGCCGAGATCACCGGCATCAAAGGCCACATCGGTAAGTTCGTCGTGACGCTCGCCAAGGGCGGCGCGAATTTTGAAGTTTCCGGCGGCGCCATCATCGTGGCCACAGGCGCGCAGGCGGCCAAGACCACCGACTTTTTATACGGCAAATCCGACCGGGTCCTGACCCAGGTGGAACTGGAACAACGGTTGCACGACAAGACCCGGCTCGCCCCGTGGAGTAATGAGGACAACAAACCCGCCAAGCTAGGTGTAGCAGACTACTCCACGGGGCAAGCGAAGGGACAAAACATCGTCATGATCCAGTGCGTCGGCTCGCGCAACGAGAAGCATCCGTATTGCAGCCGCATCTGCTGCTCGATGGCCGTCAAAAACGCATTGGACATCAAGAAACTGGACCCCGACGCTAATGTCTATGTGCTTTACCGCGACGTCCGGACCTACGGCTTCCGGGAAATTTACTATCAGCAGGCGCGCGAGGCCGGGGTGGTGTTCATCCGTTACACGCCCGACGCGCCGCCGCAGGTGACCGACAACAACGGGTTGGTGGTCACGCTCAAAAGCCCCGACCTCCCCGATTCGCTCGCCATCGAGGCCGACAATGTCGTGCTCAGCACCGGCGTGGAAGTGGATTTGCAGAACAACAAGCGCATCTCCGACATGCTCAAGGTGCCGTTGAACGCCGACGGTTTCTACGTGGAAGCCCACATGAAACTGCGCCCCGTGGATTTCACCACCGAAGGCATCTTCCTCTGCGGCCTGGCGCATTCGCCGAAGTTCATTGATGAAAACATTTCGCAGGCGCGCGCCGCCGCCGCGCGCGCGGCCACCGTGCTGTCCAAGACGCAGCTTGATGTCAGCGCCCAGGTCTCGTACGTGGACCAGCAGAAGTGCATCTCCTGCATGACGTGCGTGACCGTCTGCCCGTATTCCGCGCCGTACTGCAACAAGGACGGCAAGGGACAGATTGAAGCCGCCAAGTGCATGGGTTGCGGCATCTGCGCCGCCGAATGCCCGGCTCGCGCCATCCAGTTGAATCATTTCGAGACCGACCAGTTCGAGGTGATGATCAAACAATTGTTCCCCGGTGAAAACGGGAGCAACAGCAAGACCGCGCCCCGGCAAGGCATCCGGTTGATGGGAGCGATTTAGGAATGAGTGCTCATATTAATTTTGAAATTGGGGAGCGCGACCGTCCCGGTCGCTCCAGTCGGCGTCTCGCCGGCTGGTCTTCGCGGATGAACGACGAACCAAACAGTTCTTTCAAGTCGCGGCAGAAAGTTTGCGGCCTGAGACCGCAAACCACGGGCGAGCCGCCCGCGCTCCCAGAGAATAAGTCCGGTTTTCCCATCCGTGTTCATCTGTGTTCATCTGTGGCTAAAAAGTTTTTTAACCCATGAAAACCGAAGTATTTGAACCCAAGATACTGGCCTTTTGCTGCCACTATTGCGCCTATTCGTCGGCGGACCTGGCGGGGGTCATGCGCATCCAGTATCCGCCCAACGTGCGCATCATCCGCACCCCCTGCACCGGCCGGCTGGAGACCGAATACTTCATGAAAGCCTTGGAAAACGGCGCGGACGGCGTGCTCGTGGCCGGCTGTCTCGAAGGCGGCTGCCATTTCGTGGAAGGCAACCTGTGCGCCAAACGCCGGGTCAATTACACCCGTGATATGCTGGAGGAAATCGGCATCGAAAAGGAACGCCTCCGCATGGTCAACATTTCCGCCGCCATGGCGCGGCCATTGGCCGACACGATAACCGACATGGTGGAAACGATTCGCAAACTGGGACCAAGCCCATTAAGAAAGGCTGAAGGCCAAAGGCTAAAGGCTGAAGTTCAGAGTCCAAAGTCCAAACTCCCAACTCCCAGCTACTAACTCCGAACTACTGACTACCAACTACTAACTCCCAATTTTATGATCGTCGCACAACGTAAAAACATACCCGAACTGCTGGACATCGTCGAAAAACACCGGAAGGTGCTCCTGCTCGGCTGCGGCACCTGCGTGACCGTCTGCCTCGCCGGCGGCCAGCGCGAAGTCAGCATCATCGCCTCCGCCCTGCGCATGGCGGCCAAGTTGAAAAACCGCCCGCTGGAAGTCGAGGAACTCACCATCGAACGCCAGTGCGACAACGTGTTCCTGGAACAAGCCGCCGAAGCCATCAAGAACAACGACGCCGTGCTGTCCGTCGGTTGCGGCGCCGGTGTGCAGGCCATCGCCGAGCGATACGGCAACAAACCCGTCTATGGGGGCCTCAACACCGCCTTCATCGGCATTCTGGAGGAACGGGGCGTCTGGACGGAAAAATGCGCCGCCTGTGGCGAATGCGTGCTGCATCTCTACGGCGGCATTTGCCCCATCACAAGGTGCGCGAAGAAAATGATGAACGGCCCATGCAGCGGTTCCCGAGAGGACCGGTGCGAAGTCAGTCCCGACCGTCCCTGCGCCTGGCAATTGATTTACAAGCGGCTAAAAGAAATCGGCCAACTCGACCGCTTAAAAGAGCTAAAAAAGCCCAAGAACTGGCAGCCAAGTCTCGCCGGTGGTTTTAGAAAAATAATTAGAGAAGACCATCGGGTTTAGTCCGTTTTAAATCGCCCCTGCCGCGTCGAAACGCAGTGAAGACGGGTTTCTCCCCTGATCCCACGCGTTATTCAGATAGAGCATTTTCTATTTAGATAGACGCATATTGAGCGTGACGAAAGAAGCCTCGACAGTGTGTGGCTGAGAAGGAGTCGAGGGTCGTCGCCAAGGTTGAATGTAGATCCTCCAAGGTGCGGGCCGC
>JBAVOO010000010.1:0-6095 GCA_049692125.1 Verrucomicrobiia bacterium | reverse complement strand
TTTCCAGCCTGCGGGTTCTGGCGACTTTCCAGTCGCCACTTTCGTACGGATGGAACACGGGACAAGAATGTCCCGCAAACCCGCAGACAAGAATGTCTGCGCTACATGAAAGATGGAACCGCCCTAGCACCGGGCTTCAGCCTGGTGATGATGGTCGAAAAACGTCGGGAAGCCGTTTTAACGGCTTTGGTGTGCAGGGAACCCGTTGAAACGGGTTTTATTCTCGGGACAACTGGTTTCACTGAAGCCGGGTGCTAATGAGAGGCGCCTCCCTATCTCCCATCTCCTAAATCATTTCTCGATGCCGAGCAATTCCACCTCGAAGATCAATACGCTGTTGGGCGGAATCGCCGGGGTGGGGCTATGGTCGCCGTAGGCCAGTTTGGCCGGGATGAACAACTGCCATTTGTCGCCGACCTTCATCAGTTGCAAGGCCTCGACCCATCCCGGGATGACGCCGCCGACCGGAAAGCTGATGGGCTGGCCGCGCTGGATCGAACTGTCAAAGACCGTCCCGTCAATCAACGTGCCCTGGTAATGCACCTTGACCGTATCGGTCAGCTTGGGCGACTCGCCCGTGCCGGACTTGAGGACCTTGTATTGCAGTCCGCTGGCCGTGGTGGTGACCCCTTCCTTTTTGGCGTTCTCCGCGAGAAAGGTTGCACCGGGGTCGGATTTTGCGCTGGGTGCGCTGGGATTTGTTTGCATGGTTGTGTTGTCGTTTTTGGCGCCACAACCGGCGAGCAAGCCGAGCGCAAGCGTCAGGATAAAAAATGATTTCATAGGGTTGTTAAATCGCAGTATTGATCTGCGGTGCGCGGAGAATCCGCGAACCCGCCCGCCAAGTCAATTCCCATCTCCGACCTATCCCGCCAATCATATGTTCACCACAATACTACAATACTAGAAACCGACCCGTTCACGACCCGTTCACAATCCAGAAATGTCATTTCAATCTCCGCTTGTCAGTTGTGGGATTTGGATTCAGCATCACCTTATGAATATCAAACGGCTAAGGATGTGGTTTGACAACCAACCGACGCCGTCTCGACCACTGACCCTTTCTGAAGAAGCGACCTGTTGATGCGTAGCAACCGACTACTTCAAACCGCTTGTGCGGTGGCTGCCGCGCTATTGGTCCTATGCACTACACTGCTGCGGGCTGGTGAGGTAACGGTCATCCTGACCAAAGTGGACGACGGCGACGTCAAACATGTCCCGAACGACGTTCACCAGGATGACAACTTCACACTGCTTCGGCAAAGTTCCATCCCTTTGACGGCGGCGGACCCCGGTCGCACGGTGAAGATTGCCGTGGATCGAACCAGGACTTTCCAGACGATGTACGGCCATGGGGCGGCCATGACAGATTCTTCCGCCTGGGTGCTCATGAATCTGAAGCGGAGGAACCCGCAACTATATGAGTACACCATGAAGAAACTGTTCTCGCCGACCGAAGGCGCGGCCTTCAGCTTCCTGCGGCTGCCCATGGGCGCCTCCGACTATACAGCCAGCGCCACGTATTACACTTACTGCGATGTGCGATCGCCGGATCTAAGCCGCTTTTCGATTGCTCACGACCGGATATACATCATTCCCGTGCTCAAGGACGCGCTGCGGCTGAATCCCGAGATCCGGATTCTGGGCTCGCCGTGGAGCGCCCCGGCGTGGATGAAGACCAATGGCAAACTGACGGGAATCTCGGAGGTGGACAAAGCCGCCGGCGCCACCTGCAAACTCAAACCCGAATGTTTCGAGGCGTACGCCGACTACTTCGTGAAATTCATCGAACAATACCAGGCGGAGGGCATCGAGGTATGGGGCGTCACGTTGCAGAACGAACCGCAGTTCGATGCCGCCGCGTACCCTTGCATGCGCATGAACGAGGACGATCAAATCAAACTCGTCAGTCTTCTGGGTCCCAAACTCGCGGCCAAGGGATTGAAAACGAAAATTTTCGTCCACGACCACAACTGGGGATTGCACCCCGGCGATCGGAAGGTCATTGGCGGTGACGCAAAAATGGACCCCGTGGAGAGCGTGACAAAAATCTTCTCGGATCCCACTGCCGGCAAATATATCGCCGGAAGCGCCTGGCACTGTTACTACGGCGACGCCAACCTCATGCGCAAGACCTACAACACCATTCATCAGAGATTTCCTGACAAGGAAATCCTCTGCACCGAGCATGGTGGCTGGGGCAGGAAGCGAGGCGACTGGTGGGGTGATGTGGACTGGGGCATGGCCCACAGTTGGATGGGGGGTCCGCAGAACTGGTGTCAGGCAAGTGTGGAGTGGAACCTTGCGCTCAACGGCAGGTTCGGACCGACTCCGCGCCCCGATTCCGAGGCCGCGGGATTGGTGGTGATTCAGACCGACAACTGCCAGGAAGCGAAGTTCGAGCGCGAGTTTTATGGGCTGGCCCAGATGTCCCGCGCCGCCCGGCCCGGCTCGAAACACATCGCGGCTTCCTTCAAAGGCGCCGACCCCGGCGGCATGGACATTATCGCCTTCGCACTGCCCAGCGGCCAGACTTCGCTGGTCGTTTTCAACAAGAACAAAACGGAACAGTCATTCCAGGTCGAGGCGGACGGCAAATTTTTCGATTACCTCGCCCCCGGACACAGCATCGTTACGTTCGTATGGTGATCTCGCGTCCCCAACGTCCGGTTGCCGGGGCAAAACGGCCGGAGACCAGAACGAAGCGAATAACGCAAGCCGTGAAAATGCTTTCCGCCAAGCGAGCCGAAGAAACCGCGCGTTCCAAGAAAAATGCCCGAGCCAATTGACACGGCCCGCCACGTGAGGCAACGCCTTTTACGTGGACTGCCGCGTGGTGAAACTTTATGCGGTCACTATTCTAGGACTGACCTTTTCAGACCCTTTCATGGTCAACCGTGACCATTTAGAAGCCTAAAGTCTTGCGTCCAAAAAGACTTTGGATTAGAGTATGTCAGTCGGTGGCAGGGACGCGTGGGTAAGTTGGCCAAACAGTCGGGCTCCAATGGTGAGTCCCGTTTTCCCCACAGCGTCCCTGCGTAATTCTTGCCTCACTTAAATTCATTGAACGCTTTCAACAGTTTCATAGTTGCCTCATAATCCAACTTTACGCCTTCGTAGTGACAGACATAAAGACCTTGCAGATTTGACGGCAGATGAATCCCTTTGCCTACCAACAAGACGAAATTGTTCTTGTATAGAGCCATCGCTGCACCGATTTCGATCAATACGTTCTCATTAATCTTATGATGGGTTGCGCCCGTCGAATCCAACAATTCATCCTCTGCGTCAACGTGAATGACCCCTGCAAAGCATGAGCGCATATCGTCCATCACTTTATCAGGAACTGGCTTTGAAATCGTTTCATGCTCAATAGTAATAACCGGATCGAACTTACCAAAAACCAGAAGTTCTTTGATCTGTTGAACGATGTCTCGGTTCTTGCCATGCGTAATAAAAACTCGCGTGTTCTTTGGTACTGCCTTGGATGCCGGGGACTCAGGCGGAACAACCGCACCATTTTTGTGTTCTCCATTGTCGCTCGGCGACTCGTCTTGAATCTTCTCTTCCGTCTGTGGTTCAGCGGGTGCAGTCGCGACAGCTAACAACGGTGCGTCGACAGCTACAAATGGCCCCGTCTTCGTCGTTTGGATGATCCCGACATGCTCTCCATTCGACTTAATGGTATTGAACACATCAACTATTCTGTCAGGAGGGACTCCCATTGATCCTAGAACATTGAATGCAATCTTCTCGGGCGGCAGCTTGGCTCGATTGTATTTCGTGAAGAACTTCCTCATTATGCCGGGCTTCAACGCCGCTTCGAGCTTCGCCTGGGCATCGTCGCCTTCAATCTCCGCGGCCACAATCCGTCGCCCCAGCTGAGTCAGACTTATATCGTTCGCATTGTACCCGCCGTCCGTTAATCCGTAGGCTACGGCAGCGCCGGACAACGACTGCCATCTTGAACTGGTTGGAGAAATATCAAGCGCACCCGCTAATTGATGAGGTGGAGCATTCTTTCCCGCAAAATTATCCTGGAGACTTTGTGCTAGTGTCACCGCCTCGACAAGGGAATGTTTTGGAATTTCAGTTTGACTGACATAAACTCGTTTTAATCTTTGAACTGTTGTTTTTGCCATATATTTCCTTCGTGAGAATATATTCGCACACCGTGCGAATAATGCAAGCCTTATTCGCAGCAGAATACCATCATGGCGATTGCCACGTTTTGCCTTATTATTGACTGCTTTTCGTCGATGATTGGTCGTGGTGCTAATATTCTAAAAAAAAAGATAGCACAAAATGAGACTTGTATCACACCGAAAGCCCTGCTGACTTCTCGTCGCGCTTGGGGACAACTGAAGCCCATCAGCTTCCATTCGACTGGCCATTGGCACCGGTTGTTTTAGGGCCTGTAAAAAATCTCGAAAGTGAAAGGGTCAGTCCTAGAAAAATGACATGTCTGGATTGGTCGCATCTTTTGAGGCTGTTACTTCACCGGCTCGATTTCTCCGGGCTTCCAGGTCTTGTCGAACCATGGCTCCAACGCACCGTTGAGGCGGAAGATCGTGTTCCAGCCTTTGCCGGGAAACCGCGTAAAAGGCCTTCAGCCTCAGGTGGTGAACATCGAATCAAAAACGGACGTCCCGGATTTTTTGTCACAGGTTCGGCCTTTTTTGGCACTTATACGGTGATATGATTACTACCGGAATGATGCCGACCATGGAATATAACGACGCGGAGCTGGTGGCGCAGACTTTGCGCGGCAGCCGCGATGCCTTTGGCCAGATTGTGGCGCGCTATCAGACGCTCATCTGCTCGCTCGCTTATAGCGCCACCGGCAGCCTGACCCAAAGCGAGGATTTGTCGCAGGAAACGTTTGTCACCGCCTGGAAACAACTGGCCGAATTGCGCGAGCCGGGCAAGCTGCGCGCCTGGCTGTGCGGCATTGTCAGAAATCTTACCCGCCGGACGTTGCGCGGACAGGAACGCGAACCGGCGCATGCGGCAGAGTCGTTGGACATCGCACAGGAATCGCCCGCGCCCGAACCGCACCCGCTCGAACAGGCCATCAGCCGGGAGGAGGAAGCCATCCTGTGGCGTTCGCTGGAACGCATCCCGGAAACGTATCGCGAACCGCTCATCCTGTTTTACCGCGAACACGAATCCGTCGAACGGGTGGCGCAGGTGTTGGATTTGTCCGAGGACGCCGTCCGGCAACGGCTCGCTCGCGGACGCAAATTGTTGCATGAAAAAGTCATGGCGTTCGTGGAAGGCGCGTTGCGCCAGACCGCGCCGGGACAGTCATTTGCGGGAACGGTGCTCGCGGCACTGCCGCTCAGTGTTGGCGGGGTGGCGACGGCGGGCGTTGGGGCGGCAAAAGGGACCGCGGCGGCCAAGAGCGGCGGCTTGTTGTTTTTGCTGAGTCTGCCGTTTATCGGAGTGTTAATTACGATGCTGGGCGCCGGGGTGGTCGTGCAAGGCATCGAGTCGCCGGCGGCACGCCGCCGCGGGTATCGGGGGTTGATCATCTTGTTGCTGTTTGTGGGCGTGGTGGTGATGGTGAGCTGTCTAGCGCATGCGCTAAGATATCGTTGGCAGTGGGGTGACGAAACCTTCGCCCTGGTGCAGGTTGGCTATTGGTGGTTCTTTGCCATGATCCTTGCTGCGATGCACGCAACCGGCATCTGGGGGCAACTAGAGTCCAACGAGGAAACGAACAGCCAGACATTGTCTCCGGCCCGCAAGCGGGTCAACGCGCTGGCGTTTTGTGGGATGGTGGTCGGGAGCATGTTGTGGCTGTTCGGCCTGACGTGGCACGTGGGAGACCGGATGTCGGCCGGGATTGTCACCGCGACGGTCTTGTTGATGCTAGCAGGGTTTCCTCTTTGGTCGCATGTGTGGGGAACAAATCGGGCGTCGAAATTGTGGATGAGCCGGGTGTTTTTAGGTTTGTGGTGGGGTGTGGTGCAGGTTCAAAACATAGGTGACGGAGTAGGTTCAATACATAGGTAACACTTAGCCTGGGAGGCTTGAGACGATAAACTCAAGGATGCCCTGGAAAAAAAGTGAACCTATGGAACAACGAATGG
>JBAVOO010000009.1:0-3443 GCA_049692125.1 Verrucomicrobiia bacterium | reverse complement strand
TCCAGCCTGCGGGTTCTGGCGACTTTCCAGTCGCCACTTTCGTACGGATGGAACACGGGACAAGAATGTCCCGCAAACCCGCAGACAAGAATGTCTGCGCTACATGAAAGATGGAACCGCCCTAGCCAGGCCAGCCATCGCCTGATGTTCCCTCGGAATTCCGCCACGCATTAGGCGCAATCCACCCCTCAAATCACGCAATTCATCCCTTTTCCCTCACGTTTTAGCCCGTTTGTGTTAAATAACATTACGGTTGGGCAAGTCTGGTGGAAGGATGATTTTGCGTGAAATTTTGGGGGTTGAAAGGAGCAAACCATGAAAATGTTATGGATTCGGCTTTACGCAGGTGACCGGTTGACGGCCGGCAGTTCGGCCGTGTCGGCGTAGGCGCTGAGTAACGCCGTTTATGCCGTTGAGTTTAATATCAGCAACAAACTGTGGCATCGAACCAATCAACCACTTTTTATACGAAGCCATCTCCCTTATTCACCTGTTCGGAACTGTCGCGTGATACGCTGCCGGACCCGCCGGAGGGTTCCCGGCCAGGTCCGCAAACCATCCATCAGGCGGGCGGGGACCAGGCCCCAGTCCCACCGAAGCGTTCCCTGCACATCCTTTGCATTGACGATGACGAGCAGATCCTGGAAATGATGAAAGATTGTCTCACGCACTTTAATCATCGGGTGCGGGTGGCTTCCGGCGGAAAGTACGGGATAGAACTGTTCTGCACCGCCATTCTGAAAAGCGAGCCTTACGATGTGGTCATCACCGATTTGAGCATGCCGGATGTTAATGGCTACGAAGTGGCCCGGACGATCAAGGACGAATCCCCCAACACGCCCATCATCATGATGACCGGCGCGGACACAACCACGAAGGACGCCAGGTTGATGTCTGCGACCGTGGACGCCGTGGCCACCAAACCGCCGCGGATGCAGGAACTGAACGACTTGCTGCTCCGGATGGCTGTTTAATTTCTCCGTTTATGCCGGCACATCAATATTTTTTCCCTGGCCGTATTAAGCTCATGCCGTCAACCGGGCCCATCCATCCCGGCCAGGAACAGGCTTCTTCGCTTGTCGGCTGTCAGGTTTTCGCGTTAACTGAATGTAACTGGAGCTGAAAACATGAATTTCTTGGGCATGGATTTTTCGGATTTCCCACAGCAATACCTGCGGGCGGCGCTGATGGTGTCGCTGCTGAGCGTGTGGCTGCTGGTGGGGCTTTTCTGCTATCTCAATTATTACACCAGGCGGGAGTATTTCACCGTCTGGACCGCCGCCTGGTTGTTTTACGCCCTGTGGCTGACACTCGGTTTCAATGTCCAGGACGTTTCCGTCGAGAACGCCGACAGCATCATCTTTAAACTCAAGCAGTGCTGCGTGGCCATTTCGGCGGTGTTTCTTTTGTGGGGCAGCTTGCGTTTTCTGGGCCTCCCGGTCCCGCAGAGATTGTTTGGTCTGTTCATGCTGTTCTTGCTGGTCTGGACTTTCGTCGGCCCGCACACGCTTTCCACCGCGCTGGCCCCCAAAGTAAGAATGCTGGAAATGCAAGTGCCGGTATTTATGCTGCTCAGCCTGGGCAGCGTGTTTGCCGGGGTTTGTTTCTTCCGGCTGCGAAAGAAGATTCCATTTGTGGGGGCGGGCATGTTGTCGCTGGGTTTCCTGCTGTGGGGCGTTTACCTCGCCAGCTATCCACTGTCCCGGCAGGACGAACACCTTTACAGTGCCGGCTTCTTTGTGGCTGCCGTGCTGCAGCTTTTCATCGCCATCAGCATGATTGTGCTCGTCCTGGAGGAAGTGCGGTACAAGAACGAACAGGTGCTGGCCGAAATCGCCGCCGTCCGTTCGGAGAAGGAGGCTTTGCAGGTCAAGGTACTGACCACCGAGGATCAATGCCGCAGCCTCTACGATCAGGTGCGCCTCACCGGGGGACTGCAAAAAGCTTATGAAGAATTGCGCCGGACCCAGCAGGTGGTGGTGCAACAGGAGCGCCTCCGGGCCTTGGGCCAGATGGCCAGCGGGGTTGCCCATGACGTCAACAACGCCCTCTCTCCCGTGATCGCCTATTCGGAACTCTTGTTGATCACGTTGCCGGATTTGCCGCAGGCTTCGCGGCATTATCTGCAAATCATCAACCAGGCGGGCGGGGACATAGCCAAAATTGTTGCCCGCATGCGGGAGTTCTATCGCCGTCGCTCCGACAAGGAGCAATTAATCGGGGTGAACATCAATCAGACCATTGAGGAAGTGATCGAACTCACCCGGCCGCGTTGGCGCGACCTGCCCCAGCGTGACGGCATCTCCATCCAGATTCAGCGGGAGTTGGAGCCCGAACTGCCGCTGCTGTTGAGCGACCCCAGTGAATTCCGGGAAGCGCTGATCAACCTGGTCTTTAACGCGGTGGACGCCCTGCCCCAAGGCGGCAGCATCATCTTCGTCACCCGCTCCTTCACCCGCTCCGCCTCGGAACAGAATGGCGACTCGGAACGGCAGCTTCAGGTTGAAGTGCGGGACAACGGCATCGGCATGGATGAGAAAACACGGCAGCGTTGTCTGGAACCGTTCTTTTCCACCAAGGCCCAGCGCGGCGGCACCGGACTGGGGCTGGCGATGGTCTATGGCATGACGCAACGCCACGACGGCTCGGTTGAGATCGACAGCAACCCCGGCGCCGGCACCTGCATCCGGCTCACCTTTCCCGTCCGGCGGAAAACCCCGCCAACCGATCGGGGCGCCCTGCCCCAGGCCAAACAAAAGCGTTCCTTAAACATCCTGTGCATCGATGACGACGAAAAGGTCAGGCAGCTCCTCAACGATTGTCTCACGCACTTCAAGCATCGGGTGATGGTCGCCGCCGGCGGCAAGGACGGCGTTGAATTGTTCCGCACCGCGATGCGGGAAAAGCAGCCGTACGAAGTCGTCATCACCGATTTGGGCATGCCGGATATTGATGGACACCATGTGGCCCGAACCATCAAAGCGGAGTCCCCCAACACCCTCATCATCATGATGACCGGCTGGGGCGCGATCATGAAGGAAGATGGCGAAAAAGCTCCGGAAGTGAACGCCGTGGTTGGCAAACCGCCAAACATGCAGGAATTGAACGACTTGCTTCTCCGGATGGCTGTTTGATTTCTCCGTTCATGCCGGCACCCCACGGCGGCTCAACCCTCAACGGGTGCATCTTGAGGGTCCGATGGCCGCGCAGCAACACGGCCCTGAATCGCGGAAAGCGGAGCGCCGATCTCCGAATCGGCACGAACAGGCGATTTCCTGCGAACTTTGCCGAATCGGAGTTCGGTGCTCCGGGGGCAGTGTCAAGGGCGTGTTGCCCAAAAGGGTCTTTGCAACCCGGATTAGGCGGAGGTCAGTTGCGTGCTGGAAAGTTCGCGGGACCAAGGTGCGAGAACAGGATTGGTTTCCGGCACCCTGCGCGACCTT
>JBAVOO010000008.1:0-19533 GCA_049692125.1 Verrucomicrobiia bacterium | reverse complement strand
GGATATCCGCCCGCAGGAAGCTGGTCAAAGGAAACCAAATGTGTAACCTCTAACCAAAATAGTGTTACCGATGTATTGACCCACGAGTGTTACCGATGTTCTGACTGCGCCGTTCTGACTGCGCCCTTCAACACTTAACTCTCAACATTCAACATTCAACTCTCAACCAATTTACCCAACCGGTGCGACAAAGGCTGTCTAACCTCCGCGAACAACCTGATGGCGGGCCGCTCGACAAGCTGGTCTTTGTGGTGCAGCGTGGGGCATGGCAACTTCGCGGCTCAGGGTTTCAGAGCGGCGCGGGCGCAACGCTTAATTTCTCTGGGCAAGCCGGCCTTCAACATCCGGGCCACATAACTCTGGCTCTTAAAATAGTTTGCGTAAGTCAATTCTTCGCCTTCTCGCCTTGAGTAACCGCGCGACTCCTTTTTGAAGGCGACAAGAATGTGGTCAATGCACGCTTTCGCCAGCTTGCGCCAGAGATTAAAGTGCGTAGGGTAATAGTTCTTCCACTGCCCGTGGAGTTGTGCGGTCAGGGAGGGGTCTCCCCATTTTGCGTCAACTTCTGTCAAGGCTCGAACTGCGAGGCTGAAGAGCACATAATACGCATAAAATTTAAGATTGCGGATATAAACCTTTTCCGTCGCCAATTTGCTCCGACTTTCCAGCAACGCTGCATCGAGAAGATAAAGTTGGAAAACCAACTCGGCTGGTGTTTGGCGAATTATTTCGTATAACTCACCCTCGAACAGGTATGCTACGTTTTTCGCAACAACAGGTCCTAAGCGCGGTTTCGACCAGTGGAAGCTTGAAATCAACTGTGTGTGCCATTTGATGTTTGTTGCATACTGAATGCCGACACTGCGCAATTCGCGACTGCGTTTGTTCCATTCACGATTGCGGCGCTCGTAGAAAAATCCTTTCTGGCGGAAGAATCGGAAAAGCTCTAACTGGAAATCATCGTTCGACACCAAATCCCAACTCTTGATTGGGTTCTGCTGGTTGCTACGGACAGCAATCTTATTGATGATCTCCTTTCGGCGCTGAATTTTCTCATCCAGCGCGTCGCCCCGTGGCGGCTCAATCTCGATGACGCGAACCATCACGCGTGCGTTTGGCGCCGGGTTCGGCACATCGCGGATGCTGTGCAGAGTCTGTGAGCCATTCACAACGCGCGGATTTTCCAGCGTTAATACCTTTTGGCCGGGGTCATAGTGTTGTTTCTCGCAAAGCATCGTGATGCCGTTGTTACTGAACGCGAATTCCTTCGGCTTTGTTTCAAAGGTATCGTGAATGGCGCGATTAACATCAGACCGAGAGAAATCAATTGCCACCCGAACGTTGCGATTGAAGAGCAAGTCAAACGGGTCGCTTTCCATGTAGCGGATGAAGTCCAGTAAACGGGCAAAAACGATGGAGGTCGCTACCTCCGTATCCGTTTTGTCCGGGGAAAGGACCGCATGAATTCCGTTCAGGCTGATTGGTGGCGTGCGCGGCATCGCGCCGTCAATGTCATCCACCAAACACTGAATCAGGTCGTCCATGTGGAACACCTTCACCGGGATGTTCCGCACCTGCTCAAAGTGCGCGTCGTTGCAGCGGTGATTGGTGACGAACATCAACTCTGCTGCACCGTTATCGTATCGCTCAAACAGTTGTCGGTATTTCGGCCTTAACTCCTGCTTCACCGCTTTCTCCAAGTAGGCGGCACGAGCAGCGTGATTTTCGAACGCTTGCCAGAAGTATTTGATTTCCTGGTAAAACGATGGCGGGGCTATTTTGTTAAATTCCTTGGTGAACTTTGTGTTGAGGACGTGATGAATAACCGTTTTGCCGTTATCCGTAGTGAAGAACAAGTCAATCTTCCCGTCCTTCGAGCCGTCCGAGACGAAGATGTCGCGCGGACTCATGAAGAACAGTTCGGCAAACCAGCGGCCAAACGCTTGCGGCTCACCATCGAGGTGTTGCTTCTGGGTTTCTTTCACACGTTCGAGCATGAACTCGAACAGGTCGCTCTTGTCTTGTGCTGGCATAGTATTCTCAGCCTTTCTCGTGCCTCGTATGTCCCAACATCCTGCTTTTCTGAACGCGCTTTTGGATGCCGTCAATTGCTTTGCTAAGGCTGGTTCGTTTCAGTTGGTCGACGCCAATCGGACTCATCGCGGTAAAGCAACGCGAAAACGGATGAAGGCGGAACCCGGCTGGCATGATTTCGATTGTGCGCCGGAGAGGCGGCGGAGGCAAGAAACAGTTGATGATTCCACGTAAAAGGCCTTCGGCTTCACGCGGCTGTGTAATCGCGAGTTGGCGCTTGAGTCCGGCCTGATGCGCGGGATACTTGCCGCATGAACCGACGTGATTTCATCAAACTTGGTGTTGTGGGCACCGGCGCGGCGCTGGCCGGTGTGGATTCCGTGTCCGGCGAAAACATCCCGCTTGCATCCAAACCGTCCGCCACCATGGTGGCCATGCCCATCAGCGTGGTCCCGCTCGCGCAGCGGGAACTGGACCCGATGTTCGACGACATGCGGGAGCGCGCCGGGGTGAACGCGCTGTTTCCTTTCATGTACACCCATGAACCGCATCGCGCCGGAGCGGCGGCGGCGGGATTTCATGGCGGAAATTATGCGACGCCGCATATCCAATTTTACAAGGATACGCCGCTGGATTTTGCGGACATGTGCGCGCCGGAGTTTGGCGACGTGGACGTGCTGGCGCGGGTCATTCCCGTAGCGCGCAAGCATGGCATCCGGACCTTCTGCTTTCTGCTGGAGGACAACGCGTTGCCCGCCGCCGTGCCGCATTGGGAATCGCTTTACGAGGTGGATCATCATGGCCATCGAACGACGGGGCATCCGGGCGGACCGTGTTTCAACAATCCCGGCTACCAGAATTTCACGCTGGGGCTGGTGGAGGATTACGCGCGATCCTACGACATCGCCGGCATCATGTGGGGTTCGGAGCGCCAAGGCGGACTGCTCAACACGCTGGGTCTGTCGCAGAGCAGCGGGCAGAACCCGGGCCGCACGACGTGTTTCTGCGAATTCTGCCTGAAGAAGGGGCGTGACCGGGGCATCGACGTGAGACGTGCCCACCAAGGTTTCGACGAGATGGAAAATTTTGTGCGCGCCAGCCGGGCCGGGCAGCGTCCGCGCGACGGCTATTTTACCGCGTTCTGGCGGTTGCTCCTGAATTATCCCGAAGTGCTGGCGTGGGAAAATCTCTGGGCCGGCAGCCGGCACGAATTTCAGGCGGCGATTTACCGCAAGGTAAAGTCTGTCAACTCCGCGCTGCAAGTGGGCTGGCATGCCTGGCAGAACGTGTCGTTCAGCCCGTTCCAACGTGCCGAGGAAAATCTCGCCGACCTGGCCGGGTTCTCGGATTTCATCCGGCCTGCGCTTTACAACAATGTCGCCGGCGGCCGGTTTCTGAGTTTCGTCAAGGGCGCGCGCGGGTCGGTTTTCGGCGATCTGCCGCCCGAGGTGACGCTGGACGTACTGTATCGGGAGTTGAATTACGACGGCGAGGCGCCTTACGACAAGCTGGCGGCGGCGGGGTTGTCGGCGGATTACGTGGAGCGCGAGACGCGGCGCGCAGTGGATGGTGTGGCAGGACATCCGGTGCAAATCTGGCCGGGAGTGGACATTGACGTGCCGGTGGAGAAGGGCGGGGGCCATTGCACGCCGGAGAGCGTCGGGCGGGCGGTGAAGGCGGCGTTCAAGGGCGGAGCGCAGGGCATCATCCTGTCGCGCAATTACACGGAAATGAAGCCGGAGAATTTGTCCGGCGCGGGGACAGCGCTGAGGGAGATGGGAGTGATTTAGGCAGTTGAGAGTCGAGGGTCGCGTAAAAAATTTTCAAACTCACGCGGCTTGACCGCATCAACTTGTCGCGCCGAAAGCCACCACGCCCGTTTTGCAGCGGTCTCCCAATGATCATTACCAGCGGCGACCGGCGTAGTAACGGCCATATACGACATGAACCGGACGGTAACACCATGCTCCGGACACCCAAACCCGGCCGGTCGTGCAATACGACCAATAACCCGGCACCCAAACATAATCCACGCTCGGACAGGGCGGAACGGTTTGAACCACTGTCACCGGTGCAGGCATGACTGGCGTTGCACAAACCACCGGCGTCGAGACGACGACCGGCAGCGGCAACCCGATGAAGAAGCCGAAGCGGACTCCGGCGTTGGCCGACATGGCAGCCGCGCCGACCAGCGCGGCCAGAAGGAACATTTTGGTTTTCATATTTTTTTGTGGCGTTGTTGCCATTCACAAACCCAGACGAATAAGTAACCGTTTGGTTACACTTTTAGCGAAATTATATTTTGCCTTAAATCAGGGACTTGCAACCAATCATCGGGGATTCAATCAGCCGTGTCATTCGCGGGCTTCCACGGCTTCTCCGGCAGCGACCCCAAAAACCTTCCGGATTTCGCCAGGAATTGCGCGTGGACGTCCGGTGGCTGCATCCACAAACACCCAGTCGGTTTCCGCCTCGGCCAGAACGGTTTAGTGAACTGCGGATGCCTAAGCCGGTTTGATGCAGTCCGGCGAATCGTTCCAGGCGAAAGCTGGTTTGGCTCAGGGCGATGTTACGCGATAGAAACGCTCCTGGTTGGCCGCCCCGGACAAATCGGTGAACTGGAACTGGCCGGACGAAATTTCCGTGACACTGCCCAGCCGGGGCCAGTTGGTGAATGCCAGCACCAGATTCGTGGTGCCATACACGGTGAAGCTCATGCCCGGCACGTTGGTAAAGCCGAATTGAAAAGCGCCGCCTGGCAGCAGGGTCAGATCGGTGGGGATGATCGGCGACACCGGCACGGTGAAGGCATAAACCTTGTTGTCGTTGGCCACGTAGATGCGTCCGCGGGCCGCGATGGCCGTGTTGAACCGCCGGGTGCCTGCCATCAACTCGTTCGCGCCGCCGCCGTTGAAAACGACCGCGCCGGTATCGCCGTTGAAACCGTGCAGCCGCTGGTCGCCTTCGGAACCGATGCCCCAGACAGTCACGTTGTTGGTGCCGTCGGTAGAGGTGACGAAGGGTGAACCCCGGCCATTATGGCTGTTGGTCCACACGCCGCTGATAGTCGGCGGGCTCGTGGGTGTGATGCGGAAGGCAATGAGGTTGGTGCCATTGCCACAACATACGACATAGGTGCCCAGGGGGGTCTGGTAAGTGGCTGCCGCCTGGATGATGGTGCTGCTGGAGATATGCGCCTTGGCCAGCGGCAGGCTCACACCGCCAAGGTTGGTGCGATTGAGCAGATATGCATTGCCATCCTTGCCCAGCGCGACCACCAGATTCGAGGGCGTGGCGCCCGGGACATTCACGATCAACGGACCCGAACTGCCGATATCAGTGTCATTGTTGTCGAGCGTAACCCAGTTGGTGGGTGCCCAGTAATCATTCGTTAGACCGCTAAACACCGGACCGGCCTGGAACCGGATGATGGCTTCACCGCCGCTCCACCCACTGGCTCCGGACGTGTTGCCTGTGGCAATGAACGGGTTCACTCCGTCATCACTGGCCACGCCGCCGACGGCCCACGCGCCGCCGCTATCCGCCGTTGTCGCCCAGGCCATCACGTTGGTGGGCTGGGTCAACGGCACGCCGACCAGCCAGCCGTGGTACGTTCCGCAGTCGCCATAATGTCCGCCATAGGGCACGTAAAGATTCGTGCCCAGCACCGCCAGTGCGCCGCGCTGATTCTGTGTCACCGACGTGAAGACCGTGCTCCCGGATTTGGCGGTGGCATTCACGTCCACCGGCCAGCCGCTGTTGGTGGTGCCCGTGTCCACATTCAGCGCATAGATGAGGTGTTTCTTGGTGGTGCCGTTGTCCGGCGTGGTCATCGCGTCAAAAAACAACGTGCGCGAGGGGAGATCCACCACCGGCGTGCCGGTAATGCCGAGCGGGCTGATGTTGCCGCACGGGAGGTCGGACAACGGCACAGGCGCGCCCACGTTCCGCTGCCAGATGACGCTGCCATTGGCCGCGTTGAGCGCGTAAACATTGTTTGACTCGGTGACGGCGATGATCATGGCCAGGCCGCCCGGACCGCCCTCGATGTAGAGCGGCTGGGCATAGACGTTGCCGCTGATGGTGCCGTTAAAATTCGTGTCGCGCTTCAGGCTGGCGGCGGCGGCCGACGTGAACGCCGGATCAATATAAAGGCCATCACGCGAATCGTGGTTGTGGTGTTCGGTGACATTGACCGCCCCGTTTGCCGGAACCGGCGCCAACAACACAGCCAGGACCAGCCAGACAACGATCATCAGTAGGAAAATCAACCGCCTCATTCACGGATATAATAGTCGAACCCGGCAATTCTTCAACCGGAATTACCTCACCCCGTCCCGGTAGCTTGGAGAATGCAGCCGAAGCAAAACACAGCCGTGCGGCGGCAGTTCCACAACGAAGTTTTCCTGCCGGCCCAAATCTTTTCGCAGCCATAAATCGCGAACGGCGGGCGCGGACAAAAATCCAAGGTTCCGCCAGAGGATTTCCACCTGCACCGGCTGGTTGGCGCGATTGAAAAATCCGACAGCATACGAGCCGCCCGCCAGTCCCTTCATCCACATTTCAGTCATGTCGTGCGGACCGATCATCTGGCGTGCCGGTTTGCCAAGCGGATCCTGATTCACCGCGAGCACTTCAGGATTCGTCAGCAGCGCCGTCGTCCAGTCGTCGTTGTCTGGCAGGTTTGCGCCAACCATCAGCGGCGAGGGCAGCAGGCTCCAGAGCGAAATGTGCGTGAGCTGCTCGTCCCGCGTCAGATGGGTGAACCGGTCGGGGCCGACGGAGCGGTTGCCGACGGAAAGATGGCCGACCGGCAGCATATCCGCGTCCGGCCAGTGTCCCGGCCCGGCAAAATCATGCCAGCGTCCGCCAAGCGTGAATTCGTGGTCGAGCGATTTCCAGTTGTCCCAGAAATCGCCCGAGACGCGCCAGAGATTTGCGTGCGTCGAAATGTGCGCCGCATCGGCAAAGGGCGTCTCGCCCGGCGAAGTGCTGAAGACGATGCTGCGACCGCACCGGTCAATCGCGCGGCGGACCATCTCCACCTCGGCGAGGTGATACGGTTGGGAAAGGTCGTCCACCTTGATGTAGTCCACGCCCCAACCGGCCCACAGCCGCGCACAGGAATCATACCATGCCTGTCCGGCGGCATTGCTGTTCACCCCAAACATATCGGGACACCAGACGCATTTGTTGTTGGTGTTGCCGGCCTCAGCCGCGGTGAAGTTCGAACCTTCAATGGGCCGGTTTGCCTTGACGGAATTGCGCGGAATTCCCCGCATGATGTGAATGCCGAATTTCAAACCCAGCGCGTGAACCGCATCGGCGAGGGGTTTGAAACCGGCACCGTCAACGGCGGAAGGAAAACGATTGGTCGCGGGCAGCAGGCGTCCGAAATTATCCGCGGCCAGCGGCGCATTGGTGCGGGCATTGCGGTTGTTGTCGTGCGCGCCGGGGTCGGACCAGCAGTAATCCACAACGACCGTGTCCCAGCCGGCCGGTTGCAGCTTCGCCGCAACGTAACGCGCATTCGCCAGGACTTCGGACTCGACGACGTTGTCGCCGAAGGCGTCGTAACTGTTCCAGCCCATGGGTGGCGTGAGCACCAGTTCATCGCCGCAAATGATTTTGATTTCAGCTTCAGCTTTCCCGGCGGAATTTTTGGCGGCAGCTTTGAACCGGTATTCGCCGGCAGACTTGAGCGAACCGGTGATGATCCCGGTTTTGGAATCGAGCGACAAACCGGCGGGCAGATTGGCCGCGGTGAAATTCATGGGCCGTTCACCACTCACGGCCAGCGAATGCAAAAATGGCGTGCCGGGCCGGACGCCGACGACCCTCGCCCCGTTGAAATGCGGCGCGGCGCCGGGTTTGGTGGCGGCGATGATTTGTTCTTCGCGGGCGTTGAGGTTGGTGTTCGGCGAAAGGCCTTGGGCGTTCAGAAAGTTCGCCGCCAACAACAGAACCGGAACAACTCCGCCGGGTTTCATAATCTTGTTTGATGGGAAACAGGGCGCCGGATGTTTTCCATCCGGCGCCCGAAAGCCGGTCAACGAACGGCTATCCCCTGAAGTAGAGATAGGCTCCGAGGATGCAAATCAGGATTAAGCCCGATGCGGCCACCTCTTGCCAGCTCCAGCTTGCGTACGTCCTGGCCTTGTCTTCCGCCGTGGTCGTGCCAAAGGTCAGGCTCTTGATCCGGTTGTAGTCCGGTTCCCGCGTCATATAGCTGACCACGACCATCACGATGCCAGAGATGATGGTGATGAGCACGCTAAAATACTGGAACGGGATGCTGTTGATGATCCAGAGGAAGGAGCCTTCCGTGTAGCCATTCTCAAAGCCGGGCAGCTTCATGGTGACTGGCGTGTCCAGCAACATGCGGGCGAGTCCCAAGGCAAAGCCCACCATCATGGACCAGAGACAACCCTTGGCATTAAGGCGCTTCCAAAAGACGCCGAAGAAGAACACCACGAAAATGGGCGGCGCCAGGTAGCCTTGCACCGCCTGCAAATAGCTGTACAGGCCCTGGGCGCCTTGGATGACAGGAATCCACGCCATGGCAATGATCACCATGGTGGTGGTGGCAATACGGCCCGTCCGCACAATCTGGTGCTGTGACGCGGCGGGTTTCCATTTTTGATAAAGGTCCACGGTAAAGAGCGTGGAGCAGGCGTTGAAGACACCGGCCAGCGAGCCCATCAGGGCCGAGAGCAACCCGGCCACAACGATGCCGCGCAGCCCGGCGGGCAGCATGTGTTTGACCATCAGCGGAAACGCGCCTTGCGCTGCATTCGGGTCCGCGCCGAACGCCTCGGACAGAGCGGGAACCTTGCCGCTCTTGACCAGCGCGAAGCAAATCATGCCGGGGATGATGAACAGATAAGGCGGGAACAGTTTGAGGAACGAGGCAAAGATGGCGCCGCGCCGGGCAACCTGTTCATTGGGAGCGCCGAGGGCGCGCTGGACGATGTATTGGTCGGTGCACCAGTACCACAGGCCGATCACCGGCGCGCAAATGAGCATGCCCGGCCAGGGAAAGTTTTGATTGAAATACCAGGCCTGTCTTGGAAAATCATGACCCGCGGCGGCGGTTTTTTCCAGAACCGGCGCCCAGGTCCCCTCGGTGCCGGGAGCAATGATCGGCTTCCAGAGGTTGAACATGTCCGAACCGCAAATGGCCCTCAGTTCGTGCCAGCCACCCAGCGTGATCAATCCATAAACCGTCAGTAGCGCCGAACCGACAATCAGGACGAGAACCTGGACGGCGTCATTATAGGCCACGGCGCGCATTCCGCCCAACGCGGTGTACAAACCGGTCAAAGCAATCACCAGCACCGATCCGATCCAGAAACTATTGATGAGCAGCTCGTTGGTTTGGAGATTGTAGAAATGCATGGATACCAGCATCGTACGCAGCCCGGACGGATCCATGGCATTCCGGCTCAAAACGATTTTCATTTCCGGCAACAAGGTCGCAAACACGACCCCGCCGGCGTAAATGCCAACCGCGATTTTGGACACCACAAAGGTAATCAGCGATACGACCGACAGGACATAACGCGAGCCGGTGGAGAAGCGGCGCTCCAGGAATTCCGGCATGGTGAAAACGAGGGAGCGGGCGTAGAACGGCACGAACACCCAGGCGAGCACCAGCAGGCACCAGGCATGTAGTTCGTAATGGGCCATCGTCACGCCTTGGGTACAGCCGGAACCGGCCAAGCCGACGATGTGTTCCGAGCCGATGTTGGACGCGAAGATGGAGGCGCCGATGATCCACCAGCCAAGGTTGCGTCCGGCGAGGAAGTAATCGGCAGCCGTGTCCTTGCGCCGCTTGATGACCCACCAGGCAACGCAGAACAGGATGCTGAAATAAACCGCAATGGCCAGCCAGTCGATGCCGGTCAGGGTGGAACCGCCCACGGCGGCGAACACAGGAGTCAGAGGTTTCATGGTTGGTTGTCGGGGGTTTTATTTGGAAGCCGCGCTGCGAACACGGCGCAGCGTGGCTTCACCAAGGTTATTGGGCGGAGAACCGGTAAATGATGGTGTTCTGATAAGTCTCATCAGGTTTCAACTCCGTGGTCGGGAACATCGGCTTGTTCGGCGAATCCGGATAGTGCTGGGGTTCCATGCAAAAGCCGGTGCGGCGCTGATAAACCTTGCCGCCCTTGCCCTTGATGGTGCCGTCCAGAAAGTTGCCGGTGTAGAACTGCAAACCCGGTTCGGTGCTGAGCACTTCCATCACGCGGCCGGTCGTCGGCTCGTAAACGCGCGCCATCAGGCCCAGTTTGCCCATGGGTTTGTTGATAACCCAGTTGTGGTCGTAGCCGGGGCCATACTGGAGTTGCGTGTCGGGATCGTTGATTCGCGCGCCGATGGCGGTTGGTTTGCGGAAATCAAAGGGGGTGCCGTCCACGGACGCAAACTTGCCGGTCGTGATCAAATCCTTGTCCACGGGCGTGGTTTTGTCCGAGTTGATATAGACTTCGTGGCCGAGGATGTCGCCATTCCCCTGCCCTGCGAGATTGAAATAGGAATGATGCGTGAGGTTGCAAACCGTGGGTTTGTCCGTCGTGGCGGTGAAGTCCAGGCGCAGTTCGTTGTTGTCGGTAAGGGTGTAAACCGCCGTCACCTTGAGATTGCCGGGAAAACCTTCCTCGCCGTCCTGGCTGAGATAGTTCAATTCCAGTCGCGGGCCCTTGGGACCGACCTCGGCCTTGACCGCCGTCCAGACCACCTTGTCATAGCCCTTGAGGCCGCCGTGCAATGAATTCGGTCCGTTGTTGGTGGCCAGCGTATAGGTCTTGCCTTCGAGGTTGAACTTCGCGCCGCCGATGCGGTTGCCATAGCGGCCGATGAGCGCGCCGAAGTACGGAGTGGCCTTGAGATAGCCGTCCAGATCATCGTAGCCGAGCACGACATCGCCGGGTTTGCCGTTTTTGTCCGGCACTTTGAGCGACACGATGATGCCGCCGTAGGTCATGATGCGCGCTTCCATTCCCTTGCGGTTGCGCAGGGTGTAAATTGCCACCGGCGTGCCGGCCGGGGTGTTGCCGAATGGAGCCTGGCTGATGGTTCCGCTTGGGGTTGGGTTTGACATGGAGGCGCAGCCTATAAGACAGGCGACGCCCAGTCCAGCCGATGTTAACACGACGAATTGCGTGATTTTTTTCATGGGGGATCCCTGGTTGTTTTATTTCTGTCCGTAATATGCTTTCGGACCGTGTTTGCGCAGGAAATGCTTGTCGAGCAGCACGGATTGCATCGGCCCGGTTTTCGGATTGATGCGGAGCGTTTCGCTCGCCAGCCGCGCAATGAATTCGAGCACCGACGCATTATGCACCGCTTCGTCCACATCCCTGCCCCACGTGAACGGCCCATGGCTCGGCACCAGCACGGCGGGATGCTGCATCGGATCGAGATCCTTGAAAGTGTCAATAATGACCCGGCCGGTGTTTGCTTCGTAATCATCCTTGATTTCTTTCGTCGTCAACGGGCGCGTGCAAGGCACGTCACCGTACCAATAATCAGCCTGGGTCGTGCCGTAAGCAGGAATTCCTTTGCCCGCCTGTGCCCAGGCCGTGGCGTAAAGGCTGTGCGTATGCACAATCCCGCCGATGTTTTTGAAAGCGTGGTAAAGCGCCAGATGCGTCGGCGTGTCGGCGCTGGGGATGAGATAGCCGTCAACAACTTTGCCGGTTTCCAGCGAAACGACGACCATGTGATCCGGCTTCATGCCGTTGTAGGGCATGCCGGACGGTTTGATGACGATGAGGCCGCGTGCGCGATCAATGCCGCTCGCATTGCCCCAGGTCTGTAACACCAGACCTTCCTTCACCAAATCCAGGTTGGCCTGACAAACGTTTTTTTTCAGTTGTTCGAGCATAAGATCAAGGAGGGTTGAAATCCGAGAGAAATCCGAATCAACCCCGCACGCGCCAGCGCACATTCGGATTTCGTCCCGCTCTGCGGGATTTCGGGCTTCGGTATTCGGATTTCGGATTTGAGCATGTTTATTTTCTGGCGCGGTTGCGGATTTCCAAAAGTTGCTTCATGACATCATGGAGATTCCCGTTCCATTCTTTTGTGCCGAAGGCATCGTGGCATTTTTTGTAAAGCGCATACAAGCCGCGGTAAACCGCATGCGCCCCCGGATTCGGCTTGAACCCGCGCGGCTTCAGTCCCGTCATCGCCTTTTGGGCCGAGGCGAAATCCCGGTGCGCGCCGGCAACGACCGCGCCGGCGATGGCCGAGCCGAGCGCGCACGTCTGTGCCGAGCGCGAAACTTTCATCGGCCGGCCGGTCACGTCCGCGTAGATTTGCATCACCAGCGGGTTTTTTTCCGCGATGCCGCCGCAATTGACGATGTGCCCGATCTTCACGCCATATTCCTCGAAACGGTTGATGATGGCAAGCGCGCCGAAGGCCGTGGCTTCGATGAGCGCGCGGTAAATTTCCGCGGGCGTTGTGTAAAGCGTCTGGCCGACGAGCAGGCCGGTCAGCCGCTGGTCCACCAGTATCGTGCGATTGCCATTGTTCCAGTCGAGCGCGAGCAAACCGGATTCGCCCGGCCGCAGTTTCGCCGCGCCTTGCGTCAACTGTTCATGCGTGCCGGCCTTGCCACCGGGCTGGATGTAATTGACGAACCAGTTGAAAATGTCGCCCACGGCGGACTGGCCGGCTTCAAGTCCAAAATACCCCGGCAGCACGCTGCCGTTGACGATGCCGCACAGGCCGGGAACTTCCGCCAAATTTTCCGTGTTCGGCCAGACGCTGATGTCGCAGGTGCTGGTGCCGATGATTTTCACGAGCACACCCGGCGTTACGCCGCTGCCCACCGCGCCCAGGTGCGCGTCGAACGCGCCGACCGCCACGGGGATTCCGGCCGGCAAGCCGGTTTTCCTTGACCATCCCGCCGTCAAACCGCCAACGGCAGAGTCAATGGCCCGGACGCGCGGGCAAAGATGGTCGCGCAATTCGCCGAGTTTGGGACCGAGTTGCGAAAGAAATTCCTTGTCCGGATAGCCGCCCCAATTTTCATTGTACATCGCCTTGTGACCGGCGGCACAAACCCCTGCAGTGAATCTGGCTGGCGCTTCGGTGCCGGTGAGCGCGGCGGGAACGTAATCCGCAAGCTCAACCCAGGAATGCGCGGCGTTGAAAACTTTCGGACTGGTCCGCAGACAATGGAGAATTTTGCTCCAGAACCATTCGCTGGAATAGGTTCCGCCGCATTTGGCGAGATAGCGCGGCCGAATCTTTCCGGCCAGCCCGGTTATCTCCATCGCTTCCGCCACGCCGGTGTGGTCTTTCCACAGCCATGCCAGCGCGGCCGGGTTGTCCGCAAATTTTTTGTTGAACGCCAGCGGCTGCCCGTTGGCATCCACCGGCAAGGGCGTGCTGCCGGTGGTGTCCACACCAATGCCAACAATCTGGCCGGGATTGAACCCGCGCACATTTTTCCTGGTTTCGGCGAGAACTTTTTTAATGGTGATTTCCGCGCCTTTGATGTAGTCGGCGGGATGCTGCCGGGCGAGGTTCGGGTCGCGCGACAAAATCACGCCCGCGTCGCCGTGTTCATAGCCCCAGACCGACGTCGCCACTTCGCATCCATTGGCGGCGTTGACGACAAGGGCGCGGACGGAATTGGTGCCGTAATCGAGGCCGATGGCGTACTGTGCGCTCATGGAAATTTCAATTGCTGCTCAAAAGCGATCGTAAAAGTCCGGGGGGTTCGATTTGAGCTGTGCCGGCCCCGGCGGAACGCTGTTTCCACCCGGCTTCGCTCAACAAATTCCAATAAACGTTGTAACGCTCGTGTTGCGCCTTGTAAAACGGAATCAACGTCACGTCATCAGGTCGCCCCAGATTTCGGGTGCGAAATGTCAATGGCTCGCCCGTTGCCTGAACGCGCTTGAGCAATGAATTGGGGCCGGCAACGAACACCGGCACCGGCGGCGTTGGCCACAGGACGAAGGCGGTTTGATTTTTTGCGTAAGGATTCGGCATTCCGTTCGTGCCCAGTTCGCCGGCGAGGACAATCGGACCGTAGAGCAGCGCGACAATGTTGGTCGTGCCCGGCAACGGCTCGGGGTGCAGCTTCATGGGCAACTGGATGTCCACGCGGTCGCCGTCGCGCCATTCGCGGTCGAGCGTCACATACGAACCCGGCCGGCCGCTGATTTTCTGTTTTTTGCCGTTCACGCGGACGGCGATGGCGGGCTGCGCCCAGGCCGGCCAGCGGATTTTCAACGCGAGTTTCACCGGCTGTTCGCAGGTGAATTTCAACTGCGTCGCGTCGCTTTCGGGAAATTTTGTTTCCTGCCGCACGGCGAGATTTTTTTCCCGCCACGAAAGTTCGGAAGCGATGAACAGATTCACATAGAGCGCGGCATCGTCGTGAAAATAAATCGCGTCGCCATATCGGGCGTGATTTTCCATGCCCGTGCCGACGCAGCACCAAAAGGAATCCTCCGGCGTCGAGTAGGTTTTGAAGCCGCCGGGCTTGAGCGGCATGAGATAGACGAACATGCCCGTCTCCGGGTCTTGCGACGCGAGGATGTCGTTGTAAAGCGCGCGCTCGTAAAAATCCATTGTCACGGCGTCCGGCGACCACGCGAAAATGTGCCGCGTGAGTTTGAGCATGTTGTAGGTGCAGCAGGTCTCGGCGGTGGCCGCCGAAAGATGCTTCGCAAAATCAGTCACGGGGAAAAAATGCTCGCCGTCGCCGTTGCCGCCGATGACGTAGGAACGGTGCAAGGCGACGCGCTCCCAGAAAAATTTCGCGAGGTCGGCGTAGTGCGGGTCGCCGGTCAGTTCGTAAATCCGCGCCGCGCCGATGATTTTGGGGATTTGCATGTTTGAATGGTGGCCGTCCAAAATGTCCCTGCCCTGCGCCAGCGGGTCGAGGATCGCCCGGTGGTGGAATTTCTCCGCCAGCGCCAGATAATTGGTGTTGCCGGTCAGGGCGTAAAGCTCGGCGAGCGACTCGTTCATGCCGCCTTGTTCGCAAACCAGCATTTTCTGCCACTGATCGTCCGTGAGATTTTTCGTGGTGGCATCGGCCCAGTTGGCGAGGTTCGTGGCGACTTCCAGCGCCTTTGCGTTGTCGCACAACTGGCTGGCGTCAATCAACCCCGCGAGTTCCTTGTGGAGCGTATACCACGGAACCCAGCAGCCGTTGAGGTCGAAACTTCCGGCCCGGATTTCGCCGCGGGCAATTTCGGCGAAAACCTTCTTGCCGTTCGGCATGGCCGCCACGTAGCCGTTGCCATTGGCCTGCTGGCACTCGGCGAGTTGGTCCACGATGTAATTCACCCGTTCCAGAAATTGCCGGTCGCCGGTGTCCTGATACATCCGCGAACAGGCCGAGAGATAATGTCCGAGGCTGTGGCCGGCGATGCCCTGCGATTCCCAGCCGCCATAGACCTCGGCCTTCGGCTCCAAACCCGCCTCCTTGCGAAACCAGCTCAAGAAGCGATCCGGCTCCATCTTCAAGAGAACTTTCGCGTCCAATTCCATCGCCGTGCGGAATGGCCCGGCCAGCAGGCGCACGTCGCGCGGCGCGAACGGTTGCGCTTGCGGAATGACCGCTGTTTTCACGTCGCCGCGGGCCAGCAACGCGAAAACCGTCAATGCCAAAAAAATGCCGGCGGGTTGGATTTTCACTCGTGATGATAAACGTCCCAGCCCAGATATTTGCCCAGGGCTTCTTTTACGCCGTCGGCGACCCGCGTCGGATTGATGGCCACGTGATGTTCGAAGCCATTTTCGCAAATGTAGCGGAGCAGCTTCTGCAAATTCGGAATCCTGACCACGCCATAACCGCCGAACGTTTTCAGCGGGTCATTGGTCAACTCGCCTTCGCCAATGTAGGCGCGGATTTTGCCCGCCGCATCATCCGTACTCACGCGCAGGTAGGTGAACGGGGAGGCCTTGACGCGGCCCACGACGGTGCCGTAGGTGTTTTCCTTGCCGACGGTGCCGGCGATGATTTCCTGGAAATCCATCACCGGTTTGCCCTCGCCTTTCTCCACGAACACGTCCTTCGGCAGGTTGCTGCAATGGAAGATGACGCCCTTGTCCGGGTCTTCGCCGTAATTGTTGTTCCAGTCCACCAGCGCGCTGGGCCTGCCGCTGGCCTGCGCCATCGCATACATCGCGACGGTGCCCATGATGTCCACCTCGCACGCGCTGCTCATCAGCATGTTGCTCATCATGCTCATGAGCGTGCAGGGCACAACGCCGAAGAATTCCTCCATGGCCGTCCAGCATTGAACGGCGGTGGCGTTGAGGCGGGTTTGCTTCATCCACTTGTCCACCGCCACGCCGAACTTGGCCATTTTCAACAAGGCCACCGGCGGGATGGATTTGGCCACAACATAATTCTGGATTTCCTTCAACTTGGCTTCCACCGCCGCGTCGCCGTCCTTTATCTTGCCGACCCAGCCGAACAATTCGTAGAGGTCGAGCGTCTCGATGCTGATGCCGGACTGCTCGAGCAATTTTTCGCTGTAACGAACGGTGTTGAAAGCCGTGGGCCGGGCGCCGAGCGCGCCGATGCGCAGATTTTTCAACGCCTTGATGGCGCGGCAGGTCACAACAAAGTCCTGCAAATCCTGCGCGAAGCTCCTGCTGTCGGGCGCGCAGGTGTGCCGCCGGGTGAGGGTGAAGGGAATGTTGTATTGGCGGAGGTTGTTGCAGACCGACATCTTGCCGCAGAACGAATCACGCCGGTCCTTGATGGTCATGTTCTGCGGATCGTCGTTGAAGGCGTGAACGAGCACGGGAACCTTGAGGCCGGACCAGCGAAGGGCATTGGCCACGCCACGTTCGTCGCCGAAGTTCGGCAGCGTGACGAGGATGCCATCAATCTTGCCGGCGTTTTGTTTGAACAGATCGGCGCACTTCTGAGCGTCTTCCAGGGATTCAACCGCGCCGAATTTGGTTGCATTCTTCGGCAGCGTGACCACGCCGATGCCGAGCTTTTCGAGCGTGGCCAGGATTTGCTTGCGCCCGGTGTCGCAGAGGTGGGCCGGAAAGAAACCGCGATTGCCGATGATAATGCCGAGTTTGATCATAAATGATAAAGTATGTGCGTGTTAAATGTTTTAACAAGACTACGAACTTGCCGGGGTTAAGGCAATACTTTCACCAAAACGAAGAAGCGCATCAGCGTTTTGCGATGATGCGCCTGCTTCGCCAGCAAAGAATGTTTTTTACCTTGCTTTGATCAGTTTCAACCGGCGGTTCGTCACGGCCGATACCCCGGGCGATAAAACTGGTTCGGGTAATTCGTCGCTTGCAGATCGGTGATCTGCCACTGGCCGCTGATGTCCGCAGTATTGGTGCTGATGGTCGTCCAAACCACCGGCGGGGCCAGATTCGTCGTCGCATCCACCTGATAGACGTAACCGGGAACGCCGACAAAGCTCAGGGTCACACGGCCATTGCCCTCCAAACGCACGCGCTGCCCCGACTGCACGGGCTGGCTTTGGAAATCCATTTCCAACTCCGCGGTCCCGGATGTATCATGCAGCACCAGTTTCCTCTGGGTTGGATTGGCCCACCAGACATTAAGCCGGCGGGACACCGGCGCTCCCAGGCGTTACAGCCGCTCGCGTCCGCCGAAGCCGGTGTCGAGGTCGTGCCAGAATTCGATGTCTTCCTCGTCCTGTTCCCAGCAAAGAAAAACCTCTTTGCCCCCCATGATGGCTGGAAAATCAATCAGGCCGCGCTCCAAATCCTTGACGAAAATCCGGCGGCGCTGAAATTCGGCAAGTACCTCCTGCATGTCCGCGAGCGCGCGAATCCAGTTGTTCACCGTTTCGCCGCCGATGTCGTTCCCCTGCTCCGTCAAACCGCTCAACCGTTTGTCGAAGCGTTCCAATTCATGCCGCAGCCGGTTGAGTCGCTCCAGCCATATGCGAACCTGCGGCAAAAGCGCGCGCGCTTCGTCGCGGGTGTAATGTTTGTCAAAACGATGTTCCATCAGGCGGGGCGTGCCGGGCGCGGTGAAAAAACCATTCGCGCCGGCGCGGCGAGGCAACCGCACGCGAACGGATGAATCAATGCGCAAGCAGGTTACTTCTGCCAGGTGCGCTTCTTGTGACGATTCAAGCGCAGCTTCTTGCGCCGTTTATGCTTGTTGATTTTGGCCTTGCGGCGTTTTTTTAATGAACCCATAACGTGTCGCCCCAATGGATTAACGGAGAATTGGAGTAATGCAATAAAATTTTTGGGGGCACCTCCCGACCAGCGCGGCTCCAGGCAAAATCGCAAGCGGTTATCCAGCAGCGTTCGAGCTTTGCTGCGGGTTTCGGGTTTGCACACCACCGTCTAGCGATTGCGTTTATTCTCTCCGTCTAAAGTCGGGGCCAAATTGTAATTGTCATCAGGCTATCCTTGCAGGAGATTCCTCTCCGTTATGACAACATCTGACATCCTCTCCACAATTGCGCTTGTGGTTTCAGGTTACAGTTTATTCATATCGGCACACGCGGATTGCGAGACCGAGGACGTTTGCGTGCAACAAGTCGTTTTTTTCCGGCGTATATGGACGAAGACAACGGTAAAGAGCGACCGGCTTCAATGCGCGTTGAAGCTGTCAACACAGGTCAGCGACCAATTATACTGACGGTGCTCGGTTACAATTACGCAAGTGGAGCGCGGAGCGGCATGTACATCGGGAAAGAACCCCACAAAGGCATTCGGTTGGGCGAAAATGAGGTGTTCACCGAAGACCTTGACACGGCTGACAGTTTCGTTTGCAGGGAGGGCGATGTGGCGTATGCGTCTGAGCGGCCACATCTATTTTCTCGCGCCGGATTATGAAATCATGGCGGCGTGGACTCTTCATAAGTTGGATTAGGTCGGCGGCGTTGGACCGAAAGCGGGGAAAAGCTCAAGCCCAGGGACGGGAAAAATCAAAGCCCGGCCTGTCGTGACCCTCTTTTTACCTGTCACACTGCGCAGGTTTCCTTAATCATGTGTTTGACCCCATGAGTCGAAGAGCGAAGAAAGAAGCCCCCGCCATGCGTTCGGGCGCGCCCGTTTCGCCGGCCGGTGAAATGCCGGGAGGAGCCGACTCCCGCCCGCCGGAATCCGAATGCCATCCGGCTGGTTTGCATGACCGCTGGACGGTTCTCGTGGTCTGCCTTGTCCTGGCGGCGATCACCTGGGTCGTCTTCGGACAGACGCTTGGGCACGAATTCGTGAACTATGATGACGAACTTTACGTTGCCGACAACCCGGCTGCCCTCGATGGCCTGAACCTGAAAGGAATCGTTTGGGCGTTTACCCACAACGTGAACGACAATTGGACCCCGCTGACGGTGATCTCTCACATGCTGGACTGCCAGTTCTACGGGTTGCAGGCGGGCGGCCATCACTTCACCAGCGTCCTCCTGCATACGGCGTCGGTCATCGTGCTGTTTCTGGTTTTGAAACGAATGACGGCCGCACTTTGGCGCAGCGCTTTTGTGGCCGCGGTGTTTG
>JBAVOO010000007.1:0-20363 GCA_049692125.1 Verrucomicrobiia bacterium | reverse complement strand
CCTGCCGGCAAGATGCCGGCAGCACGTTGGTAGTTGAAGTCTGCTGCCTGAGCGGGCAGGGGATAGAGGCGCTGAAAGACGCCATCAAGGAACTGGTCTGGTCGGGCGAAATCAAGGCGGAGATGTTGCAGGTGATGATCAACTCACGACATCAGGACGCGCTGTCCCGCGCCCGCGCAGCCACGCAACGGACGCTGGACGTGTTGCGCGCCGGGGAAACACTGGAACTGGCGGCGGGGGAATTGCGCATCGCCGTCAACGCCGTTGGCGAAATCGTCGGCGAAACGGCTACGGAAGACCTGCTCGACTCCATCTTCAGCCAGTTTTGCATTGGGAAATGATTGCGAAGCGTCAGCTCCACTGCTTTCCCATCCTGTCAATGCCGCTGCGCTTCAAATCTTCCGGCGTCATTGCGATGCGGAATTCGACATCGGCCTGAAAAGTCAGGAACCACGGCTCGGCCAGCACCGGGATTTTCGAGGCGTCCGGCAAATCCACGATGAGCACGGCGCCACGCTGGCCGTTGTGCTCCGTGAAATAGGCCGCCTCCGGCTTGATGGTCTCCAAAATCCTGGCCAGTTTCGCGCCCGCCGAACCGTCCTTGACCGCCGCGTTAAAGGTTGGATGGGGAATTTTGACGTTCATTAACATTCGCATGATTAATCCTTTGGTTTAGTATTTATATTGACCTCCGCGCCAAAATAGGTGGGAACGAAGTTGAACGGCAAGCACTAAACGACTACAGAATACCTGCCCGACTCCATCTTCAACCAGTTTTGTATTGGGAAATAGGCAGCGCAAAGCGTAGATTTTTAGGAAAATGAAAGAGAATCGAATATTAATTTCCAAACTTGATTCGGCACGACGACAACTTGAGACAGCAATTAAACTATTCTTTGCTAATGGCGACTTCGTTTCAATTCATGCGCTATCTTATGCTGCTTACACAGCCAATGTCGGTGTTTAAGATTTGGTATCTCGTGCATCACCCTAAATCTTTGGCAAAAGCTGATATCAAAAAGCAGCCGCCGGAATCTGAACTAAAACGTCTTTCGGAGATGGACAAAGGACTGTTTTACGAGGATGTGTCGAAGGCGTTACTGCTGGCTCAAAGAAATATTCTCCAATAAAAATCTCACCACACTTCCACCGGCCCTTTGGGCACGGGGATTTGTTCGTGCCGGCTTGGAATCGGTCCCCGCATGAAGGACGCGACCAGCGGCGGCGGGCGGAAGCGCGGCTGCAATTCGCCGTTGCGGTCGAGAAATTGCTGACGCCAGCGGATGTAATTTTCGAGAACGTCGTGGAATTCGGTCCGGGTGGAAACCTGCACGACACGTTTGTTGAATTCACGGCACGGGCCGAAACGTTTGGCATGCCACGGCGCAATTTTGCGGAACATCCGGCAGCCGTGTTCCTCGCCAAACACTTCAATCATCAAATCCAGATGCCGGCACATCACCCGCACCCGATCGGCAAAGGGGGGTTCGGGTGGGCGTTCACCTTCTGTTGAGGCAGGGCGCGATGTCCCCATCGCGCCGGCATCCTTTTGGTGGGGTGAGGCCACTGACAAGCCGGTCGAAGTTCGACCTCCCAATCGGCTCGCGGGGACGCTCGCCCCACCGTCGGCGGGCAACGGAGTGCCCACCCTACCTAAATAATCCAGCGTGTGCTGGAAAATCCACGGATTGTAAAACGCGCCGCGTCCGATGCTCACGCCCGCGCAGCCGGTTTCGTCGAACATCTTCTTCGCGGCCTCCGGAGTGGTGACATCGCCGTTGCCGATGACGGGAATGTGTTTCACGGCCTGCACGACCGCGCGAATGCCGGCTAGATTCACCGTGCCGCTGAAACCTTGTTGGCGCGTCCGGCCGTGAACAAAAATGGCCGCGACACCGGCGTCTTCGAGCACACGGGCCAAATCCGGGGCGGTCAGGTTTTCATCGTCCCAGCCGAGCCGCATCTTGGCGGTGACGGGAATTTTCACGGCGTTGACCATGCCCCGGACGAGCGCGGCGGTTTTGGTCCCGCCTTGCGGGATCATCATGGCCGAGCCGCCGCCAACGTTGCAGACCTTGCGGACGGGACAACCCATGTTGATGTCCACGGACGCAAAGCCGAGCGATTCGAGTTTGGCCGCCGCATCGCGCATTTCTTCGGGCACAGAGCCGAAGAGTTGCACGGCCAGCGGCGCATCCGCCGGCCGGGTTTCAATCAGCTTTAAGGCATTCCTGTTTTTTTCCAAAAGCGAGCGGGCGTTGACCAGGTCGGTGGTGCAGAGGCCGATGCCGCCGATTTCGCGCACCACGAGGCGGAAGGGCAGGTTGGTGTAACCCGCCAGCGGCGAGAGAAACAGGCTGGATTGAAGCGTCAGCGCACCGATTCGCATTGGCACAATTATAGCTGAATTAGCTCATTGCGAAAGGGGCAATGACATGGTATCATGGCCTACCTAAGTGGGGAAAATGATGTTCGACGAAGATCAAAATAGAAAAAACGGTGACGATCCTAAAAAGCCGCCGGGCGGTTTCAAAGTGCCGTCGGCGACGTGGCTCGCGTGGATTGCCATCCTCGGCAGCATTGGGGCGTTGATGCTGATTCACAACCGCATGGGCGCGCAGAATTCGACGCTGTCGCAGGCCGATTTTTTTCAGAAATATGAGTCGAATCAGATCGCACAGGCGACCATCAATTACAATCTTCAATCGGGAAACCTGATTGAAATTGTCGGCACCTATTACCAGACGGAGAAGGACGGAAGCATTAAGAAAGGAGAAAAAGGCCAGCCCGTTTTGATTCCTTTTACCACGAAGGCCCTGCTCACGGAAAAGATGAAAGACGTATTGTTGCCGCCGGCGGGCAAACTGGAAGTGAGCGAGACCAGCCCGATGTTATTGAACATGATCTGGACCGTGGCGCCGTTTTTACTGATACTGGTTTTGGTTTGGTTTTTCTTCATCCGCCAGATCAAAATGGCCGGCAAGGGCGCATTGAGCTTCGGCAAAAGCAAGGCGCGGATGCTCGCGAAGGAACGGAACAAAACCATGTTCAAGGACGTGGCCGGCATTGAAGAGGCCATTGAGGAAGTTTCCGAACTCGTCGAATTTTTGAAGGACCCGAAAAAATTCCAGCGGCTGGGCGGACGGATTCCCAAAGGGGTGTTGATGGTCGGGCCGCCCGGCACGGGCAAAACGCTTCTGGCCAAGGCCATCGCGGGCGAAGCGGATGCTTCGTTCTTCAGCATCAGCGGCTCGGACTTCGTCGAAATGTTTGTCGGCGTCGGCGCCAGCCGCGTGCGCGACATGTTTGAGCAGGCGCGCCGCACCACGCCGTGCCTCGTTTTTATTGATGAAATTGACGCCGTCGGGCGCAGCCGCGGCCACGGCCTGGGCGGCGGCAATGACGAACGCGAACAAACACTCAACGCGTTGCTCGTGGAAATGGACGGCTTTGACACGCAGGAAGGCATCATCATCATCGCCGCGACCAACCGGCCGGACGTGCTGGACCCGGCGCTGATGCGTCCGGGACGTTTCGACCGGCAGGTCGTCGTCAATCTGCCCGACGTGCGCGGGCGCGAGGGGATTTTGAAGGTTCATGCCAAAAATGTGAAGCTCGCGCCGGACGTGGATTTGTCCATCATCGCGCGCGGCACCCCGGGTTATTCCGGCGCGGAACTGGCGAATTTGTTGAACGAAGCCGCATTGCTGGCCGCGCGGCTGAATAAAAAAGCGGTGGGCATGGAGGAATTGGAGGAAGCGCGTGACAAGGTCCGGTGGGGACGCGAGCGTCGCAGCCTCGCCATGACGGACGAGGAAAAGAAAAACACCGCGTGGCATGAAGCCGGCCATGCGCTGGTGAACATGATGCTCGAACACACGCATCCGCTGCACAAGGTCACGATCATTCCGCGCGGGCAGTCACTGGGATCGACGATGCAGTTGCCGGAGAAGGACATTTTGAGCCGCCGCCGGAAGGAAATGCTGGATGACATTGCGGTGACCATGGGCGGACGCATCGCCGAGGAAATCATGTCCGGCGATATTTCGACCGGTGCGGCGATGGATATTCAGCAGGCCACGCTCATGGCGCGGGCGATGGTTTGCCAGTATGGCATGAGTGACAAGGTCGGCATGGTGCAATACGGCAGCGACGACGAATTTGTTTTTCTCGGGCGCGAGATGGCGCGCACGAAAGTTTACAGCGAAAGCACGGCGCGCGAAATTGACGAGGAAATCAAGCACATCATCGATGAAGGCTACAAAACCGCGCGGGACATCCTCTTCAACAATCGCAGCAAACTGGAATTGATTGCCGGCGCGCTGCTCGAATACGAAACGCTCGATCGCTCGCAGGTCGAGGAAATTGTCAAAACCGGCAAGTTCACTCCGCCACCGCCCAAGCCGCAAAGCGAAATGGTCCTGGGCGCGCCCGCCGGCACGCCCCTGCCGGAAACACCGCCGAAGCCCGTGCCGCCGAAACTGCCCGGCTTGGGAACGCCGGCCCCAGCCCCGGTTTGAAGGTCGCAACCGGGGTAACAAAGCCCCGTTCAAATCATTTCAGGGAGTGTCGGCGCCGGATAAACCCGAAACTCGAAATCCGAATTCCGAAAGAAGCCCGAATTTCGAAACCCGAAGGTCAAGCAGTCATCCGACGGCGGCGTCACGCTTTTGATTTTGGAATTTCGGACCTCGGATTTCTTTCGAGCTTTCGGATTTTTCCTCTCCTACTTTCCTTTTTCCAAAGTCTTCAAATCCTCGGCCAAAAACCGGGTCACATCCTTGAACCGCGCGACGTTATCCGGGTTGACGGCCATGAGCGTCTGGTGCGCTTCGAGACTGGTGCGCGTGATTTCCTCATGCGTTGGATGGGTGGGTTCGGGCGTGCAGGTCTCAATGTCATCGGGCAATTGCAACGCGCCGGTGATGATTTTGAAGAGATGCAACGCGCCCAGATTTTCCAGCAACTCGGTGATGCGTGCGTTCGGATTGAACAGCTCGATGCCGCGTTGATTGGACGCGCCCGCCTGGTTCATTTTTAATCCGAACCCCGCCAGCACGCCGAGAAACGTGCTGTCCATGAGCACACACTCCGACAGGTCAATGATGAAATGACCGTAGCCTTTCTGCGCCAGCCCGGCGAGCAGCACCTTGAAATCGGGGCTGAACGAGAAATTGGCGCGACCCGATATTTTCACACAGGCGAAATCCTTGCCGACCAACACCAGCAATTTTGCAGTCACAGTTGACATTTTTTAATGACAAATTTTGCGCGTTCACGCCGCAACCGCGTGCGGCAGGACAATCTGCACGAGCGTTTCCTGCAACACCAGTGCTTCGTCGAGTCCGCTGGACACCAGCCGCTGGTTGCAGCGCAGCAGCAAATCCATGGCGCGAACCAATTCGTCCGGGGTATATTTTTTCGCCTGCGGCAGCGCTTTGTAAAGCACATACGGATTCAATGCCAGCGGATTAAACCTCCGGTCCGCCGGCAGTTTGTCCGCCGGCACGCGCTCCAGTTGCGCCTTGAACCGGTGGTAATCCATTTCCGGTTTGATCCAGCCTTCGCGCAACATCTCTTTCAGCAGCAACATCGCGCGCACTTTTGAAATCAAGCCGTAAAGCAAACCGATTTCGGACTTGTGCGAATCGGTTTTAACTCCCCACAATTCCTCATCCAGGGCCGAAAGCATTCGGCCCAGATCGCGGTCGCCCAAAGCATCGCCCAGCGCAAAGGCCCGCGCCGTTTTGTTCCGCGTGCAAATGGCGGCCACGTCGGCAAACTCGATTTTCTTCCGCCCGCCGGCGAACAGGCACAGTTTTTCAACCTCGTTGTCAATCTGGCGCGGATTGGGACCGACGCGATTGACCAGTTCGGCCAGCGCTTCCTCGGAAATTTCCTTTTGGCGTGAGTGCACGCCCGCGCGGGCCGCGATTTCCGCGCGGGCCGCCCAATCCTTGTCATCCACCGACCAGCCGGAAAAAGTTTCGACCGTCCCGATTTTGTCGAGTGTTTTGAAAAAGGTTTTGCGCTTGTCCACCTTGCCCGCGCTGATGAGCAGCCGGACACCCGACCATTTGAAATTTTTCAGTTCCTCGGCCAGTTCGTTCAGCGTTTGCGTGACATCCGAGGCGGAGGCGGCGCGCTCATCGCCGAGAAAATTACAATCGCGCAGCCAGATGACCTTGCCGGAGCCGAAAAAGGGCAGGGTTTGCAGCGCCTCGCGCAATCGGGCGAGGGCAGTGAGCGCCTCGCCGCTGTTGGAAACCGTGGCCTCGATGATTTCGTGGTCCATGCCGCCCAACTCGTCGCACCATTGCCGGTGGAGTTGTCTGGCACGTTGCTTGATGGCGAACTCGTCGTCGCCGCAAATAAGGGCCACAGGTTGGGAGGTCTTGACAGCAGACATGTTTATTGGTTCCCGGGAGTTTCCAGTGGTTTCATCGCCGGAGCAAAGAATTAATGACTAATAACGAAGCACGAATGACGAAAGAATTCCCAATGAATCAATTCCGAAACAACTCGTGGTGTTTTTGCCCTCTGGGGTCATTTGCGCTTCGTCATGCCTTGGTCATTATGGTTTCGTTCTTCGTCATTCCTTTCCGTCCTCAGCCGGGGCAAATGGCCGCCGGAGTGCCACTTGATTCCATGAAAAATCAAATCATCTGTCTTATTCGGCTTCGCTGCCGGTTTCATTGATCCGGTTCAGCACCTCGCTCATATCCTCGACCTGTTCAAAAAGATCGGAGGCGACAAAAATCGGTTTCTTCTGCGCGGCGGCGATGGCGAGGCAATCACTGGGACGCGCGTCCACCTCGACAATTTTCCGCGCCAGTTCGTTTTGCTGCTGCAAAATAAGCCGCGCGAAGTAGGTGGAATTCTTCAAATCCGTGATGATGACGCGCTCGACATTGATGCCGAAGCCCTGGAAAATCCGGTTGATGAGGTCGTGGGTGAGGGGACGTTCGTTGGGCATCTGGCGCAAAAACCTGCCGATGACCGCGCCCATTTGCGGCTCGACGTTGATGACAAAAACCTTTTCATCGTTGCCCACAAACAGCGCACAGGCGCTGTTGGCGGGAAGAATCCCCCGAATCTGAACTGGTACAACATCATGCTTCATGCCACGAATTTAGGCCACATCCTGCGAAAAACAAGTCCCAGTTTGACGTTCCATCAGTGCGTTTGCCCGCAGCCACACGGAGCTGCGGTTGTTTTTGGCGGGTCATAATTCAAATACGGTCCCAGCCAGCGTTCCAGTTCCTGCAAGGTCATGCCTTTGCGCAAATGATAATCCAGAACCTGATCGCGACCAAGCCTGCCCACGGCGAAGTATTTCGATTCCGGGTGCGCAAAATAAAGCCCGCTCACGCTGCTGGCGGGCCACATGGCGCAGCTCCCGGTGAGCTGGATCCCGGTGTTCTTCTCCACCTCGAGCAGTTTCCAGAGAATTTCCTTTTCCGTGTGGTCGGGACAGGCGGGATAGCCCGCCGCCGGCCGGATGCCGCGATACTTTTCCCCGATCAAATCTTCGGTGGTCAGCTTTTCAGCTTTGCCGTAGCCCCACTCCTCGCGGACGCGCCGGTGCAGGAATTCCGCAAAGGCTTCCGCCAGCCGGTCGGCCAGCGCCTCGGCCATGATGGCGTTGTAATCATCGTGGTCGGCTTTGAATTTTTTGACCAGCTCGTCCAACCCGTGCCCCGAAGTCACAGCGAACGCCCCCAAATGGTCGGCGGGAAAACGTGCTTCCGGCATCTTGCCGGAAGTTCCGTTTGAAGTTTGATCTGCCGGCGGGACGCCGGCAGCACGTTTCGGCGCCACAAAGTCCGCCAGGCACCAGTTCGGCGTGCCGCCTTCCTTCACGATTTGCTGGCGCAGGAAATGGAACGTGGTCAGGACCTTCTTGCGCGATTCGTCCGTGTAAAGCTCCACGTCGTCGCCGACGCGGTTGGCCGGGAAGAAACCATAAACGCCGCGGGCAGCTATCCGTTTCCCGGTGACAATTTTTTCGAGCAACTCCTGCGCGTCGGCGAAAAGTTTGCGCGCTTCCTCGCCGTGCTTTTCATGCTGAAGAATCTTGGGATAAACGCCGCGCAATTCCCAGGTATGAAAGAACGGCGACCAGTCAATGAACGGGACAAGGTCGGCCAATGAAACCCGTAGCCGCTGATGTGAATCGGCGGACTCGCCGGGCACGGAATTCCACAGATTCACATCTGCGGCTACACCGGAAGAAAGAACCCGCACACCGTCAAACTCCGGCTTCGGCAGGTCGTCGTACTTCAGCTTGGGTGCGTTGGCGCGGGCCTGTTCGATGGAAAGCAATTTTGCCTGCTGCCCGGCGTGCTGCGCCCGGATGCGGTCATATTCCTCACGGATTTGCCGGGCGAACTTTGGCCGATGCTCGTGGCTGATCAGATTGCTCACCACGGGCACGGCGCGCGAGGCGTCGAGGACGTGCACGACCGGTTGCGAATAGCCCGGCGCAATTTTCACGGCGGTGTGGGCCTTGCTGGTCGTGGCGCCGCCGATGAGCAGCGGCAGTTTCAAGCCTTCGCGTTCCATCTCGCGGGCGACGTGCGCCATTTCGTCGAGTGACGGCGTGATCAGCCCGCTCAGGCCGATGATGTCCACCTTCTGCTCGCGGGCGGTGGCGAGGATTTTGTCGCACGGCACCATCACGCCGAGGTCAATGACCTCGTAGTTGTTGCAGCCGAGCACGACGCCGACAATATTTTTGCCGATGTCATGCACGTCGCCCTTGACGGTGGCCATGAGGATTTTGCCGGCGTTTTTGTGCACGCCGCCGCCGGCCTGCTTCTCCGCCTCCATGAACGGCAGCAGATACGCCACGGCTTTTTTCATCACGCGGGCGGATTTCACCACCTGCGGCAAAAACATTTTGCCGGCACCGAACAGGTCCCCGACGACGTTCATTCCCGCCATGAGCGGGCCTTCAATGACGAGCAGCGGCCCGCCATATTTTTGACGGGCTTCTTCAGTATCCAAGTCAATGAAATCAACAATGCCTTTCACGAGGGCGTGGCTGAGACGCTCCTCGACGGTGCCTTTGCGCCATTCGTCGGCAACGGCTGCGACCTCACCCTTCTGTTTCACCGACTCGGCAAACTTGATGAGTCGCTCGGTGGCGTCGGGCCGGCGGGTGAGCAGCACGTCTTCGACCAGTTCGAGCAGATCTTTGGGAACCTCCTCGTAAACGGCAAGCATCCCGGGGTTGACGATGCCCATGTCGAGGCCGGCCCTGATTGCGTGATAAAGGAACGCGCTGTGCATCGCCTCACGCACAACATTGTTGCCACGGAAGGAAAAGGAAACGTTGCTGATGCCGCCGCTGACCCGGGCGCGCGGGAGGTTTTCCTTGATCCATTTCGTCGCGCGGATGAAGTCCACGGCATAATTCGCATGCTCTTCCATTCCGGTGCCGACGGTCAGGACGTTCGGATCGAAAATAATGTCCTGCGGCGGGAAGCCGACCGTCCGGGTGAGCAGATCGTAGGCGCGTTTGCAGACCGCGACACGGCGCTCAAAGGTGTCGGCCTGGCCGTGCTCATCAAAAGCCATGACGACGACGGCGGCGCCGTGGCGGCGAACCCGCTTTGCCTGGTGAAGAAACTTCTCTTCACCTTCCTTGAGGCTGATCGAGTTGACGATGCCCTTGCCTTGCAGACATTTCAGCCCGGCCTCAATGACCTCCCACTTCGACGAGTCCACCATGATGGGTACTTTGCAAATGTCCGGCTCACTGGCGACGAGGTTGAGGAAGCGTGTCATTGTGGCGACGCCGTCAATCATTCCCTCGTCCATGCAGACATCAATGACCTGCGCGCCGTTCTCGACCTGCTGGCGGGCGATGGCCAGCGCGGCCTCGAAATCGCCGGCCTTGATGAGTTGCGCGAACTTTGGCGAACCGGCCACGTTCGTGCGTTCACCGATGTTGAGAAAATTGGAATCCGGACGGACCGTCACGGCCTCCAGGCCGCTCAATCGCAGATAGGGTTCGACCGTCGGCACCGGGCGCGGCGGCAAACCACGCACGGCCTCGGCAATGGCCTTGATGTGCGGCGGCGTGGTGCCGCAGCAACCGCCGACGATGTTGAGCCAACCGTTTTGCGCCCATTCCCGGAGTTGCGGTGAGAGAGATTCGGGTGTTTCCGGAAAACCGGTTGGCAACAGCGGGTTCGGCAGGCCGGCATTCGGATACGCGCTGACAAAAATCGGCGCAATGCCGGAAAGCTCCTCGATGAGCGGACGCAATTCCTTCGGGCCCAGCGCGCAGTTCATGCCGACGGAGAGCAGGGGAACGTGCGAGATTGAATTCCAGAATGACTCGACGGTTTGTCCAACAAATCCACGATCGCTGTCTTTTTGAATAAAAGTGACTGACGCCATCAGTGGCACGCTGAGATGGCGTTTTTCAAAAAGTTGTTGAAGGGCAAAGAAGGCCGCCTTGGCATTCAACGGATCCAAAATGGTTTCGACGAGCAACAAATCAATTCCCCCATCCAAAAGCCCGCCGGCCTGTTCAGTGTAAGCCTGCACCAGTTGATCAAAAGTGACCCGTTTGGATTCATCGGCCGCAAAGGACGACGTTTTGGTTGTCGGCCCGAGGGCTCCGGCGACAAAACAAATCCGGTCCGGATGGGTGGACATGAACTTGTCCGCCGCGCGGCGTGCGCATTCTGCGCCGGCCTTTGATGCTTCATAAGCCAGCGATTCGAGCCCGTAATCCGAAAGTGAAATGGACTGCGAACTGAACGTGTTCGTCTCGATGATATCCGCGCCCGCCTCCAGATATTGGCGGTGGATATCCTCGATGATCTGCGGCTGTGTGAGATTGAGCAGGTCAATGCAGCCCTTGAGCTCCTTGCCGCGCCAGTCGGCAAATCGCCGGCCGCGGAAGTCCGCCTCCGTCAACTGGCGCTGATGGACCATCGTGCCCATCGCCCCGTCAAGGATGACGATCCGCTCGCGCAACCGGCGTTGGAGATGTTCAATTTTGTCCGGCATCGGTTTGATGCAAATTAACCGGCTGCAAACTAACGGCAAACCCTTCCCTGTGCAAATTAAAAATCAACGCATCTTGATATGATGATATGATGGAAAATCCGAAGGCCGAAGGCCGAAACCCGAAAGAAGTCCGAGGGCCGAAATCCGAGGCGATGCGACTGGCCGTTGCCGCCTCCAGTGTTCGGTGTACACGCTTCAGCGTGTCCGCCAAATTCCAAGACGACACGGACGATAATGGACATTTTCGGGTTTCTGATTTCGGCCTTCTTTCGGCCTTCGACATTCGGATTTCGGATTTATCATGTTGCCCCGCTCTTCACTTGCATGGCTGCCATCCCTTCCCTATGCTTGGCCGCGCAACCCATGAAACCGGCGATCAGGCTCAACCATCCTCCTCTCCCGTGAAAATCCGCAAAGCTGTCATCACCGCCGCCGGCCGGGACCAGCGCCGCCTGCCTCTGCAAACGCTGGTGGACCGCGACGGCCAGACCAAATCGGCGCTCACCATCCTGCTCGAAGAAGTCCTGCAAGCCGGCATCGAGGAAATCGGCCTGGTGATTGCGCCGGGCGATCAAAGCGCGTTTGCCGCGGCCGCCGGACCGCACGTCAATCGCATTCAATTCATCGAGCAACCCTCACCGCTGGGTTATGGACACGCGGTGCTCTGCGCCCATCCGTTCACCGGGCCGGAGCCGTTCCTGCTGTTGGTGGGCGACCACCTCTATGTTGCCAATGGCCAGAAATCGTGCGCGCGGCAACTGGTGGAAATCGCCTCCGCGGAATCCTGCGCGGTGTCGGCGGTGCAGCCAACGCACGAGAGCCAGTTGCCCCACTACGGCGCGGTCGGAGCCCGGCGGCTGGCGGGCCACGCCGGGCTCTACCAGGTGGACCGCGTGCTCGAAAAGCCGACGCCGACCGTGGCTGAACAAAAACTCATCGTGCCCGGTTTGCGCGCCGGCCACTACCTTTGCTTCTTCGGCATGCACGCATTGACACCGGGCGTGATGGATATTCTGAAGGAACTGGTGGGCCGGGGCCAGGGTGCGGGGGGTGCGCACCTTTCCGACGCGCTGGAGAAAGCGGCGGGAAGCGAACGCTATCTGGCCTGCGAACTTCAGGGCCGCCGCTACGACATCGGCGTCAAATATGGCCTGCTCACCGCACAACTGGCGCTGGCGCTCAACGGTCAGGACCGCGACGAAGTCCTGACACAGCTCGTCGAACTGCTGGCGCAGACATCGCGAGGTGCAGCTTGACACCCGCACTGTTCATTTCTCCCTCTCCGCCCCCAAGGGAGGAGAGGGGCGGGGTGAGGAGGTCAATTGTTTCTAAATTAAAATCCCCTCTCCCCGGCCCTGCTTCCCGCTTGGGCGGGGCGAGGGAGTGGTTTTCATTTGGTGCGTTTTGAAAATCAACCCCCGTCGCCGCATTTGAGGCATGGCCAGCAAACTCGCTCAACTCATCACCTCGCCGGACCCGGCGGTGCGCAACCAGTCGCTCGACGCCATCTGTCGCGCCGCGTCGCTGCCGGAGTTGCTGACCGAATGCGCCGAACTCGAGGCGTTCCGCCATCGCAGCGAAAACCTTTATGAACGCGTCCGCGCCCTGCTGTTCCTTTATGCCATCCACCGGTTTCATTTGCCGTTGAAACCAGCCGTCCACGCCCGGACGCTGATTTCGTTTTCCGGCTACACGCATCTGTTGCAACGCCGGTTCGAGGAAGCGGTTGCCACTTTTCTCAAGGCGCAGGCGGCGGATGGGCCGTCGGACCCGATTTCCAGCGCGCTGGCGGTGGCCTATTACCGGCTGGCCCTGCAAACGCTGGCCGACCAGGTCCGCCGCAGCGTGCGCTCGGTGCGCGGCAATCAATGGATGTTCCGCATGGGCCATCCCGCCGATCATCCATTGCGCATCCGGCCCGAACTGCTGAAGCGCAGCGACGAGGACGGCACCTACCCGATCCTGCGCGAACGCACCCCGGTGCGCATGGACCTCACGCATTGCGGCTGGAGCGATATTTTCTTTCTCGGCATGGATTATCCCGAGGGCGCGAAGGTTTTGAACATCTCGATTGACCTCGGCGTGCACGGGCGCGACTCCGTCACGCGGCCGCCCGTCGAAACCTACCTGCGCGTGCTGGATGAACCGTTGCTGCGCCTGACCAGCGTGGATCTTGGCGCCACCGCCGACATCACGCACCTGGCCGACGTGTTCGATTTCGCCAAAGACTACCTCGGCCTGCTCAAGGCGGCGGTCATCGCCGGCGGCATCGTTCCGCCCGGCGTCGAAGGCTCGGGCCAGAGCCTCGCCGACTTGCTGGCGCGGGTGGTGGGGCCGGGCAGGGGACTCGAACTGGTCAGCGCCGTCAATGGCATTCCCAAAGGTTCGCGCCTCGCGGTCTCCACGAACCTGCTGGCCTCCATGATTGCGCTTTGCATGAGGGCAACCGGCCAGGCCAGTTCGCTTCATGGTTCGCTCCAGGAGGACGAACGCCGGCTCGTGCTGGCGCGCGCCATCCTCGGCGAATGGCTCGGCGGTTCGGGCGGCGGCTGGCAGGATTCCGGCGGCGTCTGGCCGGGCATGAAATTGATCGAAGGCGTGTTCGCCGCCGGGGGCGATCCCGAATTTGGCGTCAGCCGCGGCCGGCTCATGCCGCAGCATCGCATCCTCACCCACGAAGACGCCTCGCCCGCCTTGCGGCAGAAATTGCAGGACAGCCTGGTGCTGGCGCATGGCGGCATGGCGCAAAACGTCGGCCCCATCCTCGAAATGGTCAGCGAAAAATACCTGTTGCGCTCCGAAGCCGAGTGGCAGGCGCGCCTCAGCATGCTCGCCATTTTGGATGAAATCCTCGCCGGACTCCGGCGTGAGGACGTCGCAGCCCTGGGCGCGGCGACGACGCGAAATTTCTTCGGCCCCATCCAAACCATCATTCCGTGGGCCACGAATTTGTTCACGGAAACCGTCATCAACCGGGTGAAGACGGAGTTCGGGAAGGATTTTCTCGGGTTCTGGATGCTGGGCGGCATGTCGGGCGGCGGCATGGGATTCATCTTTGACCCCGCGAAGAAAGCCGCGGGCCAGACGCGGCTGCAGGAGTTTATGACGCAGACCAAGCGCGAGTTTGAATATTCCCTGCCGTTCGCGATGGAGCCGGTGGTCTATGACTTTGCCATCAACGAAAAAGGCACCTGGGCCGACCTGTTGCATGGCCGGTCCGCGCTGTTGCCGATGGGATATTACGCGCTCATCATGCCGCCGTTGCTGCGGCAGGATGCCCGCGCATTGCCGCCATTGCACCGCGCGGAAATGGACAAATTCGCCGCCGCCTGCCGTTCCAAGCCCGAATTGCGCGGCATGGTGCAGACGCTTTTCGACCGGCTCCTGCCGCGCTTGAAGACCGACGACAACAGCGACGAGTCTTTGCCGGCGCTGCTCGAACGCTACGGCTTCGACCGCGTGCAGCACGAGCAGGTCCGCGCGGATCTGAAATCGGGCCGCATCGGCCTGGCCCAGAACCGTTTGCCGGTCAGCACACAAATTCAAGACGTGGCCGAAGGCGACGTGTTCGACGCCACGCGCGAGCTGCCGAAGAAATATCTCGAAGCGGGCATGGCCGCGCTGGCGGCCGGGGAAGCCGCCGTGGTCACGCTGGCCGCCGGCGCGGGTAGCCGGTGGACGCAGGGCGCGGGCACGGTCAAGGCGCTGCATCCCTTCTGCAAATTCGGCGGACGCCATCGCACGTTTTTGGAAGTGCATCTGGCCAAGAGCCGCCGCATCAGCCGGCTCGGCGGCGTGCCGCTGCCGCACGTCATCACCACCAGCTACATTTCGCACCAGCCCACCGAGGAGTTCCTCGCGCGCGAAAAATTCTACGGCTATTCCGGGCCGCTGGTTTTGTCCGAGGGCCGCACGGTCGGCTTGCGGCTTATCCCGATGGAGCGCGATTTGCGGTTTTCCTGGGAGGAGATGCCGCAGCAGATGCTCGATGAGCAGCAGCAGAAAGTGCGCGACAGTCTCCGCCACGCGCTCATCGGCTGGGCGCGGCAGGCCGGCGAGGCGGGCGATTACACCGACAACGTGCCGCTCCAATGCCTGCATCCCGTCGGCCACTGGTTCGAGATTCCCAACCTGCTCCGCAACGGCACGCTGGCGCGCCTGCTGGAGCAGCGGCCCAACCTGAAGCACCTGATGTTGCACAACATTGACACCGTGGGCGCGGACGTGGACCCGGCGATGCTCGGCCTGCACATCCTACTCGGCGGCGGGCTTTCCTTTGAAGTCATCACCCGGCGCATTGAAGATCGCGGCGGCGGGCTGGCGCGCGTGAACGGCCAGCCGCGCATCGTGGAAGGCCTGGCGATGCCGCGCGAGGAGGAGGAATTTGCGCTTTCCTATTACAACTCGATGACGAGCTGGATCAACCTGGACAAGCTGCTCGCCGTGTTCCAGCTCACGCGCGCCGGCCTGGCCGACGCCGGCAAGGTGGCCGACGCCGTGCGCGCGCTCGCGGCCAAAATGCCGACCTACATCACGCTGAAAGACGTAAAGAAACGCTGGGGTCACGGACAGGAGGACGTTTTTCCCGTGGCGCAATTCGAGAAATTGTGGAGCGACATGACCGTGCTGCCGGAAATGAACTGCCGGTTCATCGTCGTGCCGCGCCGACGCGGCCAGCAACTCAAGGATCAATCGCAACTCGATGGCTGGCTGCGCGACGGTTCCGCAGCGCACGTTGAAGCTTTGTGCGAATGGTAAAACGAAGGCTGAAGGCTGAAGGCTAAAGTTCACTCCTCCTCGTCCTCGTTCCTTGGCGCGGCGAAGTTTGACGGAGACGGCTCGTCCTCGTCCTCGAAAACCGCGAAAAACGCGGAACACGCGAAATTTTCCAGCCGCAACTTGTCGCGCAGAAATATCGGCGAAGGTGGAAAAGCCGCAAAATCGAGACACGGGTTTTTAACCACGAAATACACGAACCACACGAAAATTCCGACCGGGAATTCAATTTGTCCCGCCAAACATTTTCCCTGACCGCGCGAAAGTATCCGTCGGCACGCCCAGGTCGTGCTTCATCAAAACATCCCGGTCCCACGGATTTTTTGTCCGCCCGATGGAAAATTTCTGCCGGAGCGACAGGTGAAACGAATACCACGGCGAAACCAGCGCCGTGTTGATCAGCGGAAAATCCGTGCCATAGAGCAGCCGCCCGGAAAATTCGGGCCGGGTCAGGGCTTCTTTCAAACTGCCCGGCCGGTTGATCTGCGTCAGCGCGGAAATGTCCGTGTAAAGATTGGGAAATTCGCGCATCAGCCGCGCCAGCCGGTCGGGGCCGCGTTCGCCGTGGTATTTCTCCGACGACGCGATGTGCGCGGCCACGACCGTCACGCCGAGGCTCAACGGCAGCCGCAATTTCTCCGGATCGCCTAATTTCTCGTCGGCGCGCGAAAAGGATTTCTCCATGCCGGTGTGCGACAGCAGCGGCAGTTTCAATTCGACCATTTTCTTGTAAAAGGGAATGAGTCTCGGGTCGTCCGGGTTGATGGCCATGATGGGCGGAATCCATTTCACCAGCACCGCGCCGTGCTTCTTCGCCCATTCCAGCTGCGCCAAGGCGTCGCGGCGATAGGGATTCACCGACGCGCCGAACAACAGGTTCGTGTGCCGCGCCGCCATTTCAGCGACGAACTCATTCGGCACGTAAACTTCCGTCCGGTTCGTGTCGAGGCTCCCCCTGGCGTCCACCACACCGTCGAGCGCGAGCAGGACGGCCCGGCTGACATATTTGCTTTGGGCGAGCGATGCCGAAATACGGTCGCCCACCAAACCGTCGCCCGACTGCAAAATTTCCTTCTCCGTAACGCCGAAGCTGTGCAGATAAATTTTGAACCGCCAGTTGTGTTGCAAGCGGGACGAAACAAAACAGCCGCTGCCGCCCACGCCGATTCCGGCGATGTGACAGTGCATGTCCACGATGCCGCCGGGGATGGGTTCAACCGGGCGAAAAAACTGCGCCGGCAAGCCGACCCAGACGAAGACAGCGACAGCAAGGACACCCAAGAAAATAATTTTCCGGCGGCGCGCGGCGGACGGAGATTTTGGTTTCACAGTTTTCATGCCGCCATGCTATGACAAAATCATTGCCGGACGTGAATCGAAAAAACTGCGCGGCCCATTGAAAAAACGAATTGCCCAAACCGTCACGACGGCGGCTTGCCGCGTGAGGCGGGAAGCCTTTTACGCAGGATTGACGGATTGAACCGCCAAGAACGCAAAGTATTTAACCACGAAATACACGAGTGACACGAAATCTTCTTTAACCACGGATGAACACAGATGAACACGGATTCGCTAACCGACTGACGAAGATTCCCCCTCTCCGCGCCGGGGAGAGGGCCGGGAGGTACTCTTCAAGCGCTGATGAATGCTGCTAAATGCAGACGAGCTTTCATTTGATCCAGCGGCACGGCGGAATTTGATTCTTTGACGCCGTCCAATCTGACAAAGGCGTTCGAAAACGCGCGGTCGATCATAAAGGTCGGGATTCAATGCGATTTGCGGAAGCCAATCGAAAACAAGCGGGTTTATAACCTGTAACCGGCACAGGTTTTCCCGTATTCTTTATGAAACACATGAGCGATGAGACAAGTTTTGACGCGCTGCCACGAGCCGCTTTCCCAACCACGCGCTGGTCGGTGGTGCTCGCGGCCAAGAAGCGGGAGCAGCCCGAATCTGCCCAGGCCTTGGAAACGCTCTGCCGGAATTATTGGTATCCTCTTTATGTTTTCGTGCGCAGTTCGGGATGGGCGCCGGCCGACGCGGAGGATTTGACTCAGGAGTTTTTTGCGCGCTTGCTGGAGAAGAATTATCTGCGGGTGGTCGAGCCGCAAAAGGGCCGGTTCCGCACGTTCCTGCGCTTTGCGCTCAAGCGTTTTCTGGCCAAGGAATGGGAACGCATTGGAGCCGCCAAACGGGGCGGTGGACAGAAACCGATTGCTTTTGATGCGGCGCTGGCCGAGGAGCGGTTCTCCACCGAATGCGCCGGGACGCTTTCGCCTGACCAGCTCTATGACCGGCACTGGGCCTTGTCCTTGCTCAATGATGCGGCAGCACGGTTGGCCCTCGAATACGAGGCCGCTGGAAAAGCCAGACTGTTTGCCGCGCTCAGACCCTATCTTACGGCCGAACGGGGTTCCATTCCTTATGGCAGCATCGCCACCGCGCTCGACATGAGCGAAAGCACGGCGCGCGTCACCCTTCACCGCTTGCGCAAACGGTTTCGTGAAGTTTTCCGGGAGACGGTCGCGGACACCGTCTGCTCGGCGGCGGAGGCAGAAAATGAAATACGCGAGGTCCTGGCTGTATTAAGCGAGGGCTGATTTTGTAACAAACGCGTTCCGATCCGTATTTAGAAGGCAATGAGCGAAGAAGCGAGATGTCCGAAATGCCACGGGGCCTTGTCAGCCGGGGGCTTGTGCCCGCGGTGTGCGGCGGATTTCTTGCAGGGCGCGCAGACCGAAATTTCCGGCGAATCGCATTCGTTTTCACCTCCGCGACCGGAGGATTTGGCGCGGCTGTTTCCGCAGTTGGACATTATCGAGTTGATCGGGCGGGGCGGCATGGGCGCGGTTTACAAGGTGCGTCAGAAGGAACTTGACCGCATGGTGGCTCTGAAGATTTTGCCTCCCGGCATTGGGCAGGACAGCCGGTTTGCCGAACGATTTGCGCGCGAAGCCAAGGCCTTGGCGAAACTGAACCATCAGGGCATTGTCACCATTTATGATTCTGGCCGGGTGGACGGGCTTTATTTCTTTCTGATGGAACTTGTGGATGGGGTCAATCTGAAGCACTTGCTGGACCGGGGCCGCATCAGCCCGCGTGAAGCTCTGGCGATTGTGCCGCAGATTTGTGATGCCCTGCAGTTTGCCCATGACCAGGGGATTGTTCATCGCGACATCAAGCCGGAGAATATTCTGCTGGATCGGCGCGGGCGGGTGAAGGTGGCGGATTTTGGCCTGGCAAAGATTATTGCGAGTGACGGGCCTTCAATAAATCAAACGGGCGCGGCCGGCCCGGAAGCCGCCGCCCTGGGATCCGCTCTTACCGACGGCGGCAAAATCCTTGGCACGCCGGCCTATATGGCCCCGGAACAAGTGCAGCATCCCGAGGCAGTCGATCACCGCGCGGATATTTACGCGCTGGGGATGGTATTTTATCAAATGCTCACCGGCCAACTGCCCGCCAAACCCATCGAACCGCCATCGAGAAAAATCCAGATTGACGTGCGTCTTGACGAAGTCGTCTTGCGCGCGCTGGAGAGCGATCCCGAGCGGCGCTACCAACAGGCCAGCGTTTTCAAGACACAGGTGGAGACGATTGCAGAAACGCCGCCGACAGCCAAATCGCAGAAGGAACAAATGTCCATCAACGAAGCCGAGTGGCGCAATCCGCTGAATTGGACCAGTGCGGCTTATTTCAGCAAACGTGATTCGCGAATTTTGGTGCCGAGGCATATCCGATGGATGGGCTGGACTTTGAATTTCGGACATCCGCTTGCGTTATTCGCCATAGTGGCGATTGTCATCGTAATTGTTTTTCTTTCGATCGGACTGCGGACAATTTTCAAGTCAGTCGCCAGCTCGCCGAATATCAAATTCGATTACATCGGCCAGCGCGATTTCCCAAAAGGCGATTCCATTGAAATCGCCTCGGTCGAGCGAACCAAAGAGCAGATGACGGTCAAAGGCCATTACAACCTGGTCAGCCATGATCAAGCTTCGTTGGCGCTTTATATCACGACGACAAATCAAAACACCGTTGAAGGCAGTGGAGAATCCCGTCCAATTCTCAAAGGGCCTGGTGATTTTGAATTGCATTATTTGCCGCCCATTGCCGGTCTGCCGCACGTCTCGATGTATGCCGATGGCGGTTCGTTTGCCGCACTTTATTTTGGAACCAAGGCCGAAGCTCTCGAAGAAAGCAAACTTCCGAAAGGATGGAGCTTGGCAAAAGGCGACTCGACAGCGGCAACGCCCGCCTCCGCTGACCAGATCGCCGAAGGGAAAGGCTGGAACGGGTTCAAGCTGGGTGCCACGCGCGCGGAACTTATCAAAGCCCTCGGCCAGCCCGACAGCGATTCGGATGATCACTGGATGAAGTGGAAACAGGCCCACGTGCATTGCCTCGTCGATGATGCCCGCGGCGCCTTCGAACTGCGGTTCGACGAAGGCTTCCCGGGACTTACCACCGCGGGGATTGGGATTGGCTCTCCCCTCAAAGACGCCCTGGCCGCCTACGGCGAACCGGGTTCGCAGGAGAATGTCGGGAGCGCGAAGAAA
>JBAVOO010000006.1:0-83952 GCA_049692125.1 Verrucomicrobiia bacterium | reverse complement strand
TAAGCGCGGCACGCCGCTTCGTCGCTGAAACGCTGCTCCATTTCCAGCAGTGTGCGCGGATAGTCCTCGGACATCACGCGAAATTCTATTCGTTGTAGCCAGTGGAGTCACGTAAATAGCCCTATTTGTTTATGAGTTGCAGTTTTTCAGCGCTTGGGTTCGCCGCGCGGTCTCCAGGCGAAGATTGTTTTCGATCAAACGACAGCGCTGTTCGACACAAACTTTCGAACGCAGGCCGTCTTCGGGTGTGTGGGCCACGTAATCCAACAATTTCTCAACCGTCGTCGTTGCCACCTGCGTGCGCGTGTCCGAGGAACCGTAGTAGATGAACACGTCGCCATTGGCGCGGGCCACCCAGCCGTTGGCAAAAACAACGTTCGACACGTCGCCCACACGTTCTTCGCCTTCGGGCGCCATGAAATAGCCGCCGGGGACCTTGATGACCTTGGTGGGATTGTTCAGATCGCACAGGAACAGGTAGAGCACATAGCGCATGCCGGCGGCGGTGTTGCGCACACCATGCGCGAGATGCAACCAGCCCTTCTTCGTTTTTATCGGCGCCGGTCCGAGGCCGTTTTTGCCTTCCTTGATCGTGTGGTAGAAACGCGGGTCAATGATTTGTTCCTTGCCGATGACCGCGTTCTCAATGTCATCGCACAAACCCCAGCCGATGCCGTCGCCGCTGCCGGTGGCCGCGAAATCGGCCATGGGCCGGGTGTAGAAGGCGTACTTGCCCTTCACAAATTCGGGATGCAGGACGCAGTTGCGCTGGTGCAATGAATTCGTCTTGAGGTCGGGCAGCCGTTCCCATTTCACCAGGTCTTGCGTGCGCGCAATCCCGCAACGGGCGATGGCCGCCGAAAGATCTCCCGGATTCGAGTCGTCATGCCGCTCGGCGCAAAATAATCCGTAAATCCAGCCGTCCTCGTGCCGGACGAGACGCATGTCGTACAGGTTCGTTTCCTTGTCTTCAAGCTCTGGCATCCGCACCGGGTAATCCCAAAACCGGAAGCCGTCCACGCCGGTTTTGCTTTCCGCGACGGCGAAAAACGATTTGCGGTCCCAACCCTCCGTGCGCGCCATCAGGACAATGTTCCCGTTCCACTCCATCGCGCCGACATTGAAAACGCAGTTGATGCCGAGCCGCGTCATCAGCTGCGGGTTGGTGGCCGGATTGAGATCATAACGCCAGAACCAGGGCGTATGTTCGGCGGTCAGGACCGGGAATTCGTAACGGTCGAAAATGCCGTTGCCGTTTTTTTGCGGGCGGTTGCGGCGTTTGACCAGTTGTTCGTGCTGCCGCTGGAGTTGCTTCAGTTTGTTCTGAAAGGTCGTTTTGGTCATTGGGCTTGGGCGGTCGTGGTTGAATGGGATGGCGGTTTGAACCCTTCCTGGTCAAGCGGAATCATCCGCCAGCCTGGAATGGGACGTTCCTCGGCGCCGTTGGGCAACTGCCAGCGGACGGCCAGTTGCGTGGAGCCCGATGGCTGTTGCTGCAATACTTCCAGGTAGTAGCGCTTCCCGGCTTCGAGATTGACCGGCACCGATTCCGCCTCATGCGTGTGCGGCCATTTGCTGTAAGGTGTGCGGCGGGTCACCTCCGCGATTTTTGTCTTCTTCGCCGGGGTTGCGTCGGTGCTGAGCCAGAACTCCGAAACACCCTCGTTGGCGATCCAGAATTTGTACGAACCGGTCAGCGGAGGGATCAAAAAACCCCGATAACGCGCCTCAAAATTGGTGGCGACATTCACGGGCACTTCAAACGCCTTGTCCAGGATTTCCCGGCCGGTGGGCGGTCTGGCAAGATCGTCCAGGTTCGTCAAGCTCATGCCTTTGAGATCCGTCCACCAGGCGCGCGCAATGCCCGCGCCGGGTCCGACCTGAAAAACCGGGCTGGCGGCGCTGCGCAAACCTTCGGCCTTGGCGACGAGCGTGAAATGGCCGCCCGCCTTGTCAATCTTCAGGTCCGGAAATGTGGCGATGCCGTTGACCGTGGTGGCCGTCAACGTGCCGTCGAGTTTGCCGGCGGACGGATTTTTCAGCGCCAGGGTAACGGTGTAAATTCCATCACGGACAGTGCTGCCGGATTTATCCTGCACGGCCACCGTTGCCGGCAAACGGCGGACACCACCAACGGCGACGTCGCCCGGCGCGGTCGCGAACCCCAATTGCACCGCCTTGCCGGCGGGCCGGAACGGATAATGACCCAGGTCCGGCAGGTCGCCCAGGTTGAGCACGTAGGGATGGTTGAACCATTCGCGCAGTTGTTCCGGCGAATTCTTTTCCGTCAGCACGGACCCCGACCAGGTCGTGAAGAACAACCAGCCGGCCTTTTCGCGGACGAGCCGGTTCACATCGGGAATCGGCCCGTTCTCGCCAAGGGCGACGAGCTTTTGCCCGCGGCCAAAGGCGGTCAGTTCATCAAATACATCCTTCGCCGTCCCGTGATTGCCGTCCATGGGATAATGGTCCTGACCGATGATATCCACGTAGGCGTCGCCCGGATACCAGTCGGCGAGGTCGGTTTCCGCACCGGGTGAAAAGACCCAGATGAGGTTGTTGAGTTTGTGTTTGGCGGTGAAGTTTTCAAACATCAGCCGCCAGAGTTTTCTGAGGGGTTCCGGCCCCCGCGCGCCCCACCAGAACCAGCGGCCGTTCGCCTCGTGCAACGGCCGCCACAGCACCGGCACGTGCGCGTCGCGGAGTATTTCCAATTCGCCCGCGATTTTGTCCAAATCGCGCAACAGCGCTTCATTTTCGGGGGTGCCTTCCGTCACCCCGCTTGACAAATCAAACGTCGTGTCTTTCGTGTAAATTTCATTGCCGTTCATCGGCGCGCGCCAGTGCCAGCAGAATTCGACAATGCCGTGCCGGTTTTGATACCAGTCAATCGCGTGTTTCGCCAGGGTGTGGTTGGTGTCATGCCCGCGCGACGATCCGGTGTAACCCGACAAATCCATCGCCAGCAGTGCCGGCAGTTTGCCCGTGGTGTTTGTGAGGTAGTCAAGCTCAAAACACAAACCATTTGTCCCGCGCCGGCCTTCCTGCTGGCCGGAAATGATTTTTTTTCCGTAAATGTCCGAGAAATAGGTCAGCAGGGACTGCGCTTCCGGCGAGGCGTTCGGCGTGACCGGGGTGTCCGCGACGGAGGCCACGGCCGTTCGCGCGACCATCAACCCTAGCATGGCCCGGATAACCCAACGGCCGGCCCGGTTCACCATCTTTTTTTTGAGAATGAAGCACCCGCTTTCCCGCGTCCCGTTGATTGCTGCACGAATCATGCTCATTGACGTTCGCTGCTCATTGTAACTATAACCTTGGACGGAATAAAGCGATGAAAAACCAAAAATGTCATCTAAACATGCTACACCAAAAAACTTTTCAAGCTTGCCGGGTAACGTACATGTTTTCTGAACGCACAAGCTCGAAAATCCTGATTGTCCATTCCAGGGATTTGACGGAGGTGAGCGTGTGCATCAAACCGTCATGAGCCACCGACATGCTTCCCGCAGGGAATTCATCAAAACCACCGCGCTGGCGCTGCCGCTGATTGCGGCCGGCTGCAACAGTCTGCAGCCAAAATCCGCCTCCACCCCGAAGCAGACGGGCGACTTCGTCACCGTTCGCAATGGCCGTTTCGAATTGCGCAATCATCCTTATTTTTATATCGGGACCAACCTTTGGTACGGCTGCTATCTCTGCGACCCGGCGCTGCCCGGGGGCCGCCAGCGCCTGGTTCGCGAGCTTGACCGCCTGCAGAGCATCGGCGTCACCAACATCCGCCTGCTCGCGGGTTCGGAAACTTCGCCGCTTGCCGGGGCCATTTCACGCGGCATCACGCGCGCTCCCCGTGACTGGGATGAGGATTTGCTCTCCGGGTTGGATTTTTGTCTCGCCGAAATGGCCAGGCGCAACATGCGCGCGATACTTTTCGTGTCGAACTATTGGCAGTGGTCCGGCGGCTTTGCCCAATACGTTCGCTGGATTACCGGCGACACGATTCCCGACCCGGACAAGCCGGCCATAGCGAAGGGCAATTGGAGTGCTTTCATGAAATTTTCGGCGCGGCTTTACGTCACGCCCGCCGCGAACCAGCTTTATCTGGATTACATCTCACAACTCATCCAGCGCCGTAACACGGCGAACGGCCGGGTCTATCGTGACGACCCGGCGATCATGACCTGGGAGCTTGCCAACGAACCGCGCCCGGGCACGGATGCCGCGGTCAGCGGAGTGCCGGAGTTCTGCCGATGGGTGGACGCGACGGCGCGATTCATTCATGCGCAGGATCCGAATCATCTCGTTTGCACCGGCTCCGAAGGCATCCATGGTTGTTTGGACCAGCCCGATGTTTTTGTGAAAGCGCACGAAACTCCGGCGATTGATTATGTGACCGTCCACATGTGGCTCAAGAATTGGAGCTGGTTGAAAAACTTCCAGCTTGGGCCCGATTATGAGGCGGCGGCGGCCCGGGCGAAGGAACACGTCGAACAACACAACGTCCTGGCCACCGACACGCTGCACAAGCCGCTCGTCCTGGAAGAATTCGGCCTGCCCCGCGACCACGAGAAGTATGGACCTGAAACTCCCACGACCGCCCGCGAAGATTATTTCCGCCGCATGTTTGATCAAGTCGCGGAATCCTGCCGAGCCGGACGCGCACTACAGGGTGCAAATTTCTGGACGTGGGGCGGCGAAGGTCGTGCGGGCACGGGCAAACCGGATTCAGCCGCCGCCCTGACGGGCGATCCGTTCTGCGAACCGCAAGGGCTGAACTCCATCTTCGACACGGATATGAGCACCCTCGCGGTCATTGCTCAAGCGAACAAAAAACTCGCCACCCTTGCCGGGTGATGAGGATGCCTGGTATTGTAATAGCAGATGAAACGCGTCAAACAGAAGACACCAAAGAAAAAGGTGCGCAATAAACGCGTAATTTATTCCTTGGCTCGGAAGAAAAAGGGGAAAGCTGATTTTCACCACGCGAATGGCGGGCACACAAAAGGAGGAAACGGTTTTCTTCACGAAGATGTGACCACTTACCACACGCGGTTCACCGCAATGCCTGACATTGCAACATCGCCTGTTCTTGAAATCGAGACGCCAATTGTCGGCGAGGCGCTGCCGCACGAAATATCAGAAGCACTTGGCCATATCGAAAGATTAAATTTCGAGGCTGAAACACGGTGGACAGACAAGCTGTGTGTCGACACCTCGCTTACGCGTGCACTGGTAAGTTTTCAGGCTAACAAAGGAAGAGCCGTCTATCGTTGGTTCAAATATAAAGAAGCGTTCTCTGCCGGGCTAATTGAGCATTTGTTAAGCAAGTATCGAATTGAGAACGGCGTTTTGCTCGACCCGTTTGCAGGAAGTGGAACGGCTTTATTTGTGGCGGGCGGACTTGGCATGAAAGCCGAAGGAATCGAACTTCTGCCAATTGGCCGAACACTCATAGCCACTAAACAACTCATTGATTGGGATTTGAAAGATGTGGATGTCAAACGGCTTGCATTTTGGAGAGACGAGCATCCGTGGCGAAAGTGCAAAACCATAAAACCCATAAATGAATTGAGGATCACACGCGGTGCGTATCCGGCGGAAACATTTGACGCGATGGGACGATTCCTTGCGGCGTCAGAACATGAGGGCGAACGAGTGAAGGCTGTTTTGTTTTTTGCATTGCTTTGTATTCTCGAGAACATCAGCTACACACGAAAGGATGGCCAGTATTTGCGTTGGGACCATCGTTCGGGCAGGCGCCAAGGGAAGAAGATTTTCGACAAAGGCAAGATTCTGGCTTTTGACATGGCCATTACTCATAAGCTGCTCCAGATAGTTGACGACTTGCGATCCGGCGAACTTCCCGAAGATCTGTTTGCAAAACCGCTCTCGAAAGCAGATGTCAAATTGCACGGCGGTTCGTGTCTCGACATTTTGCCAAAACTCAAAACTGAATTCTACGATTGCCTGATTACTTCTCCGCCTTACTGCAATCGTTACGACTACACGCGCACCTATGCATTGGAACTCGCGCTGCTCGGTGTTAGCGAAGACGGCCTGGTAAAACTGCGGCAGGAAATGTTAAGTTGCACAGTTGAAAATCGCGCCAAAGACCTTTTGAAGTTAAATCCCGATTGGAAGCCAGCTATCACTGCCACGGATAATCAGGCCTTGCTGCAAAGCATCTTCGCTTACTTGGATTCACAAAAGGAACTCGACCTCCTCAACAACAATGGGATTCCCCGCATGGTGCGCGGGTATTTTTACGAGATGGCTTGTGTCATTTTTGAGTCTGCTCGTGTGCTAAAGAGCGGAGCGCCACTCATCATGGTGAACGACAACGTTCGATATGCCGGAGCAAGTATTTCAGTGGACATCATTCTTTCAGAGATCGCAGAGCAACTAGGCTTCGCGGTCGAAAAGATTCTCGTGCTCCCGAATGGAAAGGGGAACAGCAGCCAACAAATGGGCGCGCATGGTCGTGATGCTTTGCGCAAGTGCGTGTATCTCTGGCGAAAGAAATAACAATGACGAAGCCATATCAACACCTTAAATCAAGCAAAAATCTCGAAACAACCTACGAGGCTGTCCGGGCGGGCTTCGTTGCTCTTGCGTTGGAAAAGAACCGTCGTGCAACTCCGTTCATTGCCCAGGCCAGAGCGTTGAAAACTGCTGCTGGCAAAGCCAAGACTCCGGCTGACTTGTTGAAAATTGCTGAAATCCAGCCGGGCCTGCTCACAGCAGCGGGTGTGTCGGACAAAGCGACAAATCACTTGCAGGACACCGACAAGCGCGAAGCGGTGAGTGGACTCATCAAAAACTTCCTTGAACCTGCAGGCGCAAATTTTGTCGAGGAATTGGTTTTTCGTTTCTTGCTGACTCGTGGCGACACGCTTGGCGGTTCGATGCGGAACGTCGGAGGTTTCATGGCGCAGAAGAAACTCACACGCGCCATTCTCGCTTGCCTGAAATTGGCCGGCAGAAAATGTCATTGGCTTCATGCGGACACCAATACATGGGCCGAACTGCCAGACGATGACTCTGATGTGGAGTTGTCGCTTCGCGGTCTCTCATGGAGCGCCACGCAAGGGCCGAGAACGCTTCTCTACAACGTCACCGTGCCACTGGTGAAGAACAACGTAGATTTGTCGTTGTTCAATTGTTCATTTGACGAATTAACTCGTAAAACTATCCGCACGCCGTCTGCTTACATTGCACTTGGCGAACTCAAAGGCGGCATTGACCCCGCCGGAGCGGATGAGCATTGGAAAACTGCCCGCACTGCGTTGAATCGAATTCACGAAGCGTTCGCCAAGCAAAAGCTCAAGCCGCACGCGTTCTTCATCGGAGCAGCCATTGAAACGAAGATGGCTTCGGAGATTTGGGAGATGCTGAAACGAGGTAGTTTGAAAAACGCCGCGAACCTCACGGACGAAGACCACATTACTTCGATCACGAGTTGGCTTTGCAACTTATGAATTATGAAACATGAGGATTCGGGTTTATGGGTGTCCCTTCGCGGTTGCCACCGGTCTTACATTTTGTTGAGGCGAAGCATCAGGACATCGTGCCCCGGCACATCGGCGGTCAGGGGTTCGGCGGTCGTTCCGATGTCCTTTTTCGTCCACAAGTTGCGGATGCCATAGGTTGTCGTGTCAAACTTCGCTTCTCTTTTTGAGAGATCATCCGTCACAGCTTCGTTTTTCCAGTTGAAGGTGACGGGTTGCGAATTGGTGCCGCGATTGAGAAAGCACATGGCCCAGGCATCGTTGCTGAGCGGCTTGAACCAGACCTCCACGCCCTCTTTGGCGGAATACTTGAACCCTTCCACGCCCAGCGCGTCCTGATTCACGGCAATGACTTCCTTGTTGGTGAGAATTTCCAGCGTCTCCCTGGAGATGTGCCGCAAATCGTTTCCGGCAATGAGCGGCGCGGCCAGCATGCACCACATCGAAAAGTGCGCGCGGTCTTCATTCACCGCCATGCCGTTTCCGACTTCCAACATGTCGGGATCGTTCCAGTGCCCGGGACCGGCGTATTTCCGCAGTCCTTCCTGTTTGTCGAGGATTTGCAGAACACCCCATTGATACCAGGTTTTGTGATCTATTTTGCAGTCGAAGCAATTGCAGATGTCGCCGGTGGTGCGCCATGAATGGCCGACCTTGGCGGCCCAGAGCCACGGCTGGTTGTCGCCCCATTCGCACAGGCTGAAGAGAATCGGCCGGCCGGCCGCATACAGGGCGTCGCGCATGGTCGTATAGGCTCCCTCAGCCTTCAGGCCCTCGGCGTTGCACCAGTCATACTTCAGGTAATCCATTCCCCACCCGGCGTATGTCAGCGCGTCCTGAAATTCGTGACCCCGGCTGGCGGGCCGGCCGCCGCAGGTTTTGTAGCCGACATCCGAATAGATGCCGAGCTTCAATCCCTTGGAGTGGACGTAGTCGGCCAGCGCTTTCATGCCGGACGGAAACTTCTTCGGATCCGGCTGGATGAACCCCTGGGCATCCCGTTGCCCCTGCCAGCAATCGTCAATGTTGACGTATTGGTATCCCGCATCTTTCATGCCCGAGGCAACCATCGCGTCGGCGGTTTCGCGGATCAGTTGCTCATTCACCTTGTCGGCAAATTTATTCCAACTGTTCCAGCCCATCTGCGGGGTCAAGGCCAGTTGGTCGAACTTCTGAGCGTGCGCGCCGGCGCAGGCCAGACCGATGATGATGAACAGGATGCGTTTCATGGCCGGGGGTGGTTTACACTAAGGTTGTTTCGATTGCATGGCTTTTTTGAAATAAGCGCCGGCGCGGGTCGGCGTGAAATTCCAGTCCTTGATCAACGTGGGCCCCCAATGCGGATCAAAACACCAGACGGTGTAGGAGATTCCGTGTTTGGCGCAATAGGACGTGATGGCGTCGCCATAACTTTCATCGCCGGTAATCGGATTGTAACCGCCGGGCGCTCCCGACTCCAAAAATCCGATTTCGGTCAGAATGACAGGATATTTATCGGCGACAAATCCCCAATCGTGCGTCCAGTTCGTTTCCCAGGGTTGTTTGGCCTTCATGGGATACGGATGGGCGACATAGCCGATGTCTTCGGCGTTGAGCGGCGCGCCGGCCACCGGGGTCAGGTCGTAACCAAAATTAAAACCGGCAACCAATGGAACCGCCGTGCCGCCGCTCGTGCGGATGGTCTTGATAATTTCTTCCAGCAGCCCTTTCCATTCCGGCCAGGTGCAAGTTCCGAGTTTCAGGCCGGCGTTAACGGCCGGTTCGTTGAACAGTTCAAAAAAGGCGACGGTGTTGTTTCCGCGATAATGTCTGGCCATCGTGCGCCAGAAGTCGAAAGTCTCCTCTTTGGTCGTGTTGTAAAGCGTGGGCGGATAAAGTTCCGACGTCCCGGGGAAAAACTTTTCTTCGTGCAAATTGCCGATGCTGTGCCAGTCAATGATGACATACAGCCCCTCTTCTTTTGCCCAGGCAACGCCTTGGTCGAGCAATTTAAGATAATTCTTTTTCCCGTGAATGTGCCAGGCCGCCGGATGCACGGGAATTCTCACGACGTTGGCGCCCCATGACTTTGCCACTTCAAAGTAATGTTTGTTCCACTGTCCGTTCCGCTCCAGCTTGTCGGGATCGCTGGTGTCCAGTCCCCGGAAGACAATGGTTTGGCCATCGGCGGTGATGAAATGATTGCCTTTGACGCTGACCCGGCTGGATTGCGCGAATGCTCCCGTGGAAAACACCACGGTGCACAGCCAGCAGAAAACAGTTTTATTCATAACGTTGTTCATAACATTCCATTCAGTGTTGCTCCTTGCCCGCGGAAATTGCGCGCAATCGGTGGAGCGTTTCCAAACACGCGCGTGACCCGTGATACGGGCCTTTCCATTCGCTGACTTTTGGCAGGGTCGGATCCACGCGGCCTTCAGGCGTGATGCGCCAGAACCATTCGCCGTGAACGCGGTCAACCAGATGCCGCTCAATAAAATCCCAGGCGCGCCGGGCGGCTTCGAGGAATTTCACGTCGCCCGAGAGTTGAAAGGCGTTAAGGAAACCGATGACCGCCTCGGCTTGCGGCCAGCATTCCTTGCCCCCATCAATGATTCTTCCCATTTTGCCCTCGTACCGAAGCGCTCCGTCAACATCAATGCCTTCCCGAAGCGCCCCCTCCGCCATCCGCAAGGCGACCGCCTGCACGCGTTTGAGCAAAGCGGCGTCGCCCAACACTTCCGCCGCCTCGCACAGCAGCCAGGTTCCCTCGATGTCGTGGCCAAAAGTGTAGGTGTCCGAGCGAACCTGCCATTGCTCGTCGAAAAAGTGATGGAGATGCAGCGTGCGGGCGTCAAGAATCCGTTGTTCGAAAATGCGGATGAGTTCGTGCAGACGTTGCTCCACGCGCGGTTCCTGCCAAATCCGGTACAGGTTGGTGTAAGCCTCCAGAAGATGAAGATGATTGTTCATTGACTTCTTCTCGTTCATGTCCTTGTCGCTAAGCCGCGCGCTGGCATCGGCCTCGGACCAATCACGACGGCGCACTTCCAGATAACCGCTGTATTTCGAATCGTGCGCGTGCCGCTCGATCAATTCAAAGAGTTCCCGGGCGCGAACCAGCGCGGCCGGCGCGGCAAAGGCCCGGTAATATTCCGCGAGCGCGTAGATGTAAAACGCCTGGCCGTAGATTTTTTTGGAATTGTCCAGCACACGCCCGGTATCATCCAGCCGCCAGAACGCACCGCCATGTTGCACGTCCCAAAAGTGGTTCATGACAAAATCGAACGCCCGCCCGGCCATTTGCTTGAACAACACGTCGGGCCGCGCCTGATGAACCGCGGAGAACGCCCACAGGATGCGGCTGTTGACGATGAGGCCCTTGGGTTGCGTGCGGTCGGGCTTGAGCTCGTTGGACAACCAGCCCATCCAGCCGCCCTGCTCGTGGTCCAACGCCGGTCCGCACCAGAACGGCAGGATGTGGCCGAACAACTGGTCGCTGGCGCGCTGCGAAAAATCCTTCAATTCATTTGAACTCATGTATGATTCCGGGTCGCCGCCTATTTCGGCTCCAAGGCATGAATGATTTCCACCCGCCCAATCTGGGTTTCGCCGGTCAGTTCGATTTTCAGGAATCTCCCGCCGCCGCCGATGTCTGCGGCGTGGTACAGGACCGGCTTCCAGTAATTGTAATCGCCGGCACCGTTGAAGTAAATTCCCCGGCCGGCGGTCACGTCGCGGTAAGTCCTGCCGTCGGCCGAGACTGCGAATTTCAGGTCGGCGATGTCCCGCGGGAAAAAGACGAATACGCGGAAACCTTCAATCGAAGCCGGAAGCCGATAGATCAACGCGTCACCGGCATTGCCGGCAACGCGGTGCGCGTCTTCCTTCGCCTTGCGGCAATCGCGCGTTTTAATCTCCAGCCCGCCTTTCCGATCGTAAATCCTTGAAAAATCGGCGAGTTCGTCCACCAGCGTCGCGTGCGTGACTTTGACCGGCCCCACCACGTTGGAAGTCTCCGAGGCGCCGGTCTCGTTGTTCGCCCGGACACGATAATACCACTCACCCGCTGGCGCAGACTCATCGGCAAACAGCGGGCGATATTGGACGAAGCTTTCGTCAACTCCCTTGCCGACGACCTTCCAGGGTCCGCCAGGCCCCGGTGCGCGCTCGACCGTGTAACTCGCAGCGCCCACGGAACCCTGCCACGAAATCGCCGCCGCATCCGCGATCGGCAGCAAAGTCGGCGGCGCAGGAACGGGAACCGGTGGTGGCGTCAGGCCGCGGATGCCAAAAGCGTTTCGACGAACCACTTTCATGAGATTGGTTTCGTCATACGCTGCGCCGATGGATGAGCCCGGCCAGTGGAACGCCTTGTATTGGTTGCCACCCGACGGTTCACTGTGCCAGTAGAATCCGCCGTCGCGATCGCGGAAGCGCAGGCTCCAGAGCAAACCGCCCGCCGCACCGCTGTCCGCGATCGTCTTCATGGCTGCTTCCATTTCGGCTGTGTCCACGAAACCGAACTCGCCGACCACATAGGGCTTTTTGCCTTTGGCCAAGGCCGCGTTTTCGCGGATTAGTTCAGAAAAGGATTTTCGGGCCGGCCCAGGCCCGGGATAATGATGGGTTGTGACGATGTCCACCTCGGGCATCGCGAGCACTTCGGGTCGCAACGCGCGGTCGAACCCATCCATCACGGGGTGGTTATGGTCCAGGCTCTTGATGTAAGCGGCAATCTCGCGGGTCCAAGGCACGGGAGATGCCAGCTCGTTGCCGGTTTCCCAGCACAGGATGGCCTTGTCATCGCAGTAACGCACGCCGGTCAGGGTGTTGGTGCGTGTCAGCACAAACCGGATGGTCTCCTTGAAATCTGCAATGAGCTGCGGGTCGGTCCAAAAGTCATCCTTGGTCTTGCCGCGAAAACCCGCGTATTCGCCGCGGCCGCCCATCCAAATCCAGTTGTTGACCAGCGGAATGATCAGCCGGACGCCTTGCTCGTTCGCCACCTGCAGGATCATGTCCAGCGAACGGAACGCTTCCTCGTTGAATTTGCCCGGCCCCAGCACATGACTGGCCTGAGCCGGCGGATCGTTCCCGCGCACCACCGAAATCGAATAAGTGCGTGCGACCGTACCGCCCATTTGACGCACGGTGCTCAACGCATCGACGATTTCGAACCGGTCCGGCAGGCGCCACGCATTCGTGGCGGCAAAACCAAGCTGGTCCTCGATCAGGTGCAGGTTCGGCACATTCCAGGAAATGAACCGATACGGCTTTTCCCCTTCGAACAACTGGTCGCCGCGGACGGTGATAAAATCACGAAACACGGATTCGGCGCGGGCCGGGGCGAATGCCAGAAACATTAGCAGGGCGGCTGAAAACAGGGAGCGGGTCTTCACTGAAGGATTCCAGTTAAAATGTTCCCGGCCGGCAACCGGTTGTGCGCGAAGCTTCGGACAGGAAAATACAGTTTGGGCTCGGGGTCGGTTGCACGACACGATACTGCCAAGCAGCCCGCTGGTTTTCGAGAGGGATTTGAGTCATCTATTTTGGGGACACGCGGCGGCATATCGGGCCAAAGTGGCGCGGCCCCGGGATGGTTCCCGCAATCTTACTTCAGCATTGGAGCGAGTGTGTTTTCCATGTTGTCGGCCCAGATTTGATAGCCCTTCTCGTTCGGATGCAGCAGGTCCGGCATGATGTCGCGGGAAAGTGTGCCGTCCGGTCCAAGAAATTTGGAACCGATGTCCATGAACTTCACCGTCTTCGCGTCATCGAGAAACGCGAGTTGTACATTGATCTCTTTGACCTGTTCGCGGACCGGGTCGTTTGTTTCTCCGCGCGGGAAAATGCCGAACAACAGGATTTTGCTGTCCGGCAGCCGGGCACGCAGTTCCCGGACGATGGCCGCCACGCCTTCGACGATTTCAGGCGTGGTGTTGCGCGGTTTGCCGTTGTCTTCATTGCCCGCATTGTTCGTCCCGATGAGGAGAACGATGACCTTGGGTTTGATGCCCTCGAGTTCGCTGTGTTCGATGCGCCAGAGCACGTTCTGGGTGCGGTCGTAACCGATGCCGAACTCGGCGGCATGACGCGGCGCGTAATATTTGTTCCAGACATTCAGCCCGCCCTTGTCCCAAAGCCAGCCGGCGGTGATGGAATCGCCGAGAAACAGCAGGTCAATGCCGCCCTGCTTCGCCCGCTTCACAAAGGCTTCGTGGCTCGACATCCAATTGGTGGGAAAGGTGCGGGGTGCGGGAATGACGGCGGTGTTTTCGGCCAAAGCCGTGACCGCCAGGAATGTGGAAAGGATAAATGCGAAATTGAAGCAACGTTGTTTCATGCGCCGACCATATCGGGCGGAAACGAAAAAAGCAACCTGCCCGGGAAGCCGGTCGTGTCGCAAGTTTGTGCCACCACCCCCTTTCCGGCCGCCACCGGCCCAATTCCTTGGGTAGCCAAAACCGCCGGACTGTCCTATGCTTTCCCCGTGAAACTCGGCCTTGGACTTTATCGCCATCAGCTCAACGCGGAACATTACCGCTTTGCGAAGCAATGCGGTTGCACGCACCTCGTCATTCACCTCGTGGATTACTTTCGTTCCTCGCGCAGCAATCAGCCCGGCCCGTCCTCCGTAGCACCCGTCCTCTCCATCCTCCGTAGCAGTGCTACTGCGGAGGACGGGCGTAGCAGCACTGCGGAGGGTGGACTGCGGAGGGTGGACGACCAGCCGGTCGGCGACGACACCGGCTGGGGACTGGCCGGCGATCCAAACCAGCTCTGGACGTACGAGGAACTGGCCGCAATCAAAAAGGAAATCAACGCCGCCGGGCTCGAACTGGAAGCCATTGAAAACTTCGACCCGGCCCACTGGCACGACGTGTTGCTGGACGGGCCAAAAAAATTGCAGCAACTGGAAAACCTCAAAACCATCATCCGCAACGTCGGCCAGGCGGGCATTCCGATATTCGGCTACAACTTTTCGATTGCCGGCGTCGCGGGCCGCATCAAGGGCCGCTTTGCCCGCGGAGAGGCCGAGGCGGTGGGCATGGACGGCCCGCTGGACAAGCCGCTGCCCAACGGCATGGTCTGGAACATGGTCTATGACCGGAACGCCGCGCCGGGCGTTGTGCCATCCGCAACGCCCGAACAATTGTGGCAACGGCTCAAGGTTTTTCTCGACGCGCTGGTTCCGGTGGCGGAAGCCGCCGGGGTGACGCTGGCCGCGCATCCGGACGATCCGCCGCTGCCGACGGTCCGGGCCCAGCCGCGACTGGTTTATCAACCCCAACTTTTCCAGAAGCTTATTGACCTCAAGCCGAGTCCGCGCCACGCGCTGGAATTTTGTATCGGCACGCTGGCTGAGATGAGCGAAGGGGACATTTACGACGTGGTGGACACTTACAGCCGGCAAGGCAAGCTGGCTTACGTTCACCTGCGCAACGTCCGCGGCAAGGTGCCGTCCTACAAGGAAACCTTCATTGACGACGGCGACGTGGACGTTCTGCGCGTGATGCGGATTTTGAAACGGAACAACTTCAACGGAGTGCTGATTCCCGACCATGCTCCGCAGATGAGTTGCGCCGCGCCGTGGCACGCGGGCATGGCTTACGCGCTGGGATACCTGCGCGCCGGATTAAAAACCCTTGGGAACGAACGCGGCTGACACCTTGTTCAGGGCGCAACCTGGCCCCCGCATGTTCAACTGGCGGCTGGCCTCTTGGCCTGCCAGTCAGCGCGGCTTCCAGCCGCTTGATCCATTTGCCGGGGTGCGGGTGTCCGGATGCGCCCCCTTGCTCAAAGGCACTGGTAAAATCGAATCATGCCACCCGGAAGATCGGCGCTCCGATTATTTTTCCACGGGGCGATATTCAAACCAGTCGAAATCCGCCGGGCGGGCGCTCTTATGTCCGTTGCCGGTGGCATACAGGCCGATAAACACGCCGGTGAATCCACCGACTTTTTCCGAGGACAAATCGCGGGTCAACGCCGTGCCCAGTTTTTTTGCCGGACCTTTTGCCGGCGAGCAGGAAAATTCATAGTCCAACGGCGAGGCGGCCACGGACAGAATGACATCTCCCGAACCGATTTCTTCATATTGCACCGGTTCGATTGTTTTGCCGCCCAGGGTTTTTCTGAGGAAGACCTGCCGTTTGCCGTCTTTCAGGGTGATGCCAATTTCGTAATGATTTTTTTTGTTGCCGCGCAGGACGAGCCCCGCTTCTTCATTTTCATGCTGCGGGTTGAAGGCAAGCCGGGTGGAAACGCGGCACGCCAGGTCCGTCTGGCGGCGGCCGACAAAAGCCGGTGAATCCTGGTCGTTCAGTGTCACCGCCGAACCGTTGAGACGCAGCCAGCCCGGACGTTCGGTGAGCGAAAAATCGCCGGCATACGGGTTCCGGAGAAAATTCCACTGGAGCCCCAAAGCCGGTTGCTTGAATTCATCCTTGGCGGGCTCTTTTTTCCATGGATGTTGCGGCAGGCGCGGTGCGGTCATGTTGGTTTCCAGCGTGCCGTTGCCATTGACCACGGGCCAGCCATCTTCCGACCAGGTGACCGGGGCCAGATACGTCTCGCGGCCCAGATGATGGAATTTGCCGCCCTGGGGGCGGATTCCCAGACAGACCAGCCACCAACCGTCGGGCGTTTCCACCAGGTCGGCATGACCCAGGGCCTGGATGGGACTATCCGGACGGTCACGATGGGTGAGAATGGGATTTTTAGGGTTGGGAACAAACGGGCCCCACGGGGAATCGCTGCGGGCGATGGTGACCCTGTGGCCGTAACTGGTGCCACCCTCGGCAATCATGATGAAATACTTTCCGTTGATTTTGTACAGGTGCGGTCCCTCGGGCCAGACGCCGCCGGTGCCCCGCCATATTTCCTTCAGATTCCCGTCCAGGTGGCCGGTTTGGACATTGATTTTGGTCTGGCCGATAAAACCGTCGCCCATGCCTTCATGCCGGTCGTAATAAGCGGTTCCGTCTTCATCGAAAAACAGTGAAGGATCAATTCCGGCATGGTCCACCCAGACCGGTTCGGACCAGGGACCGGCGGGATTGGTGGCGGTCACAAAAAAATTGCCGCCGGTATCCACGAGCGTCGTGATCAGGTAAAACATGCCGTTGTGATAACGAAGGGTCGGGGCATAAATGCCGCCGGAAGCCCGGGCGTGGTCAAGGTTCAACTGGCTTTTCCGGGTCAGGCAGTATCCGAGCTGCCGCCAGTGCACCAGGTCCCGGCTGTGAAAAATCGGAACGCCGGGAAAAAATTCAAACGAGCTGTTGACCAGGTAATAATCATCACCAACCCGGCAAATACTCGGATCGGGGTAAAAGCCGGAGAGGATGGGATTTTGAAAAGTTTTGGCAGGTTCGGCGGAATGGCCAATGGGCAGAAGTCCAATCAGGGCAAACAACCCCGCGATGGTCCATCGGGCCAACCGGCCCGCCGGATTAAATGAATTCATTGATGAGGTTCTCCAGGAATTCCTGGCGGCCGCTGACATTGGCGGCCACTTCGCCCTGCTTGAGCATGTAGGCTTCGAGTTCGGTAAAATCGCTCTTGCCGGACTCGATTTTCGCGCCCACGCCCGAATCCCACGAGGCGTAGCGTTCTTTCACAAATTCCGCCAGGCGCCCATCCTTGCGAATGGCGGCGGCGATTTTCAACCCGCGCGCGAAGGCGTCCATGCCGCCGATGTGCGCGTGGAACAAATCAATCGGCTCAAAGCTCTCGCGCCGGACCTTGGCGTCGAAGTTCAGGCCCCCGGTGGTGAACCCCCCATATTTGAGGACGGTGAGCATCACCTGCGTCGTAAGATAAACGCTGGTGGGGAACTGGTCGGTGTCCCAGCCGATCAGTTCATCCCCGGTGTTGGCGTCAACCGAACCCAGCGCTCCCGCCGAACCCGCCACTTCAAGTTCGTGCTGCATGGAATGGCCGGCCAGCGTGGCGTGATTGGTCTCGAGGTTCAGCTTGAGATGGCCCATCAGATCGTATTCACGCAGGAAATTCAGGCACGCGGCGGCGTCGGAATCGTATTGATGCTTGGTCGGTTCCTTCGGCTTCGGCTCGATGTAAAACTGGCCTTTGAAACCGATTTTCTTTTTGTAGTCCACCGCCAGGTGCAGGAATTTGGCGAGGTGTTCCAGCTCGCGCTTCATATTCGTATTCAGCAGGGTGGAATAACCTTCGCGTCCGCCCCAGAAAACGTACCCCGCGCCGCCGAGTTCGTGGGTGACTTCCAGCGCCTTCTTCACCTGTGCGGCGGCAAAGGCAAACGCGTCGGCGTTGCAACTCGTGGCCGCACCGTGAACGAACCGCGGATGGGTGAACAGGTTGGCCGTGCCCCACAGCAATTTGATGCCGGTGCGCTTCTGTTCCCCTTTCAGGACTTTGACGCCGGCATCGAGATTTTTGTTGGTCTCGCGCAGTGTCCGGCCTTCCGGCGCGACGTCGCGGTCATGAAAGGCATAGAACGGCGCGCCGAGTTTTTCAATGAACTCGAACGCGACCCGCGCGCGATTCTCGGCATTGGCCACCGAATCGGAGCCATCGTCCCACGGCCGGATCGCCGTGCCCACCCCGAACGGATCGGAGAGCGCGTTGCGGAACGTGTGCCAATAGACGACCGAAAAGCGCAGATGTTCGCGCAGGGTTTTGCCCTCGACGATTTCAGCCGGATTGTAATGTTTGAAGGCCAGCGGGTTTTTGGATTTCGGCCCTTCGTATTTGATTTTTGAGATGTTTTTAAAAACAGTTTCCATGATGCAATTGGTCCTAATTCATTTGAGCGAATTCTATCCGGTCAAGCCCGGCACTGGCAATTGAAAGACCCGTTTCCCGAAGTTGAGGCTTTCAATGATTTTGGGCGGCGAATCCAATCGGGGTTCCCCACAAATTGCCCGTTGTTTGTCACATCACATATGCCCGGATAAATTATACGATCCGTGATTTTGGGGAATGGATGAAATTATGTTTCGCATGGATGATTCTCTGCTGTCGGCGGCAGGTAATGCTCTACCAGATTGTTGAACCCCTGTTTTTTCGGGCATGGGGTGTGCTGTCGGGCGCGTCGTGGTGCGCCCCAAAGTTGTTGGCCCAAAACAATAAAAGGCCGCCGGCCAGCCCAAACGGGCCAACCGGCGGGTTGTTCAGGAGTTGTGCCAAAGTTTGGCACGGGCCAATGTCAGCATTTCGGCTGCCAAATTTGGGCCGTGGGCGGCAGACGATTCTTACAAAGGGTCATGGTCCGGGCTGGATGCGGTAAAAGCGGGCGGTGTAGGCGCCGGGGTTGTTCGTGTCCACCAAGGTGACCGGCGTCGGCGGCGAATTGCTCGTAAACAGAACCTGCCAGTTCGTCAGATTGGTCGAGATCAGTACCGTGTAATCCGGCCCCACGGCGCCGGTCGCCACCAGACTCACCTGGCCGCACGACACATTGATCGAACTCACCGCTGGTTGGGCCAAGAGATTGAGTGTGACTATGAAACTGTTGGTGGCGCTCAGGCTGGGCGTGCCATTGTCCGCCACTTGCACGGTGATCAAGTTGGTGGGGCCAGCTTGGCTTTACCCGGCGGGCGCCAAATAAAGACGGCGTTGGTGGCGTTGAGCAGCGTGAGAGTCGCGTTGGTTGGCGCACCGGGCAGGCTGAACGTCAGCGTTTGGGCCGGCTGGTCGGAATCGGCTGCCGCATTGGTGATGACGAGGGTGACCCCGGCGTTGACCGTTTGATTGCTGACCGGTGACAGCATTGGCGGCGTGTTGGTTTGTTCCTGCTGCCCCACGAAGATCGCCACGCTCAGGGCCAGCCATCTGACACCGGATGATCCGGTCTTTACCCGCCAGCTTCACACCGCTCAAGCCTTGCTCGCCCGGCACGGCGATCCGGTGCATGCCACGAGCCGGGCCTACAGCCTGGTTTACAACACGCTCGACCCTCCGGCGCATTTGTGGGCGTTTGTGGACAATTTCCGGCTGTTTGGCCTGCTGGCGCTTGGGTGTGTGCCGTTGATTTTTCTCTTCAAACGGATCAAACGCGAGCCGGCCAAGGTGATGGAAGTGCATTGAGGCACCTGATACCAATTGCCCGGGACAATTGTGAGGGTGAGACGGCGTTGCTCCGCCGTCAACATGATGGCCACGCTGGAGCGCGGCCTGCTTCTGGAACGATGATTGTCGGGGTTTGCTGAAGCCTCAGGGAAACGTCCGCCCTTATGTGCGGACAGCAGATCTCCAAAAAGCAAGACAAGGCCGCGCTACTGCAACGCGGTGGTATGTGCCTGCAACCATGGCAAATCGCCGCCGACGGCGGTGGGTCCGGGATAAGCCACTCCAACGCCCGGCACGACGGGTTTATCGCAGACATAAGGGTCTGTCCACACACGAATTTCCGAATGGCCATCGGCAAAAGCCGGACAGGAGCTTTCGCCATGATAACTGGCCGGCACATCCTCCCAATTGTTGGCCGTCATGGTGACCCAAAAGAATCCATCGTTAATGCTACCCCCGTACTCATCTATTAGCACCCACGCGCTTGAGGGTATGGGATTGCGGATTTGGCTGGCTTTTTGGAAGAGATTATAGGCGACGCCTCCCCGCGGACCCGACGATGTGGTAATATTTCCATTGATATCGAGAGTATTTCCGTTCAGATATTGAGCACCGGCTCCGCCGGGACCGGCAAACCCATTCATCATGCTATTCATGGAGTAGCTGCGCGCGCGCGGCCCCAGCGGTCCAGACACCAGGTCGCCAGGACATTTGAAAGGCGCGTAATTATGAGAGAGGTATGTCCCCAACAATCCTTGGCCATCTGCGACCAAAGCAGGCCCGTTGGTGGGAGTCGAACCCGCACCCGGATCCATGCTATTGGCGAGGCCATCCCAACTGGGTGCAGAAAGCCAGTTGGCCCAACTCGTTGAGATATTGGGAACCAGTTTGCCGTCGTTGTCATCCGAGTACATCATCCACGCCAACAGCAACTGGTGCTGGTTGTTCATGCACTGTATGCGTTGGGCTTTGAGCTTGGCCTTGGCCAGCGCCGGCAGCAACAGGGCCGCGAGAATGGCGATGATGGCGATGACGACCAGCAGTTCAATTAATGTGAACCCTCCAATCCGGTTCCGAACCGCACCAGGATGGGACTGGTGCAGACTGGATATTTCCACACTTAGCATATTATCTTTGAACACGATAGAACCTTTGCGGCGCCGTCTTGGGCACTGTATAGGGCGAAGTCGCACCAACGACAACGCTGTAGGGGCCTTGAACATTGGTTGAAGAAAGCAGCGTGCCGACCGGCCAGCTTAACACCAAATTGCCACTGGAATTGGTGGTGGTGATCAACTCATTCATCGCCGCGAGGTAGATTTGGTAGATGGCGTTGGATGACAGCGCATTGGTGAAAATGGCCACGTCGCTCATATACACGTTGGCGCCGTCATTCGCGTTCTGCGGGTAGGCCGTTCCCTCGGCCCACGGATAACCGCCGCGTCCGAGCAGCAACGAAAACGAATTCGAGTAGCTCGTGCCCGGATAATTAGGATCAAATATTGCCGGCAACTTGGCGCTGGCGACGGTCAGCGGCCCGGTATTGGTGCCCATATACATGGTGGCGCTGTTGGGCGCAGTCCAGACCATGGCTACGAAGAACCAACTGTTGGATGGCGCATACAGGCCGCTGGGCCAGTAATAGCCATAGTACGGCTGGGTGGGATTTTCCGCGCCGCCACCCCACCGATAGCCCAGTTCGTTGTTGTAGGTTACGCCTCCCGAGACGTATTGGAAGAAGGACAAGCCAAACGCATTGCCGTAGCCGCCATCATTATTTAAATCGCGGTTGAACATGAAACCCGGCTCGCCCCAAGGATTCGCATTCGGGTAGGGCGCATAGAGCCACAGTATCCACGTCATGTTGGGGGTGTAATTGCCCAAACCCGGCATGTTCACCCGGGCAAGGAGTCCGTTATTAGGGATGAACAAGCCAACATGATTCGGCGAGAATCCCGCATAAGGAGCGGCTGCCACGTCCTGATAAACGCCACCGATGTTGGTGCTGGTGGCAGTAATCACCGCGTTGGTGGTATCCAGAATCGCCCCGTCGTTCCCGCCGTAATAATCGTGGAGGTTGGTCGTTCCGTAATTCTCGTTTAACTGCCAATAAGCCCAGGGACTGTTGCTGACCACCTGGGCCACATAGCCGCCGGGCGTCGGAACGATTACGTTAAAGGCAGCGGTAATGGAATTGCTTAACCCCAGATAATTCTGCACGCCGACATAATAGCTGCCTGCCATGCTGGCCTGGATGGGGGCGCTCAAGGTAAAGCTGCTGGTGGAACTGTTGGTGGTTTGAGTGGCCAGCAAGTTCGTCGCGCCACCCGTGGTGATTTGATACCAGTTGTAGGTGAACGGCGGTGTTCCCAGCACGCTCACATTAAACGTAAACGGAGCCGCGCCCAGTGACAAATACCGGCCGCCGGGCTGGGGCTGCCCCGTAATAATCGGCGGGCTGGGAGCCACGACGGTCACATGGACCGGCGCGCTGGTGACCAACAAAGTCGACCCGGTTTCCCAGCCGTTCGAGAAAACCAAACTGTAATAACCGCTGTTGGCAACCAGCGGACTTGGCAGAGTAAAGGAATTGCTGCCGATGCCCACCGCGCTGACGCCCAAGGTGGCATTGCTGTTATAGAGCCATTGGTACCATCCGGTGAGGGGGGCCGTGTCTATGTTGGCAATCCCGTTAAACGTCAGTGGTGTGCCTTGGTAATAGGTGTTAGTCGGGGCGCTCGGCGACAGGGTGGGCGTTTCGACTTCCTGCCCCAGAATTTCCGACCAGGTGCTTGCCACGCGGATGCCATCTATCTGGCAAGGGTTGAAGTTATTGTTGCCATACATCCACACCAAAAGATAGTTCAAGGTCGCAGTGCTGGTGTAGTGATAGATGGCGTCCCAACCCGTGCTGGGATTGGGGGTTTGATCAACCGTAAAGGCAACGGTGTCCTGGCCGGAATAATTTTTGACGTCAATTTCCGTGTTTCCACCCGAGGTGGTGACAATTCTGCCAACCATGATGCCGCCCCACATGTAGGTGTCGCCATTGTCGGATATGGGATAGCTGTTGCCGGTATAGCCTTCGCATTGATTGACCACGCCGTAGCCGCTTCCATCCCCTGCATAGGCTTGAACGTAGTATGGTCCGCCGGAATCACCAGCATGACTCGGATATCCCGATTGACCCAGAGTCCCCGAGGTAATGTAAGGGGTGTCGCCGATGTCAGTTGTGCCGGCGAGGTTGGTATATCCCGTGCCAGTGTAGGTGTATTTCGCCACGCTCCGGGTGACGCCAATGCCAATGAAAGTGGAACTGGCTGAATTGCCGCTGGCAAAGCCGACGCCAAGTCCCGCGTCATCCGCGCCGTAACCATTGGTGTCGCTCACCGTATAATAAAAAGAGCGCTTGACCCAGCGGAAGGCGAAATAGTTTGTGCTGTTCGAATTGAGATGGATCCAAGAACTGGAAGCCATGAGTCTGGTGGCCCAGGTTCCGGAATCCCAGCCGTTGGTATTGGGTTGCGGCAAAGATAACGCGCCGGGCGCAGTCCAAGACTCAGGCAAATCAGGATATATCGCATAATAAGGTTCAGAAACATCACTGGTAACAACAGTGAGGGCGTTGGTGGCCACCGGATCGGCGGGATTCACATTCCATATTCCAAGGAAACCATAGGTGGTGGTTCCATTGGCCTGGCCTTGAAGGGGATAACCTCCCGTTGCCAATTGAGTGCCGTTGGTGACGTTGTCCCACAGTTCCCTCACAAACAGGGTGGCCCGTGTCTGCGCCACGCTGGCAAGGATTAACAAGGCTGCAATTGCAATGATTCGTTTCATAGTTTTAAAGGTTAAGTTGAACGGCTATCATGATAATGCAACAATAACAATATGCTCCCAATTTACATGTCGTCAAAAATAACGACAGCGCTTTTCGGCCGCCGCTTTTCGAGCAATCAGGCTTTGCCGCAGGCTGTTGCGAACGGGACATTGTTTCACGGTGGTCATCTGGCCGTTAAAAATCAGCCCAATCACCCGCCGCCCGGTGCCTGAGTGGCATTGACCTCCAACCATGGGGCGCATCGGGGCCAGGAACCTGGCCGGCGCGGTGGCTTCTTGGGCTGCGAGCCCTCCTGCCGCTTTTCCACCGGCGGTTGCGCCTCCCCAAAGCGGCAGAGGGCTGCCGCAGTCCAAAACCTAGCGGAATTTCGGGCGGTTCATGGATGGGTCTTTCCCAATTTTTAACCGCAATTCCGATTGCTAAAAAAACAACGGGCAAGACAGTCTCTCCGCCTTGCCCGTGCCCTAACGAAAGCAATCCAATGTGTCAGCTTTGCCGACGGCGGCGAATTATCGCCAACCCGGTCAAACCCAGACCCATCAGGGCCAATGTGCCAGGTTCAGGAACAGAAACGGTGATATTGTCCACTGTGAACGGCAACGCCGAGGCATAATCTGTTTCCAACATAATGCCGAACCCAAAGCCGCTGAATGCTGAACCTCCTGTGATTGTATAAGGAATGGTCGCCTGATAAACTTCCCCGCCGTTGCTTGGATCCGTGAATCCCAAATCGGTCGAGGAAGTCGCAAAGAATGTGCCGAAATAGCCATTTCCAGCGTATTGGAAAAGAACCCCCACATCGAAATAGGTGCCGCCTTCATTGTCCGGCAACGAATAGTCCATATAGATATTTCCCGAAGCGTTAACCGCATTAATTCCATCTGTTCCGGGATCTATGGCCTGTAAAAACGCGGTGTTGCCGCCTTGGCTGGGACCAGTGGCTGCGTCTGTCCAGAGCCCGCCTCCACTAGGACCAGGACCACCAACGCCTGCGGTGATCAAGAGGGAACCTGATGTGCCAGCGGCGCCAGGGGCAGTAAGATTGCCAATACCATTGATGGTGCTGGCATCCGTGCTGAAGGTATTAACGGCCGATGGGGCGGCACCCCAGCCCGCAGAAAATGCTGAAAAATCGTCGTAGGTGGTGAACAGTGAGGTTTGGGCATTTGCGGGTTGTAACGCGAACGCCAGCATTCCGATTGATAACATTGCAAGTTTTTTCATACGCATGAAACTTTCGTTTTTTGTTGGTTTAAGCTGATTGCTGCTAATTGCCTTCGATGTTTTTAGCATAGGGCATGCCGCTATTGTGGTCAAGGAAATCATTGTCATCAAAAATAACGACAAGGCCCAATTTATGCCCGTTTTTCAGCGGAAAACCGCGTCCCGCCGGAAGCAACGGCCCCGGAAAAATGAGTAAATTTTGCCACTGCCTGCGAACGGGAACGGACGTGCAGTTTTTCGTAAATGCGTCGGATGTAGGTATTTACCGTTGGCACGCTGATTTGGAGCGATTCGGCAATCTCCTTGTACAGATAGCCGCGGGCCAGCAATTCCAAGACTTCCCGTTCCCGCGGCGAAAGGTCCTCCGCCTCCGAAGGCTGCGAAACCGGTCGTTGAAATGACTGGACGACTTTGCGGGCGATATTGCTGCTCATCGGCGACCCGCCGGCATGAACGTCCTTGAGCGCCGCCAGCAGTTCGGCGCGGGGCATCCGTTTCAACAGGTAACCGCTGGCGCCGGCTGCCAGCGCGTTGAAAATGTGCTCGGCATCCTCATACACGGTTAGCATCACGAATTGCGTGTCCGGCAGCAGCGGTTTGAGCCGGCGCACACATTCAATCCCGTTCATGCCCGGCAGATTGATGTCCATCAGGACCACGGTGGGCTTCTCCGATGGCAAGGCAGCCAATGCGGCCTCGGCGCTGCCGTACTTGCCGGCGCATCGAAAACCCGATGCCCGATGTATCCAATCGGCAAGGATGCCGCGTGCGGGCGCGTCGTCGTCAATAATGGAGACCACGATGCTCACTTCAACTGTCTTTTCTTGTTGTTCCATCATAACCCTGATTACCGCCAATCGCAAAATTTATGTTAGCGATGGAGTCGTGTTTGTTTTTTGCCGGGACATAATAATTACTGGCCGCCGACGGGAACCCAGCCTGCCGACCAAATGTCCACATTGAAGAGGTCGCCGAGTTTCTGGAACTGGACGTGGCCATCCACAAAAGCGACGTTGATCCCGCTCGGAAGCGAATTCAAGGGCGGTGTCAATAACGGAACCGGAGCCGACTTCATCGGCAGGGGAAACGGCGCGCGCGAGCCGTGTCGTTCCAGCAAAAACACGCACATGGCAACTGAATCCACGCTGCCGCCTGCTCCCCAGGGTTGCAAATTGGCCGCGGTCTCGGTTTGATACGGACATCCGTCACCCCACATGCCGTCGGCAAAGAACGGCGTGTCCGAGGGGAAACGAACGGCCGACGGTCTATAGAAAGGCTGGCCGTACGTGTTTGAGGAGCGCGGCCCCGAGCTTTGTCCGGGAAAATTGTATCCGGCGGCATTGAAACTGGCCACATCATACATCCAGGCGTTGATGGCGTAGCTGGCCTCGTTGGTCAGGGCAGCCGGAGCACCGGCACACCAACAATGGGACACATCCCCGCCATTGATGTAATTGGGATTGGGGTTGTCGGGCGGTGTCTTTGCCGCAGGGCAAAGTCGAACGGAATCGTCGTGGGAAATTTCGTTAATCAGCGTTGATATCCAGTTATACCTGAACCATTGATTGCCCGGCGTTCCCGGCGGCGGAGTGGCATAAGCAATCAGAGATTGATTGTCGTCCATGTAAATGTTCCCGGCGAAATCAAGTTGGTGCAGGTTGGAGCCGCAACTGATCGTCCAAGACCGCAATTTCGCGGCGCTCAACGCCGGGAGGAGCAACGCGGCCAAGAGGGCGATGATGGCGATGACGACCAGAAGCTCGATGAGCGTAAATGCGACGCCGCTGGATTTCCCTTTTTCAACCCGCTTCCTTTCACAAGCTGTATTCGTTCGCTTCATTTGAACAGGCGGCGTCATGATTGAATCACGGCAGCGGCGGGCCAACCTGAATGCGATAGAATTGCATCGATATGGCCGCGTTGGTGTTAATCCACTCGAATGGCATCGCCGGCGAATTGGTTTCAAACAGAACGCCCCAATCAATCAAGTTGGTTGAGCTTAACACCGCGTAATCCGGACCGGTCTCGCCGCTGACCTGCAAGGCAAACTGCCCTTTGAGCCACGCCACCGGCGAAACTGACGGCGCTGTGAGCGGGTTCACGGCCACCGTAAAACTCTGCGTCGCGCTCAGCACCGGCGTGCCGCCGTCGGAAACCTTGAGCGTAAACAAATTGGTCGAGTTCGCCTGGGTCACGAGCGGACGCCAGGAAAACGCGCCGGTGTTGGTGTTGAGCGTCGCGTTGGTCGCGCCCGCGAGGAGCGCGAAGGTCAGCGTCGGCGGCGGCTGGTCGGTGTCCGTGGCGCTGGCGGTGAAGGCGACGGTCTGGCCGACGTTCACGGTCTGGTTGCTGATGGCCGCCAGCACCGGCGGCGTGTTGCCCAAGACCGGAATCACTAGCACGTCCATCGTGTAGGCAGGCAGGGTGACACTGAACGTACTGCCGACGCTCGAAAGGCTGTTGCTGCCAGGCCCCGTCGCCGGCACTTCATTGGTGCTGGTCCAATTGTTGGTTCCAAACTGATAGATGGTGCCGGTGGTTTTCAGGTTTGCATTTGTGACCGTCACATTCACCGTTTGGCTGCTGTTTATGCTCTCATTGATCAGCAGGATTCCCAGGTTGCCATCCTGCCGCACCACACCTTGCACCCGCAAGGTGCTGGTATCCGAGGCCGCTTTGACAAAGGCATCGCCGGGATTGCACAGATGCCGCAGCATTTGCATGGCACAAACCACCGGGCCATTGGAACCGCTCCCAAGAAATGAATCCCCGTCGAAATCCAGCCAGTCCGCATTGGCAAAGGCAGGGTAGTTCAGCCAGGTGGAATAACAATCCGCCGCGAATAGCGCCTCGACCGGCCCGAGAATCGGCATTCCATTGGTGCCAGCGACCAGGTAGGGGTAGTTGTCGGCGCCAAACTCGGTGACGAGAATCTGGACGTTGGCGGGGTTGGGGCAGTAATTGGTGATCCAATCTTCCAAGCCGGAATTCGTTCCCGTGTGCGGGTAGGGGCCGGTGCCGCTGATCATCACCGGGATGATCGAGCCCACTTCCGACAAAAGGCTGGTGCCGACGTTGTCTGAAAAGTTAGGATACCAGTGGACAATGACAAAATCTATGTTGCTGCCGCATTGCGCCAATACTTGCGGAGTCCAGTGCTGGCCGTTGTTGACGCCGCTGATGTAATCCCAACTGTAGTCGCCCGGCGGTGTGCTGGAATAGGCCCCCACCTTGATGGTGGGATCAACCGCCTTCATGGCTATCGAAAATGCCTTGACCGCCTGACCATAAGCCGCCGGGGAGAGAAGCGCGTTGCTGTAACGGGGATAGGTGGTGTAGGGATAGGGAACGGCGTAATCACACTCATAACCGGCGGTGCCGGTGCTATAATAGGCGTTACCGTAGGGTTCGTTGCCGACCTCCCAATATTGGATGTGGACGGGCGCGGGGTGTTTGATGCGTAGAAAGTTGTAGCCGTCGTTCTGGGCCAGCGGGCTGGCGGCGCGTATCATTGCCCAATAACCCGCCGTTTGCCAGTTATTGCCCAGGGCATCCACACCAATGGTGACATCATTCGTGGTGCCATAGATGTTGGTGCTGGAATTGCAATAGGCGACCCAGGCGGCAGCTTCCTGCGGCGAGCCGTTCGTGCTGGGAATAGCCATCGCCGTCTTGTTCGCGTTCCATAAAAAACCGGAGCCCCAATCAACCGAGATCACCGCCTGCGCCTGCGCGTTGGACATCAGTTGGATGAAATGCCCCATGTCCGTGGCCCCTGACAGGTAGCCCAAGCTGCCAGCCTGCCCATCGAAGGGGGTCATCAGATATGAGCTCCAATGGTAATTATCCGCATAGCCACCGCCCGGATAGCGCATGGTCGTGATGCCCGACTGTTTGAGCTGGGTGGGCGTACTGCCCCCCCAGGTGTCCCAGACGGCCATGAAGATTCCGAAAGCATTGGTCGGCACCGTGTTAATTACATTGGTCGCATTAATGGTAACATTGGCCGGGCCGGACGTGGGGGTCTGAGCGGTTGATACGGTGATATCGTCCACATGAAACGGCAACGCCGGCGAATAATTGGAATTATAAATGATGCCAAAACCGAATCCGTTAAACTGGCCGGCAGTGATCGTGTAGGGAATCGTCGCCCGATAAACTTCCTCGCCATAGTCATCTTGGTATCCCAAGTCGGCGGTGGAACTCGGAAAGAATGCCTGGTAATAGCCGTCCGCAGCGTATTGCAGGAGCACACCCAATTCGAAATAATTGCCGCCTTCGTTGTCTGGCAGCGAGTAATCCAGATAAATATTACCTGAAGCCGCAACGGCACTTCCATACTGGCCGGGATCTATGGCTGACAGGAACGCTGCATTCCCGCCCTCACTGGGGGCGGCGGCTATTTCATTGTAATTGCCCACACTGGAGGCCCATTGGATCAAGAGTGAGCCGGAGGTGCCGGTGGCGCCGGCCGCGGTGGCATTGCCAGCGCCGTTGATAGTACTGGTATCGGCACTCCATGTGTTATCGGCCGATACTGTAGAGCCAGCATTCGCGGTCCATTGCGAAAAGTCGTTGTAGGTGGTGCACAGCGCGGTTTGGGCATTGGCGGCGGGTTGCAGCGCGGACACCAATTGAGGCAGGAATACCCAGATTAAAAGGTGGCGCAACCAGTTGCCGCCGTGACGGGTCTTCGCAAAATGATGTGACATATGGCGTTGCTAACTGGTTAGGAAAAGGCTTTTTCGCGTTGATAACATCGTACACTAATACCCCAATTCTCATCGCAATGGATGTCATCAATAATCACGACATGCCCGGCGCGATTTTCCCGCCTGGCGGTCCCTACGTTGCAAAAATCTTGAGTGGCACGGTGAAGATCACCTTCGTGCCTTGCCCCGGCGCCGACCGAATATGGCAGTGTCCGTGAATTTCCGCCAATCGGCGCCTGATGTTTTCCAGACCGTTACCAGTGGAAAGACGGCCTGACCCGGCCGGTGGATTCTCCCCTGCCGTCTCCGGTGTGAATCCCCGGCCATTGTCTTCAACAATCAATTCGAAGGAATCGGTTCCGGCTGTCAGCCGGATGTAAGTTTCCGATGCGGCGGAATGTTTCACCACGTTGTGCAAAACTTCCTTGAACGCCAGGAAAAGGTTGTGGCGGACGTTGGCCGTCAACCGCCATTCGGGAAATTGCAGGGGCATGTCCAGGCGGCAACGGATGCCGGCGGAGGCCAGCAGGTCCTGGGCGAATTTTTCCAGGTAATTCACCAGGCTTTCCAGCGTGTCGTGCCGCGGATTCACCGCCCAGACAATCTCATCCATCGCCCGCGTCAACTCGCGCGCCGTGTCGTAAATCTGATTGAGCCCGGCGGCGGCCCGGGCCGGATTGTCCAGTTCCCCACTCGCCGACTCGCTGAGCATGGTGATGCGCGTCAGATGGGCGCCCAGGTCGTCATGAATGTCATGCGCAATCCGGGCCCGCTCGTGTTCAACGGCGCGCTGCTGTTCCAGACGCTCCAGTTTGCGCCGCATCCGCCGCCGGGCGATGAACCAGACGAAACCGCCGCTGGCGGCAATTGTCAGTGCCAGGGCCAGCACCCGGAACCACAAGGTCTGCCAGAAATACGGCAGCACGTCGAAAGCGATGCTGGCTCCCTGGTCGTTCCAGACGTCGTCGTTGTTGCAGGCGATGACGCGAAAGGTGTAGTTGCCCGGGGGAATGTAATTGTAATTGACGATGCGCTTGGTTCCCCCGTCAACCCACTCGGTGTCCAGCCCCGCCAGGCGGTATTTGAAACGCACCTTTTCCGGCGCCACAAAACTCAAACCGGTGTATTGAAAGTCAACCCGGTGGCGCCCCGGCGGAATTCTCAACGGCCCGGCGTTGGTGGTGCCGGCCACCAAATGGTCGTCCACCCGCACGGCCTCAATCACGACTGGCGGCGGCAGGAAATTCTTTTCCACGTTTTGCGGATCCACCGACACCAGCCCCTTGCTGGTGGGAAACCACAGCCGGCCGTCCGCCGTCCGGCATCCCGCCGGCTGCAACCCTTCCGAACATTCGAGCGTCGGCAGGCCGTCATTGATGCCATAAGTCAGGCAATGCACCTCGTTGGTTTTTCCGTCGGCGCAGCGGTTCAACTCCGCCTGGCTGGCCCGGATGATGCCGCCATGCGAACTCATCCAAAAAAATCCCCGCCCGTCCTCTTCGATGTCGCCGATGACGCTGTTGGGCAATCCCTGCTCGCGATTGATTACGGCAAAATGCCCCTGCTTGAACCGGCAGAGCCCGCCGCCAAAGGTCCCGATCCAAAGTGTGCCCTCCCCGTCAAAGTGCAGGCATTCAATGAAATCGCTCGACAGGCCGTCGGTTTTCCGGAATTGCCGGATGCTTTTATTTTCCAGGCAGGCCAAGCCGCCCCCCGCCATGCCAAACCAGACGGCGCCCTGGTTGTCTTCGGCCACCGTACGCACGTCGCGCAGCATCTGCCCGTTGTTCTCCGTGAACCAGGCGAGTTTGCCCGCCTCATATCGTAACAGACCTGCGGCGGTGCCAATCCACAGGCCGCCCTCGCACGCGGACAAAAGGGCCGGCATCGGCGGCGTAACGTTCTCCATGCCCGGCGCAAAATCGAAGCGGTCGCCGTTTTGCACAAACAGTCCGCCGCCCCAGGTACCGGCCCATAATTGTCCCCCGGCATCTTCCGCAAGCGACCAGACGTAGGGATTGCGAATTCCCTGGGCGGACCCAAAATTGGCCCAAACACCGTTTTGAAAACGATACAAGCCCGCGCCCTCGGTTCCCACCCACAACGCGCCGTTCCGGTCGGGGCACACCGACAGCACCGCGCGGCCCTGCCACAGGTCCGGCGGCGCAATGGTTTGAATGTTGTTTGGGCGGAGGACCACCAGCCCGCCGCCGCCGGTGCCGGTCCAATAATTTCCCTCCCGGTCTTCACACAGGGAAATCACCCAGTCGGATGGAAAACCGCTGGCATGATCGAGGTGCAACGATTTTTCAGCGTTGCCGGGAAAAATCAGGTAAAGTCCGTGTTCCGAAGTGCCCGCCAGCAGGATGCCATCCCGGGTTTCTATCAAACGGGTCAGGGGCGACACCAACCAGGGAGCTTCGCCCAAATCTTGGACCCACTCGCCCTCCTTCCATTTCCGGATACGATCGTCGCTGGCCACCCAAAGTCCGCCATCACGGCTGGCGCTGATTCCCTGGACGTACGTGTTGTTCACGGCGTCATCGAACTCCAAGGCGCGCAACTGGCCGTGTTCCAGCACCGATACCCGGCCGTCCCGGGCGACCCAGATGGTTCCGTTCGCCGAGCGGGTCATGTCCACCAGTTTATTGGCCACGCCCACCTGGGGCGCCAGCACCAGTCCGTCCCGCACGCGCGCCAGCTGGCCCGCTTCATTCAACAGCCAGATGTCGCCGGCTTCATCGGCGGCAATGTCATAGATTTTCCCGCCGTTCCACGTTGCATGGAACGGCACGGCCTGAAACCGTCCGTCCTTGTATTGGGTGACCTGGCCGCTTTCATCCCCGATCCAGAGCGTGCCGTCCGCCGCTTCAAACAAACTGGTCACCCGGCTGCTGCGCATCTCCGGGGTGTTATGCTCGTCAAAAACCACAAACCGCACCCCGTCGAACCGCGCCAGGCCGCTGTAGGTGCCCACCCACAAATACCCGTCATGTGTCTGTACCACCGCCGTCACCTTGTTTTGCGGCAGGTCTTGTTCAGACTGCCAGGCACGGATGAAATAATTGGGGGCCGCGAACGCCGGTACAGCCAACCCTCCGCCGACGAACCACCAGACCAACGTCAGGAAGGTCCGGCCAAACGAAGAAACCAAAGTGCTCCGGCGCGGCATGACTAAATGTTGTGTCTCTGACCGGAACATCCGCAAGGACAAATTGTCGGGCTTGAATTTCAAAAGACGCACGCCGGACCGTGGCATTGACGCATTCGCTCCATTCCAAGTGGAAGATTATCAAAACGGCCAATCCGTTGAGTCGTTGATTCTGATGACAAGACGTTGACACCGGGGCCGGGCCATTATTGACTGAATGGACGCAATTTGTGTCATGAATAACCGACGAAATACCATGCCAATGATTGCCTGCCTGATGGCGGGCATTTTAACGGGCGCCGCCGGCCGGCTGGCAGCCGCCCATCCCCTCCCGCCGTTGCTCAATGATCCGGTGGATGTCAGCGGCGATTTCCGGGATTTTTCCGACCTATATTATCTGGCAGACCGGCTCGCGGCCTGCGATCCGGCCACCGGCACGGGAAAAATCACCCGGCAGCGCGCCCAATACATCACCCGGCAGGCGTTCGATAACATGCTGGCGGTCGTCAAACCGGTTGCCCCGAACGAATTTCCGGAAAACGAATACGCCACCAATCCCACACTCCCGTTTTCCATCGAATTCGTCCCGCCGCGAACGGTGCGGATCCGCATCACAAGCGACCCGCCATATCGGAAAATTTCCGGGGAGTTGATGCTCGTGCGCGACGGCACCGTGCTGCCGCAAATCAAACCCGCCCAACCCACCCTGCAACTGGACTGGTCAAAACTCGACCTGGTCGTTTTCGCCAAAAACTCCCCGACGGCGAAAGGACTGGTTTGTCTGCCCTCGGACAATCTGTTGCCTGAGCTGGCGCTGAACAAGGACGGTGGTGCATTCAAACTGGCAAACGATCCGTTCGGCGGGAAGGCAACCTGGAACCTTCGCCTGGCGGCAAATGTCGAGTGACCGGAAGGAGTGATTCGGATGTACCTTCACAAACGAATTATCACCGGCGTTGTCGCGCTTGTCCTGCCCGGCCTGCGTGGGACGCTCCCAGCGCAAGCGTTGCCTTCCGAACCCTGCGCCTGGCGTAATGTCGTCATCGGCGGCGGCGGCTTCGTCACCGGCATCATTCCGCATCCCCGCCAAAAAGGTTTGATGTATGCGCGCACCGACGTCGGCGGCGCTTACCGCTGGGATGATTCGGCGCGGCGCTGGATCCCCCTCACGGACTGGATCAGCGCGGAAGACGTCAATCTCACGGGCATCGAGAGCCTGGCCGTGGACCCGAACAATCCCCGGCGCGTTTATCTGGCCGCCGGCACTTACAGCCGGGGTAATGCGGCGATCCTTCGCTCGGAAGATCAGGGCCGAACGTTCAAGCGAACCGACGTGCCGTTCAAGATGGGCGGCAACGAGCAGGGCCGTTTCAACGGGGAACGGCTCGCCGTGGATCCCAACCAGGGCGACATCCTTTTCTTCGGATCGCGGCGGGATGGGTTGTGGAAAAGCGCTGATCGTGGAGCGACGTGGCAGAAAGTTGAAAGTTTTCCAAACATCGGGTCCAACCAACCGCCGCCCGCCGCCTCCGCCACAACCACCAACGCCGCGGGCTGGCGTCGCGGCGGGGGGTTCGGTGGCAATCAACCGGTCGGCATCATCGCCGTCGTTTTTGATCCCGCCAGCGGCAAGCCGGGCAGTCCGACGTCGCAGCTTTACGCGGCGGTGTCCACGACGGAAACCAATCTTTATTGCAGCACCGACGGCGGGGTCACCTGGGAGGCGGTGGCGAACCAGCCGGTGGGATTGCGCCCCAATCACCTTGTGCTGTCACCGGACGGAACGTTTTATCTGAGCTACGGCCGGGAGCCGGGGCCCAACGCGATGAGCGATGGCGCGGTTTGGAAATTCAGCCCGAAAGACGGCGTCTGGACGGACATCACGCCGGTCAAGCCCAGGGATTCCGACCAGCCGTTCGGCTACGGCTGCGTCGCGGTGGACGCGCAGCACCCGCCCACCATCATGGCGACCACATTCGCCCATTGGCAACCGCACGATGAAATTTTCCGCAGCACCAACGGTGGCGCAAGCTGGGTGCAGCTCTGGGATGACAACACTCAATGGGGCCATTCCAGCGCGCCGTACACGCAGACCCGCACACCTCATTGGATGGGCACCATTGTGATCAACCCCTTTGATTCAGATCAGGTTTTGTTCACCACCGGCTTTGGCATCTGGAGTTGCACCGATGTCACGAAGGCTGATTCCGGCAGGCCGACGCACTGGGTCTTCCTCGACCAAGGACTCGAAGAAACGGTGCCGCTGGCTTTGATCAGTCCGCCCGCCGGCGCCCATTTGATCAGCGGCGTGGGCGACATTGACGGCTTCCGCCATGACAACGTGGATGTTTCCCCGGCGGAAGGGACTTTCGCCGGGCCGCGATTGTCGAGCACGCGAGACCTGGCGTTTGCCGCCAACAAACCCGAACTGATCGTCCGCATCGGCAACGGCGGCGGAAGCATGCCGGCGCACGCCATTATCTCCGAAGACGGCGGCAAAAACTGGGAAGCCCTCGCGAGTGATCCCCCGGGGGGAAGTAGTGGACAAGGCAGGATTGCCTTGAGCGCCGACGGCAGAACCATTGTTTGGGCGCTGCAACGCGGTTCGGCCCTCGTCACCACGAACCGCGGAATGACCTGGACCAACAGCGAGGGACTTTCCTCCGGGACCAGTGTCGTCGCCGATCCGGTGAATCCGGCGCAGTTTTATGCTTGCGACGCACACGCCGGTCGCGTCCTGATCAGCACCAACGGAGCCGCTTCATTCGCTCCGACCACGGCGGTTTTCCCGGAAGCGGAGAACTTCGGCGGTGGCGGCGGTGCGGGCGCCATGTTGTCGGTAACGCCCGGCCTGGAGGGTGATCTCTGGCTGGCGTTCCGCTCCAATGGGCTTTACCACTCCACTGACGCAGGCGCGACTTTCACCAAGCTGGGCGCCGTGCCGGAGGCTTATTCCCTGGGCTTCGGCAAGGCGGCGGCGGGCCGGGATTTTCCCGCGTTGTATCTGGCCGGAAAAATCGAACAAATCCCGGGGCTCTTTCGCTCCGATGACGCCGGAGCCACCTGGGTGCGCATCAACGACGATCAGCACCAGTTTGGTTCCATCAGCCATGTCACCGGCGACCCCCGCATTTACGGGCGTGTTTACTTCGCCACCGGCGGCCGCGGCATCATCTGCGGCGACCCGGTTCCCATCCCGAAATAATCCATGAAACCCTCTCATTCTCTGGCTCGCATTCTGTCGGCACTCATCCCCTCCCTGGCCTTGTTGTTTCCGGGCATTGCCTGGGCCGGCAATTACACCAACTTCGATGTCGCCATCTACATCCCCGTCGGCGTCGTGCAGCGTTTCGAAAACCCGGAAAACCTGACCAACGATTGGAACCGCATCCGCCGCCAGTTGAAGGTGGACAAGGTCTATATCGAGGTCCAGCGCGACCGGAACCTCGCCGGCGACGCATTGCTGGAGCAGGTCAAAAAATTCTTCCTCGACCGCGGCGTGCGCGTCGCCGGCGGCATGGCGTTGTCGGACGGCGGCTCCGGCCAGTTCCGCTCGTTCTGCTACACCGACCCCGCCGACCGCCAGTTCATCAAGCGGGCCACCGAACTGGCCGCGCGCCACTTCGACGAAATCATCCAGGACGATTTCTTTTTCGTCACCACCAAGAACGATTCGGACATCGCCGCCAAGGGAACGAACAGCTGGACGCAATTCCGGCTGAAGTTGATGGATGAAGCCGCGGAAAATCTCATCATCAAACCGGCGCGGGCCGTAAACCCGAAGGTCAAACTCATCATCAAGTTCCCCAACTGGTACGAGCATTTCCAGGGCCTGGGCTATGACCTCGACCGGGAACCGAAATTGTTCGACGGCATCTACACCGGCACCGAAACCCGCGACCCGGTCATCACCGACCAGCATTTGCAGCAATACGAAAGCTATCTCATCATCCGCTACTTTGAAAACATCAAGCCCGGTGGCAACGGCGGCGGCTGGGTGGATACCTTCAGCATCCGCTACCTTGACCGCTACGCCGAGCAGCTTTGGGACACGATGTTCGCCAAGGCGCGGCAAATGATGCTGTTCAATTGGGCGGCCATGCTGCAATCCGTCCGCCCCGGCGAGCGCGAGGCCTGGCAGGATTTGCACACGAGCTTCGATTATAATCAGATGTTGCAGTCCTGCCCATCCAACGCCCCGGCCGGATTGCCCGAACCCACCATCGCCCGCGTCGCCGGTTACGCCCTGGAACAGGTGGACCCGTTCCTCGGCAAACTCGGCAACCCCATCGGCATCGCCAGCTACAAACCGTATCAATCCACCGGCGAGGATTTCCTGCACAATTATCTCGGCCTGATCGGCATTCCGATTGACCTGTATCCGCAGTTTCCGACCAACGCAACCCTGGTCCTCTTGACCGAGTCGGCCAGGTTTGACCCCGACATCGTCGCCAAAATCAAAGGGCAGTTGACCGCCGGCAAATCGGTGGTCATCACCTCCGGCTTGTTGCACGCGCTCCAGCACAAGGGCATCGAAGACATCGTCGAAGTGCGCTACACCGACCACAAGGTGCTTGCGCATGAGTATTCCAGCGGCTTTGGCGCCGGCAATGGACGCACCCTGGGCGACGAGACGAATTCCGACGTCCTGTTCCCGGAAATTGATTTCCTCACGAACGACGCCTGGGCGCTGGTGCGCGCCATGGCCAACGGCCGGGGCTATCCGCTCCTGTTGATGGACCAGTATGGCAAGGGCACCCTTTATATCTGGACCATCCCCGACAATTTCAACGACCTTTACCGCCTGCCGGCGCCGGTGACGGCGGCGATCAAAAATTACGTGATGCGGGGCTTTCCCCTGCGGTTGGATGGCCCCAGCCAGGTCGCCCTGTTTGCCTACGACAACCACACGTGCATCGTGGAATCGTATTTGCCCGTTGCAACCGACGTGACGGTTTCTGCAACCGGAGAATTCACTCAACTGAAAAATCTGGTCACGGGTGAAATGATTTCCGGCCAGACGCCGGTCCGGGATCAGGAGCGCCGGTGGCGGGAAGACCGCGAAAATCGCGCGTCCTTCACCGTTCATCTGCCGCCCCACAGCTACGGCGTTTTTGCGGCGGAGAAATGAAGCGCCGGACTGGTCGCGTCCAGGCGTGACGGAGTCATTTAAAAAGTGGTTTGAATGGGTTTGAATGGGTTCGTTCCGGACATTTTGACGCATGGTTTGGTCGCCAGAAAAACTCACCTTTAACCCCGTCATTATTCGCTTTTCTCCGGTTTTCAGGATGGGTTCGTTTGGTAAAAAAAGCTGTTTTCATTCAGACCCTTTCCAACAACTCAATGGTGGGTGGCGGCACCGCCTTGCCCAGCCGCCTCAACTGCACCCGTTCCAAATGGATCAGGGCACGATACCATTGCCGCTCCAGTTGGACCTCGTAGCGCAGGATTTTGTCCAGCACCTCCGGCGATGGCAGCATATCCGCCGCCAGCCGGGCCTCCTCCTCGTTTGCGTCCCGTTCCTCGCATTCTGACTGCTGCGAGTCAAACTCGTTTAATTTCCGGTCCAAATGAGCCAGCACCCGTTTTTTACGTGCTTTCGGCCAGTCCGCCGCCTCCACCCGGTCCGGTTTTTGTTCCGTTTGCAGCCGGAGGTTCTCCAGTTCCCTGACCAAAGTATTTGGTTTGTCCACCAGATGTTTGGCGAGTTTTTGGATGATGGCGCTGGTCAGTTCACCCTCCTTTTCCACGGCTGCCCGGACTTCTTCCATCCCCCATTTCAAATAAAAATTTCCCGCCTCTGACTCTTCCATTTTGGCAACCATATCGTTTTGGATAAGCCAGTGCATCCACTTTTCCACAGAAACGTCAGAGCAACGGCGGCGATGCCACTGGCCCCGATCCGCGTTCAATGCTATTTCGCCCGATTCGGCCTTCAACACCCGCCGTAACCGCCAGCCCAAGGTCACAACCTTGTTCACCAATATTTCCTCCACTGGTCCCACCGGCTTGAAATGTTCCCAGAACCGTGCCTGAAACGCGCGGAATTCTCGTTCGCTCTCCCGTGCATATTTGCCCCGCACCAGCACCTCTTTGGACAGGATGCCGTGCTTGAGGGCGTTCATTTTGGAGACGGCCCGACCGTTTAGCGTTTTTGGCCCGGTGGATTTTTGGGCGTTCCGCCGGTTGGCGGCGAGTTGTTTGGCTGACATCGTTTTGCGCATAGGCTTACCGATACCTCCCGCGAATGTAAGCATTGTAGTACGCCCCTTTTGATGACGCCCGCAGCAAGCCATCAAAGACCGAATACGGGACGCCGGGATGAAAGTAGGTGCCGGTGTTGTGGAACGTGACGGCCAGCACACCGTTTTCGTATCCGATGGCGGCAATCGCACTTGAGTTGACGGGTATCATGCTCATACCCCACAACAATAAGTGGGGTGTGAGAATTTTTCATTCCGAGCTAGCTTCCGATTTGTTCCGATTTATTCCGTTGGCGCCGCGCAATGATATGAAACCCCTTTTGCGGGTGTCGAAAAGATTTTTGTAGTCATTACGATGTTTCAAATCATCAAACGTTTTACAGGGATTGCCATATCCACCACAAATTTTCAAAAGTTTGTCATCCTTGGTGCTTAACGCTGGCAATCCTTTCTCATGTGTCCGGTGAATCAATGCCACGATGTCCGGCAAAATGCCGCCGAGCGTGATGACTTCGTCTTGGTTTGTTTTTATTTGAGTGAAACCGGCGTCGTGAACCCAACCACACACCGGGCAGACATCTTGGTGGTGAATGTCGCTAATACTTTTGGTGGATTCGACTTTGAGCCCGCCAAGTTCGCCAATTTGCGCCAGAGCATCAGCTACTTTTTTTATCTCGGCGCTTCGGTTTTCCGGCTGCCAATGTTCCAGCGGTATTTTCAGCGTGGAATTTACCGACAGAATCACCGACCCCTGGCTTTCAGGTTTGGGAACCAGCAGTCCCGTTATTTTTTCCACCTCCCGAAACAATCCCTCCCAAAACTCCGCCCGGTCGCTTTTGGGCCAGTTGGATGGCGTGTCTTCCACTATATCGCTTCCAACCATCCGGGGAAAATAGGCCAATCCTACCACAACGGGGTGGTAAGCCTTCCTTTCATCGTAATCGGCGATCAAAGGGTGTATTTCAAAAACCAAGCCCATATCAAACTTCCGCCCATTGACGTTGCCGGTGATCCTGATTCCTGGGATGTCCATCTGCTGGTTGATTTCCGAAAGTTGTTTGGTGATGCGTTTGGGCGCCCACGCTCCAGACTTGAATTCCGTGTCATCGCAGTCAATCCGCGACGCACCAATAGAAAAAGGACGGACGAGTTCCTCGAAATACTCGCGCCGATGGCGTTTGCTTTTAATGGCGTTCAATTCCACGAAGAGTTGGACTGGCAGGCGCGGTGTATAGTAGCTGTTCAGTTTTTCAAACCATGCCCAGTTCGTGGCCTCCGCCAGAGTCATGGCATTGAACTGGCGGGCCATGGTTTGCGACAGGGTTTTGACGGCCAGCTTCTTTGTGGCTGTATTCCAACGCGTGAGTTTCCCAAAAATGTGCCCGCCGGGCGCTATATCGCCGCTGCCTCTTCCTTTCCAATTCCAGTCCACGGCATAAGGCAATTCCACGAACGGACTTTCCCAAGATATTTCCGAATCCTGAACATCTTCAATGTAATGTTTAAGGCTTTTAAGTCCCCATTTGATCAAGGAAACCAGCACTTCAATCCGCCAATGAGGGTGATCCCGCTCATATTTATCCAAAGCATTTTGATAAATGGGAAAATATTTTTCAAATGCCTTCATAAATCGCGGTTCACTTGATTCCACCGTTTGATTTTCAAGATGCGGCCAAGGCGGATGGCGTAGTAGGCGTTGCGGCCTTTGCCGTGCCGCGCCAAACCTTGAAACTCCACAAGCATCTCCGGCGCTTCGGTCGCGTAACCGTTGCGGAAATCAGGTAGCGTTGCCGCCACGCGCGGGGAAAGTAACTGCGGAAATTCTCGCCGCTGTTTTCGATGGCGGACGGCTGGCACTGCCACGCCGGAAAGCCGTTTCCGCCCTTTGTGCCCGCTCCGGTTGCGTGAAATGCACCGCCTACTGGCAAACGCATAAGCCTAACTAGCAGTTTTAACTGGCCATTCATATTCATCATTCAACGCGTTCAGCGCTTTTTCTATGTCCAGCCGGGAACGTGCTTTTATGACCTTTTTCAATTCGCCTCGTATTTTTGATAAAACTTTATTCTCGATTGTTATATTCACTTTCGGATCATTGTGGAAAATTAAGAGTTTGGATTCTTTGTCGCGGTTAATAAAATCAAGGCACGCTAAAGTAAAACCTGTAAACGAAGCTAACCTAAAAAGCTCGCTTGAACTCGCTCGCTTCAAGATGACAGGCCCAAAGATAATCCAGCAGATAACGGCAGTATCAACATGAGGCCATTCAGCAAGTCTACGGTGAAAAAATTTGTTTTTAACCCACCTAAACCAGCTATAACGATTGAAAGTAGTGTGTCTCTCATACAGGAAAGCGAGTTTATTAAAATGGGTGATTTGTGAGAAGCAAAGATCCAGAAATTTGGTGTCTTTTTTTTCAACGGCGGCCCCAAAAATTTTTTCGGCAAATTCTTGGCTGTGATGCCATAAGTATTTGCGACTTTGGGGGCCGCTTCCCTTGAAACCTTCACCTAGATAAGCACCGTATATTTCTCTTCGCCCCTCATTCAATTTATCTCCAAACGCTTCTTCAAGAAAAGTGTCTTCTCGGTTGCGCTTTAGTTCCCTGTAAATAACCAATGCCACTACAAGTTCAGCAACGACAGCAAAAAAAGCCCACCACGTTGCCCAAGCTCCGGCTTTCATAGAGTCGTATAATTCAGTTAGTTTCAAAAACAAAACTGATTTCATTGAATTTTTGATTTGATTGTTTGCACGTCTTTGCTGCCCTTAGGCATATAGAAAACGCACTCTCCCCTGCTGCGTTCCGCCCAAAGTTCGCCAAGCGCCCGTTTTTCTTTGCTGTCATCGTTTGACCAGTCCGTTGCGTTCTTATACTCGACAACAAGAATCCGGCCATCGTCCAGCAGGCAAACGAAGTCGGGATAAAACTTGTCCGTTGACGTTTGCAGCCAAAATGACGTTGTTTCCCGGCCCGGCCCCGGCAGATTACGAACCCAAAATTTCATTTCCGGCAAATCGTCCAAATATACCGCGCAATCAAATTCTTCCCCGTCCGGCTTCAAGTCGCCAATCACCGGGAAATAATGTTTCTTGAAACGGTGGCTGCCTTTGTAAAGTGAGCCTACCGGGTAAGCATCCGGCGGGAATTGGAATTGCGCCTCTTTTGAAACTACCAGCGGCGTCGCAAATTCAGGCGATAAAAATTCCTTGTAAATTTTCGCCTGTGCCGCCGCCCGGTAAGTCTGGAATTTTCTTTCAACGGCGCGGCTCAATTTGTAACGGTTTGCCGTCAACTGCTCGAAAGTCATTTTTCGCGCGTCGGCAAGGTGCAAAACTAAGCTGGTGATGAAAACGCCGGTTTCCTCCGGCGTCAGATCGCGGTGAGAAAAACTGCGGTCAAGCCAGTTTACCAAACGGCCAATCGGCCAAGCTGAATCCACGGAAAGCAAAGTCATTTGCTTTTCCAGTTCCGGCATGAAGTGGGCTTCAAGTTTTCCGGCTTCGCTTATGTCCACTTCGCCTATTTGCGGAAGTTCCGAAGCCAGGGAGAAATCATTTTCCAAAAGCGCGGCGTCGCAACCTTTCAACGTCCAGCCCATGCCGTCCAAGTGCGTTTTCTCGAATTGCTCCAAGAAGTCACCCTGCTTCACCGCGAGAACCGGCACGCGGAAAATTTCACCGCGTTCCGAAGGCGACTTTCTTGACTCTACTTTGACCCTCACGCGTCGGACTGCGGCGGCGATTTCCTCGCGCGTTTCCTTATTCTCGAAACACTCCTTCAACTGCGCTTCCTCGTCGGCATTGAGCGCGGCGTTAATCTTCACCGTGCCGGAAGCCGAATCGAATTCCACTTTGGCCGTGAGTTCGTTTGGAATTTCTTTCGCGGGCTTCGCCGTCACTTTTTCGGCAATGGCTTTCGCTGCCAATTCGCCCAGCTCGAATTTGTCAAAATCCCCCTCTGCCAGCGGCGCAATCAAATCTTTCGCTTCCTGCTTTTCAAACCCGTTTTGAACCAGTCCATCCGTCAGCGACTTTGCCGCCGCCGCAAAATTTGCCGATGCGGTGAAGGCGTAGGCAAAATTCAAATCCGCTTCCGTTTTCTTTGACGCCTTTGGCAAGCGCAAAACACGCCCCAAGATTTGTTCAACGGCGGTCGCCGCGTGCAATTCCGCCACGCTGCAAAGAACGTAAGCAAACGGGCAATCCCAGCCCTCTTTCAAAGCTTGAACCGTGATGACGTAACGAATCGGGCAATCCGATTTCGACAAGTCCACGCCTTCAAGTCCGCGATCTTCCCCAGTGGCGCGGGCGATTCTGTCTTTCGGAATTTTGAAATCTTCCAACAAACATTTTTCGACAACTTCCACCGTCACTGTCTGCCGCGCCTGGCTTTTCGGTTGCGCCTGCAAAAGCATGATTGGCCGCAAGTATTCGCCCGTTTTCTCGCGCTCGCGCCCCGCCGCTTTTTCCAATCCGTTGCGGATGCCGATTGCCTCGCCCAAAAGCTCTTTCCATTCCGCCCGCGTCTTCAATTTGATCGGCAGCTTAATCATGTGTTCCGCCTTCAATTCCGCCGCCGATACGCTGTAAAGCACGTTGCTGGCGGGATTGTCTTCCCCGCCGGTCAAATTCGGCGTTGCCGTCAATTCAAGGATGCAAGACGGGCCAAAACGGGCCAGTGTGTCAAATGAAAGCGGCGTGCGGGCGTTATGCGCTTCGTCCACGATCACGACCGGCTTGCGGACTCGGAAGACATTGCAAAGCGAAAAGTCAAACGTGCCGTCCGCATTGCGCTCCACTTCGCGCAAAATATCTTCCGGCACGCCCTGAAAATGACTCATTAAATTTCCGCTGGAGCGATAAACCAAAAGCCCTTCTTTGACTTCGCGGCGAAACGCCTGCATGGTGGCAACGACAATCACCGTTTGCGTGTCGAGCGCCGATTTTGTCAGGTAAAGCGCCTCGGCAACGTCCAAAACCGCCGCGGAGCCAAGTTCCGCGTCCAATGCCTGCCGGTAAGGATGCTTGCGGTTACGCAACGCCTTCAAAGTTTGCTCGCGGATTGCGTCAGACGGCACAAGCCAGACCACCAAGGAATTTTCCGTTTGCAGCAAATGCTTGTTCGCCACGGCCACGGCATGACAGGCAACCAAAGTTTTGCCGCCGCCTGTCGGGATTCGCAAACAGACGTAAGGCAAGCCCGGCAATTCCTTCACGTTGCGGTAGCCAATCCCGTCGCCTTCGTGAATTTGCGAAGTCGTTTCGTAAAATGCCGTGCCTGCCTTGCCCAGACGCCGGCAGTTTTGAAAATACCGTTTCAGCCAGTGAAGCGCGCGGTTTTGATATTCTTTTGGTTCGAGCATAATCGCTGCAAATTATGAGGCCCCGCCGTCCTTTATCTGCTTCCTGAATTCTTCGCTCAATTTGTCTAAAAGGTTTGAGTATCGGTTTCGTATGTGTCCGTTGTTCTGAATCGTGGCGGCAATCTGATCATCGGTGACAGCGGCTTCATTTTGCGCCTTTTTATATCGAATATCCAAGAGTTGGCGTTTTCCAAAATCAAATTCCCGATACGCCTTAAACAATTGTTTCAATTCTTGATAATGGTTTTCTTCAAAAAAAGGACGGTTTTGTTCAACTTTGATTTCCGTGCTGTTCAATTCATTTGCAAAAGCCGACAGATTTTCACTGTTTGCTGTATTCCACAGATTTTCGCCAGCCTGTTGCAAACGGCATAACGTGATCCACAAGTCGCTGTATTTTGAAAATTGATTTTCAGAATATCGAAGTATTTGTTCAAGCTCCGCTTTGTGTTTCACCTTTTCTTTTTCAAGAATCCGTTTTGCCGATAATTTTCCAAGGAAGATTGACAGTCCAATAATAAGAGCGGCACAGCCGCCAAGCGAAGTGATTAAACCGCCGATTGAGTTGAAAAAATCATGGGATGACATATTTTAATTCAGTTGGTTTTTATTTCGTAGGGAATCTGCCGGAACGTCACGCCCTCGCGTTTCAATCGGTTTGCGCTCAAGCGGCAGGCCGTGCCGTAAATCACGCGCGGCCCGGCATGAGGCGGCAGAATTTTCAAAACGTCATTTGTCAGCACATTGCCGCCTTGCGGTTGCTTGTCGCCCAAAATGCCGTTGAAAAGCAAAAAAATCGCGCGGCCATTGTGGACGCCCAAAAGCGGCGTGCGCTTGTCCGGGCGTTTGGGCATCGGCTCGCCGGTTTCGGTGAAAAAAACATGGAGCGCCAAGTCGGAAAATTTCACGCTGGAATTGATTTGCCCGCGTTCGTCAAACAACGGCTCGGCCAAAGTGCAATAGCGGAAGCCGCCGCCCAAGCCTTCTATCTTTTCGCCATTCGTGTTTGTATAGCCGTGCGTGATTCGGCGGACACGCTCGGCGGCAATGTCGCGTGCGATCTTTGATTCCATTTCCACCAGAATAAATCTGCGTTTGCCGCCGTCCTGCTTATTCAAATTCAAAACGGCGTGCCCGGTCGTGCCGCTGCCAGCAAAGGAATCTAGGATCAAATCGCCGGGCTTCGTCGCAATTTCAAGAACGCGCTTAACCAAACGGCTTGGTTTTGGTGTCGCAAAAAATTCGGTGATGTTTAGGTTAATCATTTCCAGCTTGCCCTCTTGATTGTGCCCGGCTTCTGCGGGAGTCCAGAAACTTCGCGGAACAACGAGGCGGGCTGTGTTCAAAAACTTTTTAATTCGCGGCTTTTCCGAACGTCCATCGCTGCCCCAATAAATCATATTTTCTGCAACGTGTTCAGCGTGAGTTGTCTTGTCGTAAGCCCAAACACGATTTTTGTTTGGCCAGATTTCCGCGCCGGTATTTGGCTGGCGAATTGCGTAATAAAGATTGGGTCTTTCTTCTGCGGTCTTGGCGCAAGTATAAGCTGCGGAATTCCAATTGCCGCGCGGGTCGTTGTCGGGATTTCGATAGTTGCCGCGTTGCTCCTCGTTCATCTTCAGCCGATTCGGTTTCCACGATTCCAGCTTGCGAGCATAAACAAGCACATAATCCAAATCTGTGCTGAAATACTTCGCGTCATTTGCGGGCGATACTCTTTTGTGCCATGAGATGCACGTTATGAAATTATTCGAGCCGAAAATTTCGTCCATTAACAGACGCAACGGGCCAATTTCATTGTCATCCAAGCTGATAAAAATTGCGCCATCCTCCCGCAGAAATTGCCGGAGCAAAACGAGCCGGGGATACATCATGCAAAGCCATTTGTCGTGACGCGAAAGGTCTTCCGCTTCCCTGCCGACAACTTGACCGAGCCATTTTTTGATTTCCGGTGAATTTACGTTGTCGTTGTAAATCCAGCCTTCGTTGCCGGTGTTGTAAGGCGGGTCAATGTAGATGCACTTCACTTTGCCGCCGTAGTAGGGGAGCAGGGCTTTGAGCGCGTGCAGATTGTCGCCTTCGACCAGCAAATTTCCCTCGCCAGCCTCGCCAGCGGAAAAATCCTTGTCGCACTTTATCAGGCGATACGGCACTTCTTTGTGATGCCCGACAACGGCATTTTTTCCGATCCAGTCCAGTGTGGGCATTGAAAGTTATTCTTGGTTGGTTTTGTTCCACGCAAACGGCATAGCTGACAATAACAGATTTTGCCAGCAATCCAAGTTTTGAGCCTGCTGTCACGGGATGATAAGCAACCATCCGCCCAAATCAAAGCCAAAGAGTGCGCTTTCGCGGAAGTCTCAACGGTCAATTTGGTTTCCGGACGGAAAAACCTCGTGAACTGTCTGCGGCCGGTTCCTTCGCCGCCAGCACGAACAGCCCGGCGATGAACACCGACCCGGCCACCTTGAAAAAACCGCCGTTGTTCCAGCCTTGTTTCCCGGAAAGGCCACCGGCATGATTCGCCCATGCGCAAGTTTTCCGTTTTCGTTTTTGCACTCATCTTCGCCTCCAACCTGGCCGCGCGCGAAAGCACGCGGCTCGATTCCGGCTGGCGGTTCAAACCGGGCGAGGCCACCAACGCCGCGCAATCGGACTTCAATGACGGCGACTGGCAGGCGGTTTCAATTCCGCACAATTGGGGCTGGGCAGAGGCGCAACAGGGAAAGGATTTTTATCGCGGGCCTTGCTGGTACCGGCGCGACCTGAACCCCGGCGCGCCGCAATCCGGCAAAAGATATTTTTTACGGTTCGAGGCGGCCAGTTCGGTGGCGGACGTTTATTTGAATGGCGAATGGCTTGGACAACATCGCGGCGGCTTCGGCGCCTTCGCTTTTGAAATCACAACCAATTTGTCCGCCACTGGCACGAATGTGCTCGCGGTGCGCGTCAGCAATGCGCCGGAGCCGGACATCGCGCCGTTGAGCGGCGATTTTTCGGTCTATGGCGGGCTGTATCGGCCGGTGCATTTGATTGTGACCGGCGATGAAAATTTCACGCTCGCGGACCACGGCTCACCCGGCGTCGCCTGGCTCCAGACGAGCGTCACAAAAAAACAGGCGGTGCTTGACGTGACGGCGCAAATTTCCAACGGCACCCGGCGGAACCAGCCGCTGACGCTGGTCGCGAGCGTGTTCGATGCCGGCGGAAAGCTGGTGGCGAAGAGCGAACAACCCGTCCAGCTCGCGGCCAATGTGACCGCGCCGTATCCGTTGCGGGTGGTGGTGCCCAACCCGCGTCTATGGAACGGGCGTAAAGACCCGTATCTTTACCAGGCGGTCGTGGAATTGCGTTCGGCGAACGGCGTGGTGGATTCGGTCGGGCAACCGCTGGGCCTGCGATTTTATTCGGTGGATCCCGACAAGGGATTTTTCCTGAACGGCCAGCCGTATCATCTGCACGGCGTGGACCGGCACCAGGACCGGTTCAACCAGGGCTGGGCGATTTCCGAGGCGGACATGGACGAGGACATCCAGCTCATCAAGGAAATCGGCGCCACGGTCATCCGCTGTGCGCACTATCAGCACAGCGATTATTTTTACAGCCTGTGCGACAAGGCCGGGATTCTGGTTTGGGCGGAAATTCCACAGGTGAACGCAATCAATGCGTCGCCGCAATTCGCGGAAACTTCGCGCAACCAGTTGCTCGATCTCATCCGGCAAAACATCAATCATCCTTCGATCTTCGTCTGGAGCCTGTTCAACGAACTCGGGGCCAACAAACCCGACCCGCACCGTTTGTTGCAGGACTTGAAAATCGTTGCCAACGGTGAAGACCCGACGCGCCCGACCATTGCCGCCACCTGCACGGATAAATTGCCGCAGATGAACAAAATCCCGGACCTGCTGGGCTGGAATATTTATCCCGGCTGGTATTCCGGCTGGGGAACCAAGGACGACTTTGGCAGGTTGCTGGACTCACACCGCCAGGACAGCCGGCACGGCGGGTTTTGCGTGAGCGAATATGGCGCGGGCGCGAACGTAACCCAGCACGAACAAAATCCCAAACAGCCCGTCCCGACCGGCCAGTGGCATCCGGAAGAATGGCAGGCCCTCGTCCACGAGACCGCCTGGCCGGCGATGAAGGCGCGTCCGTTCATCTGGGGGACATTTGTCTGGAACATGTTCGACTTCGCCGTCAGCACGCGCCACGAAGGCGGCGTGCCGGGCCGCAACGACAAGGGGCTGGTGACCTACGACCGCAAAATAAAGAAGGACGCATTTTATTTTTACCAGGCCAACTGGTCGGATGAACCAATGGTTTACATCACCAGCCGCCGTTTTACCGAACGCACCAATGCGGTGACGGACGTGAAAATTTATTCCAACGCCAGGGAAGTGGAATTGCGGCTCAACGGAAAATCACAGGGCAAACGCAGTGACGGAACGAACGGTGTGTTCATTTGGAAGGACGTTCAACTGAACCCCGGCGAAAACCGCGTGGAAGCCAAAGCCGGGCGCAACGGCAAAGGTTTGAGCGACAGTTGTGTGTGGACGTTGAAGCCGGCTCAATAAGCACAAACCCGGACACAAATTATTTACCGCATCCGTCTACGCCGAAGGCTTCGGTGGACAGGAAGAACACAAAGAGCATAAACGGTGCGAGCGTCCCCACGAGCCGTTCCCTCATTGCAACAGGACTGAACGATAGAACTGTTGATTTGCGTTTGGTGGCGCTGAATTTGTAAAACCAAACATTCCATTCACAGGGCAATTAGTGCTGATGTTCACCCAATTTATGAGGTCTGAGGAGGCTTCAATGGCATAGGCATGCCCGTCATAACCAGTAAACTGCACAAGGGTTTGGCCGTTCACCGGGGTAATTGAACCGATGGAATCGGCGCGCAACAATGACAATAGCTGGCTGGGAATTATCTCGTAAGCCTCATCGTTGATGTCGGAACCGAGGTTGAGGAATGGTGATTGTTCCGTCAGTTGAGGTGTCGCCAGAATATCTCCAACATCCCGGAAAAACCGGCCCGGCTGGTTCATTCGTGCGGATTGAATGGCATTGGCAATGACTGATGCCTGCGGCGAATTCGACGAAATGACCACCGCGTCGAATTGATCGGGAAGCGTGTTTGTCCATGCGGTCAGACCGTTGAGCAACACCAGCCAGGCATTGGGGTCGGGATTGTTGACGGAGGGAACCGAGCTGAGATCATTGGTGTCAAGCAAAGACGCCAATAAACTTGCCAAGTGCCAGTCTTGGACCGGCGCCATTGCTGCGGCATCGGTCGCATCCAAATCTCCCGTCCAATTTTCCCAAACAGCCAATCCGTTGGCGGTCGCGAGGATGTTTGTCGCTTTGAGAAAAATCGTCTGCCAGGGCGTGCCGCGGTGAACCTGCCCCAACCAATCAGCATTCAATGTCTGACCATTGGGAAAATTCCAGTCATCGGAAGACCAGACTAGCGGGTCTTTGATGGCCAAGTTGTAGGGATTTTGGTCGGAACTTGGTGCGTTTGGATTGCCACCCCAGGGCATGTAACGGGCGTTCAACAGCCCTAGATTCGCCGGCCAGTTGAAATTTCTGTCCAGACTGTTGCCGGGAGCCCCCTGTAAATCGCTGGCAATATAATGAACCAGCGGATCGTTTGCCTGCCAGGTGATGTGCTGGTAGGCGGTTGCCGTCGGCGTATAGGGAGCCTGCATGGCGTTGGTTGCTTGGGCCAGAGCAACCGTCTGACTCTCCCCCGGGTTGCCCGGATAGAGCGGGGCGAAATGGTAGAAAACCCGGAAACCGTCTATCTCGTTTTGAAGCAAAGTTGGATTCGTTTGATCCCAAGTACCGCTGGCACCCGGAGCATACAGCCCAAGTGACACGCCAACCTGACTGATATACCCGTAGGGGAAACCTTGGTTATCAAGGTTCGTGTCCCATAAATCATCGCCTTGATCTGCGCTAGGGCTTCCCGTGTCATATTCTCCTAGAATTTCCGAGACCAAATCGCGGCTGCTATCCGGCCCGCTCAATTGCACGTAGTCAATAATCCTTCCGCTGGCCACATCCACCATGAAGACCTGTATGTTATTCGTGAGGATCAACCACCAGTGCGGCTCCGGATAACTTGAGCCGTTCATGACCACGTTGGTTTCGTATGGCAAATTCAAATCAGTCGTCAAGTAAGGCAGGCCTCCCACATTGAAGCGATAAATCGAATTCGGCATGACAGTGACGCTTTGATTCAGCGGGATTTGGAACGAGGGGTTGGGAGCATAGAAATTGTAACCCGGCCAGTCGCTGTTGGTCGCGTTTGGGATTTGAAGGGAGCCTGAAAGAATCATGACCGCGTTGGCGCCAAAACCCTCGTCGTTTGTCAGTGTCATAACCAGATAGTTTGTCACGAAAATGTTCACCGGACGGGTATAGTTATTGCCATAAGAATTCCAGCATTCCACCCCGAGTTGATTGGTGATGCTGAGGATTAACATTTGGTTAATCTGATACGAATTGGGCAGTGCATTGGTGCTGGGCCGGGTAACCTGCAATTTGCGCGCAAGCTGGAAGGCGCTTTCCATCGCAAATTCGTTGAAATTCGGGAAGCCTTTCTTCGCGCCGATAATCAGCGGCACGCCAAAAACATTGATGTGATTAGGCGCGGTCGTTACGAGGGTTGCGAGATCATTCGGATTTGCCAGGTTATACGGCCATGATAAAGGCAAATCGGCTTCGTTAATATTTGTTACTTCATTAAACCCACAGATATAGACATTAGTGACTGTAAGAGTAACCACCTTGTTAAAGAAAGGCCGGAATACACTGGGCAGCGGAGTCAACGGCAGGGAATTGTCGTAATAGCGATTCGTCGAGGCGTCGTAAATGTTTGCCGCAACTTGCAACAGCCGATGGACGGCAGGTGTGTATTGGTTCGTCGGGTAAATCTGAATCCGCATCAAATCGAGATTCAACTCCGATGACAGCAAACGGGAGGCAACATTGGTAAAGAAACCGACCGGGCTTCCCGTATTGAGGATCGGCGCAGCGTTTGCCAATGTCGGCGTTGCCATCAGCGCCCAAACACAGAGAAAGAGCTTCAAGCAACCTTGTCGGGATGGCGTCAACCTTCGTTGGCTTGGACAACCTTGTCCCGCTGAGTTTCTCATTATTAGAATTCTAATACTTCGCAGATATTTTTCCAGCTTTTATTTATCGCCAAGCGCCGCGTTGGCGTTGACTCCCCCCAAGACATTCATCTCCGCTCAGCAATCATACATTGCCAACCTTCGAGCACGGCCACCAACCCGGACGGGCATGGGTGAAGGCCGGTCGGATTTCTACGCGCTGGACAACCGCGGGCCGGGGTTTAGAGTGGTAAACGAATCATCACCACGCCGAACACCGCGCTCCCGCCCGGCGTGAATGGCTTTGAAAATGCTGGTTGGACTGACAAACAAATAACACTAAACACTATGTCAAACTCATCCTTTGAGGTTTTGCTCGTCGGCGATCAGCCCGAGTGTCTGCGGCTGCTGCGCCAGCAACAGTTTGAGGTGGTTGGCGCCGGCCGGCTGGCGGACGGTCTGGCCCAACTGAAGACCTCCCCCGTCGGCCTGGTGCTCATGGCGTTGTCGCTGCCGGACAGTCAGGGCACGGAGGCGTTCGTCAAGGTCCACGAGGCGGCGCCGCATTTGCCGATCATTGTGCTGGCGACCGGGGCGGAGGCAGAGTTGGCGGCCAGCCTGATGCCGCTGGGGGCGCAGGATTATTTGCTCGTGCCGGAGTTGACCGGCCCGATGCTGGCCAAGGCGATCCACAATGCCAGCGAACGCCACCGGATCCGGGAGGAGCATAGCCGGGCCGGGCATCTGCTGGGACTGCTCATGGACAACATCCCGGATTCGATTTATTTCAAGGACAAGGCCAGCCAGTTTTTGATGATCAGCCGGGCCCAGGCGAAGCGGTTCGGCCTGGCCGATCCCCATCTGGCGGCCGGCAAGTCGGATGCGGACTTTTTCACATCGGATCACGCGCAGCAGGCGCTGGCCGACGAACAGCGCGTCATGCAGACCGGCCAGCCGCTGGTGGGCATCGAAGAAAAGGAGACCTGGCCGGATGGCCGGGTGACGTGGGTGTCCACAACCAAAATGCCGTTGCACGACCGGGCGGGGCGGGTCTTTGGCACGTATGGCATTTCCCGGGACATCACGGAACACCGGCGGACCGAGCAGGTGCTGGCCGAGCGCACGGTCGAGCTTTCAAAAGAGCGCCTCCTGCTGCGCACGCTGATTGACAACCTGCCGGATGCCATCTACGCCAAGGACACCGCCGGACGGAAGACCATGGCCAATCCGGCCGACCTGAAAAATCTCCGCTGCCAAACCGAAGCCGAGGCCATCGGCAAAAGCGATTTCGATTTCTTTCCACCGGACGTTGCCAAAAAGTTTTATGACGACGACCAGAAGGTGATTCACGGCGAGCCGGTCATCAATCGGGAGGAGCATTTCTTTGACGACGCCGGCCGGAAACGCTGGCTGTTGACGAGCAAGCTGCCGCTGCGCGATCAGAACGGAATGATCATCGGTTTGGTGGGCATTGGCCGGGACATCACAAAACGGAAACAAGCCGAAGAGACGCTGGACCGGGAACGCCGCCTGCTGCGCACATTGATTGACAACCTGCCGGACGCCATCTACGCCAAGGATACCGCCGACCGGAAGACGCTGTCCAACCTCGCCGACCAGAAAAATCTCGGCTGCAAAACCGAAGCCGAAACCATCGGCAAAACCGATTTCGACCTCTTTCCACGCGAACTGGCCGAAAGACTTCACGCCGACGACGAGAAGGTGATTCAGGGCCATTCGGTCATCAACCGGGAGGAATATTTCCTGGACGACAAAGGCCGGGAACACTGGCTGTTGACCAGCAAACTGCCGCTGCACGATCAGGACGGAAAGATCACCGGCCTGGTGGGCATCAACCGGGACATCACGGAGCACAAGCAGGCCGAAGTCAAGCTGGCGCACGAACAGGAACTGTTCCAAACGCTGCTGGACAATCTGCCCGACGCCATCTATTTCAAGGATCGCGAGTCCCGCTTCGTGCGGGTGAGCCGATCGAAGGCGGAGAAGTCGCTGACGGTCGTCCGGAACCGTCATCTCGCCGCCCATCCGGCCGCCGGTCCGGAAGCACTGCCGCCCCATCTGGCGGGCTTGGAACAGTTCGCCGAATACATGCCGGGCAAGACGGACTTTGACTTTTACGCGGAGGAACGCGCCCGTCCGGCGTATGAGGATGAGCAGGCAATCATCCGCACGGGCCAGCCAAGCATTGGCAAACTGGAGCGCGCCGTCCAGCCCGACGGCAAGGTCGGCTGGATCATTACCACGAAGATGCCCTGGCGGGACAAGGATGGGAACATCATCGGCACCTTCGGCGTTTCCCGGGACGTGACCGCCCTCAAAGAAGCGGAAGACAAGCTGGCGCACGAACAGGAACTGTTCCAGACGCTGCTGGACAATTTGCCCGATGCCATCTACTTCAAGGATCGGGAGTCCCATTTCATGCGGGTGAGCCGGTCGAAGGTGGAGAAGACACTGGCGTCCGCCCGGCACCATCATCGCGCCTCCCACCCATCAGCCGATCCGAAAGAACTGCCGCCGCATTTGGCGGGCGCCGAGCCATTTGCCGAATATATGGTGGCCAAGACGGACTTTGATTTTTACGCGGAGGAACGCGCCCGTCCGGCGTATGAGGACGAACAGGCAATCATTCGCACGGGCCAGCCGAGCATCGGCAAACTGGAGCGCAGCGTTCAGCCCGACGGCCAGGTCAACTGGGTCATCACCACGAAGATGCCGTGGCGGGACAAGGACGGAAACATCATCGGCACGTTCGGCGTTTCCCGGGATATCACGGCCCTCAAGGAGGTTGAAGAGAAGCTCGCCGAGTATACGCAGCAACTGGAACAAAAGAACAAGCAAACCGTGGAGGAATTGAAGATGGCGCGCGAGTTGCAACTGGCCATGCTGCCGCACGAATTCCCCTGCGTGCCGCGGCACCGGCCGCGCGCGGAAAGCGATCTGGAATTTTTCAGCTACTTTTTCCCGTCCGGTGCGGTCAGCGGGGATTTCTTCGATGTGATCCGGCTTTCGGACACGGCCGTGGGCCTGTTCATTTGCGACGTGATGGGCCATGACGTGCGCGCGGCGCTGGTGACGGCCATGATGCGCGCCCTGGTGGTGGACCTGAGCGGCACGACGACCGAGCCTGGCGAGTTGCTCGCCCAGATCAACCGCGAAGTGGCGGGCGTCTTCAAGCAAACCGGCTCCACCATGTATGCCACCGCCTTTTACCTGATCGCCGACGTGGCCCGCGCGGAGTTGCGCTATGCGAGCGCGGCGCATCCCGAACCGATACTCCTGCACCGGCAACGGGGCACGGCCGAATGGCTGGGGAATGGCCCGGAACAAAAAAAGGGGCCGGCCTTGGGGCTTTTTGCCGAAGGACAGTTTCCCACCCACCAGTGTCCGATGGAGGTGGGCGACCTGATCGCGCTTTTCACCGACGGGTTGATCGAAGCCGAAGGGGCAGACCACGAGTCGTTCAGCGCCGAGCGCCTGCTGGCGGCGGTCCGCCAGCGCGCCAAACTGCCGACGAACGAATTGTTCACGGGACTGCTTGACGAAATCAAACATTTCTCCGCCAGTTCTGAATTCGAGGACGATGTTTGCGTTGTGGGCCTGGAGGTCAAACAGCTGGAAGCCCAGCAACCCAACTGGACGGTTTGATCCCACCCGCCGGCTGGCCGACGACCAGCTTTGGTGACGGCGGTGACAGACGTGAAAATTTATTCCAACGCCGGGACAATCTGATCATGGCCTGGCCGCCATTCCCGTTTGGCCGGGATTGTTTCGGACGCGAATGGGCACAAACGATGTAGGAATAAACGATGGGCACGAGGCTCATCACGGCAATCGTCGGAATCAATCCTTTCCGTCCACGATGAGTTTCTTCACACCCCATGGCTCCCGTTTATAATTGAACGATTTGTCGTTCGCCCTGGTATAAAATGACCTTGTCCGGGCTGCCGGTGCTTTCCACCCCGGTTCCATGGTCTTTTCCCACGATGACGATGTTGAAACTGCGTTCCTTCAGCATGCCGGGAAACGATCCTTTCCGGTCCTCAAAGGTGAGCCGGCGGTTTGCGTCATCCCAGTGAAAAGCAATGGTGGCATGGACCCCCTTTTCATAATTGTAATTGTCGTTCTCGTCTTCATACAACGTGAAACTTCCCTCGGCGCCGGGATAGATGCGCAATTCAATGGGATCAGCCGGTTTTTCAGCCGCGTATTGAATGAAAGGTCCCATCGGGATGATCGAGCCTGCCCTGACCAGAAGTGGAATCTTGTCAATAGGCGCATCCGCGTTGATGGTCTGGCCGCCGGGAAGAACCTGTCCGGTCCAAAAGTCCACCCATTGAGTTCCGTCCGGCAGATAAACCGTCCGGGTTTGCTCCCGCGGCTCAACGATTTTTTCACGGGCAAAGATTTCCGGAGTCTTCCAGAAGAGTTTGGCCCGGAAAGCGCCGAGGACCGAATTGGCCGTCTCACAGGCAAAGTCGTATTCCTTGCCGGCCTCCAGTTCCATGGGAACGGTGTAGGATTCCGAAGCGTTGTAGTTGTTGGTCAGTTGCTGGCCGTCCAGAAAAACCCGTTTAGGCCCGAAGCTTTTCATGTGGAAGCGATACGTCCCGGTTTCAGTCGGAATCAGTTTGCCCTCCCAGCGCATCGAAAACTTCGGACTGGTGATGTACTTCGGCCAGCCGGTGTACCAGAAAAGATTGATGTTGGTCTCGACCTGTTCGTGAACCAGGTGTTTGAACTCCGCGTCGCCATAGTATCTGGCCGTCAGGCCCGGCCGGCCGTCTTTTGTCCGGAAAAATTCCGGCGCAATGGGAATGCTGTTCTCCGGCGGACGGTGAAGCATGTACTGCGTCACCGGACAGACCATGATGGCCGGGCCAAACATGAACTGGTCGTCAATGGCATGGGTCTTTCTGTCCGAGGCAAAATCCATGGGCAAACCGCGCATGAGGGTGTAGCCGTTGTCCGTCACCTGCCAGGCCAGTGAATAGATGTAGGGCATCAGGCGATAGCGCAGATTGTCAAATTTCACGAGGACATTGGTGAACTCGCCGAACCTCCAGATTTCCCGCGGCGTTTCCGAACCGTGCGAACGGAAGATGGGGCAAAAAGCGCCGAATTGAAACATGCGGGTGTAAAACTCCTGATAGGCAGGGTCATTGCCGCCGTTGGAAAACACCCCTTCATAGCTGCCGATGTTGAAAGCGCCGATGTCAAATGTCCAATACGGAATCCCGGCCATGCAGTGGTTGATGCCCGCGGAGATTTGCCTCCGGTAAACATCCCAGTTCGCGCCGATGTCGCCCGACCACGTGGTGGCGGCGGCCCGCTGCTGGCCGGCAAAGGTCGAGCGGGTGAGGATGTAAACGCGTTTCTGATCGTTTTCCTGCCGTTGATGTTCATAGACCGATTCGGTGTCGAGCAGCGGATAGGTGTTGAGGTAGCGGGCAAAGGAACCCAGGTGGTTGGTCCCCACCCGTTTCATTTCATACTCCTCCGATTCCTTGGTCAGGGCATTGACGATGTCGGGCTCGGTCGAGTCCATCCACCATCCGTCAATTCCCCGGGAAAAAAGGCCCCGGCTCACGTATTGCCAGTACAGGTCGTTGGCCGCCGGATTGTAGGCATCGAAGAATCTGAAGCCGGCCCAACCCACCGGCGGGTACAGATAGCCCCGTTGTTCCATGTCCTTGTAAATCGGCGTGGCCGGGCCAAGCCCCGCCCAGATGGAAATCATGAGATGGAAATTTTCCCGGTGCAGGATGTCAATCATCTCCTTCGGGTTGGGATACGTTTTTTTGTCAAAAAACATTCCACTCCAGTTGGTGTTGCCGCCCCAGTAATTCCAGTCCTGGACGAGGCCATCAATGGGAATCTGGCGCTGGCGATATTCCTGCGCGATGGCCAAAAGCTCATCGCGGGTCGCATAATGCTCCTTGCTTTGCCAGTAGCCATAAGCCCATTTGCCATACATCGGGGCCTGCCCGGTAAGATTTCTGTATCCGGCAATGACGTCGTCCATGTTTTTGCCGCAGATGAAATAGTAATCAATATTGTCGGCCACCTCCGACCAAAGCGACGTGTTCTCCGGGTCGTCGGCAAAAATGGTTTTGGAATAATTGTCCCAGAGCAGCCCGTAGCCCGCCGTGGAAATCAGGAATGGCGTGACCGCCTGCGTGTTGGCCTGCACCAGCTTGACGGTGCGTCCGCGATGGTTCATGTAACCGGATTGGTGCTGTCCCAGGCCGTAAATACCCTCGTCGGGCGTGAGTTTGAAATTTTGCCGGACACTGAATGCGTTGGTCTCATGTGCAATCCTGACCGGGGTGATCACCGCTTCGCCTTGTTCTTTCAAAATGACCTGGTTGTCGCCAGTGAGATATTGAATGGCGCCGTCGCTTTTGGACAACTGCACTGTGATTTTCCCGGAAGCGAGGATGATGGTGGCGGCGTTCTCCTGAAAATGGATGTCCAAAGCCGGCAGGTTCGTTTGAATCACGACCAGGCTCGATTTTTCGGATGTTCCGCCGGGCAGCCACTTGACGACACGAACGATGTCGTCGGCATAGAACTGCACCTTCACGTTCAGCGCGGCGGTGTTCAGTTGAACCCCGTTTGGGATGCGTTGGGCTGCTGACGGCGGCAGGGATGGCGGTTGAACTCCCGCGGCAGGCTTGGTTTGGCAGGAAGCGAGCAGCGAATTCAAGCCGATGAGACTGGACAAAGCCATCATCCGCAGGAAGAAGGACGGCATTTTCATAATGTAATTCCTTTTCTATTCATCTTTAGGCTAACCGCCAGTTTAAAAACTCGTCGTCTTGCAGGAGCCGGGGTAATGAGGCTCAAACTTCTCCAGGAAAATCATTCAATCAGAGTCTCCTCACGTCGGCCCTACATTTTAAACGTCCAGCTAACCCTCGAGCACAGCTTGGACCTGGATGGGATTTGACTGCGGCGGGCGCACGGGCAGGATGTTGCCCGCGATTTCCCTGCCATTCACCAGCAGCTTTTTCACGCCGCGTTGTTTGCCATTCGGATTCCTGACTTCGATGACGTAGGTGTTGCCGCGGAAACGGCGCGTGACGGTGAAGCCCTTCCATTTTGCCGGAATCACCGGATCCACCCGCAGGCCGTCGTAATCGGTCCGGATGCCCAAAATCCATTGGGTGACGGTGAAGTAGGTCCAGGCGGCGGTGCCGGTGAGCCAGGAATTCTTGGCCTCGCCGTGCGTGGGCGCGTCCTTGCCGGCGATCATCTGCGCAAACACATACGGCTCGCAACGGTGCAGGTCGCCGATTTTCTCGCGCGCCGAGGGATTGATGCGGGTGTAATAGTCGAAGGCGCGGTTGCCGTTGCCCACCATGGTTTCGGAAATGATGATCCACGGGTTGTTGTGGCAGAAGATGCCGGCGTTTTCCTTGTAGCCCGGCGGGTACGAAGAAATTTCGCCCAGGTGGATGTAATACTTCGAGAAGGCCGGTTGCTGCAGCACGATGCCGTGCTTCGTGGCCAGGTGCTGGTTCACCGATTCCAGCGCCTTCTCCGCCTTGCCGTCTTTCAGGCCGATGCCGGCCATGATGCACATGCCCTGCGATTCGATGAAAATTTTCCCTTCCTTGCAGGCCTTCGAGCCGATGGGTTTGCCGAAATCGTCGTAGGCGCGCACAAACCACGCGCCGTCCCAGCCGTGCTGGTAAATGACCTTTTCCATTTTGGCCGCCTCGGCCAGGCAGCGTTCAGCTTCCTTGTTCAACCCGCGCTTTTTCGCAATGGTCGCCAGTTCCTTCCCGGCCAGCACAAACAGGCCGGCGATGAACACCGACTCGGCCACCTTGCCGTCCTTGTTCGTCGTGGTCTGGAACGATTGTCCCGGCGTGTCGGAGAAACAATTCAGGTTCAGGCAATCGTTCCAGTCGGCGCGGCCGATGAGTGGCAGGCCGTGCGGGCCGATGCGTTCGAGCGTGTAATTGAAACTGCGGCGCAGGTGTTCGTAAAGCGGCTGCTCGGAGCCGGCTTCGTTCTCGAATTGCACCGGTTCGTCGAGGATGCCCCAGTCGCCGGTTTCCTTGATGTAAGCGCCGACGCCGAGGATGAGCCAGTGCGGGTCGTCGTTGAAGCCGCTGCCGATGTCGTTGTTCCCGCGCTTGGTCAGCGGCTGGTATTGATGGAATGCGCCGCCGGATTTGAGCTGCGTCGCCGACAGATCGAGGATGCGTTCGCGGGCGCGGCTCGGGACCATGTGGACGAAGCCGAGCAGGTCCTGGTTGGAATCGCGGAAGCCAAGCCCGCGGCCGATGCCGGATTCGTAGAACGACGCCGAGCGCGACAGGTTGAACGTGGCCATGCACTGACAGGCGTTCCAGATGTTGACCATCCGGTTGGCGTGGGCGTCGGGCGACTGCACCTGGTAAATGCCCAGCAGGTCGTCCCAGTAATGCCGCAGTCTTTCAAAAGCCACCGTGACGTTCCGACCGTCGAGATATTTCGCGATGACCGGCTTGACGGTCCGCTTGTTGATGGTCTGCGAATCCGGCGGGTCGAACTTTTTATCCACCGGATTCTCGTGGTAGCCAAGGACAAAGATGATTTCCTTCGTTTCGCCGGGCTTCAAATTCACTTTGACGTGATGCGAACCGTGCGGCGCCCAGCCGTGCGCGACCGAGTTGAATGATTTGCCGCGTTCCACCGCCGCCGGGTTGTCCCAACTGCGATAAGCGCCGAGGAACGTGTCGCGTTGCGTATCGAAACCGGCGAGTTTTTCCGAGCAGGCGAAATACGCAAAGTGGTTGCGGCGCTCGCGATACTCGGTCTTGTGGTAAATGACGCCGTTGTTGACTTCGACCTGGCCGATGCTGAAGTTGCGCTGGAAATTGGTCGCGTCGTCCTGCGCGTCCCAGAGACAGAACTCGATGCTGGAAAAAATCGAAAGCCTGGCCGCTTTTTTGCGCCGGTTCGTCACCGAGAATTTCCAGACTTCGAGCGTCTCGCCCAGCGGCACGAAGTAGCAGGTTTGCGCTTCGATCTTGCTGTAGCTCGAACTGATGGTGGTATAGCCCATGCCATGGCGGCATTCGTATTTGTCCAGCTTGGTGCGCGTCGGCTGCCAGGACGGCGACCAGAACTTGCCGTTCTCGTTGTCGCGGAGGTAGAGGTAGCGCCCGCCGACGTCGAACGGCGCGTTGTTGTAGCGATAGCGCGTCAGCCGGCGCAGGCGCGCGTCGCGGTAAAAGGAGTAGCCGCCCGCCGTGTTCGAGATGATGCCGAAGTACGCTTCGCAGCCGAGGTAATTGATCCACGGCAGCGGGGTGTTGGGCCGGGTGATGACGTATTCGCGCTGTTGGTCGTCAAAGTGTCCGTAACGCATGGCTGGTTTTTTGATGTGAAATTTTGAGAACGTTTACCCGGCAGCGGGGGCGGCGTCGGGCTGGGTTTGAGGCTCAGCCACGGGATCGGGCGTGGGCGCCGGCAGTTTGTCGTACCAGTTGAATTTCAAGATGGTCGAGGTTGTGACGAGGACGACGAGCGCGATGGCGGCATTGCGGAAATGACGCGTCACCAGGAACATGGCGAGCACGATGAAACACGTCTGCCAGATGGTGCCGATCACGATGTTGAACATGTCGCGGAAGAAATCCTTGTTCCGCTGGAAGCCCGGGTCTTCCTTGACGACCTGCGCATGGACCGGCCCCCAGAAACCCCAGGGCCGCACCCGACGGTAAAAGTCCTTCAGGACCTCCTCCTCCTCCGGTTTGGTCAGGAAGGTGCCGAGCAAAGCCGCCAGGAGCGACACGCCGAGAATGATCGGGAACTTGTTGATGTCATGCACGCCGGGCAGGACATGGGGTGAGGCCATCACCACCGCGCTGGTAATTCCCACAGCCATCCCCCAGAAATAGCCCCAGCCGTTGAACCGCCACCAATACCATTTGAGCACGTTCGAGACGACGTATCCGCCCCACAACCCCGACACGATCCATTGCACGATCGAATCAATGGACTTGGTGAAGAGGCCAAAGACGAGACCGACGACGACGACCGTGAAGGAGACCAGATAGCTCAGCCACACATAGCGCTTGGCGGAGGCGTTGGGATTGATATACCGCTTGTAAATATCGTTGACGAGATAGGCCGGTGCCGCGTTGACGGTCGCCGCGAAATTCGACATGAACGCCGCCAGCAGGCCGGCTATGACCAGCCCCAGAATGCCGACCGGCACAAATCGCGCCAGGGCCAGCGGCAGTATTTTTTCGAGGTCCAGCTTGTCGCCCATCGCCGCCAAATCCGGGGTGTAGAAAGCCAGGGCCAAAACCGTCAGACCCATAATCATCATGTACCGCGGGAAGAACAGCACCACATTGACCGTTGAACTCATCAGCGCCGCCTCCCGGGGGCCTTTCGTCGAGAGCACACGCTGCATGTCATAATTGGGCGCCGGGCCGGCCGCGCTGACCAGGATTCCCTTGAAACACATCATGATGAAGAAAATTCCAAAGAGCGAATAGCCGTCCGCGGCAATCCGGTTGTTGATTTCGGGAATGGCGGTCCAGTTCAGACCGAGGTTCCAGCCGAAGAACAGGTCATGCCAGCCGGAAGGAACCACTTTGTCCAGCATGTCCGGGGCGACCTTGACCATGGCAATGATGCCGATGGCGATGGAAGCAACGGTCAGGATGCAGAACTGGATGACCTCGGTAAACACCACGCTGAACATCCCGCCCTTGACAACGTAGAACGTCGTGATGCCCATCAAGATCCACGCATAGGTGTCATCCGAGAGATGCCCCGGCAGGAACTCGCCGGCGAACTTGCCGATGCCCTTGGCCGCGTAGGCCAGGAATCCGATCACACTCACCAGCGCAAACACCACCACGATGATGTGCGACGCCGTGGCGCCGGCGTTTTTGCCGAACCGGGTCTGGATCCATTCCGCCCCGGTCATGACGTTGGAACGCCGCAGCCAGATGGACATATAGACCATCAAAAAGATTTGGTTGAAGGTCGGCCAAAGCCACGGCAACCAGGTCCCTTTCATTCCATACGTGGCCGTCACATAAACCAGCCACATGGTTCCGGCGATATCGAACATGCCCGACGCATTCGAAACGCCCAGCATGTACCAGGGCAGCTTGTTGCCACCCAGGAAATAGGACTTCATGTCCTTGGACGCCCGTTTGGAAACCCAAAAGCCGACAAAAATCGTGGCGATCAGATACAGAACGATGATGCTAAGGTCGATCCAATGGAGTTGCATAGAGTTGACAGATAATGGTTTTGCTGACGCTTACAGACAATCATTTTTTTGCCTGGCACCGCCACGCCGGAACACGGAAAATCATATCCCGCCCGGTTTGAATCGGGGAACAAATTAGACCCATCCGGAGACCCTGTCTTGTCGGCGAAATAGATGACACGGCGGCCAGCCCTGCAGGCTTGCTTTCGCGCCGGGAAATTGCTTGGCTGTTGAACAATGACGCGTAGTTCCTGTCTGGTTTTTGGCGTAAAACATCGAACATCCAACGTCGAAGATCCAACATCCAATGAATGGCCGGCCGATGGTCTGTTGGACGTTCGGTCCCGCTTTGCGGGATTGGTTGTTGGTTGTTCCTTGGTTTTTATTCTGACGCTTTCCGTCCAGGCCGCCGCCGAATCCCTCCAGATTCGCTTCAACACGGTGGGTTACCTGCCAAACGCGGAGAAACAGGCAACGATCGCTGCGCCTTGCGCGAATTTTACCGTGGTCCGCGTCACCGATGGCTCGACGGCCTTCAAAGGCAAAGCCACCGGCCCGGTTCTGGACCCGGACACGCAGGAGCAGCTCTACACGGCTGATTTTTCGAAGCTCAAACAACCCGGCGAATACCAAATTGACGTGCCGTCCGTGGGCCGGTCCGCGCCGTTCCATATCGCGGCGGACGTTTACCGCGAACCATTCCACACCGCCATGCTCGGATTTTATTTGTGGCGCTGCGGCACCGCCGTCAGCGCCACGTATCACGGCCATACCTTCGCGCACGCGGTCTGCCACACCAACGATGCGTGGCTGGATTACGTCGGCGGCGGCCACACGAACCGGGATGGCACCAAAGGCTGGCACGACGCCGGTGATTACAACAAATACACCGTCAACGCCGGCGTCACGGTCGGTACACTGTTCCGGGCCTGGGAGGATTTCGGTCCGCAACTCCGCAAAGTCCGGCTCGACCTTCCGGAGTCCGGCGGCAAGCTGCCGGATTTTCTGGCGGAATTGAAATGGGAGCTGGACTGGCTGCTGACCATGCAGGCGCCGGACGGCTCGGTGTATCACAAACTCACCACGCGCAGCTTCGGCGGGTTCATCCTGCCGGAAGCTGAGACGGCGGACCGCTATTTCACTCCGTGGGGCAGCGAGGCCACCGCCGATTTTGTGGGGATGACGGCACAGGCGGCGCGGATTTTCCAGCCATACGACCCAGCCTTTGCCGACCACTGCCTGCAAGCCGCCCAATTGAGCTATCAATTCCTGAAAGCCCATCCGGAATATCATCAGGCCGACCAGACAGGGTTCAGCACCGGCAGTTATGAAGTCAACCAGCCCAACCACCGGCAGAATGGCATTCCGCAAAACCGGCTGTGGGCGGCGGCGGAACTTTGGGAAACCACCGGCTCACCTGACGTCTTGCTTGACCTCGAAACCCGCGTGAAGGCGGTGAACGGCCAGGTGGACAGCGATTTCGACTGGGATGAAACGAAGGATTTGGGACTCATCACCTACCTGTTTTCCCGGCGACCCGGCCGCGACCCGGCCCTGGTGAAACTGGTCCACGGCAACCTGCTGTCCGTGGCGGACGACATCGTGCAAACCGGCAACCACGACGGCTACGCGCGCCCGTTGGGCTCGCGCTACTACTGGGGTTGCAACGGCGGCGTGGCCCGGCAGACGCTCCTGCTCATGGCTGCCGACCGTCTTTCACGCAAAACGACGCCCGCTTTCGGCATGCACGGCGCGGAACTTCTGATGCGGCCATCGCGCCAGCCATTCTCCAGAACGCAATATCGCGCCACCTGCCTGGACACCCTGAATCACTTGTTTGGCCGCAATTGCTATGGCCGGTCATTCGTCACGGGAATCGGTTTCCGTCCGCCGCTGCATCCGCACGACCGCCGCTCCGGCGGCGACAACGGGGCGGACCCGTGGCCCGGTTATCTCGTCGGCGGCCCTCATCCCAAGGCAACCGATTGGCATGATGAACCGGAGGATTACCGAACCAACGAAATCGCCATCAACTGGAATTCCGCGTTGGTTTACGCCCTGGCCGCCTGCCTCGAAACCACAAATTAAACCGCTAATCCACACTGATGGACGCTGATAAAATCCGCCTTCCGTCCCCCTGTCGCGTCGGAGCCTTGGCGAAGACTGATCGTTCCCTTGGCGCGGCGACTTGTCTCGGCGAAGCAGTGCGAAGACGGAAGTGTAACGAAGACGGCTCGTCCTCGAAAAACCTTTTTTAAGCACGGATGAACACGGATGGACACGGATAAACCGAAGCCCGAAATCCGAGACGCCAGACACGAGACCCGAATCAAGCGGCAGGGACGCTGCGCTTTGTCTCGCCGTAGCGGTGCGAAGGCGGACGCCGTGCCGCGGTGTATTGCCCTCGACACTCGACACTCGTCTCTCGACACTTTTTACGCTGCCTGCCGCGTGGCGCAGCTTTACGCGGCCTTCGCCGACGGGGCATTGAGGTGATAAATCGTCGGGCCGCCTGCGCTCGGCCGCGTCGTGACGAGCCTCCTTTCAATCAATTGCGCCAGCGCGTGCGCCACGATGCCCGGCGTCGTTTGGATGTGTTTTTCCAATGTCAACCATTGGACGATGCCCTCCAGCGTGTCCTCGGCTGAGGGATGTTTGGTCAGGTAACCCAGGATGTCAGAAGCCACGTCGCCTTCTGGCCGGCCCGGGGTTGGTTTTGCGGGCGATTTGTCTTTCATAACTCACCGCGCATGGCTTGGTCCAAAATCAACCGGATGTCCAGCGGAAACGAACAATGAACTTTAACCGCCAAGACGCCAAGGGCGTGAAAAAGACGGAAACCACGGATGGACGCGGATTCACACGGATATTTGACCACAAACGCTGGAAGTCTCGCGGTGGGTTATGCGATCAACTTTCTCGCTGGCACAAGTGATTTGCCTCACTCACGATCTCAATTTGACATTGGACGGCCAGAATTTGGTTTCAAAATTATCAATCGAAAGCGAGCATCGTCATGCAACTGCGGAAAAATTATTGGTCATGGCGACCAAGCTGACGCAGCGATAACGGAACCAATTCACTGGCCGCAACCGATTCGGCTGAGCCTGCTTCGACCAAGTGAATATCAAGAAAGCAACCTGCGCAGTTGAAAATCAGCAACACTGGAACCCCCGCCTATCATCGACTTTGGTGGTAAAAAAAGCTTATTTATAGAAGATAAAATGTGTCCTCTGAACGCCCCTTGCAGCAAGGTTGCTAAAGTGACTGCTTGGCCCCAAGGCTTGTTTGGTTTCAGAACACAGTATGACTGAGGAGGTGTTAACGATTCTTTTAAGATTTCAACAATGTCCTTCCTAGATACAGGGACTCGGAATGGAGTAATCTCATCCAGCTCAATAGCAAATATCTCCTCAGTGTTTTTCGTATATCGGTCAAAATCCATGCGGCTACATCCGAGCTCGGATCCAAGTTTTTTCCATATTTCTTTGGGAGAATTCCGAATGACTCGCCGCACTGTTGCCTGCCCAACTAATTGCATCACAGGTTCGGTCGCATAAATATTCATACGGTGTCCCAGCCACTTGGTTGAAAATTTACGCCTTAATTCAAATCGCTTTTTCCCGGAAAAAATCTGTTCGACGTGTTTAGGGTGAATGCTCATAAGCAAATCACTCGCCAGGGAACTCTCACTCCAAGCATATAAATTGCAGATTTTTGGCAACTTCGTTTCAACGGCACTCCAGACCTCGCTAAAAGGAGCGTCACATTCAAGCTCCTCATCAAAAAGACGATATTGAACATTCGCTTTGCACAGGTTAGAAAAATTAAAAGAGCGGAAAAATTCATTTTTGCAGTCCCAGATACTCTCCGGTACTGTGAAATAAACACTTTGAGCCAAATCACGAACTTCATAAGCCATCAAAGAGAAAAAGATCTCGCCCAGGTGAGCTTCGCGTAATCCCTCTGTAATATGCAGATGACAGAATTTTGCGTTTTCGCCTCTTTTTACAACTGCCGACACTGTGGGTTTCTCATCCAAGTAACCAATGAATGCCACTCGTTCAGTGCTTCGTACGCCGGGACAAACTTTATTTTGGAACCATTTTGCTATATCCGGATACATTGGTTCATGCGCCAGAATTAACTGCCTCAAATGGCTATAATGATCTGTTCGGGAGCAAATATCGCCCTCTTCCAAGCGCACCACTTTAAACCGTCTTTGAATATTCGTTGGATTTTGCTCCATACAGGACTTTAGTTCAAAATTGGAAACTGATCAAAAAATTGCGAGAGCCTAAGGATTTGATCGTGGTAGGCAGAAAGTTTCTCTTTATTTGGTGTTTCTTCACAATCCTCTGACATTCGATAGAATTGGAGACGAGCCAACGGCTCATTGTCAATTAAAACAACATTTACATCGTGCCCGCGGACTTCAAAAATTAACGGTGTTCCAATTGCAACGACACTACCATCTTTCTTGATGTGATGGCCAAAATATGGATGAACGAATCCTGCATAATGAATTCGCATTTCTCCAATGGTTTCGTCAATCGCCCGGCAGTATACACAAACACCACGTCGAAGAAGGATCTTTTCCTTTGATCTAAGGATGAAAAAATTCGTTTTAGTTATGGGAAATCGACCATCTTCCGATGGAACCAAATCCCAATATTCCGATGGATCCAGTAAATTAATCGAGTTTCCAGCAGAGTCTTTATCTACCCAAAGTTTTACTGGCTCTTTTTTCCCACTTTTTGCTCTGAATGCTGCCGCATTATTTGCCTTGAACGGAATGTTGCTTACATTCACCCTTAAACATTCATCAACTATATTTTTGTCGTCTCGAAAGTCTTCATCGTGCAAAAACACAGCTTGGTATAGTTCCTTTCCTTTTATCTCTGATTCCTCCGGTTTTCCATAGAACAATCGAAGTTGTGAAAGCGATTTTCCCTTTTTAACGCGAACATGAAAAGTAATCGGTGTCACTTCCAAAAACATTGATATGTCACCGCCAGCACCATCTTCTTCCCACATGGTTTCGTCAAATTCTTCGTAGTTATGCATCCCATCAACAATTAGCCGAGCCAACACATCAACTCTCCCTACGGAGCTTTTTGCCGTAGCCTGACCGTGTATAGGCAGGCCTCGGAGCTTCGTCGCTAGTTGCTCTTTCAGTTTGAAAACATAAGTTGTTTTAGGCTTTAAAACCAATTCTTCATTTGGTTCCCAAGATGTCACTTTTGCATATTTCTTTTGTGTTTTCAGAAATCGTTCATACCCCCTGCCATGTGGTTTCACCGAACCCTCAACCATCTCGTAAACATCGTGATCCAGCCTCAAATCAAAAGATGAATAATCAAGGGCAGAATCACCCGCGTTTTTGATAAACTCCTTGTCAATCAATTGCTTCAATTGACGATCATTCAATGCACCCGGAATCCATTCTTTACACGGCGAAGCGTTCATTTTGTGTTGAGACTTTAACCTAAAGTTCATTTTTTTTGCAAACGAATGTTATCAAAAATAATTCACCGCTTTTTCACCCTAATTTTAAAGCATAAAATTCATTGCGAGTTTGTTTTCGCAAGGCAGCCGGAGCAGCGATTTATTGCTCCACCGTGGTTTTCGGCAGGTGAAAATTGTCCTGCAGGCGGATGTCGCGCGAGGAACTTCCCACCAGAACCTCGAAATTGTCGGTTTCGGAAACCCAGCCGCTTTTTGCCGGGTCGTAGAAGGCGAAGGACCGAACGTCGAGCGGGATGGAGACGGTCTGCTTTTCGCCGGGGTTCAGGAAAACCTTTTTGAAGCCTTTCAACTCCTTCAGCGGGCGCGGCAGGCTGGGGTTTTCCTGATGCACGTAGAGTTGTGCCACTTCGGCGCCGGCGCGTGGGCCGGTGTTCGCAAGGTCGAACTCGGCGGTGACGACCGGGCCGTTGGTGTCGTGGCCGGGGACGAGTTTCAGATTGGAATATTCAAACGTGGTGTAGCTCAAACCAAAACCGAACGGGAACAGCGGATTGATGTCTTTCGCATCGAACCAGCGGTAGCCGACCAGCAACCCTTCCTTGTAGAACAGCGTGCCGTTCGTGCCCGGATACGTGTCCAGCGCATGCGCCGGTGAATCCAGCAGTTGTTTCGGATAGGTGACGGCCAGCTTGCCCGACGGGTTCACGTCGCCGAACAAGATGCGGGCGAGCGCATGACCGCCTTCCATTCCTGAATAGTGCGCCTGCAGCACCGCCGGCACCCGGTCCAGCCACGGGTCCATTTCAATGGCGGGTCCCGAGACCAGGACCACAATCGTGTGCCGGTTGATCCGGGCGACCCGCTGAATCAATTCGTTCTGGCCGTACGGCAAACTGAGATTGGTCCGGTCCCTGCCTTCGTCGTCCAGATAGCGGGAATGATTGAGGCCGGCGACGATGATGGCGACATCCGCCTGGCGCGCCGCCGTGACGGCGCGTTTGACCAGGTTGGAGTCGCCGCCTTCCTTGCTGTAACCGGCCGAATAGGTGACGTTCACCTTGCCGCCGACCAGTTGCTCGATGCCGTCGAGCGGGGTGACCTCATACATGGTTTTGACGCCGGCGCCAAAAAAGCCCGCCGCATTGTGGCGCACGGCATTTTCACCAATCACCGCCACCGATTTGATTTTGGACACATCCAGCGGCAGCGCGTTGTTGTTGTTCTTCAACAGGACCATGGATTCCTCGGCGACGCGTTGCGCGGTGGTCCGATGTTCCGGCGAGTTGAGCGCGCCGGGCAGGCGCACGGGATCAAAGATGTGCGAGGCGAACATGACGCGCAGGCTGCGCCGCACCTTGTCGTCCAGGACCGACACCGGAATCCCGTTGGTGCGAATGGCATCCAGAAATGCGCTGGCCAGGAAAAAATTGGTGTAGGCCGATTTGTTCTCCGACCCGACGAGGGTGCCCATTTCCACGTCCAGCCCGCCCAACGCCGCCTCGCGCGTGCTGTGGGTGCCGCCCCAATCGGACATCACCAGCCCCGGAAAACCCCATTCGCCCTTGAGGATTTTATTGATGAGATAATCGTTGTAGGCGCAATACTCGCCGCGGAATTTGGTGTAGGCGCCCATGACGGCCCAGACGCGGGCCTCCTTGACGGCGGCCTCGAACGGCGGCAGGTAAATCTCGCGCAAGGTGCGTTCGTCCATGTCCATGTTGATGCTTCCCCGCCCGTCCTCCTGGTTGTTGCCGGCAAAATGTTTCACGCAGGCGGCGACTTCGTTGGATTGCACGCCTTCGATGTAGTTCACCCCCATGCGCGTGTTCAGGAACGGGTCTTCGCCGAAATACTCGTAAATCCGCCCGCAGAGCGGGGTGCGTGCGATGTCAACAATCGGCGCGAGGAGGATGTCCTTGTCCCGCGCCCGCGATTCCTGTCCGAGCACGTTGCCGTAGGCCGTCGCCAGGTCCACGTTCCAGGTGGACCCCAGGGCGCTCAACGCCGGCATCCAGGTCGCATAATCGTCGTTGCGTCCGGCGGCGTTCCACGAGTAGGGGCCGACGTCCTCGCGCACGCCGTGCGGGCCGTCGTCAATCCAGCGGCGCGGGATGCCCAGCCGCGGAATGGCGGCGGTGGAGAATTTCGAGTCGGCGTGGACCTGCGCAATCTTCTCCTCCAACGTCATGCGACCCAACAGGTCTTCGACGCGTTTCTCGACGGGCTGGTTGGTGTCGAGATAGAGCGGCGGTGGTTCCTGAACCGGCTCAATCTTGACCGGCTGGTTCTCAGGGGGTTGAACCTGGGACGGCGGTTGCGGGGCCGGCTGGACCTGGACCCGCGGCGGTGGGGCCGGCTTGTCCTGCTGGGCGCGGAGGAAGGCGGTTCCCAGTCCCAGCAGGAGCAACCCCAGGACACACGACAAACGACGCAGGCCGCCCGTGATGAATTTCATGGTTCTCATTCCAGAACAGTTGAACAAGGCGGCATCAACGCATCACTCAAACTTCACCTTCACCTCTTTGCCTTGATAAGCGACGCTCCGGTCCGCCTTCGGGGTGAATGAAAAACCGGCCGGCTTGTCCTTGGCCACCCGCACGACGTTGAAGGTGCGTTTGGCCAGCATGCCGGGGAACCTGCCCTCACGTTTGCCGATGGTCAGCGTCCTGGCAGCGTCATTCCAATGAATCGGAATGCGCGCAAAGGCGCCTTTCTCGTAGCCGCAGGTCAAACCATCGTCCTCGTAGAGCGTGAACGCGCCGTCCGCGCCCGCATAAACATACAGCGTGACCGGGTCGGCTGGTTTCTCGCCGGTGTATTGCAGTTCCGGGCCGAACGGAATGATGGAACCGGCGCGGATGAACAGCGGCATCGAGTCGTAGGGCGCCGGGGCGTCAATGGTCTGTCCGCCCGCAGTAATCGCCCCGGTCCAGAAGTCGTACCAATCGCCGTTCGTTGGTGGCAGATAGACGCCGCGGCTGCGCGCCTGGTAGGTGGTGACGGGCGCGACGAGGAACGCCGGACCGAACATGTATTCATCGGTGATTTCACGGACCTTCGTGTCGCCTGGGAAATCCATGACCAATGGCCGCATCATCGTGCCGGCGTCCAGGGTCACCTCCCCGGCAATGGAATAAATATAAGGCAGCAGGCGGTAGCGCAGGCGGTCAAACTTGACGATGGTTTGATAAGCGGGATGCGAATCGCCGCCGAAGGTCCACGGTTCGCGCGGTTTCAATTCGCCGTGCAAACGCGTCAACGGACAGAACGTCCCAAACTGGAACCAGCGGGTGTTGAGCTCCCGCCATTCCTCGGCATTCGCCGGCGTGGGATTTTCCGTGGAGAATTTTTGCTCCATGGTGTAGCCGCCGATGTCCATCGTCCAATACGGCACGCCGGAGATGCAAAAGCCCAGGCCGGCGGGAATCTGCTTCGCCAATCCGGTCCACGTTGCCGTCGTGTCGCCGGACCAGGTGGCCGTGCCGTAGCGTTGGATGCCGGCGAAGCCCGAGCGGGTGAGGATGAAGACGCGCTGGTTGGGCGCGACGCGGCGCTGTCCTTCGTAAATCCCCTTGCTGTTCATCAAGGCATAACCGTTCATCACGCGCGACGCGGTGCCCATCGCGGTGGGATTCATGTGGGTGCGTTGTCCTTCGAGAGTGGGCGGCGAGGCGGTAAGGTCGGGTTCGGTGGCGTCCATCCACCAGGCATCAATGCCCTTGTTGAACAGGGCGGTATCGATCTGCGACCAGAAGAGCTTGCGGGCGGCGGGGTTGAACGCATCGTAGAAGGTGTAGGGGTAGTCAATCCAGTCTTGCAACCCTTCCCGGAGATTGGCCTGGTAGAGGAACCCGGCCTTTTGCATCGCGCCAAAGTTGGTGGTGCCCGGGTAGAATTTGCCCCAGACCGAAATCATGACGTGGGCGTGCCGCTCGTGAAGGGCTTTGAGCCAGCCAGCCGGATCCGGAAAGCGCTTCGGATCAAACTCATGGGAACCCCAGGCGTTGCGCGGCCAGTATTGCCAGTCCTGCACGATGTTGTCGAAAGGAATGGCGCGGTGGCGAAATTCATCCACCACGTCGAGGCTTTGCTTGTCGGTCTCGTAGCGCTGGCGCGACTGCCACAAGCCGAACGCCCACTCCGGCATCAACGAAGCCTGGCCGGTCAACTGGCGGAAACCGGCGATGACCTGGTCGAGCGCCGGACCGTAAACGAAATAATAATCCTCGCCGTCGGCGACCTCGGACCACAACGACGTGCTGCCATCCGGCGTGGGCGTTTTCCACGTCAATTGCATCGTGCTCCGCTCGTCCCCGCCGGATTCGATTTTGATTGCGTAATGATGGCCGGCTTCAAGGTGGACTTTAATCTGATCATTGTCCGTCAGCCAGCCCTGCCGCCAGTGGTCAATGACCCCCTTTCCGTCCAGCCACATTTTGATGCGGCCGTTCGAGTAGGTTTTAAGTTGATAATCGCCGGTCGTGGGCGGGACGAGTTCGCCGGCCCAGCGCGTCCAGCCACCGGCACCGCCGCGACCGCGGGACTGGAAGGAGATTTCATTGGTGCGGTGCGCATTTTCCAGTTGGCCGGGATTGGCCGCGGTGAACGTGCCGGTCGTGAGCCCGCCGGGCTGGTTGGAAACGTCCATCAGACAATCGGCGGGGATGGGCTCGAATTCACGCAAATCGCCGAAGCGCGTGTAGGAGAGATTGTCCCACAACACACCGTAACCGCGGCTCGATACCAGAAAGGGCACGACGACGTGCGTGTTATGCTGCCACAAATCGAGGTCCCAGCCCTTGATGTCAAGGATGCCGATTTGACGCTGGCCGAGGCCGTAGAGCGACTCATCGGCGTTTGGTTCCCACTGCTGGCGCACATGGGACGTTTGCTCGCCCTGCACCTCGGCGGGGGTGATTGTCCGGCCATCGGCTTTTTCGGCCAGAATGGGTTTGCCATTGGAATCAAAAAATGCAACCGCGCCGGTGGCGAGATTCACCCGCACCTGGAGTTTTGCGGTCGAGAGCGTTGCCACCCCATCCCGGGTGTCGAGCTTCCACCGGGTCTTCTCCTGGCGGCGCACTTCCGTTGCGGGCGTGCTGTGGGCAAGGAACGCGCGGTCCTTCGCCGCGGCGATGCGGATGACGTTGCCGGCGAAAACTTCCACCTCGAGGAAAGTGCCGTTGATTGGAACCACGATGCCGTCGGAGAGCTTTTCCGGCGCCGCCAACCGGTTCGGCTCAACCTGGTTTTTTTGCTGCGATTCGTTGGCGGTCTGTGCCGGCAATTGGCCGTTGGCCGCCATCAGAGCGGCCAGCATAAAGCATTTAAGAAACGTTTTCATATGAAGCCCATATTTTTAGACGAATTTTGTGATTCGGCAATGAAATCAAATTACATGACTTGACGCGACCCGGCTTTTCAAGTTGCGTGCTGTGTCCAGGGCCGCTCTAAACCAACACGCAAGTCGTTGGGGCGGCATAAATCCGAAGGTCGAAATCCGAGATCCGCGTATAGCGGCGTGGCCGCCACGCGGCTTTACGCCGAAAGAAGCCCGAAGCCCGAAATCCGAAGGACAAACCGGCCCCCGAGCCGTTCTGCGTTTCGGGCTTCGGATTTCGGATTTCTTTCGGGCTTCGGCATCGCGTCAACCAGCCGTCAAGGTTGACTTTCAGAAGGAAGAGCGTTTGTCAGGCTGAGGTCACGGAACGGGGTATCCGCTTCGTAAAATCCGATTTGCGTCCGCAGGGCATTGACTGCTGCGGTGTTGGTTTGGATGGCAGCCAACTCCAGGGCTTGCCGGGCGGTCGTGACCGCTTCGGGAAATCGCGCGGCCTCGGCGTAAGCCGCCGCCAGTATGGTGATAATTGCCGGATCCTTGCCGCCGGAAAGCTGATCGGCTTGTTTCGGCCAGCTCGATTGCCTGGGCGCCGTTCCGGACTGATGCCAGTTTCAGCTTGTAATTGCACTGTTTCGCATTTTTTGTAGCGGCGCTCTGTGAGCGCCGGTGGAATCAATGGCGACGGGTCACAGACCGCCGCTACAGTGCAAAAGCAAACTGTAAATGGCATCACCTGCCGGCGGTCTTGTTCCAAACGACTTTTTTGCCAAACTGGCAACGACAAAAAAAGACCGCTGCGTTTCGGCAGCGGTCTTCAATTTGAAGCTAAACTCGGTCTATGCCTTTTGACGGCGGCGAATAACAAACGTGCCGACAAGCGCGCCCAAGCCGAGCAAGGCCATTGAAGAAGGCTCGGGAACCGGCTCAGTTGTGAGAGCAAAGCTAAAATCGCGTTGATCATTTCCATTTATGGCACCCATGTTGCCAGAGGTAAACTGGTTCATCCTGTAACCTTGAACATTGAGCACCATCACACCATCGCGCGCCCAATACGACGAGGCTGAAGTCGTCGGATCAATTTGAAACGCATAGAGTTCCCCAGCGTTCAGAGTGACTGCATCCGCACCTGAGAAAGTTAATTCTGCAACGTTTTGTGCTCCCGAAGCTCCAGCATTATAGGTGAATTGGGTGCCTGATGGAAGCAAATCGGTTAAACTACCCGGAGTATAGGAAGCTGAGTTAGCCGGATATCCAGAGCCCGGATACGCCCCCAAGTCATAAATCTCAATGTCATAAGTCTGCACATTTCCCGCCAAAACCAATTGTATATTCTGCAATGTGGCGGATTGGCTGAGCACAAAAGTTTGGCTCAACGCGCCATAACCGCCCGCACCACCGGTGGAACCAAAATTACCCTCCGAGGTGGTAAAAGTGGCGGCTGAAGCCGTCATAAATGTTGGTGTGCCAATCCAAGTGGTTCCCAAGCCGTCACTTTCCGAAACTTGAGCTTGAACTGACGTGGCCAGTGCCAGCGCGGACAATATTGCCAGGGTTTTGATAAGATTTTTCATACGCTTTTTTTTGTTACGTTCCAAATTGCTGTTTTTAGGTTAACCGTTACAATGAGATTATCATCATTGTCTGTTTTATGGAATGGACAAAACTATGATTGTCATGGAGGATTCTCCACGGGTAAAATGACACTTTCCCATTGTAAACACTGGCGAATTTGGCGGTTGGCTGGTTCAGGGGCCGAGCTGGATGCGATTAAAGCGGACGGGGTTGGCGTTGAAGTTGGTGTCCACCAGCGTTAACAGCGAATCCGAATTTGAGGTGACTGGCGAATTCAGATTCCTGTCAATTCAAACCCTGAAAATGAAAAAGCCGCCGCCTTTCAATCGGCAACGGCTGTTGCTCTGAATACGGTATGAAAAACCACTTACTTGCGGCGGCGAATCACAACCAGCGCCATCAGCGAACCACCCAGAAGCGCCAGCGAAGCCGGCTCCGGCACGGAGGTCCCAAAGGGCCCGGTCGATAGCTCCACATTATTGAAGTACATGTCAGTGGGGGCGCCGCCACCTTGGTTGCCCTGAAAAGTCATCTGGAGATAGCCCGCGTCACCAGCCACCAGGGCAGCGAAATTAGGGATACTCGCATAGTTAAATGTGACTGTTTCCGTAAACAGCGCCGGTTCACCGCCGTAGAAGTAGAAGTTGGGTTCCCCGTTCTGGTTGTTGCCAGTGGAGCCAGTCGCTGTAGTATATGTCCCCCAAGTCGCTGCCGCATTACCCCCAGAGAGTGCGTTAAAATATCCAGTACCTCCGGAGTTGAACGCAAGATTGTAAATCTGTGAATACCCCGACGTGGACGAACCCGATGGCACAGAGAACGTGAACGTGAGATATGAGTTGGCGTTAAAAGCCGCTATTTCGGCTGGGGTGAACTGAAGTTCGAGACTGGGGTATCCAAAACTGCCGGCATGACCGGCTGCCGACATATCGAGACTTAGCGGGTAGGTGGGCACCCCGCCCGCCACAAAGCTGCTTGCGCTGTCCGCGGTAATCGGGTTGCCGCTCTGTTGATTGATCCATCCTGCATCCGTGGGATCGGTGTTGCCTTGAAAACTGCCGAGGATGTATTGGGCGTGAGCGCTGACTGCGGTGAGACCGATCACAGCCAAAGCCAGGCAGGTAATTTTAGCTACGTGGGAAATAGGGGTTGTTTTCATACAATTATTTGTTACAAATTTCTGTTTTTAGGTTTTAGACTGACTGATAAAACCATATTATCATGGCTATCTTTTTTTTGGAATGGATAAAACTATGATTGTCATGGAGGATTCTCCACGGGTAAAATGGCACTTTCCCCTTGTAAACACCGGCGAATTTGGCGGTTGGCTGGTTCAGGGGCCGAGCTGGATGCGATAAAAGCGGACGGGGTTGGCGTTGAAGTTGGTGTCCACCAGCGTGACCGGCGTCACCGGTGAATTGCTCGTAAACAGGACCTGCCAGCTTGTAAGATTGGTCGAGGCCCATAACGTGTAATCCGGCCCCACCGCGCCCGTCGCCACCAGACTCACCTGCCCGCCCGACACACTGATTGAACTGACCACCGGTTGGGCCAGCGGATTGACGGTGACCGTATAACTGTTGGTCGCACTCAGGCTCGCACTGTCCGCCACTTTCACCGTAATCGGGTTGGTCGTGTTGGCCTGGCTCACCAGCGGGCGCCAGTTGAAGACGGCGTTGGTGTTGTTGAGCGGCGTGAGGGTCGCGTTGTTGGGAGCGCTGAGCAGGCTGAACGTCAAGGTTTGAGGCGGCGGGTTCGTGTCGGTGGCCGCATTGGTAATGACCAGGGTGACTCCCGCGTTGATCGTCTGGTTCACAATCGGCGCCAAGGTCGGCGGCGTGTTGGTTTGTTGCTGCCCCACGAAGGTCACGACGCTCAACGCCGGCAGCGTATAGGTGAATGACGCATTGTTGACCGTGACGGCATTGGTGCTGACCAGCGAAAGATTGCTGGTGGTCAGCCACGGCGTCACGGAACCGGCGGTGAAGTTGGTGAGATTGAAGGTCTGGTTGATGGCCGTGCTGGTGTTGGTGTTGACGGCCACGATGGCGAAGCTGCCGGAGTTGGTGTTATTATAGGCGCTGATCAAGGCGTTGCCGGTATTGCTCGCGCCAATGCGATAATAACCGGGACGGACAAAGCGGCTGTATTGGCCAAACACAAAAAAACGCTTGGTTATGGAAGCATTGTTGTCCAGCAATCCCTCATTTCCCGTGGTATTGCCGGACATGAGCCACCAATAATGGTAGGCATTGGCTTGTGCCTGGGTCATGAACAGGTAAATCCGCTGGCCATAATAAACACCATTGGTAATGCTGCCGTCGCTGCCGCTAAGGAGGGAAACTTCCGTTTCCCAAAGCGCCTTGCCGTAACTATTCTTTGAAAGATTCGACGGTCCCGTGGAACCATCGTAATTGTGATCGGCAATGATGCCAACCGCGTTGGAAGCGCTGTCGCTCATGACCGTGGAGGCAAAACCCTTTGGATCCGTCCAATTCTGGCTCTCCGGAATTATTATCTTTGTTGAACCAAAGCCCTTGGCACCCAACGCGGCGTAAAGGTTGGTGGCGAAGTCGTGAATCTGCTGGCCGGTCCATTGACATGCCTCATAGCTGGTGACATCCGCGTCCGGCTCGTTTTGAATCGAGATGGCATAGATATTGACGTGATAGGAATTTGACATGCTATACACGTAGTTGGCCAACTGGCTGGCATAGTTCAGATTGGTGATATTATTGCCGTTGCCAAGATAACTGCCCCCATCTATTCCGCTAGCGGTGGCCACGCCGGAATCATAAATGTCGTTGATGCTTTTAAACCCGGCCGCCGGTGTCCACGGCGTGCTCCAGACCCTGGCGCCATTGGTTTGGGCCATCAGCATGATGCTGGTTTCGACCGTGGTCGGTGTGGCGGTCGGTGAAGTCGAACTGGCGTATAAAATGTGGTTGCGCAGCAGGGAAAGGCCGATGCCATTGTTGGTGGTGGTGGTGCTCAATTTATCAGTGTAAACGATGCCGTTACTGGTGGAAAAAAACAAGTTGGCCTCAGTCGAGGTCCAAGTGCTCTGCCAAGCCGAGGAAGCGCCAAAGCCGTCTATCCTCTGGTACACATTGGTCCAGTTCACCGTACAAACCTGCGCATAGCCAGGCAGACCCAAGGCGAAGATTGCCGCAAAAATGTAATTTCTCATGTAAAACCGGGCTTGCGCCTTGTAGCAAACATATCACATTGCTTGCCGGATTGCACCGGGCATAAATCATTTGCAGCCAGTTCAATCATGGGCCGGGCTGGATACGATAAAAGCGGATGTCGGGTTGAACCGATCCACCCCATAAACAGTTTGAGCCAGCGCTGGCGCGCCGAAGCTGATAACAGCCGGCAAAACGAGAATACCAACGGTTCTGGGTGATGCTTTCGCACGCGCGCTGTAATTCATATTTTTAAAGCACCTGATCATCAACTGGTTATCAAATCAATCATGCATTTTATGTGATAAAAAACGGCGCCGTTTGCCGGCGCCGTTATTATTGCGTTCTCGCCGCTCAATTAATTTCGCATTCTGTCAAATCAATTGGCCAGCGGCGGATCGAAGAGCTGGAAGAACGCGTTCTTGGAAGGCACTCCACCCTGCGATCCGTCCACCGTCGGCAGGCAAGTCGAAGGAACCAACACCCATGTTTTGTTACCCTGATTCGCCTGGTTGGGAATGGTATTGCCATCATTATAGGAATTGTAATACTCCGGCAACACCCATGGGTACTGAGTGCCGTAAACTGTTGTGGTGCTTCCGCGGATATCGCTGGCCGTTCCCAGTCCAAAATTGACGGCTGGAAGCGTCCAACTCACCCAGTAAGGCGTATTGGTGGTAACAAGTTGCACGCAGGTGTTCAGCGCGACAGTGAGCGTGTTAATGTTCCAAAGTCCACTATTAAAACTCGTGTCTGTCGTGAAGTTGTCATTTTCTTTGACGCCAGCAACGCCAGTAACCGAGATCGAAGCCCAGTCCTCGTATTCTCCCTCGCCAGCGCCCGAGTTGGGCTGTAATCCAAAATACGCGACCACCGGATTTTGGAAGTCCGTCGCAACATTGGGATCCGCGATGGTGAAGGCCTGCGGGCTACCACCCGGCCCGGTCACCGTGCCCCCCGAGGCGCTGGTGAATGTCAGCGTCCAAGTGCCGACGGCGGTTGAGTTGGTTAACACGACCAGTACATTGGTCGGATTGGAATTCGGCAGATTGGTCTTCCACTCGATGCTGGCGGTGGCGCCGCCAGTGCCGTAAGGCTGGATATTGAGCCAGAACGCGTTGCTCGCCTGATATTCAACATACTCGTTGTTATACACACTGTTGCCGGGAGGGATGGTATTCACCGGCACGAGGAAGATCATGGTCTGGTTGATGTTGGCCGGGTAGCTCAAAAGCGTGAACGAATAGCTCACCGAAGAACCGCCGATCCAGGACTGCTGTTGGTCAACCGTGGCCACCTCTACACGATCATAATTGTTAACGGTTGATCCGGCAAACATCCGCAGGCCTGGAGTGGCTTTTTGGATGCTCAGAGTCGGCGGCGGCGGCAGGACAACCGTGGCCGGCCCCACAAACTTGATATTGTCCACCCAGAGTGTCGAAACCCCATTCAAATTGGGGGTATACCAGCCACCATCAATTTTAACCAACACATCGTTGATGAGAAGCAGATTGGCGTCGTTGTTTATACTGATCGGGATGGTTACATGCGTCCAGTTGTTGCTGCCGGCCTGAATTTCAACAGCAGGACTAAAGAAGTCCTGAGAGTTGCCATTCCGCGTGCCGAATTGCAAATGTCCGTAGTTGGTCACCAAGGTGCCGCTGTTGATATAGGTGGCCGAACCGGGGGCAAACATCACATCGCACTGGAAGCTCGTCAAACCGTTGGTCAGGGCACTCAGCGCCGGATTGATCCCGTTAAATCCGTCGAAGACGACAAACTGTCCACCGCTGCTAAAAGTCGCGCTGATTTTCAAGGAGCCGGAATTTGCATTGCCGTAGGCGTCGTTTGTAGAATCCCAAATGTTGGTCACCCACGCAGAGCCGAACCAATTTGTCCAGAGAGATGATAGTCCACCGGTGCTGTAGTCGTTCGTGCCGACATAGTGGTTGGTCGGTCCGTATCCATAGGCATTGAATGCGTCTATAACGTAATTAGTCACCGACACGACATTGGTGTTGACACTCGGAGGGGCATTGGTGGGATACCCGTAAAGCGCGATGGCCCAAGTATGTTGGGAACTGCCGTAAAAACCCGATGCCGACCCCGTGATTCGTGATTGAGTCAACCTTGAATCGGTGCTGGCCATCAATTCACCACCGGCGTCTACAGTCTGTAAGCCTGAGCTGGTTTTCTGCGCATAGAAAGCGGAAGAACCTGACGGGAACCAAACCTCCACCGCATACGTATGCCCGCCAGCCAGCACGATTTGGTCCAGGTTGATAGGGCCGTTTTGCAAGCCCAAATAATCCTGCTGTTCCGCCCCGGACAAATACTGATTGGTAAAACCCACACCGCTCCCGGTCCCTCCACCCAAAAGATCGCCATTGAGGGTAAAATTGTAGCTTGCTCCTGAGGCAGTCACCCCGCCAGTCAAGTTGGTGGTAACATCAAAAATGTGCAGGGAGTAGGCATGGCTGCCGTCATACCCCGATATCAACATCGAGATTCCAGTCAAGACATAGTTCGTATTGACTCCGAGTATCGGAATGCCGGCAAGGTTGGTGATGGTGATTGTTTCAGCCAGCACGCTCGCAGGCGCGCCGGCAACGGCACCCTGCTCGCTTTGACCGCTGAAATTTCCTGAGACGCTTATATTTGCGCTCGAGTAGAAGGGGCTGTGTCCACCGGGGTCTGTGGCCCAACTCGTGCCGCCACTGGGGTAAGCTGTCGGGGTTTGCACCGCAAGATCAGCTCGTGCCGTTCCGCATAGCGTGATAAACGCGATTCCGGCAAGGATGCTGGCCATTAATGATTTAATGATTGTTTTCATGGTGGTGGGGATCAATGACTATGGTTCATGGTTCGTTTGGTTCTGAAACAAATTATATCACTGGGCGAATGATTTACCATGCACAAAACTATGTTTCGCATGGAGAATGCTCTGGTTGATTCCTGGTTTTTCATTGGTTCAATCCGTCCGGGTTATGCCGGCCTTAAAAAACATTTTCAATAATAGTAACTTGCCTCGTCAGTGTATTGCCATGAAATGGAAATGGCGTTATGAGTTTCCACATGATTATCGGCAAAACCGCAATTAATCGAAGACAGACTGCCATTGTAAAAATGAGCGTCGGTATTTGGGATGGTCTTGGGATCGGTTAATCCTGCGCTGGTTTCCGCCAGATCAGTGATGATGGGTTGCAGAGACACGGTTAAATCACTTGTCTTTAGCGGCCAAGGAAGTTCCCCGGCAGGTGCAGTGGCGGGGGGCTGGTTCGGCACAGGGAATGGCAGTTGGTTATTGCCAGTATTTTGTCGCGGCACCCACCAATCGTGCAAAAGTTTTGAATACCCTCCGTTTCCCACCGAGCGCCCTATGTTGTTTTTGTTTCCTGTGAACCATTGATTAAGATCTTGAATGGAAACAATGTAACGATGAGAGGGAATACCATAGAGATAAAACCAAGCATTGGCGGCGTCCAAATCCGCCTGTCTGACCGGGCAAAAAAACATCGGCACCGTAAACCCGAAAGCCCCCAGATTGGAAAGAAAATTGGTGGCGACGTCAGTCGGATTTCCGCCGCACATGGAAGTAAAAAAAGAGGGCATGCTGCCTTGCGCATCATCCGTGGCATACACATTGGCCATCTCCACCCACTGCTTGTAGTTGGAAGTGCAACTGAGGACTTTGGAGCGGTATTTCGCTTTGGCCAGCGCTGGCAGCAGTAACGCCGCCAAAATGGCGATGATGGCAATGACCACCAGCAGTTCAATCAGGGTGAATCCGCCGGCCGGGAACTTTTTCTTTTTTGATTTGTTACACATATAAAATTTCATAATAAAATTCGCTTTGACGCTTGAATCGCTGTCACCCTCTTTCACCGTTCCTATAACCGGACATCCCCAACGGGGCTGATGCCGGTTCGGCCTTTGGCGCCGCCCGGATCTGGTGCCGGATGCGAGCCGGTGCGCTCCAGACCGGGCTTGGATTCACAGGGATGAAAAAAGCGCAAAGTAATCCCGCAGTTCCTGACATCCTCCTTGTCCCCATTTTTCAGCAACCGATACTCGCTGGGCGCGACGTGGATGACGGATTTGAAAATGCGGGAAAAGTAGAAGGGATCGTCGTAGCCGAGCGTGGCGGCAACTTCCTTCACGCTCAGCACCGTCTCGTCCAGCAGACGGCAGGCATGCTGCATGCGCAGGCGAATGAAGCAGTCAATGGGCGCGCAGCCGGTTTGCCGTTTGAACAGCGCGAAGAAGTGCGATGGGGAAATATTTGCCTGGGCAGCGAGCGTGGCCACCTGCAACGGCTCGTCCAGATGCCGCGTCATGTAGGCAATGCTTTGTTCAATCTTCCGGACCGCTTCCGATTCGCAAGATTCCACCTGATAACCGGCATTGTTTTGCATGGCCGGCTTCGGCGGTTCGATTTCGGCGGTTTTCATTGGTACTTCAGCAATAAAACTAGTTCGACACAGGAACAATATAGACCCTCACAACCATTTCAGTTTTGTTAATCGTTTTCATGCGATCAGAGGTGCGCCGAAGTGATTTTGGAGAACCAGCGCAATGGTGCCTCGCAGCCGGGGTTGCGCTTCCGGGTCAGTGGGCAAAATCCGGGTGATGGCATGGGTGAAAGACCGGCGCTTGACGGCCTCAGCCACGACCGGGCCGACCTTGTCCCAGGCGCGCGTCACTTCTCCGACCACCACCAACACATCCGGGGCCAGCCCGGTCACCAGCATGGCAATGCCGGCGCCCAGATGACGCGCCATTTGACTTAATGCTTTGCAGGCCCGGGCATCATTCTGTTCCACCAATCGCAAAATGTCACCAAACGGCAACTTGGCCATGTCACTCTTGGAGCCAACTTCGCCCTTGCGGACGGAAGCCGACTCCGCGTAATAGCGCACGGCGGCGGAATTGGACGCCAGCACCTCCCAGCATCCGCTGTTGCCGCACCGGCATTTGGGACCATCCGGCTCCTGGGTCACATGGCCAAATTCTCCAGCCACACCCGTTGAACCCCGCACCAACTGGCCGTTCATGATCATGCCCACGCCGATGTCATCCGACACCGTCACGGCCACCAGGTTGCGCACTCCATCCACGTGCCGGCCCGACCATAATTCAGCCAGCGCACAGGCGTTGGCGGCATTCTCCAATTCCACCGGCAATCCGATGTTGCGTTCGAGGTGCGTCTTTAAATCCAGCTCGCTCCAGCCCAAGGTGGGAGCAAATATCAGTCGTTGCGACGAAGAATCCATCCGGCCCGGCAGGCTGATGCCAATGCCCTCGTAGGAGTTTTTGGGGTGTGCCCGCATCAAATCCTTGATCCGGCGGCTTAACCGGGCGATGAATTCGCCCGGATCTTTTTCCGTGGACATGGACTCCTGGGCCAAAAACCGGCTGTCCATGCTGGATACCGCCAGAGTGGTCGTCGCCGGTTGAATATCCACACCGACCACCCCGCAGCGCTCGGTATTGAGATGCAGAAAGGTCGGCCTGCGTCCGCGCGGCAAATTCCCGACCGCCCCCTCCTTCAACCAGCGTTCCGCAATCAGCCGCTCGGCGATCGCCGACACGGTGCTGCGTTGTAATCCCGAGTAACGCATCAAATCCGCCCGGGAGACGGGTTGGTGTTTGCGCACCAGATTCAACATGATGCGGCTGTTGATGTCGCGGACCGTTTCACTGGTCGCCACCTGAAAGTTGTTCAGATCAATTTTGCGCACAAAATGCCTTCAAGAATTGCTCAACAGGATTAGTTCGTGTGTCGAACTTAATCCGTTCCTGTCAGGGTGTCAAGGATAAAGTTCGAGGTGCGAACAAATGGTGGTGTAAGGAAACGTGTGTAAAAAGGCGAGCGGGTGTATCCCGGTTCTGAACAAGAGAACCATAAACCAAAGAAAGGATACACCCATGAGAGCCAACACAGCCCTCGTCATAGAGCCTGCCGC
>JBAVOO010000005.1:0-66338 GCA_049692125.1 Verrucomicrobiia bacterium | reverse complement strand
TAAGCGCGGCACGCCGCTTCGTCGCTGAAACGCTGCTCCATTTCCAGCAGTGTGCGCGGATAGTCCTCGGACATCACGCGAAATTCTATTCGTTGTAGCCAGTGGAGTCACGTAAATAGCCCTATTTTCAAATGACGTTTTCACTTACACGCTGAATTTTAATTGCTTTGCCGCTGGTGTCATCAATTTCAATCAGCGCGCCGTGGAGCAGCACGTTGTTTTTTGCCACTTCAAATCGCTGGGGCATGTTGGTGAGAAACCGGCGGATGACCGGCTCGATTTCACGGCCCAGCACGCTTTCGTGCGGGCCGGTGAACCCGGCGTCGCTCAAATACGCCGTGCCGCCGGGGAAAATCTGTTCGTCCGCCGTCTGCACGTGCGTGTGCGTGCCCACCACCGCGCTCACCTGGCCGTCGAGCATCCGCGCGAACGCAATCTTTTCCGAGGTCGCCTCGGCATGAAAATCCACAAAGATGATTTTCGTCTGCTCGCGCAGGCGTTTCACCTCGTCGAGCGCGAGGAGAAACGGATTTTCCAGCGGCGGCATGAACGTGCGGCCTTGCACGTTCAAAACCGCAATTGAAAGATTGGTGGGGCGAGCGTCCTCGCGAGCCGAAATTTTATGTTTGCCAGACGGCTCGCCAGTAGTCTCGCCCCACCTTTTGATTTCAAAGACGCCGCTGCCTTGGCCGGGTGTGCCGGGTGGATAATTCAGCGGACGGAGAAAGCGTTTTTCGTTCGCGAGCAATTCCATGACTTCCTTCTGGTCCCACAAATGGTCGCCGCTGGTGATGACGTCCACGCCGGCGGCGAAGATTTCCCCGGCGGTCTTGGGCGTGATGCCGGAGCCGCCGGCGGAGTTTTCGCCGTTGGCGATAACGAAATCGAGCGCGTGCTGTTGCCGTAGTTTGGGAAGCAGTTCCGCAACCGCGCGCCGGCCCGGTTGTCCCACGATGTCGCCGATGAAGAGAATTTTCACGGGACAATTTTAACCGCGAAATATGCAAAATACACAAAAGAAAACCAAAGGCAGGGCAGAGCTGCCGCTCTGCCCCAATTTAACCGGCAGCAAGCGTAACGATGCTGGCAGCAGGACGGGCAAGAACATCACTTCGCTTGTTCTTGCGGAAATTTGGGCGGCGCGGCAGCACCGCCCTACCAATTAAAGCCACCAGGTGATGGAACCGATGGCGGCGGCGACGAGCCAGATCAACAGGACAGCGCGGGGCCGGCCCATCCCCACGCGCACCAGCCGGTGCGACAGGTGATTCGTGTCGCCGATGTAAAAAGGTTTGCCCGCAAACGTGCGCTGAATGACGACCCAGGCGAGGTCGGCCAGTGGAATGGCCAGCACGAACAACGGCGAGAGCACGGCGAGCGGACGGGGGTTCTGTTTCGTGTAAAAGTGCGGCAGGATCGCCAACACCGCGAGCAGATAGCCGACGAGATGGCTGCCCGCGTCGCCAAGGAACGCGCGGGCGTTCGGAAAATTCCAGGGCAGAAAACCCGCCAGCGCACCGCACATCAGAAAGGCAATCGTCGCCACGAGATATTCGCCATCCGCCGCCGCGATGACGGCGAACTGCCACGCGCCAATCGCGCCCAGCCCGGCACACAGGCCGTTCATATTGTCCATGAAATTGAAGGCGTTGACGACTGTGAGCACCCACAGAATGGTGATGGCGTAGCTGAACGTGACGCTGGGCACGAAGAGCGTGATGCGCTTGCAGGCGGCGGCCACGAGCACGGCGATGAACAATTGGCCGATAAATTTCGGCAGGGGTTTCAGTTCATGTTTGTCGTCCAGCCAGCCGAGCACGACCATCGTAATCGCGCCGAACGCAATTACGGCAAGTTCAATGGCGCGGCGGTTCAATCCGTGCGCAATCAGATGCGTTTGGCTGGCAATGTTCACGCCGAGCTTGAGCGAAATTGCGCCGGCCGCCAGCGGCAGCAACATGCCGGTGAGCACGGCGAGGCCGCCGGCAAGCGGCACCGGCGCGTCGTGGATTTTGCGCCGGCCGGGGTCGTCCACGAGGTTTGTGCGCAGACACCATTGGCGCCAAAGCGGCAGCGCCAGCAGCGTGGTCAGCAACGCGCCGGCGAAGGCGGCCAGAAAAAAATTAAACGGGAAAACCATACGGTTTGAAATGACTAAAACCCTATGACCAATGCCAGGAGAATGACGAAATCCGGAATCCCATTGTGCTTTCGGCATTGGACATTTGAAAATTCTTTTGTCATTCGGATTTAGTCATTAGTCATTTTTGTGGCAGCGGCCAGTTTCAGGTAGAGATGGTGGAGGTTATCCACCATTTGTTCGACGGCAAAATTTTCGCGGACGAATTGCTGTCCCCGGCGGCCGAGGCGTTCGCGCAACGGCGCGTCGTTGGCGAGTTGGAGCAGCCGTTTGGCGACGGTGGCCGTGTCGCCGGTGTGAACCAAAAAACCGGTTTCGCCTTCGAGACAGACTTCGTCGGCACCGTCGAAGTCATAAGCAACGACTGGTTTGCCCGCTGCCAGACCCTGCGGCAACGCGCGGGAGAGTGCTTCACGCGCCGACAGGTGGGCCAGGCAGTCCATGATGCCGACATAACGCGGCACTTCGCCGGGCGGTACCAGGCCGGTGAAGATGACCTTGTCCTGGAGGCCGAGCGCATGAACCTGATTTTCAATTTCATTCCGCAAGGCGCCGTCGCCAACCAACAGCAACCGCGCCTGCGGAGTCTGCGGCAGGACTTTTTGGAACGCGGCGAGCAAATCGGCGTGGCCTTTGAGTTTGAACAGCCGGGCGATTTTACCAATGACGAAATGATTTTCGTCGAGTCCGAATTGCGCCCGAAGCGCAAAATCGTTCGTCGCGTTCAAAAACGGTTCCACCGGGAAGCCGCTGAAAATGCGCGTGTACATTTCCGGGCGTCCGATTCCAGCAGCGAGGTAGAGCCGCGTCATGGCCTGGGCGGAACAGACGAAATGCGTGGTAACTCCGGCGGCGTAACGTTCGGCGGCGGTAAAGATCCAGTTGGCCGGTGGTCCCTGGAACGGGCCGAAGGAAGGGCCGTGGATGTGGTGGATGATCACCGGCACGCCCGCGCGCTGGGCCGCGAGCCGGCCGAGAATCCCCGCCTTGCCGCTGTGCGTGTGAACGATGTCAGGCTTTTGTTCGCGCAGAATTTTTTCGAGCCGGCGCAACGCGAGCCAGTCTTTCAGCGGGTGAATCGGGCGGACGAGTTCGGGAACGCGCGTGAAAATTTCCGGCGTGCCCGCGAATTCAGATTCGAGCGAGCCTTCGGGTCCGGTCGTCGGGCCGGAGAGCAAATGGACTTCGACGCCGGGTTTTTGGCGCAGACCAAGCACGGAGGCGACGGTGTTTTCCTGTGCGCCGCCGACGACCAGCCGGGTGATGATATGGGTGACGCGCATCGGCGCGTTTCAGGGTGAATGGCCTTTAAGTTCGCGGAGCCGTTGAATGACGTTGATGGCCTCGGCGGTGTTGGTATTCGCGTTGGCCAGATAAAGTTTGTAATTTCTAATCGCCTCGTTCGTGTCGTGCTGGCGCCAGGCGATTTCGCCGAGGCCCCAGGCGGCCTGAAACGAATTGGTGAACGATTGTTGCAATGTTTTGTAATCGGCGCGCGCGGCGTCGAGCTTGCCGCTATTGAGGCAGGCCAGGGCGCGATTGAAGAGCACCGAAGGATTGTTCGTTTGAGTGGCAAGCACACGGGTGAAAGCGGCAATGGCGTCATCGTAGGCTTTGAGTTGGATGGAAACATTGCCCCGATTAAAAAGCCAGGCCGGGTCGTTGGGCGCCAGTTTCAGTTGACGGTCAATGATGACCAGCGCGTTGGTGAACAGACCGTGCATCAGATAAGCCTGCACGGTGGTGTTGAGCAGATTGGTGTCGTCGGGATGGAGGGCGATTTCGGTTTCGAGCAATTGCGTTCCCTGTGCCAGGTCGTTTTTTTGAAAATAGACGGCAGCGGCGATGATATTCAGTCGAGTTTTATTCGTTTTGGCGAGCGAAAATCTTTCCGGGTGTTCCAGCGGGTCGCGCAAGGCATCGAGCGCGCGGTCGGGCAGACGGGACATCACGTAAATTTGGCCGAGCCAGAGTCGTGCGTCCAGATTGTCCGGCTCGAGTTCGCGGACACGGTCGAACTGCGCAAGGGCCTGACGATTCAGTGGCAATGGCTGGTCAAGATAACTGTTTTGCATGAAAATAATTCCAGTCTGAAAACAAAAACTGGGCTCGTCAAACGGCCCGTTGGCGTTGAGCACTCCGTTCCAATCGCGGTATTTGCCAAATTGATCACTGGTGGTTTTGGACAAGTTCAGCGGCGCGCTTTTGCCGGCGGGAAGGCTTTGATTGAACCGGAGATTGATTTGCGCGACGAAGTTGTCGGGATTGACTTCCTCTGCCAGGTTGAAACACGCGGCGGCGTTTGTAAGATCGCCGGCCCGTTGCAACTGAACGCCCCAGAAATTCAGGCTGTGCGAGTAAAAGGTTCCGGCAAGGATGGCATTTTGATTTTGTTCGCGGGGCACATGAAATTTATCCAGCAGGCGCTGGCCCCAACTGCGCGGCGCATCCGGGTCGGGCGGTGTGACGGCGCGTTTAATGGGAGCGAGCGCCTGCGTTTCCACCCGCGCCCAGAATGCCTGGTTCTCAGCGATTTGATTTTTGTCCGGTAACGGTGGCAACAGCGTGTCATTGGGCAGTGTTTTTAGTTTGCAGGCCAGGCCGTGCGGCTCCTGATAGAATTGCTCGAAATAGTAGCCGAAGCTCGGATGCAGGTAATAAAGCTCGTTGGATTTGGCCAGCACGGTCAAGGTGCCGATGAGTCCAAACGGATCGAGCGGTTTCACTTCTTTCGGCGACACCAGTTCCGGCCACTTCTGCGGGAATTTATTGTGCAGGAACCGGAAATAAACGGGCCAGTTCAGGGAGTGGGTGTCGAGCGGCAAAAAATCCTTTGCCCGGCCGTCCCGCGCCAACGCCGCCTCTACTAAAAACAAACGGTACGGATCATCGCTCAACAAAATGCCGCCCGAACGTGGTAAATTCTCCTCCACGAACGATGCGTATTTTTGGAATGTATCGTCGTTTGTATCCCGAATTTGCGGTGCATTTCTGTAAGCCAGCCCGGTTACTGTTGCCACGGCGAGCACCCAAAAGCCAACGACCACCAAGGGATCCAAAAATTGAAACGGTTCCGGCCGGGATGGTTGCAAACGGCTGCCGGGGGCTTTGCCAAAAATGAGCAGAAAATAGCCGCTGAAGTAACCGATGCTCAATGCCCCGAGATAATAAAATGTCAAGAGCGGTGTTCCAAGACTGAGATGCCGCGGGCTGAACGGCGGGTCAAATGCCATCCAAATGCAGAAGACCAAAAAGGCGGCGCACACCAGATGAAACAGGAAACTCGTCAACGCCAGGCCCATGGGGCTGTGATCGCCGAAGGACGCTTTCCAGCGGATTGCCATCACGAACACCGGTATCAGGTAAGCCAGCAACAACGCCAGGAATTCAAAATATTGCGATGGGTGGAGGCAGCAGAAGAAATAAAATTTCAGCACATCAGATTGCGGAACCAGGCTGATTTTCAGTGTCTCCCAGAAAGTCATCGGCACCTTGCCCGAAATCACGACCAGCAGTGGCAGCAGCAGAAAAAACATCATTCCCAGCAGCCCGCACAACATCATTCTTTGGATAAATCGCAGATTGAAGAAGCTCAAGCCGCGAATCCACACTATCGCTGCTGCGAAAGCCGGAAAAAATCCCACCAGCGCCCAATTATTTGCCATGCCTGCGCCATACACGACCGAGGCCAGAAACAAACGCCCCTCACGTTCATCCAGCCGGTATTCCAGCAATGACCAGATCACGAACGCGAACAGCAACAGGTCGATCATCTCGCCCGTGTAATTCGTTGCGTTCTGCCAAAACGTCATTTGCAAACCGCAAACCAACACGGCCAAAACCGGCGGCAGCCACGCGCTGCCAGTGGTCAAAAACGAAAAATCGCTGTGTTCACGTTTGCGTTGCGCGTCGGTCCGGTCGTGCGGCAGCAACGCGACCGACCGCGCCAGCAAGCCGAGCGTCAAAGCCGCGCATACCGCGGAAAACACATTCAGCGCCAGTGGAATTTGCGGCGCCGGGAGCCAGCGAAAGGGATACGAAACGAGAAATAAAATCGGATTCGCAACCTCCGGCTGCCACGTCCAGCCTGATATTTTGGCGACCGCCATGAAGTTGGATCGCGACACCCAGCGGTTCAACGTGAACCAATAAAACGCGAAGGCCGCCACCGTCAAAAGCCAGGGCAAAAACCGCGGCGCAAAATTTTTTCGCGGGTCAGTTCTCATTCGCGTTGTCATTGAGTTTGTTCAGTCGAATCCATCCCGTGCGTCCTGGCAAGGCTTTGTGCCAGCGCGCAAATCCGCCACGCACTCGACGTGTTGTGTTTGTGGAAACATATCCAATGGCTGTACGCGCGCCAGTTCAAAGACACCATTGCCGCACAAAATGTTCAAGTCGCGCGCCATCGTCGCCGGATGGCACGACACATAAATCACCTGTGCCGGCTTTGTTTCACGCAACAATTTCAACGTCTGCGGCAAACAGCCTTTGCGCGGCGGGTCGAGCAGAACCGCCGTTTGTTCCGGTGAAAACTTTTTCAGCAATTCCGGCAAAACCGCCTCCACCGCCGACGCCATGAACTCGCCGTTGCTGATTTTTCGCGCCAGCGCGTTGCGCCGTGCCGCCTGGATGGCGCGCTGGTCGTATTCCGCGCCGACGAACGATTCGACCGCGTCCGCCAGTTCGATGCCGAAAAAACCGACGCCGCAATACAAATCCGCCAGATGCCGCGCGCCGCTGTCGTGGAGAAACCCGCGCACCGTTTCGACGAGTTTCGGCAGCAGGGAAAAATTGTTTTGGAAAAACGAGTCCGGCGGCACATCCCAGTCTTCCGGCGGCACGCGCAAAACGATTTTAATCCCGCCTTTCGGCGGCGGATGCGCGCGGACCCGCCGGATTTCTTCGTTGAGCACCGGTTCGGCGATTTTGCATTCCTCGATGTCCTCGACCAGGCCGCAGTCCCGGCGCACAAAACCGATGTTCAGTTTTTGCTCCGGTTTGTTCCACTGGCTGCGAATCATGATGCGATTGCGGTAGCCGTAAGGCCGGGGGCAGGGGATGACCGGCGCCACCCGTGCCGGCTCAAACCCGCCAAGGCGCTGAAACAAATCGGCAATTTGTTTGTGTTTCAATCGAAGCTGCGCGGCGTAATCAACGTGCTGATACTGGCAACCGCCGCATTGGCCGAAATGGCGGCACGCCGGTTCGACACGCTCCGGCGACGGTTGCACGACACGCAAAAGTTCCGCGCGGGCGAAATTCTTTTTGACCTCCGTGATTTCAACCTCAACGACTTCGCCGACGAGCACAAATGGCACAAACACAACAAACGAGTCGAGGGTCGAGGGTCGAGGGTCGAGGGCGGCGACATCCGGGAATGGTTTGGCTTTCGGCTCCCGACTCCCTGGCGCGGCGAAGCAAAGCGAAGACGGCTCGTCTCCCGGCACGCTTGCGCGTCCGACACCTTCACCGCCGAACGCGATGTCTTGAATCGTCAAGGTGAGTTGATCGCCAATTTTGAAAGGCACACGTTCAGCTTAGAAAGCGGAACGCTCTCAAAAAAGACTTTTCACCGCGCGGGATCGCTTTTTGCGGCGATGGCTTCGGAGAAAATCGCCAGCACTTCCGCCCGGTCAACCGCGCCGACCAGCTTGTTTTCCGCCGGATTGTTGACGACGGGCACGTTGCGCAATTCGCTTTCCAGCACCACTGGCAGCGCCTCGAGCAACCGCTGGCCGGGCGTGAGGCATTTCGGCGGCGGACGCATCACGTCATAGGCGATGACGGCGTCCAAATCCTGCGCGGAGTTCAGAAATTCCTTCAAATCCTGCAACGCCACCACGCCGAGCAACCGTTGTCGCGCGTCCACCACCGGCAGAAAATTATTGGAATTGGTCAAAAACTGGCCGGCGATTTCCCGGAGCGGCGTGTTCTCGCGCACCGGCGTTACCGGCGCGCGCATGAGGTCGCCGATGGTTTGTTCCATGGCCGCGCCGGGGCGGCTGGTTTCCTGGCCGAGCGCCAGGCCCTTGACGCGCAAATGTTCCATGTAAACCGACTCTCCGTGCAATTGCCGCGCCACCAGAATGGAAACCACACAGGCCAGCATCAGCGGCGGCACGAGCGAATAATCCAGGGACAATTCAAAAATCATGATCATCGCCAGCAACGGCGACCGCGTCGTCGCCGCCAGCACCGCGCCCATGCCCACCAGCGCGAACGCGCCCGCCGGCACCCCCGCCGCCGAACCGCCCAGTTGATGCAACGCCGTGCCGAACAGCGCGCCGGCGCTGGCACCGATGAATAATGTTGGCGTGAACACGCCGCCCACCGTGCCCGCGCCGACCGTTGCCGCCGTCGCCACCCATTTTGCCACCAGCAATCCAGCCAGCCACAGGAGCGGGTTCGCCTCGGTCAGGAATTTTTCGTGCAAAATGTCATTGGTCACGGAATAGCCGTTGCCGCAGACGCCGGGAAATCCGATGGCAATGATGCCCACGATAAAACCGGCCAGGGTCAGCCGGAGATAAACCGGCCAGTAGAGTTTGCGAAACTGCGCTTCCCCCAAACGCAGCAGTTTCAGGAACACGGCGCCCACCGCGCCGCAAAGCACGCCCAGCAGCACAAACCACGGCAGTTGCGACAGCGTGGCGGCGGGAAACGGCGGAATTTGATACCACGGCGCAATGCCGAAAAAGTTTCGCGACACCATGGCCGCGATGACCGACGAAAAAACCAGCGGCGCGAAGAGGTTCATCGAGAAATTGCCGAGCACAATCAGCGATGCGAACACCGCGCCCGCAATCGGAGCGTTGTAGGCCGCGGCGATGCCGGATGCCGCGCCGCAGCCGACCAGCAATCGCAACCGGTAGGGCGGCCATTTCGCGATCTGGCCGAGCTTTGACGACAGTGTCGCCGCCAGTTGCGTGATGCCACCCTCACGCCCGATGGAGGCGCCGGTGGCGATGCTGATGATGGCCGAAACGGTTTTCACCAGTTCCGTGCGGAATGGCAGCCGGCCGTCGCCGGCGACGACGACTTCGAGCAGGTTGGTCGAGCCTTGCGGCCCGACGAGCCGCAAGCCCCAATGCAAAACCAGTCCCGCCGCCAGGCCGCCCAGGGTCGGAACCAGAACGCGTTCCCAATCGTTCAACCGCCCCGCCACTTCCACCGGGTCGCCCGGCTGAATCAGATGAACTCCGTAATAGAAAGCCAGGTTCACCAAACCGCCAATGACGCCGACCAGCCCGGCCAGCACGAGATGGAATGCCTCTTCGTTGAGAGCCAATTTTTCGCGCCAGCGCAACGCGCGCCGCCAGTGGCGGTGAAGAAAATCCCGCGCCTTGGTGACCATGCCGCTGTTCATCCACGACTGCACGCGGCAAATCTAAGCGCGGATCACAATTTTGACGAGATGGGACTTTAGAGCAGCAACCGCATTGGTGGGGCGAGACTCCCGGCGAGCCGCAAATTCCCGGTCTGCGGCTCGCGAGGACGCTCGCCCCACCAATTTCTGAAGCCCGCGTTCGACCTACTTCTTTTTCAAACCGGCGATGGCGTCCTTCATTTCGCTGAAGTGAGTGTCTGGATTGCCCGCGTTGGTGACGTGAACGATTTTGCCGTCCAGGCCGATGAGGAAGCTGACCCGGCGCGCCATTTTTCTGCCCACCACCTGCACGCCGTAAGCGTCAACAATTTTTCCGTCGGGATCGGACAGCAGGCGGAAATTCAATTTGTATTGGGCGATGAATTGTTTGTGGCTCTCGGCGGAATCAAAACTGACGCCGATGACCTCGACGTTGTTCGTTTGCAACCCGCTCATGCGGTCGCGAAAACCGCACGCTTCCTTCGTGCAGCCCGGGGTGTTGTCTTTGGGATAAAAATAGAGCAGCACGATTTTTTTGCCGATGAGGCTTTTCAGCTTTAACGTCTTGCCGTCCTGGTCCTGGCCGGTGAACAGCGGCGCGGCATCGCCGGCCTTGGGAATGGCGGCATAAGCTGCCGCGGTGGAAAAAAGCATCGAACCGATGACGAGCAGGCTGGCAAGACGATTTGTTTTCATGGTGAATTTTCGGTTGGTGTTGCGTTGGCGGAATCTAGCTCACGGTTTTGTGCCGCGCAATTTCACATTTTTCAGCCGTTCGACAAAAACGGTGAAGCCATGGGCCTGAGCTTTCAAACGTCCGGACAATTCGGTGTCCTTGAGCCGGCCCGAGGCGTCGAGCAGATTGTTGATTTGCGGCAGGAAAACGCGCTCGGGATAAAGGTAGGCGTTGCGATAGCCAAAAATCTGCTGGAGCTGCTCCACCGGTCGCAACGCGCCCCAGGTTCCCGCCGCCACGCCGGTGAAACACACCGGCCGGCGCTCGAAACTCTCCGGGAATTTCAGCATATCAATGAAATACTTCAGTATGCCCGGCATGCCGCCGTTGTATTCGGGCGTGACGACGTGCAATCCGTCGGATTGCAAAATTGCGTCCGCAAAAGGCTGGAACGACTTCGGTTTTTCCGCGTAGGAAGCCGGTGAAAAAATTTCCGGCGGCAGATGCGCGAGGTCGAGCACGCGCAGCGGCACCTTCAATTCGGCGTAAAATTCCTCAAGCTGCGCGGCGATTTTGCGCGTATTGCTGCCCGGACGGTTGGTGCCGGCGATCAGGCTAATCATGACCGTCAATTTAGCTGATGAAGCGGCTTTGGCAAATGTTTGTTTATCACTTGCGCGGCCAACGGCGCAGGCCGTTTTGCCACAAAAGCTTCCAGACCATCCAAAGCGCTTCGGAGACAATGTGTCCGGACATCTTGGAGTGGCCTTCGGCGCGGTCGGTGAAAATGATCGGCACCTCGACGATCCGGAATCCCTGCCGCCAGAGTTTGTGCGTCATCTCAATCTGAAAGCTGTAGCCGTTGGACTGGACGGCCTCGAGATTGATGGCCTGCAGCGCGCGCCGGCGGAAACATTTGTAACCGCCCGTCGGGTCGGTAAACGGCATGCCGGTAACATACTTCACGTATTTGCCCGCGCCCCGGCTGAGCATCAAGCGTTTCAGCGGCCAGTTGATGACGCGGATGCCGCCCTTGTAACGCGACCCCAGCACGAGGTCGGCATTCTTGGTGGCTTCGATAAACATGGGCACGTCGTCCGGGTTGTGCGAAAAATCACCGTCCATCTCAAAAATGAATTCATAGTCGCGTTCGAGCGCCCACTTGAATCCGGCAATGTAGGCGCGGCCCAGACCGTTCTTCTCCGCACGATGCAGAACGTGAATTTCGGGGTGTTTCGCCGCCAGTTCGTCGGCCATTTTGCCCGTGCCGTCCGGGGAGTTGTCATCCACCACCAGCAGGTCCACCGGCACGGGCAGCGACAACAGCCGCTGCGCCATGCGCGGGAGATTTTCCCGCTCATTGTAGGTCGGTACGATGATGAGAGTCGGATTCATGCCGGGTGACGCCGCAGATAATTATACGGGAAACGCGCGGAAAACAAGCGGGCAATTCGGCAGCGGGTCAGTTTGAGTCAAGATTGGTGGGGCGAGACTCCCGGCGAGCCGATTTTGGCAATAAATCCCATCAGCCCCGGCTCGCGAGGACGCTCGCCCCACCAAATTAACCCACCACCGGCAATTCGACGGACGGCGGGCAGGGGCATCCGCAGGGCCGCTCTAAACCAACACGCAAGTCGTTGGGGCGGCATAAATCCGAAGGTCGAAATCCGAAGGACAAACCGGCTCCCGAGCCGTTCTGCGTTTCGGGCTTCGGCCTTCGGGCTTCGGGCTTTGTTCCCAGAGAGTTGGAAAGAAGCTCAGAGCAGCGCCGGGCCGTCCGTTACGAAGTTTGATTGCCTCGTTTTGCCTGCGCGCCTAATCTCAAAGTCATGTTCGCCTCGCTGATTTCGGATGCGCTGAATCCTGAATATCTGATTCACAATCCATGGCTGTTGCTGGTGTTCGCGTTCCAACTTTGGATGTTCATTGACGCGGTGCGGCGGCAGGAGTGGATTTGGGCGGTTTTCATCTTCATCGGTTTCGGGTTGTCGGCGGTCCTCTACTACTTTTTCGTCTATCGCGCCGCGCCGTCCGCCACGCGCGGATTTGAACTGCCCGGCGCGCACAGCCGCCGCCGCATCAAGGAATTGCAGGCGCAAATTCATCACCTCGACAGGGCGCACCACCACTCGCAACTCGGCGACATTTATTTTCAACAGGGCAAGTTGGATAAAGCCGGGGCCTGCTACCGCGCCGCGATGGAACGGGATCCGCAGGACATTGACACCCGCGCCCATCTCGGCCAATGCCTGCTCCGCCAGAAACGCGCCGCCGAAGCGCGTCCGCTGCTCGAAGGGGTCATCGCCCAAAATCCGAAGCACGATTACGGCTACACGATGATGGCGCTGGCCGAAACACTGGCCGCGCTCGGCGAAACCGATGCGGCGCTTAAAATGTGGCAACAGGTCACCGCGGAACATTCCTACGCGCGCGCCAAGGTGCAACTGGCCGGGCTTTACCTCGCCAAAAACCAGCCGGACCTGGCGCGGACGGAATTGAAGGATGTCGTGGCCGACGACGCGCACGCCCCCGCCTTCCAGCGCAAGCGCGACCGCGTCTGGGTGTGGCGGGCAAAAAGTTTAATGCGGAAACTGGGTTAGCATCCGGCAAGTTTTTTTCCGTGGGAACACGTAACGAGACTCACGACTTAAATCCGAAGCCCGAAAACCGAATTCCGAAAGAAGCCCGAATTTCGAATACCGACGGTTTGATAACAGGCTTCTGGTTGAATCATTTCGGTTTTTGGCATTCGGATTTCTTTCGGTTTTCGGGCTTCGGAATTCGGAATTCAATCAGACGCTTCTCACGCCAATGACGACAGGACTGTGTTTTCACTTTCATCATCGCCCCAAGTAATTCATTTTGGCGGCGTGTCAAATCTGATCGCCATCGTCGGCCGCCCCAATGTCGGCAAGTCCGCGCTGTTCAACCGCATCGTCGGACGGCGCATGGCCATCGTCCATGACGAACCCGGTGTGACGCGCGATCGCATCAGCGCCGAGGCCGAATGGCACGGGCGCGCCTTCACGCTCGTGGACACCGGCGGCATCGGCCTGTTGCGGCGCGAAAAGGCGGGCGATGTCATCATCAAGGCGGCGATGGAACAGGTGGATTTGGCCATCGAGTCCGCGAATGTCATCATTCTCGTCGTCAATGTGCAGGAGGGAATTGTGCCGCTGGACCGCGAAGTCACGGAAAAATTGCGGCGCAGCGGCAAACCCGTTTTGGTCGCGGTCAACAAGGTGGACACGAGCCGCGCGGAAACGGGCATGGACGAATTTTCCCAGCTCGGCTTCGACCAGATTTTCCCGGTCAGCGCGATTCACGGCGAAGGCATCCAGCCGTTGATGGACGCGGCAACGGCGCTTTTGCCCGCAGTCAGTAGCCAGCAGTCAGTGGTCAGTAGCGACGCAGACGATGCAGTTGTTTCGACTACTGACTACCAACCACTGACAACTGACTCGCACATATTGAAACTGGCAATTGTTGGAAGGCCCAATGTCGGGAAGTCTTCGATTATCAACGCGCTCACGCAATCCGGGCGTGTCATCGTTAGCCCGGTGCCGGGCACGACCCGCGATTCCATTGACGTGCCCTTCGAGGTCGAAACCGACGGGGTGCGGCAACAATACGTCCTCATTGACACCGCCGGCATGAGAAAAACCCGGCGGGTGGATGATTCGGTCGAGTTTTTCAGCGTTCGGCGCGCGGTGGATTCGATTGAGCGTTGCGACATCGCCGTGCTGATTTTGGACGCCGAGGCCGGCATTTTGGAACAGGACAAAAAGATTGCGGATAAAATCGTTGAAGCGCGCCGGGCCTGCATCGTGGTCGTCAACAAGTGGGACTTGGTGGCGGAATCCGTCCGCCAGGTGCGCGAAGAGGAAATCGCGCGCCGCAATAAAAAGGAACGGCGCGAAGGCCAGGCAAAGATAATATCCACGCTCGGCGAATTCGGCCAGTGGGTGCAGGAGAAATTGTTTTTCCTCGATTACGCGCCGGTGATTTTCACGTCGGCCAAATCCGGTTTTCATCTCGACCGACTGCTCGAGGCGGTGCGTTACGTGGCCGCGCAGTTGCAGCAAAAAATCCCCACGGCGATCCTGAACCGCACGTTGCGCGACGCCATCGAGCGCCGCCAGCCGGTCAGCGCGGCGGGGCACCGGCTGAAGTTTTTTTACGCGACCCAGGTGCGGCAGGCGCCGCCGACGTTTCTGCTGTTCATCAACCGCGACGAATTATTTTCCGACCCGTACAAAAAATATCTGGCCGGCGAATTGCGCCGGGCGTTTGGCTACGAAGGCTGCCCGATGGTGCTGGTGCCCAAACCGCGCCCCAAAACCGTTGAGCCGATACGAAAGTTCAAGTTGCCGCAACGGAAACACTCCGGGAAGTTTCCGCCGTCACGCGGAAAAAAATCGCGCTGAATTTTTTGTTCACAGCGGCGAATAAGTTGTCGTTTGCGCAATGCCGGCGCGAGATTTGGCGGGTTTTGTTTGGGAATATCGTTCCCGTAACTTTTATTTAAAATTTTCTTGCAACCACAATATGTTGGGCATATTCTCCATTCGTTGCCCACTAAATGGGGTTTCGCCTGGAATTGGGCGGTCGGCGAAAACCTGGAAAGCGGGCTGAGAAGTTGATTTTCCCGACCGGTCTTCTGTGTCAAGGCGGTCGGGTGATTTGTTACAAAATAAAATTTCGACCGCCGCGAAAGGAAAAATTCATGATTGACGCACGCGAAGAGGTGTTGGTTCCGGCGTCGCAGAAAGGCAGTCGTCGTTCCGCAACGGTGGCGGCCGGTCGCCATATCAAGACCAACGGCGGGGCGGCGAAAAAACCGGCGCGCGTTGAGCGCGTTTTCAGCGATCCCAAGGTCAAGCCGTTCGACCAGATTGAATGGGACCGGCGCACCGCCGAAATTACCGATGACGCGGGCAAGGTCATTTTCAAGCAGGAAAATGTCGAGGTGCCAAAGTCGTGGTCGTTGCTCGCGACCAAGGTGGTCGTCTCGAAGTATTTTTACGGCGAACTAAACACACCGGAGCGCGAGACCTCGGTGCGCCAGCTCATTCATCGCATTTCCCGGACGATTGCGGATTGGGGCGTCGCCGACGGCTATTTCAGCAAGGCCGACGGCGAGATTTTTTACGAGGAACTGACCTGGCTGTGCGTGAACCAATACGGCGCGTTCAACTCGCCGGTCTGGTTCAACGTCGGGCTGTTCCATGAATACGGCGTCGGCAAAAACTCCTGCAAGGGCAACTGGTTTTACAGCCGCAAGACCCGCCAGGTCGAGCGCGCCACCACCCAATACGAACATCCGCAGGGCAGCGCCTGCTTCATCCAGGCGGTCCAGGACAACATGGAAGACATCATGCGTCTCGCCCGCAGCGAAGCGATGCTCTTCAAATACGGTTCCGGCACGGGCACGGACCTTTCGCCGATCCGCTCGGCCCGGGAAAAACTCAGCGGCGGCGGCCGGCCCAGCGGCCCGATGAGTTTTCTGAAAGTTTATGACCAGGTTGCCAATGTCGTGAAATCCGGCGGCAAAACCCGGCGCGCGGCCAAAATGAACACATTGCGCGACTGGCACGGCGACATCGAGGAATTCATTGACGCCAAGCAGAAGGAGGAAAAGAAGGCGTGGGCGCTGATCGAGCAGGGCTACGATGGCTCCTACAACGGCGACGCCTACGGCAGTGTGATGTATCAAAATGAAAACCTTTCCGTGCGCGCCAGCGATGAATTCATGCAGGCGGCGCTCGCCGGCAGGGAATGGTGGACGCGTTCCATCACCACCGGCAAGCCGCTCGAAAAGAAGGACGCCCCGAAATTGCTCTACAAAATCGCCGAAGGCACGTGGATTTGCGGCGACCCCGGCCTGCAATACGACGGTGCGATCCAGAAATGGCACACGTGCAAGGGCACCGAGCCGATTCACTCCACCAACCCATGCAGCGAATACGTTTTCATCAACAACACCGCGTGCAATCTCGCGTCGCTGAACCTGATGAAGTTCAAACGGGAAGACGGCAAATTTGACGTGGAACGGTTCAAGGCCGCCGTGCGCATTTTCATCACCGCGCAGGAAATCCTGGTGGACAACGCCAGTTACCCGACGAAGGACATCGCGGAAAATTCCCACATCTTCCGCACGCTCGGCCTCGGTTACGCCAACCTCGGCTCGCTGTGCATGAGCTACGGCCTGCCGTATGACAGCGACGAAGGCCGGGCGCTCGCCGGCGCGATCACGGCCATCATGACCGGCCACGCCTGCGAGCAGAGCGCGGAAATTGCCGCGAACCTCGGCGCGTTTCCGGGTTACCACGACGCGCGTTGCGCGCACGTGTCCACACCGCTGGCGAAGGACAACGTCGAATCCATGCTCGGCGTCATTCAACAGCATCGTGACGCCGTCGAACAAATCCAGCCGAGCCAGGAATTCAATTATTTGAAGGACGAGGCGCGCAAAACCTGGGCCGGCGCGCTCGCCAAAGGCCGCCAGCACGGCTATCGCAACGCTCAGGTCACCGTGCTTGCCCCGACCGGCACCATCGCGTTCCTGATGGACTGCGATACGACCGGCGTCGAACCCGACATTGCACTCGTCAAATACAAGCTCCTCGCCGGCGGCGGCATGTTGAAAATCGTCAATCGCGGCGTGCCCGATGCGTTGCGCCGTCTCGGTTATGGCGCGAAGGAAATCGAAGGCATCATCGCGCACATCGAAAAATTCGACACAATTGAAGACGTCGAGGAACGTGCTGCCGGCGTCCCGCCGGCAGATCAGAACCGCCGGCAGGATGCCGGCGGCACGCTGGAACGCAGCGGCCTCAAGCCGGAGCATTTGCCGGTCTTCGACTGCGCGTTCAAGCCGTATCGCGGCAAGCGCAGCATCCATTACCTGGCGCACTTGAAAATGATGGCCGCCGCGCAGCCGTTTATCAGCGGGGCCATTTCCAAGACCGTCAACATGCCGAATGAATGCACGGTGGAGGAAATCCGCGACACTTACGTTCAGGCGTGGAAGATGGGGTTGAAATGCGTGGCGATTTATCGCGATGGATCGAAGCGTTCACAGCCGCTCAACACCAAAAAGACCAATGATGGCGGTGACAAGACGGCCGCCAACGGCACGTCCACGCTGGAAGCCCGCATCAAGGAACTCGAAGCCGCAGTGATTGCGCTGCGCGCCGAAGCCGGCAAGCCGCTCCGCCGCCGTCTTTCCGACACGCGCACCGCGGTCACGCACAAATTCGACATCGCCGGCCACGAAGGTTATCTCACCGTCGGTCTTTTTGAACCCGACGGCCAGCCCGGTGAACTGTTCATCACGATGGCCAAGGAAGGTTCGACCATCGGCGGTTTGATGGACAGCATTGGCACGCTCACCAGCATGGCATTGCAATACGGCGTGCCGCTGGAAACCCTCGTCCGCAAATTCGCGCATCAGCGGTTCGAACCGAGCGGCTTCACCAAAAACCCCGATATCCGCAACGCCGCCTCCATCACCGATTACGTGTTCCGCTGGATGGCGTTGCAATTCATTCCCGGCTACCGTCAGGCGGCGGCCGCCAATCGCGCGCAACCGGAACTCGCCATCCCCGGGTTGCTCGAAGAGGAAAAAAAAAGGGTGAACCGTCCGGTGCGTGAACTGGCCCTGGCCGAGGACAGCGACGTCATTGACGTGAAGGAACCCGGCAACGGCGGCCATCATCGCAAGCCCGGTCCCGCCCGGACGGTGAAATCTCTCAGCGACTCCATCGCGCACTTCCAGCAGGACGCGCCCACGTGTCCGAACTGCGGCCACGTCGCCGTGCGCAACGGCGCCTGCTTCAAATGCCTGAACTGCGGTGAGAGTCTCGGCTGCTCTTGAGGAACCGAAAACACAACAGGCCGGGGGATTTCGATTCTCCGGCTGTTTGTTTTGTTTGGCCACAGAGTCGCAGCGGCGCGCGGAAACTGTTGGTTTGAACGTCCCCTCGCCCCGCCCAAGCGGGGAGAGGGTGTCCGGCCCGTCGCGCCGAAGTGCGACGAAGGCGGAAGGACGGGAGCGGGGTTCAATTTTCATTTCACTCCGCGTTCTCTGCGCCTCGGCGGCAAATTTCCGCGTGCTTGTCTAATTTCGCCGCCGCGACTATGCTCCGGCCATGAGTGACACCACCTTTCATATGCGCGAAGACCCCTGGCGCATTTTCCGCATCATGGCCGAGTTCGTGGATTCCTTCCAAACGCTTTCTGAAGTCGGTCCGGCCGTGACCATTTTCGGTTCGTCGCGGACGAAACCCGGCAACAAGTATTATCGCGCCACCTGCGACATCGCCAAAGAGCTCGCCAAACACAAGTTCGCCGTCATCACCGGCGGCGGGCCGGGCATCATGGAAGCCGCCAACAAGGGCGCGGCGCAGGGGGGCGGCAAATCCGTGGGCCTCAACATCGAATTGCCACATGAACAGGCCGGCAACCGCTTCGCCAACATCCCGCTGCACTTCCACTATTTCTTTGCGCGCAAAGTCTGTTTTGCCAAATACAGCCTCGGCTTCATCTACCTGCCCGGCGGCTTCGGCACGCTCGACGAATTTTTCGAAATCATGACCCTCGTGCAAACCGAGCGCATCCCGCAATTCCCGCTCATCCTCTTCGGCAGCGAATACTGGAAGGGACTGGTGCACTGGATGAAAGCCGAAATGCAGGAGCGGCACGGACATATCAGCCCCGGCGACCTCGACCTGTTCAAACTCACCGACGACCCGGAGGAAGCCGTCCGCATCATTCTCGACTACGAACGCCGCGTCGGCCCGCCCGCGATGACGCCCAAGGCGTTTGCGTGAGCCGTCTCGCCGGGATGCGGAAGAAATCAATTACGGGTGAACACCGGCAAACACGGATTGTCTGAAGACTGGAACACGAGGTCCGAAAACCAAAGGCCGAAACCCGCGGATGGCGGCGTGGCCGCCACGCGGCTTTACGCCGAAAGAATTCCGAACTCCGAGGCCCGAATTGGAGCGCCGAACTCCGATTCGGCACGTTCAGTCCCTCCCTGCAGCACGCCGATTCAGACCAGCCTTCGCTTCCATCCTTCGCCCGGCTTCGGAGGACAGGCGGAAGCTTCCGTCTTCGCACTGCTTCCAACTTCGCCAAAGCTTCGCTGGACAAGTCGCCGAGACAAGTCGGCGGCAGGGATCGGCACTCCGTCTTTCCCGGCAACACCCGCGCTCCAACGGTCGGCCATTCAGATTTCGATTTTCTTCTCGCCGCGCTGTCGCGCCGTCGCAGCGGGTCGGAACTCGGCTTTCGGCCTTCGGATTTTTCTCGTGTCCTCTGTACTGCTATCCGTCAGAATCGTCACCAACCGCGAGGATTTTTCAGACAACGACCGCTGGACTTCGTAGCGCAGGTTTCCAAACCTGCTGTGTCGCCGACTTCCAAGTCGGCAGGATCAACGGCAGCCGTACTGGCAGCGGGTTTGGAAACCAGCGACACAGCCGACTTGGAAGTCCGCGCTACTTTGGTTGCGGCTGCGCCGCGCTGTGTTCTCTGCGGCTAAATCTTCCCCCACTTTCCGTCCCTCCCGGCAACCCGCCGATTCGGAGATCGGCGCTCCATCCCCAGACCCTGCGCCGGCATTTCCGCGCTCCTTGACAACCCGCGCAACTCGCGCGAGTATGCGGTGTTGAATTAACAGGTATTGATTTTATGAAAACCCGAACTTTTCGCGGATCGTTAATCGCCATTGCCGCGGTCACAGCTCTTTTGGCAACAAACATTGTCGCGCAGGACACCTCCACCTCCGCCTCCACCTCCGCCACCACCCCCAACGCCGCCCAAACGGCGGCCGGCAGCGGGAGCGCGCCTCAATTGTCTTACGGCGTGCCGCAAGTCCTGCAACTGTCGCAGGCGAAGATCGGTGACAACACCATCGTCGCCTACATCCAGAATTCCGGGACGATTTACAGTTTGAACGCGTCTGAAATCGTTTATTTGAAACAGCAGGGAGTTTCCGATGCCGTCATCACCGCCATGCTGAACCAGCGTCAGCGGGTGACCCAGGCCGCCGCCCAGACTGTGCCGCAGGCCCCGGCTACAGCCACGACGTCGCAGCCGGGCAGCGCCGAAACTTCAACGGCCGTGGCGCAACCCACGGTGACTTATGTCCAGACCGTTCCCTCCTCGACGGTCTATGTGATTCCCGACACCCAAACCTACAACTATGACGCCTATTATTATCAGCCATACTATTATCCGTATTATGGCGGATGGTATTATCCGCCGGTGTCATTTTCGTTCGGATTCGGCGGCGGCTATCGCGGCGGCTGGGGTGGCTATCACGGCGGCTGGCATCGCTGATTGGAGCGTGGGTTGCCAGCGCGCGAATTGATAAAACGCGGACAAGCTGTCCGCGCTCATGCCGTTGCTTCCCTTGTTCGCTTTGCGCCTTTTGTCCACCCTCCGTCCCGCATTGCGGGACTACGGAGGACGGGCGTTTTTTTTGCGGCAACATTGGAGGTTGGGCGTTCGATGTCTTGCCGTGGCAAAGCGCTGCGAAGACTGGTGGATGTTCGATGTTTCTCTTTGCCCTTAACCCTCAACTTTCAACCTTCAACGGCTTGAAATCGCTTGAACGTCCGGCGGCCTCCATGCCAGCATTCCGGCAGGTTTCAATGCGAAAGAACATGACCAAACCATTCTCCATTTGTCTGGCCTTGGGTTTCGCCTGTCTCACCGTATTCGTCGGATGCAAAACGAACTGTCCGGCGACCGCGTCGCCGGACCACCAGAGATTCACCTACGTCATCGTGCATGGCGCGTGGGGCGGCGGCTGGGATTGGAAACACGTGGATCAGTTGCTCACCGCCGACGGGCACAAGGTCTATCGCCCCACGTTGACGGGGCAGGGCGAGCGGTCCCATCTCGCCAGCACCAACATTGACCTCGACACACACATCCAGGACATCGTCAATGTCATCGTGTGGGAAGACCTGCACAACATCGTGCTCGTCGGCCACAGCTACGGCGGGATGGTCATCACCGGCGTGGCTGACCGCGTGCCCGACCGCATCAAACACGTGGTCTATCTCGACGCCTTTGTGCCCAACAACGGCGAATGCGCCAACGCCATCCGCGCCCGCACCGGCATTGACCGGCCCATCATCAACGGCTTTGTGATTCCCACCTGGATTACGAACAATCCGCCGCCGCCGCACGACGTGCCGCATCCGGCCAAAACCTTCAGTGAACCCATCTCCTTGACCAACCAGGCCGTGGCCGCAAAATTACCGACCACCTACATCCTGATCGTGGGCAAGGGTAAAACACCGGAGCAGGGCGAATTTTATCCGTTCTACCGGCGCGCCAAAGCCCGGGGCTGGACCACGATAATCATGGAAGGCGACCACAACGTGCAGCGGTCGCATCCCGTGGAACTCGTCGGGCTGCTGGAACAGGCGCCATAACGTCGGGCATCAACGATTTTCCTGCTCTCTGCTGGCAGGTGTGCTCCAGGTTTTACCGCAGACGTCCGCCGTCTAAATCCGAAAACCGAAGGTCGAAGCCCGAAAGAATTCCGAAATCCGGGAACCGAAACCTTACCCATCAGTCCACCGCCAGCTATTCGGATTTCGGCCTTCGGATTCTTCTCGTGCCACCGGCCGGCTATTTGTTCCCGAGCAGCTTCGCTTTCTGGGCCTGGTATTCTTCGGCCGAGATGGCTCCGGTGTCCCTGGCCCGCTGCAGGTCAATCAACTGCTGGCCGACGGTGGGGTTCTGGTACTGGGCTTCAGTCTTGGGGCCGCCGCCGAGATGCAATTCCAGGCAGCCGGTGAGCAACAACACGGCGGTCAACGCCATCAAGGCGGGAATGAATAATTTCTTCATAGGGCGACTTTCTTTGTAATGCGATTGGTTTGATTCAAAACGATGGTTCCAACCCTGAATAAGCTGGCCGCGGCCGTCAAGTTTTCAGCGTGCCGGAGTCCAGGTGTCGTCCGGGTCATAAGTGGAGATGGCCTTGGCGATTTTCGCGGTCCTGGGGCCGAGGTTCTTTTGATAAACCCTGCCTTGTTGGTTGACGATGAAGGTCATCACCCCCGTGTCGCCCCATTCAGCCGGCCAGGCGACCAGGGCGAATCCGGCAATCATGCGGCCGTTGATGATGTAATTATATTTGCCGCCCGGCGCGTGTTTTCCCTGGCGGGTCAGGATTTTGAAATAGTAGCCGTGATAAGGCGCCTGCTCGTCGTTCAGCATTTTGGCCGTGCGATGATAACCTTCCACACAGGCCTGTGCGACGAGCGGTCCCAATGGACTCAACTCCTCGTCCGGTTTCGCCGGCCAGAAAAGGCCGTTGTGGGTGCCGGGCGTGCTGTGCAGGAACTGCGCGTAGGCGAGCACTCCGTCCCCCAGGCGATCCTGGCCGGCATATTCGCGCTGCGCCTCCACATACGCGTTGCAGACATTGATCGCGCCCATTTCGTCCCTGCCGATGCGGCGGGCGAGAATCTCCTGCTTGCCCGCTGCGGTATCGAAGAACCATTGCCCGTTCTGTTTGACGAGGGGAATGGGAAACGGCCAGCCGTCCGCGCCAATTTCCAGCGTGACGTTGGAATCCGAGTTGGTGATCAACCGCGTCTTTTCCGTCAGGTGTTGGACAAACATTTTGTATTCCTCGGTGGCCTGGACGGCGTCGGGCGAAATCAAAGCATGTCCTACCGGCCCAAAAATCGAATGCAGGGCATTGGTGTCATGATTCGTGGCCGCCGCCACCAAGGCGTTGACGGCGTCGTTCGGTGAATTGAACGCCTGCTCCCCTGACGCAGAAACACAAACTGGCAGTGCCAAAACCAGTCCAAACGCCGCCGTCTGAGCCTGACGCCACCATTTGAGGAAATTCATTTTCATCGGCAATTTATTTTTGAAAATCATGGGAGTAAAAAATCAGCGCTTACCACCACCACCACCGCCGCCACCGCCGCCAACAGATGGTGCTGGCCGCGAAACCGGCTCAGAATGAGTTATCGTCTGCATGCTCTGTTGGCCATGTTCGCTATACGTTCTTGTGTCGTGCGAACTCTGGATGCCGATGAACGCGCCGTTCGATTCCGGCCGGCTGACGGGCTGAGAATATTTAACTGGAGCTGGTGTGGGCCGGGCGACGGGCGTCGAAGTTCGGGTTGCCGGCGCTTCCGGCCGGGTCGCCGGGGTCGGGGTCCGTCGCGCTGCCGCTGAATCGGACACGGACCGGCCTACTGTGGCAACCACGGGCCGGCTGTTGGGAACAACATAGCCCCGGTCGCCACCATGAATCGCAACTGCGCCCGGATAATTGCGAGGATGCCAAACCGTTGCCTGACCCATGTTCCGCTGTAGTGGAGGCTCATGCCACCAATTGGCCGGACGCGGATGGTCGTGACCCCAGACAATGATGCGGTGGTTCCACCAGTCAAAATCGCAATTCAGCCACACGCCAATCGGCCAGCCGATGCCGAAGGTGATAAACGGCGGGCCATAACAAGTTTGATAATAAACCTGGTCCGGTTGATAAACCGGCACATAAATCACCTGTGGGTCAGTCGGAACAATTTCAATGTAGCCGCCGGCATAATTAATCACCTGTTGCTGCGGTGTGGATTGCAGGTTGCCCACATTGAGAGCCGACCGGCGCAGCCGTTGGATGGAATCCATCACGTCCTGCTGTTGATAGAGAAAAGCCTGTCCCACTGCCTCAGTCCAATTCAAGTTGTCATCCATCCATTTCAAAACATTTGGGTATCGGGCCAGGGCCTGGACGCTGGCGTCCCACGGCTGCCGGTCAATCTGGTTGGGGTCGCCGCCGCCGCTGACATAACGGTCGGCCAGCACGATTTGCGTGGGCAAGGTGGACGCCGGCAGGATTTGGGCAATCAACGGGTCGGGATAAAGCGCAATGGGCCCCAGCAACTGGTCAAGCTGCTGATAGGAAAGCGGTTGATAGGCGGCCATCGGCGGCGGCACCGCCATTTGTGCCCGCACGGACATGGCCGTGCCGGTGAGCACACACAGTAAAACAGTGATTTTAAACAATGACTTCATCCGGTAACTGGTAAAATGTTATCATCATTGTCAAGAGACGCAGTTACAGCCTGACAGATTACATCACAAAATCAAAATAAATTCGGATTTTGTGATTGAACAACCAGACAGCCAGAAACCTTTGACACGGTTTCCTGAAAACCGAAAACCGAGAGCCGAAACCCGAAAGAAAGCCGAGATCCGAATTGGAGCGCCGAACTCCGATTCGGCACGTTCCGTCCCTCCCGGCAGCACGCCGATTCAGGGATCGGCGCTCCGTCTCTTCCGGCAACACCCGCGCTCCAACGGCCAACCTTCGGATTTTTCTCGTGTCACTTGCCACCCGCCACCCTCACGGCACCAGCAGACGATAGAACCGCTGCGGGTCCGGCCCGATGGAATCGGCAGCGGACATGACGGCGTTGGTCGCGGTGATGGCGCTCCCCAAACTGCTCCAGTTGCCTTGAGCCAGATTCGTGCGGTATTGCAGTTGATAGACCGCATTGACCATCGCGCTCCAGGTGAACGTCACCGTGCCGCCCGTTCCGGTCACCGATTGGAACACCGGCGCCGGCACGGTGATGGGGATGGTGTAATCGGCCACCACGGGCAGGTGATCGCTCGCGTCGGTGAGGTCCAGATAAAGCTGTGATGCGCTGATGGGCGCGCCCGAGGCCAGGTCGCTGTTCAACGCGGTATCGGAACCGGAATTCACGCTGCCATAGTAAGGCGTCGTGCCGTTGTTGCCGAACACGTGATACGTTCCGGGCACCAGCGCCAACCCACCCGCAACGCCGAAATAAACATTGGTCGTCATCACCTGCAAATCATCCCGGTAACGCAAATCCGTCGCCGATTCCGTTTCCATGGCCAGGATATTTGTCGCGGTGGTGCTGGTCCCCCAGTTGATATTTGGATTGTTCGTCGGATTCAGCGGGTCAATCCCCTGTCCCTGATGAATGCCGTTCGGGGCGGTGTTGGACAAAATCGTTTGATACGACGCCTCGCCGCTGGTGGTGATGTTGAAATCGCCCACGTAAAGCACGCGGGCGTTCGCGGGCAGGTCAATCGCCTCGTTCGTGCGGATGATTTGGGCCTCGCCGTTGCGGTAGGTCAAATCGCTCGAACTCGTGCCGGATTTGTAATGGCTCACATAAATATAAAACTCGTTCGTGGCGGTTGGTGTCATCCCGGCCGGCGCAAGCTCGTAGCGCATCACCTCGCGATATTCGCCGCTGCTGGAGCCCAGGTTGTTCGTGCCGCCCCGCGGATCCACCGGGACGGAGGCCAGCAACTGCAAGGTTTTGGTGTTATAAACCAGCGCGTTCGGGCCGTTCCCATCGGCCACGTCGCCGCCGCTTTCCGTGGCCTGATAAGGACTCATCGCATACATGCCGGGCGCGTTATAAAACGAGTTCAAGCCGTTCACGATGGGGGCGACGGTAATCGGGTTGCCGGTCGTCTCCTGCAAGGCGAGCACGTCGAGCGGCTGGGCCGGGTCGCTGCCCAGAATCTCTTCCCCAATTCCCTCGAGCACCCCGCCGGCCTGCACATTGGTGGTGTTGCTGGGCGGGGCAATCAAACCCGGAAGCGGCGTGGTTGCGCCATTGATATCGTCCTCAATGTTGTAGGTGACGACGCGCAGGGTCCGGGTTTGGGTCGCACCGACCGGTGAAACGTCGAAGACCATGCCGAGGGCGATGCAGCCCAGAATAAAATGGATTGTGGCTGTTTTTATTGGGCTGCTTCTTTGTTGATTGCCGATTGGTTGCAGGATACCACCGGCCCGGCCCGAGTCAAGGGGATATCACCCGCCATTTTTAACCGCGGCTTAACACGGATTCGTTCTCGTCCTCGTTCTCGTCCATCGTCCTCGAACCGATTCGGAAAAACGAGGACGAGCACAAGGACGAGGAGGAATGTAACGGTGATGTTCGGTGTCCACGCTTCAGCGTGTCCGGCAGCTTTGACACGAATTACACGAATTCACACGAATTTCTGAAATTCCGGACACACTAACCGCAAAGAGCACAGAGAGCGCAAAGGTAGAACCGAATTCTTGAAACCGCGAAAAACGCAAAACACGCGAAAAAATTCATAGCCGCCAAAAGGCTCAAAACGCACAAAAAGTCTGAACCACGGATTAACACGGCGTAAAGCCGCGTGGCGGCCACGCCGCTATACGCGGAACCCGGATTTCGGCCTTCGGATTTTTCCCGTGTCACCTGCCTGCCGCTTTCATCCCCCATCTCCCAAATCCGGACGCGAAACCACAGACCCGGGACGCCAGGGCGCGGCGGGCCGGGCCGCATCATCGTATCATCGAAATTCGATTGGTGCCCACTGCCATTTCCAAATGGTGTTTATCAACCAGAACAATCTTCACGGTGGTATTGCCGGCCATGGGCACCGAATTGCTGCTCACGTCCGTCACCACCAGGAATCCGCGGTCAATATGCCATCTGGCCTTGTAGGTGGTGGCTGGTTTGCCGGGAAAAACGGAGGTGTAACTGCCATCGGGAGCCAGGATGAGGGTGTGGGGTCCCTGCTCCCAGGTCCCGGCGACCTGCTGCCGCAGGTCGGCACCGTGGCGGTTGCAGGCCGTCACCAAAAAACACAACGCAATCAATGCAAGCACTGTTCTCATGACGAAATTCGGGATGCTGACGGGTCAAGGCTGGGCCAAAGCTGCCGCGGTATCAAGCCTTCAAACGTTCTGCAACCGTCATGGCGTTGGCGCGTGTGACACGCGGCATGTGACATGAAAATCAAAAACGGTGGGGCGAGTGTCCCCGCGAGCCGTGGTTCAATTCGATGTTCAGTGTTCGATGTTCCCGCCTTTCCGTCCCTGTCACCGGCTAAAGACGCTTGCCGGTAGGGGTTGAGGTAACGAGACCGGGCCTGGGGGATGTTGGCATTCGCCGATTCAAACCTCGTCGCCGGTTGCCATTGACGAACACCGGCGGCGGGCCTAGCTTGGCGTTGGCAGACACGCCGCGGGCATAACACGGCTCATGGGTCCGACCATGAATCCAAAGACTGAACAACCAGAATCGGCGCTGCGGGACAAGCTCTCGTGCCTTATCCAGCACTGTCCCGTGGAGCTGTCCAACCCCGAAGATTGTCCTTTGTTCGCCGTCCGCAAAGCGAGACCCACCAGACGCCTGCACTGGTTTAATGATCTGACCGAGGATGATTTGATTTATCTGAACACTTACCACTGCGTTTGTGCGCACCTAAAAATGCAATCCCGCTCCGGCCAAAATCCGCAGCCGTCCCTGTCCCTTCCGCCTCCCTCAGACTTCGACGCGACAAAATGAATTCACCGCTGAGACGCCGAGGCGCGGAGAGCGCAAAGAATTTGGGCTGCGAGGATGGAGGATTGAAGACCAGCCTTCGCTTCCGTCCTTCGCTTGGCTTCGGAGGACAGGCGGAAGCTACGGCGCGGCAGGTGGAAGATTGAACGAAACGCGCGAAGCGTCTTGGAGTGCGGTGGCCATGACACCGCTTTTAAATGCCTTTGACGCTAATTTCACGAATTCACACGAATTAAATTTTCCGGGAAAAAATTCGCGGCAATTCGCGTAATTCGCGTAAAAACCTCTTGATCCGATCCGCCTTTCTGATCAATTGATCTGGGCGTGCCGAAGAAGAAAACCAAATCCGTTGCGCGCCCGTTTTACAAATCTCCGCCCCCGAAACGTGCTTCCGGCATCCTGCCGGAAGTTCCATCTTCCAAGGCCAAGTCAGTTCTGCCGGCAGGTCAAGAACGTGCTTCCGGCATCTTGCCGGAAGTTCCATCTTCCAAGGCCAAGTTAGCTCTGCCGGCAGGATGCCGGCAGCACGTTGCCGAATTCCGCCATCCGCATTTCCTTGCTCCCGCCCATTTTGAACTGCGCGAAGACGGCTCGATTGGAGCGCCGGCCTCCGGCACGGCACGTTCCAAACAACCCCCAAACGCCGTGCTGGAAGCCGGCGCTCCGACACCCTCAACGCTCAACTTTGCCGCGCCTTGCCTTTACCGACTCCGCGCGCGGCATCTGGCTCTACCACGGCAATTCACTCGAACTGCTCGACGCCATCGCCGCCAAATATCCCGATGGCTGGTTCGACGCCATCTTTGCCGACCCGCCTTACTTTCTCTCAAACGGCGGCATCACCTGTCACGCCGGTGAATCACACTTCAGGCATCCTCAACTAGCTTTGACAGCCTAACATTTAGTGCTTGGGCCAATCGGGCGAGCTTATCGAGCGAAATGTTCTCACGACCTCGCTCAATTTCAGAAAGGTAGGGCCAGCTCATGTCCGCCTTTTCTGCCAATTGCTCCAACGTCAGCTCCGCGCTGATTCGGCAGGCGCGGATGTTTTTCCCCACAATCACCCGATGTTTGGCGGCTTGAGCCATTAAACCAGCAAACCCGAAATTAGACGCGACGAACATTCGACATATCGAATGTTTTTAACTTGATCCTTTGCCGGAGATCGGGATCGATCCGCGTGGATGTCAGACAGGTCTCGGCGGAAACGTTCAGCAGCAAGAGCCGCCAACACAGCGCGTTCAGATCAGAGATCCGATCCAAAACCAACCCGATACAGAATTCGCCGAAAAATTCCTGACCCAACTTGGTCGCTTTCAGAAATCGTTCGCCCGCACGTTCCCAAATCTCCGCGCTGCGCAAAGGTCAGCGACGAGCAACTTGCCATCGCCGCTGTGGAAACGGTTTCGCCCGAGGAAGCGCAGCCGTTCCTGAAATGGGTCGGCGGCAAGGCGCAGCTTTTGGCGCAGTTCAAGAAATTCTTTCCCGCGCAGATTGACCGTTACGTCGAGCCGTTTGTGGGTGGCGGCGCAGTGTTCTTTCACCTCAGGCAACGATTCCCCCAAATGCGCACCTTTTTGCGCGACAACAACGACGAACTTATCAATTCCTATATTGCCGTCCGTGATCATCCGCGCGAATTGATGCGCCGGCTGGACCGCCATCTCACCGCCTTCAATGCCGACCGTCAGAATTATTTCTACCTCATCCGTGCCCGGCATCATCTGCCGCCGACGGAAGTGGTGGAACGCGCCGCGCGGATGATTTTCCTGAACAAAACCTGTTTCAATGGCCTCTGGCGCGTCAACTCAAGCGGCGAATTCAACGTCCCCATCGGCTCGCACAAAAATCCCGCGCTTTACGACGAGGAAAACATTTATGCCGCCAGCCGAGCATTGGAAGGCGTGCATCTGGCGACGCAGGATTTCCGCGATACGCTGAACACAACCCGGCGAGGTGATTTTGTGTATATTGATCCGCCTTATTATCCCGTCTCGCCGACGGCGAGTTTCACTTCCTATACCAAGGACGAATTCGGTGCGGAACAGCAGCACGAATTGGCAGCGCTCTTTGCTGATGCGGCAAATCGGGGTGTGCGACTGGTACTTTCCAATTCTGATACTGAATTCATCCGACGATTGTATTGTGGATTTAGGGTTCACACTGTTCGAGCACGACGCATGGTCAACTGCGATGGTACAAAACGTGGCTTGGTGAATGAAGTTGTTGTGACCACAGAGGATTAAATTATGCCAATGCCAATGCCATTCGAGGAAGCGTGGGAGAAATTGGTGCGCGACAAAGTTGACACCGCTAAAGATTTGGTGTCGCTGACGAAGAAAGACATTGAGGCAACAACCGGCAATGAGCTTCGCCTAATGGCAAAGGTGGATTTCTCTGTAGATTTGCCTGAAGCTCTTCGGCGGCACGGCTACTTCATCTTGCCAGTGAAGAATGGCGAGTATGTCCTCGTCCGTGGCAATGGCTATCATGTACTCGAAAAACTTCCGGAGCCACCGACCGTCTTTCGTCCTCAACTAGATTTCGAGCTTGAAACTCTGGGCGTCGGTGACAGCGAGGCTCAACATCTTGATTATTCATTCAACGTAGGCTTGATAGAACGTTTTGCCGGAGCGCCCGGCCTACGGCAGACAATTCGTAACCGGAAACGAATGCCTGCGATAAATTTCTTTGTTGGAAGAGTCGGACCGATTCAAGTCAACGCGGGGGTTCAGGTGGAAGTTGATTTGGGATGCGAAGGTCGAAACGATGTAATCCTGATCGAAGCAAAAACCGGCGAGCCAAAGGATTTCATCGTGCGGCAGTTATTTTATCCGTATCGCAAATGGCGGCTGGAAATTCCCAAGAAAAAGACGCGGCCTCTGTTTTTCTGCTCGCGGGAAGTTGCAAACAGGCGTCTTTACCAATTTTGGGAATACGAATTCACGGACGATGGCCAATACCAATCGCTACAGCTCAAGAACGGCGAGAGTTTCCTAGTTGAACCGGGTAAGAAACATTTGACCGTTGAAGAATTGCTCCATGCGCATGTTGCAGGCCGGGCGCGTTCGCAATTATGGGACGTGCCGCAGGCGGATACGTTCAAGCGCGTGGCGGAAATTCCGCTGCTTGTTGCCCAAGGCATTAATACGTCCAGTAAAGTGGCTGCGCACTACCAGTTTGATTCGCGCCAAAGCAGTTATTATCGGCAGGCGGCTGAGTTTCTCGGTCTGGTTCGTCAGGATAAAGTTTTCAGCTATGTGCTCACCGACTTGGGCAAAGAGTATGTGAACCTGCCTGCTGACGAACGACGGCAATTGCTTGCCGGCTTGCTGGCACATTTCCCGCCCATGCGTGCGGCTTTGGAATTATTTGCAAAAGCCGGAGAACGTGGAATTGGCCGGGACGAAATCGCTGGGCTTCTTGCACGTCACTCCACTATTGGTAAATCCACGCCGAGCCGTCGAGCCGCCACATTGCTGTCATGGCTCCATTGGCTGCAAGAGGCGACGGGTGCTGTGCAAGAAAAGCAAAAACGATTTTTGCTGAATTGACGGGTAGTCTTATTTGGTCTTGCAGAAATAAAAATCGGTTGCATCGCAGATCCGGGTTTGATCTAGTCTTGGGGTGCAACCCAAGCAACTTGCTAAATTACCCGCGCGTTCGTATGGCTGGACGTTTGACGTTCTGATTGCAATTCGCTCGCTGAATAAAATGCAGTTCACGAATGAAGATGCCTATACTCTCACGCCGCATCTAAAAAAACTTCATCCACGAAATCGGCATGTGCCTGACAAAATCCGCCAGCAACTTCAAGTTCTCCGCGATCTTGGTTTTCTATTTCACATCAATGAAGGCGCTTGGCGATTGAAATAATCCTCCAGTTGTTCGTTCCCAAAACTGCCCTCGCCGGAGCCGGGGCATCCGGCCAGTGATTATTCCTGCACCGCGTTGCCACGCGCCGTTTCAGTTGAAAGCTAAACACAGCGCGCTTGGAGAAACCGTGACGGATGGCGCCATCTTGAAGGCCAAAGGCTGAAGGCTAAAGGCTGAAGTAAAAACGAAAACTAAATCAACACCATCCGCGAAGACCGGACACCGAATCTGCTCCTGATGCGCCACGCCCTGGCCACCTGGGAAGTTCGCGACCTGCTCCTGATTTTATCGCGCCGAAGTTATTAACGCAGGCGGATGACAAGCCGGATTTGAGCCGGTTGGGAGCCGGCGAGCATGGCAAACATTCAAAAACAGCAATTTTATTGGCATTTTTGCAAATCGGAAGGCTTGCCGGCGTCGTTTCGGAGGTCCGGCACGAAGTTTCTGATGTCACGGACGGTTTGGGGGATGTCCTCCACAGCGTAGAGGACCTTCCGAATGTCGTGGAGGACCTCCTCGATTTCGGGCGTGACCTCCTCCACTTCATGCCGGACATCACGGACAACATGGGGGACCTCCTCGGCTTCGGGCGTGACCTCTTCCGTTTTGTGGAGGACATCCCCGGCTTCGGGCGTGACCTCCTCCGCTCCGTGGAGGACATCCCGAACGTCGTGGAGGACATCCTTTCTTTTGCGGAGGAGGTTCGGAACTTCGTTCCGAAAACGAAAACGAAAACGGGTCACCCCTGAGTGAAAACGGAAAACGGGTCCTGAGTATTGACACAAACCGGCCCCGAAGCGGGTTGCTTGAACGCAATCCGCGAAGACCGGACGCCAAGACAAGTCGTCGTGACAAGCCTGGCTGGAGCCGGGGCATCCGGCCAGTGATTATTCCTCCTCTATACGGCATCGGAGCAGGCTGCCCCAACTTCCGCCTTCATCCGATTTCCGTCTCCGCGCGGCTCCGGCGCGACGGGTCGGCGCGACAAGGCGGGTTTTGGTTTCAACTCAAACTGGGGAGCGCGACCGTCCCGGTCGCTGTTGGCAACGTCCCGTTGCGAACATTTTTCCATAAAAGCGTCCGGCGGGACGCCGACCGCTGCGCGCGAGACGCACGCGCTCCCCATTTCACCCGCGAACTGGAAAAACTCCATCCCGACAATCGTCACGTGAAAGATAAAATCCGCCAGCAACTTCAAGTCCTGCGCGACACCGGCTTGCTATTGCACGTCGTCCGTCTTCGCTTCGCTTCGCCGCGACAAGAGCGCGGCGTCCGGCGTCTGCCGTGAATTGTTAAGTCAGTTCCTTGCCGGTGGCGACCTGCCCGGGCTGCAAAAAGGTTTTGATGAGTTCGCCATCGCCGCAAACGGTCAGACCGGGAAATTTCTTGAACCATTGGCCATCCGGCACTTCGGGTTCGGTACGGAGCCAATTCGCCATCAGCCCAAGTTGATCGGCGGAAATGTTGCGGCGGCTGACGCGGTCAAGCAAATGATCGAGGAGGTGTGGCGGAAGATTGTGGTGCCGGATTTGCGGCATGGCTATTCGCCGTAAAAGCCACGGTGGATTTCCTCGCGCAATTTTTGGACTTCAGCGGGATTGTCAGAGTCTGCCATCCGCTGGGCGAGTTCGGACAATTTTTCGCCGGATAATTGGCGTTCTCGCGCCAGTTCAAATGCGAACCGGATGACCCGGGATTGTTCGCCGGGGGACAGTTGCTTGATTTCTTCAATGACACCGGTCGCTGTCATGTCCAAAAGATACTGGAAATTCCGCCTCATTCAAATGCATTTTTCAAACCCTTCCGCTTTCACCGTGTTTCGGCGCGGCACGTCGCCGCGACAAGCCTGGCTGGAGCCGGGGCATCCGGCCAGTGATTATTCATGCCCCAAGTGCAAGTTTTGGTTTCAACTCAAAGGGTAGCGCACGCGCCTCGCGTGCAATTCGACGCGCCCCCGCGTCGAATATCTTTTCCCCGAATGTTCGCGGCGAGGAGTCGCGAACCACACGCGAGGGCGCGTGTGCTCCCCCTCCGCCACGACGAGACGCCCAACTTTTATCTCATGCACCCGCCTTTGCTTCCACCTTCGTCAAACTTCGGCGCGACAGGACACTACGGCGCGGCAAGATAATTTGTCGTTAAACAGCTCACTCCGTGCGTGCCGTCGGGTGTGAAATGTTTGTGCGGCGGGCAAGGGACTGACGCGCCCTACCTTCGCGGCCTCGCGTTAAAACGCCTTACAACGAATTCCATTCCTCCAAGGGAACCGGACGGTCCAGGATGGATTCCACCTGCCGGAGGAGCATGCGGATTTGCGGCACGGAGTATTCGGAATTGGTGGGAATGGTCTGGCGATGCTGGCCCAGGATCATGAACTGGTGGCGGGTGCCGGAATACGGGCCGTCGAAGCCGAACGCGCGGAGTTTGCGGATGAAGTCGCGCCGTTTAAGTGGTCGCCATCCGGCCATTTTGGACCTTGTTCAAATCAATGCCGGCGAGCACCGGCAGTTTGTGCCCCAGTCTTAACCCGACAAGAATCCAATCCTCCAAGGTCGAGCGGAGTTCGCTTTCACATTCGCGCAGCGATTGGCCGAAAGCGGCCACGCCTTTGAGCTTGGGGATTTCGCCTGCAAACGAGCCGTCCTCCAGCTTGTCGTAACTAGCCAGTTCCAAAGCGGCTTCAATGTAAGCAGTGAGCGGAAACGCCATGAGGAAAAATTAGATGATTTTTGGATAAAAACAAGCCGTAGAATCATTTTTCGCGCAGCGCCCAGGCAACATCGTCCAACTGCTGCCGTTCCATCAATTCAAAGCGGCGGCGGGAGATGAATTCGCGCAGCGCCACGCGCACGACTTCGGTGGTGTTCTCGAACACGCCGGTCTTCACGGCCTGTTCGACTTCGCGCGCCATCTGGTCGGGCAATTCGACTTGCAGCGTTTTCATGGTGATTGGATAGCACGTTTTCCGGCGGTTTGCACGGCAAATCCGGTTTCAACCTGTCTTTTTGTATCATTTTGGGTGTTTCGTGGTTGGTGACCGCCGTACCGGCCGGGTCGGCTGCAATTTTGCTTTGAATCGCATTCCGGTCGAAGCCCGCATCGCCGTTGTCACGGAATCCTGGGGCGAATCCAATCTTTACTGCCCGAACTCCGATAAATCGCTCCCCGGCTTACGCTTCCAAACTGAGACCAGGGTTTTCCCAGTGGCGGCAAGGAACACCCTAATCGCGGTCGCACCGGATGGGACGTAACGGTATTTATGACCAAAAAAGAACAGCAACGCATCTTAAAGCAAATTGCAAAATCCATCGAAGAAACCAATGTTCTGCTTCGCAACTTTGGGATACAGGTTAAGGACTCACAAACTCAATTCCAAAAAGTTCAGAAAAGTGTCCGATCTTCCAGGGCAAAACGGAAAAAACTGAAATAAGGACGCCAGCAACAAACTAATCACACACGACCGGGCTGCGGAGCAGCCCTACCACCAACGGCGCGCAGGGCAGGGTGGGTCGGCTGCAACATCGCCTTGAACCGTGTTGCCGGTCGAGGCGCGGATTGCTGTGGTCACGGAAAGCCAAGTTGAGCCGGTAAAGGAAGTGCGCGAGCGATTCAAGCGCGTCAGACCGTTGAAAGACATTTCCGTCACGCAACGCGGCTGAAAGTGAAACCCCGAAAGCTTTCGGGGCTGGACGTGCTGAACGTTGGACGACGGTTGTCCCTCACCCGGCCTGTCGGCCACCCTCTCCCATCCGATGGGCGAGGGACTTTCACGACCGCCGACGCCTACGCCCTCACCCGCGAACTGGAACAGTTGCATCCCGACAACCCCGTAAATAACAGAGTTACACGGGGCAGGCCGGCCCGTCCGCGATAAAATCCGCCAGCAACGCCAAGTATTGCGCGATGCTGGATTGCTCTTACACGTCGTCCGTCTTCGCTTCGCTTCGCCGCGACAAGAGCGCGGTTGCTGGCGTCTGCCGTAGCTCCGTCAGGAGCGGAATCTTTGTAGCCACCGCATCCAAAAAAATTCTCCAGCCCTGTCGGGGCGGCATATTCCGCTCCTGACGGAGCTTTGAATTCCGGTGGGATTGGATTCTACAAATATGCCGCGCCTACGGCGCTGTGAAGCGCTCCACATCGAGCGCGGCGTCTGGCGCCTGCCGTAGGATTGGGCGGGCGGTGCGTCGAGGCTTGACTTCCAACAGTCACCGTCCAAGTTTGGATTGTCTGGAGATATGGTTTTAAAAATGCTTTGCAACGAGTGTAACACGCGCGAAGCGACGATTCATCTCACTCAAATCGTGGGGGAGACGATGACCAAACGCGATTTGTGCGAGGTCTGCGGGAAAAGCATTGCGGACATGGTCAAGCAGGGTGACGCCCTTCCGCTCGAGGCAATTGCTACTGACACCACGGAGACGAGGTTGACGCTAATTGTCGCATCCGATCCCCGTTATGCGAAGGCGGCTTATCATTTTGTGCAGGACGGGTTGACCAGAGCCTGGACGATGTTCTGTGAGCCCGGCAAATCCGGGCACATCTCCGGGGCTCAATTGCTCGATGGCTTGCGCGAGCTCGCCATTGAATCGTTTGGCAAGCGAGCCAAAGGCCGGTTGAACAGTTGGGGGATTTTCAAGTGTGAGGATTTTGGCGAAGTCGTATTTAACCTCGTCAAGGTGGGATTGTTGGCAAAACAGGAGAACGATTCCAAAGCGGACTTCCAAGGCGGCTACGATTTTGACGCGGCGTTCCCGTCGTGAGTCGAGATTCTGTGAGATGCTGGTTTACTGCTCCACATCGAGCGCGGAGTCTGGTGTCTGCCGTAGCTGGAGCGGGGCATCCGACCGGTGATTATCCCTGCCCCAACTTCCGCCTTCATCAGATTTCCGTCTTCGCCTGGCTCCCGTCTTCACTGAGTTACGCCGCGGCAAGTCGCCGAGACAAGTCGGCGCGACAAGTCGGGTTTTGGTTTCAGCTCAAAAGCCAGCAATCGCGCTGTCTTACCAGACAGACGGGACAAGCCGGTAGCGGGTGTGTTGGCAATATTCGGAATAGCCGGGGAGGTCGCGCCGCAGAATTTTTTCCTCATTGAGCAGTCGCAAAACGAGGATTGGAATTAAGAGCGCCGCCACGGGCAGCGCGACAAACGAACCCAGAGCCAGCGGCATCCAGAGCCAGAGCAGCAGCGAGACAGAATACATGGGATGGCGCAAGAGACGGTAAGGACCGCGGTCGGCGACGGTCTGGCCGGCCTCGACCTGAACAACGGTTGCGGCGAAGCGGTTGGCGTTGCCAACCGGGATGAGCAGGAGATAAGTCCCGGCGTAGAGGAGCAGAGCCAGCACCGTCAGCCACTCCGGCACGGGCGCCAACCAGGTTCGCGACCAGCCAAAGCGATTGTCCAAACCGCACAACAGATAGGAAATAACGGAGACATTTTTTAAAAGGCACATGATGAATTTTTGCGCGCCGATTTTTTCCTTGCGCAGCAACCGGCGGGCGAGGAATTGGGGATCGCGTTTATAAAAATAAGCGCAAAAGAGAATCATGACGGCGAGGTTCACGGCCATAAATGCCCAGCCCTGCCAGAAATTCAATGTGCCGGGGACAAACAAAAAAACCGCCAGCGCGACCTGGCTGACCAAACCCCAGCCGATCAACCGCGACCGGAGACTTTTGGTTGGTGGATTTTCCAATCGCCGAAGGTTGCCATGTTTGGCGCCGCGTTGCCAGCAGCTTCGCCGCGACAAGAGCGCGGTGTCTGGCGTCTGCCATGGTTGTTTCCGACAGGAGGCACAGGATTTACAGGATATTTTCCCCAATCCTGTTCATCATTCCTGTCAAAATGCCGTGCAGTTCATCGCCTTTGCGTCAAGTCCGGTTTTCAGCGTCCGTCAAGCGCGACGTCTGACAAGCTGGTTCGGTCATTTCTTTGCCGTTCGCCGGCGTTTGGGCCGCAACACGTGTTTTATCGCCTCAAGCAACTCCTCAGGTAAAAATGGTTTTTGCAGCACCTCCGTTGCCCCGAGCCGCCGGGCAACCGACAACAGCGGCAGGGCCAATGAATTTCCCGACATCGCAATAATTGGAAAATCTGGAAACTGTTGCTTGAGCTCTTTTATCGTTTCCAGCCCCTCCCGGTGGGGCATGAACAGATCAACCAGCGCCAGATCAACCGGCGTGGAATGGTATTGCCGCATGCCTTCCAACCCATCGGCGGCCAAAACCACTTCGTGACCGGCTGATACAAGGATTTCTTCGATGAGCATCCTCGTATCCGCCTCGTCATCCATTACCAATACTCGTGACATGTTCAGGGGATTATATTTCCCCTCCACTACTATACTACGCTACGGATGCATAAGCGAAATCTTTCAAGACAGTGTTCAAATGCTGCCGGAACTTTCGCCTCTGTGCAGGGTCGGCGCGGCAAGGCGGCCTCCGTGTCACCTCAAAAGCCAGCGCTCACCCATCCGTGGTTAAAAACCTTCGCGTCTTGGCGGTTACATCGTGTCAATTCGTGTTACTGCCGCACAGCTTATCCTCGCGACGAGTGCTCAACACCTTAATCTTCACCAGGGGGTCACAATGTCCCCAGTCCTTCCCAATCTCCCGACAAGTCTGGATTGACAGCGCCGGCCGGGCGTGGCTCAGTTCTCGCCGTACGGCGCCAATGTCGTCGGCAGGCGCAACAGATTTTTATACAAAACACAGCCTTGGCGGTGTCTGTAAAGTAGTATGAACCATAAACCCTTCATCGTCGCCATCTGTGGCATCATCGCCGTGGGAATAATCCTTATCCTGGCATCAGGCTCGGGTGAGCGGGTGAGCCCGCCGCCGGGGAACTTATGGACGCTGACGTATTCGATTCCTGTGTCCAACAACATGGTTAAACTGGCATCAAGCCCGGGCGGCCGGGTGAGCCCGCCGCCGGGGGGCTTATGGACGCTGACATTTTCAATTCCTGCGTCCAATCGCACAGCTGCATTTCAGACCAAAATTACACCTCAAACCAAGTAGATGATTCACATGGTTGGATCACCCGTGCCGCCAAGCAGTCACTTAAAACGGGTCCTGAGTATTGATACAAACTGGTATCAGCTCAAAGGCCAGCAATCGTGCATCGGCAATCAAATCAGCGCATGTGGCTGAGGCGGCATGCAGGGCAAGTGCCATTGCCTCCGGAAACCGTGGTTGCTACATTGGGGCCATGCTCGCTCTTGTCGCCGCCCTCGACCTGATGCTACAGACCAACTCTGGCTTCCGCCTGAACCGGACAGTGGACGCCACCACGCTGCATAAAAAAGTTCTCGTCGGTTATCAGGGCTGGTTTCGCGCGGGCGGGGATGGCGGCACGAAATGGGATCATTGGAACCGCGATTGGAGCACGCCACCCAGGACGAACGCGCTGGCCAGGATCACGTTTGATATGTGGCCGGACGTGAGCGATTACTCCAACAAATATCCGGTGGCCGGCTTCACGTATCCGGGCGGCGCACAGGCGTATTTGTTCAGCTCGCAGGACCAGCAGACGGTGGACAAACATTTCGACTGGATGCAGGAATACGGCATTGACGGCGCGGTGGTGCAGCGGTTCGTGACGCAGACTCCGCCGGACAACATCCAGAGTTGGAAGACAAACGTGCTGCTTCACGTGCGAGCTGCCGCCAACCGCACGGGCCGCGTGTTCATGATTGAATACGACCTGAGCGGTGCCAACACGAACACGCTCTTCAGCCAGTTGACCAATGACTGGATTTATCTCGTGGACAATCTGCACCTCACGCAAGACCCACGCTACCTGCATCACAATGGCAAACCGGTGCTGATGATTTTTGGATTTTATCCCGAACGCTTTTCCGGCACGACGCTTCCCAGACAAATCATCGCGTGGTTCAAAACCAATGCGACGTACGGCGTGACGCTCATTGGCAGCGGGTGGTGGGATTGGCGCGCCGGCGCGACCGGCGACTGGACGAATGTGTATCGCAGCTTCCACGGCTATTGCCCATGGAACACGGGAAATTATTATTACGCCGGCACCGACAAATTCGCCGCCACCGCCTATTGGACGCAGGATCTGGCGGCGGCGACGAACGCAGGGATGTTTTATTTGCCGCAGGTTTATCCCGGATTCAGTTGGGACAACCTCAAACACCTGCCACCGGGCACTTCCAAAATACCACGACTCGGCGGCGATTTTCTCTGGAAACAATTCAACGCCGTCGCGAATCTCGGCGTGGACATGTGCTATGTGGGCATGTTCGACGAAGTGGACGAAGGCACGGCCATTTTCAAGGTCAGCAACACGCCGCCGGGGCAGGGCTATTTTGTGACCTACGAAGGACGGCCGGCTGATTGGTATCTGCGCCTCACTGCCGAGGGCTCAAAAGTCATCAGCGGCGAACGCCCGAACAGCCAGAGCATTCCGATTTCACCATAGCGCGGCATGCTGAAATGTGGTCGAGCTTTGCAGCTTTCAGAAACGGAAACGGGTCGGTTTTTGATATTGGCACATATGGGCATCAGCTCAAATGGGGAGCGCAGCCCCGAATGCTTTCGGGGCTGCGGTTCGACGCGCCCCCGCGTCGAACATCTTTCCCCGGGCATTCGCGACGAGGCGTCGCGAACAACACGCGAGGCGCGTGTGCTCCCCCTCCGCCATCATCAAGCGCGCGCCGCTCGCGCCGGCTTGTCTCGGCGAAGTCCCGCAATGCGGGACGAATACGGAAGCGTAGCGAAGGCGGAAAGCCCCTTTCATCCACAGCACGCAGGGCAGGGTGGGTTGGTTGCAACATCGCCTTGAACCGGATTCTTTTCGAAGCGTGGTTAAACATCGAAATCCGCAAAGAGATCCGGAATCGTGTCACGGTAGAGGAAGCGTGGCCTCGATTTATCGGTCGCTCCGAGCACGTAATATGGGGTGAACACCCCATAGTGCGAGCGCTGTTTTCCAGCTATTGTCATGTAGTGAACAGCCAAGAACTGTTCCAGATTGGAAACAGCCGATGCCACTAATTCTTGAAATAACGCTGGGCCTCGTGGGCATATTGTTCTGCCCAGATTGGGAGAGGCCTGCATCCAGAAAATCGCCGGGCAAAGATGCTCCCAGAACAAAAAGATGCTGCGAACTTTTCGGTATTCGTGTGTGGTGAGAAATGGGCAGCCTACCACCTACGACGTCTTCTTCCCTGCGGCTTAGGTCTTCTTCCAGCGCGCTCTAATACAAACGTAAGATTGGCGAAATTGAATTCAAGGGAGAAAGTGCGGCTGGACGCTGGACGTATTGAACATCGTGCGTCGCCTCGTGGAAAGTAGGAGACGAGGTGACGAGACTCCATCTGAAAAAACGGGAAGGGATCAGAGACTCCTCACGTCGTCTCCTACAAATGAATTCACGACCGCCGACGCCTACGCCTTTACCCGCGAACTGGAAAAACTCCATCCCGACAACCCCGATAAACAACATCGGGGCAGGTCGCCACGTCCGGGATAACCCCGTAAGCAAAAAACACGGGGCAGGAATCCGCCAGCAACTTCAAATCTTACGTGACGCGGGTTTGCTGTTGCACGTCGTCCGTCTTCGCTTCGCTTCGCCGCGACAAGAGCGCGGTGTCTGGCGTCTGCCGTGATTTTGTTTTTTGTGTGTTTCATGGGCGTGAAGCCCCGTGTGGCCACGGCGACTAATGAGGCTTTAATCTTGCCTACTGGCTCGGAGCGGAGGCGGCGTCAATGCTGCCGTCCCAAAACCCGCCGGAAAAGAGTCCCGTCTGGAATCACCCTGATTTGCCTGACGGCTTACAAAAAGGGTGGATTGACGGGATTTTGAAATCGTGAGCAAATAAAAAAAACTTTGAAAGCTTCACAGCCCACCGGTCAGCACGGCAAAACTTCGCTTGGGAATCAGGAAAGTTTTTCGGCTCGTGCCATAAGCCAAACGGAAAGCCATGAGAAATTGAACTTGCTTGCTGACCCTGATACTCATCACACTTTCAGCACTGCTGCGTCAAACCTGCCTCCCCCCATGAAAAAGACTCTGTTCGGATCGATAACCGTTGCGGTTCTGCTGGCGACGCCGCTCGCATCGACGGCCACAACCTTCTTCGCCGACACATTTGGCAGCGGAAGCACGCTCAATTCGGCCACCCCGGGGACGCCGACTGCAATGTCAACCGATTATGAAGTCATATCTGGCAAGCCTTGGAATCCGCCGCCTTCCATCGCCTCCGGACATTTGCAGTTCGGTATCACGAATACGAGCGGCGGTACCATAGAAATCCAAGCCCAGTTTCCGCCGGCCCCGATGGCAGTCGCTGGTGACTACATTCAACTGAACGTGACGTTTACCGACATCCAGGGTCTGCTGACCCAAAACAGCTTTTTGGGCACCGGGTTGTACAATTCAGGCGGGGTGGCGCCGATAGGAGGCGGCCTCAACGGCACGGCGTCCTCGGGATCTACCACGGCGCAAACCGGCGGCGCCCAGAACTGGCAGGGTTATGTCGCAATCATCGGCTATACCGGCCAGAATTCTGGCTTTTATGATCGGCGGCCCCAAACGGGGCCCGCCAATAATAATCAGGATTTGGTTACCACTGGCAGTTCCAGCCAAAGCTACCAGAACCCTTCGGCAGCGGGGATTGGAACCGCTTCGGCAACCCCCTCGGTCACCCTGACGGCTGGCCAGCAATACACGGAGATTCTTACATACACCTTGTCCGCTTCCGGTGCCCTCATACTCACCAACCAACTCTATACCGGCCCCGACAACACCGGCACTCTTCTCTCAACAATGACAGCCACCACCGGAACGACACCGCTGTCCACCGAATTTGATGGTTTTGCTTTCGGCGTGCGCTCCACCGGGAATCTGACGAACACCCTGATCGATATCAATTCCATCACCGTTAATGGTTCGTCTCTTCCTTGTTGCGGACCCTACCCTATCGGACCCGTTTCGGTCGTCGTCGCCACCAACGGTTCATGCGCCTTCTCAGTCAGCGTCACCGGGGTCGACTTGACCTATCAGTGGCATCGGAATGGCACGAACCTCCTTGATGGCGGCAATATCTCGGGTTCCACCAGCGCCATGCTCATCATTTCCCCAGCCGGAACGAATGACGTGGCCTCGGGCGCCAATGGTTACTACGTCACGGTTACGGGCGCCGGCAATTACAGCATCAACTCGACCACCAATTCATTGACGCTCGACGCGGCCGCCAACCTGGTCTGGTCAGGTGGCGGAACGGTTTGGGATGTGGCTGCCAGTTCCAACTGGCTCAAGGGCGAGGTCAGTGCGGTTTTTAACTATGGCGACAATGTCACCTTCGACGATACGCCGGGTTCGGGTTTGGGTTACACGACAGTGAATCTGACGGGCAATTATCTCAGTGCCCAATCAGTCACTGTTAATTCCACTCTCAATTACACCTTCACCGGTTCCGGTAGCATTGCTGGCCCCGGCACCTTGATCGATGAAGGCTCCGGCCCATTGACCATGAACTGTGTGAATTCCTACTCCGGCGGCACGATCATCAGCAACTCCAGCGCCTGGCTGGTGCTTGACCTCTACGGGGCGCTGGGCACTGGCCCGGTGACATTCGCCAAAGCTGGCGGCAAGATGGAAGTCGTCCCGGCGGGCAATGTAATCACAGGCATTAACAGCGATGTCATTGTTGCCGATGACTTCACCATTCAATTTGATGGCAACGGAGCCTATTCTGGAGTCTTCTTTGGCAATCTCTCCGGCACCGCCGGCAAAACCCTGACATTAATGCCGCAGAACGATGGTACCACCAACCGGTTTCGGGTTTATGGCACCAACACGGTGTATAACGCGAACCTGGTCCTCACCGGCACCGCGACCAGCCAGGCGAACTATTACGGGACCGTTCTGGCACCCTATAACCCGAGCGGCAGCCAAACCTATAACGGCATCATCTCGGGCAACGGCGGGCTTGTCCAGCGGGGCAGTGGCACCACCATTCTTAATGGCGCCAACACCTACACTGGCGGCACTACGCCCACTGTCGGTACCATTGCCTTCGGAATCGATACGGTGACCAATACAAGCGGTGCGGTTACTTCGGGGCCGATTGGGACCGAACCCTTATTCTTGTCTCCGGAAGTCCCGAATCCGACCAGCAGCGGCGCGGTCATGGCTTGGAACGGCGCCCGCACGATTGCCAACCCGGTTCAGTATCCAAGCGCCACCAACAACCAGACTCTCATCATTGGCGGCACCAACGCCCTGACCTTTACGGGCCCAATAACCCTCAACGGTAACGACGGCACTGGCAACAACACAACCCGCACCTTCCAGGTCACCAACACCGCCTTGACCACCTTCTCGGGTGCGGTCAGCGACGGCGGTGCCGGCTTTGGTCTGACGAAGACCGGCAGCGGCGTCCTGGCCTTGAACAACACCGAGACCTACACGGGACCGACGGCCGTCTCCAACGGCACACTCCAGGTCAACGGACAGCTGAATGTGTCGAGCGCCCTCACGGTAAGCTCGAATGCGACTCTCGCGGGCACCGGCACCATCAACGGCCCGGTCACCGTCAATGCCAGCGGCACTCTCGCCCCCGGCACCTCCTCGGCCACCGGTATGCTTGCCATCAACAACAATCTCACCTTGAACGGCGATCTGTTCTTCAAAGTCAACAAGTTGGTATCCCCGTCCAATGACGTCGTGTCGGTCAGCGGCACACTGGCCAATGCCGGCACTGGAACGTTAACCGTGACGAACCTTGGCCCGGCTTTGGCGGTCGGGGACAGGTTCGACCTGTTTAACCAGGCACTGTCCGGTGGCGGCTCGTTGACCGTGACCGGTGGCGGCACAGGTGTGACCTGGCTCAATAATTTGTCAACGGACGGCAGCATCACCGTTCAGACCCTCTGCGGACCGACGATCCGGTCTCAACCGGTCGGTCAGGCCATGGCTTGGGGTTCGAGTGTGATCTTGTCGGTGACCGCCAGTACTTTGACGACGCAGACAAATTATCAATGGTTGCACAGTGCCACCAATCTGGTGGGCCAGACCAACCGGACACTGGTCATCACCAACTTCCAACCTGCCAATTTGGGAAGCTACACGGTTTTGGTTGACGACGGAAACTGTTCAATCTTGAGCAACCCGGCGAATCTCACGCAGGCGATTTCACCCGCGTTTTTCAACCTGAGCGTCAACGGCACCACGTTCATCATGTATTTCCCCACGGAATTCGGCCCATCCTACGTCATCGAAACAAAACAAAACCTGGATGATCCTGTGTGGACACCGGTGACAACATATGCGGGAGATGGTTCACCGAAAGTCTTTACCGCACCGACGCAAAGCTACCCGCAATCTTTCTTCCGAATCAGGCTTGAATAACATCGCGGAGGGGCTACGAACCCGCCACATGGCGGGTTAAAAATCTGTTACCCCTCCGGTTCGTTCAAACATTTCACCAGCAACGGTATTGCTGACTTCGCGTTACCGAACTGGACCCCCTTTTTCGACTTCTGAATTCGGGAAAATCAATTCGGCTTTATGTGCGCCTTGACGAACCAAAGCAACCGGCTTGTCCGATAGCAATGCCAGCAATTGCTGGTCGTTAATTTCCCTTGGTCGTGCGGATTCAGTTGTTTGAACCACGGTTAAAGCCGGTGCCGGGTCTGAAGAAACAACATTTTCGACCGAATCCCGTTTTGTGCTGATGATCTGCACCGGACTCGGCTTATGTAAATTCGCGGCACTCAAGACTGACCGATGGATTTGATTCGGAGCAATCGTTGGCACACGCATTTCCCAAAACGCGAGCGCAAAAAGGCCCACAAGCGCGGTCGCGCCCAACGCCAGATTGAAACGTCGCAGGCGCTTTCGTTGCCGCGCGCTTTGCAGGGTTTTGCCCAGCATTGCCGCCCGAAATTCCGGCGAGATGACATCTGCCAGCAAATCGTCAATCAGTGGTTCAGTCGTTTTTTTCATTTTGCAATCGATCCAGCACCGCATTTTTCAATTTCCGGCGAACCCGCAACAAATGCGATTCCATCGCTTTTTCCGTCATCTGCCATTCATCGGCGAGTTCGCGCACGGCTTCGCCATCAAAATACTTTCGTTCGAGCAGCGCACGCTCGTCGGCAGGCAAACCCGCCAGCCCGTCCTCCACCAATTCCGAAAAGCGCGCGTCCGCATCAATACTTTTCAAATCCGCGTGGGCCGGTCGCTGCTGGAAAAATCGGGCGAGCAAACTCTGATACCGGTTCCGTTTCCGCATTTCGTCCGCGACGCAGTTGCGCGCCAACATCGCCAGCCAGTTCCAGAAGGCGGACTCGGAATCGAACCGCCGCACATGACGCGCCACGCGCACGAAGGTGACTTGCAGCGCCTCATGCGCGATTTCTTCCTGCCCGCCCGCGACCACGAACAGGTAACGGAGCAGCCGGTTGAAATAAAGTTTGTAAAATTCGTGGAACGCCGCCTCATCGCCGCGCGCCATCCGGGCGGTCAACGTCAGCACGTCCGACGACGGCTCTGCTTTTGCCGCCATTTTCGCGGCGATTTCGATTGGCGAATTCAAAAATGCCGGAGCGATGCCCGCTCCGGCGAAATGGTTGCTAACGACGGTCATCCAGTAAAAGGTTCACTGGTCTTTGGATTTATCCATGCCTTTGTCGTTCGATTTTTCTTTTGGCTTTCCGGTGGCCAATTGTTTGAGCGCGTCGTCAATCGTTTTAAGCTTGTCGGCTTCACCCACGGCAATCAGCACCTTGGTATCTTTATGGTAGGTGACTTCCGGCGGCCGGGTGACTCCGAGCATCTTCCAGCCTGTCTCGATGGTGGTGGTGATGTCTTCAACCTTGTAACCGGCCTCAAGGTAGGGCGCAAGTTGATAAAACCGGCAAATGACGGGGTTGTGCTGCACCTGCGGCTTGTCACAGAAAAAACACCAGATTGAATTTTCAGTCGGCGTGCCGTCCGTCTTGAAACCGCAGCGGAAAGTCCAGTCAAACCACCACGTTACCGGGTTATCCGTCCATGACTCCCGTCGGTCATTGATATAGTCTGTCCACGCGTAGCGCTCAAACTTCGTGGTGGCGCGTTGCAGGGCTTCAAACAATTGCGCGACGGTGATATTTTTTACCGACAGGGCGGGCAGTTTTATATCCGCATCCTCATCGGGAATGACTGTGTTTAACGGCTTGCCGATTGCTTTTTCGATTGTTTTGACCAATTCGCCCGGCGTGCCGCCCTTAAAATCCAGATCAAATCGTGGCAGTGAATTGGTTGCCGGGGTCAAAGCCTTTTCCAAATCCGCCCTGGTCAATGGCCGGTCAGCCGGCAAAGCGGACAAATTGACAGGCTGGGCGATGGCCAAATTGAATGACAGCGTTCCCATTGAAAGCAGCAAAAGATATTTTTTCATAATTTTAATCCAGTTTCATCCAGAAATACGCCTGCCACCGCCAAATCCTTCAAAGAATCTTGCACCAGCAATTGCTGCTCTGACTTGAAATTGATTTAACTCGTTCGTTTTTATGAAACTTGCTTCGATAAGGCCGGCAATCGCGCATCGGCAATCAAATGGGCGTAAAGCCGCGTAAAGCTGTGCCACGCGGCCACGCCCCTTTACGGGGCTGAAGTAAAAACGAAAACCAAATCAACGCCATTCAAACCGACCGGACGCCGAATTTCTATTTCATGCAATATGAATGGGGGTGGTAGGGCGCGTCACTCCGTGCGCGCCGTCGGGTGAAATGTTTGTGCGGCGGGCAGGGGACTGCCCGCCCTCCGCCATCATCGGTGGGGCGGTGCTGCCGCGCCGCCCAAATTTGGGCTGCGGAGCACCGCAGCCCTACCACTTACGGCGCCGTGCCGGCTGGGTCGGCTGCTGAGCCGGGTCCCCGCCGAGGCCCGCATCGCCGTCGTGACGACGGTGAAGCGTCCTCAAAGTGGAACAGGCATCTTGCCTGTTTCCGTTTTTGAAACCGATCCATCACTCACCCATCACAGGCTGGAAGCCAGTGCCACGCCAATCGTTCCGCCGGAGGAAGTGCGGGAAAAATTCAAGCGCGTCAAACCGCTGAAAGACATTTCCGTCACCCAACGCGGCTGGAGGCTGGACGTTCTCAATGCCGTGAGGCGCATCGGCGGGGTAGGGACGCCGCGCTGCGGCGTCCGGACATCGCAGCGCGATGTCCCTGCCAACACATTCACGACCGCTGACGCCTACGCCTTCACCCCCGATATACGGCATCGGGGCAGGCCGCTACGTGCGGGATAACCCCGTAAATAACAACACGGGGCAGGAATTCGCCAGCAGCTTCAAATCTTGCGCGACCTCGGTTTTCTGTTGCACGTCGGTCGTGGCGAATGGCGATTGCCGTGACCCTCAACTCTCAACCTTCAACCTTCAACCATTTTGCGGCCTCTGGCGTCTGCCGTGAAGATGTGCGGCACCATTACCGTTCCCATCCGGGTCATCGTGTTGAAATAACGTATCCGCCCCATTCGCCACGCGAAACTTCTTCACGCTGGGAACAAATTCAACTGACTCCGCTTTTCATGTCCCTGGCCCGCAATAAACCCAGGCTCGACAACCTCGCCGCCTGGGGCCGGACAAGCACACGGTCAAGCTTCGCGATCCGAACCAGGGCGAGAAAAGCATGACAGCCGAAAATATTTATACCCGCAAACGAGACAAACCATGAAGGCAGCGATTTGATATTGGTTGACACTGCTGTTCTGCGGGGTGGAGACCGGATTGGCTGCCGTGCTGGTGCCGGGGTACCTGGAGCGTCATTGAATCCGTAATGAAAGGAACAAACCAGGAAACAAAATCCAAATTATTTCCAATCGAGGCCAGCCGCACATCACCGGCCGATCCGCCATTTCCTGTATTTATGTCGCCCTCATTTCTCAAGCATGTTTTTCAGCTCGATTTGGAAAGCGGCGACATTGTCCTTGGTGACTGCCTTCGTGGGGATAAAAATTTTCCCGTCGGCCAGCTGCGTTTTGTCGCCGCGAAGATATTTGCCCGTGCGCAAGGTGGCTTGGTAGCCAATCCAGAAAGGCTTCTGGATGATCGTGCCGTAAATCTCGCCGGCGGCAATCCCGGCCAGCGTGTCGCTGTCTTCATCAAAGCAAACGATCTTCACCTGCCCCACCTTGCCCGCGCTATGGACGGCCGTAAGGATGGCCGGCCCGGTGTAGCTGTTTAGGCCAACCATGCCCGCGAGGTCGGGATACTTCGCCAGCGCCTCCTCCGCGTTTTTCTGAGCCCCCGTGCCTCTCGAGTCGTCGGCGAGCGTGTCAATGATCTGGAGATTCGAGCCGGCCAGGCCGTTTTTGATGCCTGCGATGCGTTCTTCCACGTTTTGCGCGTTCAGATAGCCGACGAATAAAATGATTTTGCCGCCCTGGGGCAACGCGGCCTTGAGCAGCTCCGCCGCCTGCGTTCCGGCGGCGACATTGTCCGTGCCGATGTAACAGACGCGCTTGCTTTTTTTCGCGTCGCTGTCCGCGCAGACCAGCAGCACGTTGGTGGGGATGGCATTCAGAAATTCCACCTGCTGCTCGGCATCAATCGGGCTGATGACAATGCCGTCAACGCCGCCCGCGACCAGCGGGCTTAAAATTTCCTGCTGCGCCGCTGCCGTGCGGCTGTCGGGCGTGCGAAAATTCAAATCCACATCGCCCAGTTCCCGCACCGCGTTGTCGCAGCCCAGACGCACGATTGACCAATAATCGTCCGCATTGTTGGCAACAAAGGCCAGCCGCAATTTTTTTGGCGCCGGGGCCTGGCCCGTTTTGTTGTTCTTGTTGTCGCAGCCTTGAAACAGCGCGGTAACACACAGAGCCAGCAGGAGGAGACTCGCTTTTTTCATAACTTCATTTCTTGAAACCGTCATGAATCTTGAAGACATTTTTAAGATGGCCGAAAACGAAGTTTCCGTCAACCATTTTTTGCAGCAAACAGGTTTTGACCTGTCGAAAGCGGATCGGTTCTTGATATTGACACAAACGGGTGTCAGCTCAAAGGCTGGCAATCACGCATCGGCAACCAAATGGGCGTAAAGCCGCGTAAAGCAATGCCACGCGGCCGCGCCCCTTTATGGGGCTGAAGTAAAAACGAAAACCAAATCAACGCCATTCAGACCGACCGGACGCCAAATTTCTATTTCATGCACTACAGAAGGGAACCAAGGAAACAAAGGCTGGAACCCACCTTGGGGCTGCTTCGTTTCCTTCGTTTGCTTCTGCGGGTCCTTCATTGTTGGGCGTCTGCCGTGATTTCGTTTTTCGCATGGTTCGTTCCTTTCCGAGAAGATTTTTTACCGCGGATGGACACGGATTCATACGGATGGGAAAGAGGGGAGCACAATTTTTGACACGAATTGCGCGAATTATCGCCAACGGCATGCGCGTCAATTTGCGAAATTCGCGTCTCGCCCTTATCGGTGTTTATCCGCGTATGGCGGCGTGGCCGCCACGCGGCTTTATGCCGGATCCATCCGTGGTTAAGGAAAAAGCTCTGCGTCCTCTGCGTCCCCGGCGTCTCTGCGTTGGGGGCGTTTCCGTTTGGTTGCGGCTCCGCCGCGCCGCGCCTTGGCCTTGGCGGTTAAAACCCCGCATGGAACCGGATTTAACCGATGTGGCCGCGACGAAGGCCCTCGAACAAATCACCGCTTTCCTTGATGACACGATGCTCGAACATTGTTGAGGCGAGAAGTTCCCGGATAAACGTTTCGGATTCTTCCGGAATAATGTTGGCGTGCCGGGGGAGATTAATCCGGACATGGATGAGCCAGCCGCAATCTTTGTGGTCCGGGAAAAAGTATTGTCCCTTCAAATCCTCGTTCGGGTAAACATCAAACCAGGTTCCCATCGCCTGGTTCAGGTTCCAGTAAAAGTGCTTGATCACGAACGGCTGATACCCGTCGAACATCTTCCGATCTTTGGTTTGGGTGATCGTTTGCCGGTGCTTGGCCAGATGATTGTTGATGCGCTTGAGGAGTACCGGCTCGTCCTTCTTCAGGCATTTCCATCCGTAAATGGCAATCGGCATCATAAGGTTCAGGGGTTATGACTGGCGGCTCCAACGCGAGATGGATTTGTATGTGACGGCGGTCCCGGAACGCAGATAACGATCGTCCAGGCACACAACAACGAGCCCGGTCGTGACCAAAACCAGTCCGCCGGCAGACAGCGACAACGTCGATGGCTTTTTCATATTTATTACCTGATCCACTTTCAAGATTCACACCCCGGGAATCAGCCAAGGCTCTCGCCAAAGTAAATGATTTTTTACCCGAAATGGGTCGAAATGAAAGGAATTGGGGACAAATTGCGGGTTTGCGGGGGTGAATTGCTCCCGGCGAGGGGCGGAATTCCAGTGGTTTTCCCAAATGTCACCGTTTTGTTTCCGGTTCGCCTTTGACGAAATTGCAAATGGAGGGTTTGATACACTCGTAAATAATCAAAGACGCAAGTCATGCCTAACAGGCGCTGGCACCCCTTCACCAGCGCCTTCTTTTTATCTGATTGCATTGCACGTCGTCCGTCTTCGCTTCGCTTCGCCGCGACAAGAGCGCGGTTGCTGGCGTCTGCCGTGATTGCCGCAGGAGACGACGTAAGGAGACTCCAACCGAATCGGGGCTGGCGTCCGGGTTCCGGGTTCCGGGAGAAAGCGTCTCGTTACCTCGACCCCTACAATCGAACGCGGTTGCTGGCGCCTGCCGTGAATTGGCCGGGTTTGTCTCGCGAAACAAAACCCCGTTTCTGTGGTTTAACCAGTGTGGGTATAATCGAGCAGATAAAACCTTGAATTGAATCGGATTACTGCCAGCTTGGATCAAATCCGGGCGGCAGCGGAAAAAACAATGATGAAAAAACCGGGAATCCTCATACGAGGAAAGCAGTCACTTTACAAATGCCTGCCTTTGGCTCTGGCGGCGATGGCCCTCGTGGTGACGGGCTGTCCGCACAACCAGTACGTTGTCCAACTCAAACCGCAAGGCAGCCGCATCGAGCGAACGCTGGTCTTTTACTGCGAAGACGGTGTGAACACGAACACGGGCACCCCCAATTACCAGGCTTTTAATGCGGATGAACTTGTGGCCATCACCGCTCTGTATCCGGCGCAGGGTATGACCAACAACGGCGGGCGTTACATTGCCCGGGGTGAATTCACCAATGAACTGCCGGCTGATGTCGGCGGCGCGGGCGCTTATACCAATCTAACCACCAGTCTGGGAGAGGCGGGCTTCTACGTGGAGCGGTTCCGCGGCAATGACGATCTGGCCGCCATGTCCGAACGACACTTCCAGGCTGCCGACAGGTTGGCGGAGTTGATGCTCGGCTGGAGCCAGATGGAGTTGGGTCGGGAAGCCGGCTACGACAAGTTGCACCAATTCCTGGATGTGGATTTTCGGCGCGATCTCAAGAACCTCGGCGCGTATTGGTGGGAGGGGCAGCTTGCCAGCAGCTACAAAACCAATGCGGACGAGGAGTTTGCCGTGCGGTTTGGTCAATACCTGTTCGAACGCGGATATTTCACGATCGAGGAAATTCCGGGCTTGTTCAGAGCTGCGTCCGGAGACGACCCGCAGGCACTGTTGCGCCGGATTCAACGGCTGGTGGCAGGCAAAATGGGGGTGCCGGAGACCGAACCTGTGCCCGCATCGCTCGCCTTCCTTGCCGACGAGACCATGATGGAAAAATCGTTTGATAAATATCTCGCCGGCACGGATTTTTACCGCGCCAAGCTCAAGCAATGGGAGGAGGACAAGAAGCTGAAGCCGGACACCAAACAGCCGGAGCCATCGGAGGTGGCGAACGATGCGGTCGGGAATCTGGTCGGATTCGATCTGTTCGGACAACCCGATCATCTTGCCGTCCGGTTGTCACTGCCATCGTCCCCCGTTCACAGCAATGGCCGGTGGGATAAGGCATTCAAGCAGGTGGTTTGGGAAACCGACATCGAGGACAGAACGAATGCGTCCCATTTCCCATTCGTTTGTTATGCCAGTTGGGCACAGGCCGACCAAGCGTATCAAAAAAAGCATTTTGGCAGGTTGGTTTTGACCGGGGACGAACTGACGCAGTACTGCCTGTGGCGCAGCAGTCAGGATAAGCAGGCGGGTGGCGAATGGGACGCCTTCGTTGCGAGCTTGCAGCCCGGCAGTGGGTTGGTGAAGAAGCTTGATGCCTTCCGGTTCCCGGGCGAACCGGATCAGGCGGGGACAAACAGCCAACGGAAGATTCCCAGCCCCTCCGTCTATCCGCGCGAACTCCTCAAAGCCGCGCTGCGATAGCCCCGTATCTTCCGAGTCTCGGGATTGCGCCATTGTTGACGTAAACGGGTCCCGAATGGCCCTTAGTGGCCCGTCAGCCGCATACTGCTCAATGCCATCCGCCGTCTCGTTTCAGAGGGGCGAGCTCCGCGAGACCCAAACTTTTCCGGTCAGTCAGGGACTCGTATAACTCGTCCCTCCGAGTGATTTACGAACGACGATGTTGACGCTTTCGAGCGCGAACTGGAGCAGTTGCCCCCGATAATCAGCACATCAAAGATAAGATTCGCCAGCAACTTCAAGTGTTTCCGTCTTCGCCGCGCTTCGCCGCGACCTCGATTTTCTGCTTCACATCGAGCGCGGGGTCAGGCGTCTGCCGTGATTTCCATTTGTCCTTGACGAGGTTGGGTGCCGGTCGGAAGCTGCTTTCGTTATGAAAGCCCTTCACTTCCTTGCCATCGCCGGGCTGAGTGTCCTCCTGTGCCCGATCGCGCCTTTGCTCGCATCACCGCCGGCGGACACGAATCCGCCGCCGCGACTGACGGTTGAACTGCACGACGGCTCGCGCGTTGTCGGAACCAGCGTGGAAAAAAACTTCAAATTCCATTCCGCACTGCTCGGTGATTTGAAATTGGAGGTGAAAGACATCAGTTCCGTCGAATGTGTTTCCAGCAATTCGGCGAAGCTGACCACCGCCAATGGCGACAGGTTGACGGTCTGGTTCGTGAACTCAGAGTTCGCCGTCAAAACCGGTTTTGGAAAAGTGGAGCTGCCGGTGGATTCGGTTCGCAAGCTCACCGTGTCGGCAACCCGCGTGGCGGGCACCCATCCGCCAGGCCTGGTGGCGTTGTGGTCAGGCGATAGTGAAGGCAATGATTCGGTGGGCGGGAGCACCGCGACGTTGACGGATATTGCTTTTGAGGAGGGCAAAGTGGGGCAGGCCTTTTCTTTTAATGGTGTGAGTTCGTGCATCAAGATGCCCGCCTGCCAGTCCTTGGATGTTGGCGCGGGCGATGGTTTCACCATCATGGCCTGGATCAAGCCGTCGGATGTTGGCGGACTCCATCCACTCATTCAATGGTCAGACGACCGTGCGCTTAATTTATGGATTGGCATCCGGCCTTCCGAAAATGGCGTGTTGCGTGGCGATATTCCGAGTGACGAAGGAAATCATTTTTTGGTTTCACATCCCGGGGTGTTGGTCGGCGGCATTTTCCAGCATATCGCCTTCACGTATGACAAAGCTAGCGGGGTCGGCACGCTGTATGTGAATGGCATCATCGTGGCCCGGTGCCAATTGGGCAGCCAGCTGGTCGCCAATACCAAGGGCGACCTTTGGATCAGCCAGATCGACAAACGTCCGGGCAATTGGTCAACCGACCGGGCTTTCGCGGGCGTGATGGATGAAATAGCCATCTACAACCGCGCCCTTTCAGCTTCAGAAATTCAGGCGATTTGCACGGAGGAAAACCATGGCGAACCGCTGACGTTGCCAGCCCAATCAACCGGCTGGTTTGAAAGCTGGATGAGATGACAAGAACTGCGCTTCCCGATCGGCCCCTATCGCATGAAACGTTGTCCATACTGTGGCACGGAATATCCGGATGATGCCACGGAGTGTTCCATTGATAGGCAACCCCTTCCGGAAAATGTTCCTCAGCTGCCGCCTGCCAGCGAGCAAATAATTGGTCCGGCACCAGGTGCTGTTGGCGATGGTGCCGTCCTGCCGCAGGGGCAAATGGAAACAGCAGATAAAAACACACCTTATCTGACCTTTCCCGATTACCAATGGTCAGCGCGTGACGCCTGGAAATGCCTGGGAATGCTTCTGGTTTTTCAATTCGTGCTGGGACTCGTTACTTTCGCGTTGGATTCGCAATTTCCCGGCTTTCACAGGTGGCACAGAGGCGGGGTTGGTCTTTTTTCCATAGCCGTCTTTTCTTTCGCCATTTTTCTGCTGACCGCAGCTTATTTTGCGCGAACGGAAACGCTTGCCACATTCTGGAAAGGATTCGGTCTCGACCGCAAACCAAGCGAATGCGTCTGGTTTGGTGTGACCATGGCCCTAATCATAAGAGGCTTCGGCCATTTCATGATAATCCACGGATGGGGAAAAGGTGTTACGAATCATGACATCATTGCCTTCAAGAACACACTCGACCCTGAACGATATTTTTTCCTGGCTCCGTTGTTATTGCTAGCACCCTTTTTTGAAGAATCGATTAACCGCGGATTTCTCTACAAAGCCTTTCGAGGGTCATATGCAATGGGAATCAGCATGGTTTTAATCGTAGCATGGACGGCCTGCACTCATTGGTCACAATATTCCCATTCGTGGGTGGCAGCTTTAGATTTGAGCATGCTCACCATTGTCCAATGCTATTTGCGGGAAAAATCGGACAGCCTTTGGGACTGCATCCTTTGTCATCTGGCATACAACGGGTCTGGCTTGTTTATCGATGGGGTTTTTCGTTGATTCCAATTGTTTCCCACCGAAGCCCGCATCTCCGTCTTCGTCGTTGGCATTCGTGGGCCGGAGACGGCACAACATCGTACATCGCACCCGAAATGTTCGCCGCGAGGGCGCGACGAACGACCGGCAGGGCGCCGGGGTTCCCCATTTCACCCGTGAACTGGAAAAACTTCATCCCAACAGCACACCATCAGCAGCGACCTGGTTCCTGGGGATTGCAACTCAACCCCAAAAAGGCTTAACTAAACCGGTTAACAAAAAGTCCCAAAATGTAAAATACAACCGGGAGAACTTCCCGGTTTGGCGGCAAGAGCTTTTGGACACTCGAGAGGAGCACATCATCATGAATGACGACAGCAAAGAGACAAATGGACTGACCCGGAGAGATTTCATCCGGGTTGGAGCAACGGGTGTAACCGGCGTGGCACTCTCCGGCTTGGGAACGTTGACCGTTTCCGGCGCAGACACCCCGGGCCGGCTGCCGCGTCGTCGTTACGGGCGGACCGGACTGGAGATCAGCACGCTGGTGGGGGCGCATGACTGGAGTCCCGCCGTGATCCCGCTGGCGGTCCAGTCCGGGGTGAACTACTGGCACAAGGCCCATCGCTGGACCTCCGAAACCATGCCCGCAGCGATCAAGAGCCAGCCGCGCGAATCCTATTATCTGGAAATCACCGTGGATCGCGTCGGTGGCGACCACATGAAAGGCCACATTGACGAGGAACAGCACTATCAATTTGTAAAACAAGCTGTCGCGAACTCGGGCGTGGGGTATTATGACGTATTCAAGTTCCACTTCGGCTACCATTCGGTGGATGAGGCGAAGACCGACACGGGGATGGTCCGGGCCTACGAGCGGCTGAAAAAGGAAGGACTGGTCAAGCACCTCGCCCTTTCCCAGCATCATTACAACAACATCGGCGGCGACATGGCCTACGACATCGTCACCTGGCTCATTGATCATTCGCCCTACGAAGCCGCCCAGTTTTTCTACACCTACGGCGACAAGCAGGAACTGGCCGATGTGCTGGCGCTGGCCAAAAAGAAGGATTTTGGCACCATCGCCATGAAAACCATGGGTGGGGTGGGACGGGCGGCCACGGACAAAAAGTTCCAGGCCCTGCTGGCCGAACCGCGCTTCCGCGGCAGCACGCCCGGCGCGGCGATGGTAAAATGGCTGATGTCCAACCCCAACCTCACGGCGGCCGTCATCGCCACGAGCAACTTCGACCAGTTGCAGGAAAACTTCGGTGCCGCACGCCAGAGCGCCATGAGTTCCAGCGATCGACAGACCCTCGGTCTGCTGGCGGCCTACAACAAGGGGTTGACCTGCCTGCTCTGTGCCGACTGCGTCTCCCATTGCCCGGAACACATCGCGATTGCCGACATCCTGCGCTACGAACGCTATGCCCTCGACTACCACGACCTTTCCCGGGCGCGGGCCGAATACAAGACGCTGACCAAGGATGGCACGGCCTGCATTGCCTGCGGCGACTGCCTGCCCGCCTGCCACGCTGACATCAACATCGTGGCGAAGCTGAAGGAAGTGCACCATCTGCTGGGATAACCCCGTAAAAAACAGCACGGGGCCGGCCGGCACATCCGTTGTAGTATTGGCGCTGTGCGCCAAACCATCCGACCACTCGTCTTCACCCGGTTACGACGCGGCAAACAGGCCGAACACCACACCTTTCGCGTGGTTCGTTTGTTCCGCGCCTTTCCGGCACGATGGCGGTTCCATTCAATTCCCTGCGCATCGTTAAACTTCAGGGAGCGTTCTGTCCAAAGGTCCCATCCGCCCGCCGATGCAGAATCACAGGGTTTCCATCCGGGTCGAGCATCTCGATGGCCTGGCAGCATCCATAATCCTGGGGTTCCTTTACCATCCGAATGCGCTGCCGCTTCAGACGGAGCTTGGATGTTTTTTTGTCGTCCAACTACAAGGATGTCGCCTCGCCGGGGCTGGAGTTGCGCGCCTCCCGCTCGCGCGTCAGCGGAGTTGCGTCAAAACCTCGTCCGCCCGAGTGCCCAAATTCTTTTCGCCACGAAAGAGGAGCCTGAACCTGCTGTTTAGGGTCGTCAGGCCGATCGCGGTTCGCGACCGGTCAAATCTTGCTCGCTGGATTTCCGGGTGGTTCGTTGTTGTCCGTTTTTGGGGAGTACGGGCCGCCCAAAGGCGGTTGGCCGGGCACGTCATCCGTGTTTTCACCCGGACCGCAGAGTGCAATTCCCACCGGGAAAGACCCGGTGCTTAAAAACCGCGCTGAAATAAAAAGAACAGAACGGCCTGCGCCAACGTTGGATTGATTCATGTGTGGGTGTGAGTTCATTTCCGGGTTTGGAGTTCAAGACGGCATCCGGTGGTATCTCCGCTGTAAAAGCACCAGGAGGAACGCGCCGGCCAGTGTGGCGCCGCCTGTGTTGGACGTCGCCGTGGTGGCGCCGCCGTGAGCGTTATAGTTTGCCATCGCCGGGTAAGTGCCGCCAACGGGGCCGTTCGGAACCACCTGCCCGGCAGGTCCGCCAGGGCTGGTGCGGCCGTTGAAGGCGGGGGTCGCGATCCCGGAACCCAAGGGCAGACTGTCCACCTGCGCAAAACCGGAGCCGGTGGTGACCAGGACCAGCCCGGCGCCAAATAGAAACAACAGCAATGACTTTTTCATAATTGTTTCCGGCTTAACTTTCCAACTTCACACCCGGGCATCAGCCAGACCATTCGCCAAGGTGTGCATGTTTTTTAACACAAAAGAGCTGGAAGAAAACGAATTAGGGACAGATTGCGGGTTTGAGGGGTGAATTGCGTCCGGCGAGGGGCGGAAAGATCAGAACCGGCCGGCCCAGACCGTCTCCGGCGTCAAAACCCTCCCGGCTCAAACCCGTCCTCTGGCATCTGATTTTCCAATCCATCGTCCCAAACTCGAACCGTTCATCGTGCCAGCGTCCGCTGCGAGTTGAGACCATTCGCGCTGCAAAACAAAAACCCGCGCGTTTTGCGACGCGCGGGTGAACCAGGAACCGGCCAGTCCCATCAAGCGGAAACCACGCCCAAGACCCGGGGCACGAATTCACGGCTGAAAAGATCCACCCATCGGCCCTCCCGGTCACGAAAGGCCATGCACCTGAAGCCGTCACATTGGACTTGCACCGGCAAGCCAAAAACCGGCAATGGCCCGTATTTATTTTTTTTGAATTCCTGAACTTTGTCCTGCATGCAACAACCTACGCTGGAATCAGGGAAAGCGCTCACTTTATTTCAATATATATTTCCCGAAGAATGTGTGGACATTGAAGGGAATAACCGCTTTAATTGATTTAATGCCAACCAAAGGCTTTCATGCTGAAAAATTATTTTGGAAAATTGCTTTTCCCACGCTTGCATTCTTCACAATACAACCACCGGTTTAAAATTGTCGCGGCCACCCTGTCGCTGGGCCTGATCGTCGCCGGCAGCTTGATCACGGTAATGATTCTGAGAGGATCTGTGGGCAAATAGAAATTTCCAGGATTCATACGGTGTCACCACTTGAAATCCCGCCGGTGATATTGCCGGAAACCGCCGGGCGGGCCTCAATGGCAGGTGACGCCAAAACAGGCGGATAAACCCATGAACAACCCGAAACAAAAATATACAATCTACCGGGACAACGATTTAATAGCCTCGGATTTGCTGTCATTGCCCTCGATCATGAAATTCGTCAGAAATGACGCCCTCAAGGAACATTCCCAGGGGCGACCAGCCTTCTATATGATTAGCGGTTCGCTCGGCTTCAAGCGCGCGGGAGGTCATTTGAAGGGCAGGGTGGTTTGGGACGGTTAAATTCCCGATCAAAAACGAAAACGGGTCCTGAGTATTGACACATAACATGGCGAAGGCCGGCACGGGGTCAGGCGGCTTCGGGTTTAAAGGATGGTTTCCAGTGTCTCCACCACTGTCCTTACACAACCCGTGCAGGTCTGGTTCAAAAGATCGTTCTCCTTGAAATAGCGCTGTCCTTCGGGTGTGTTCAGGTCGCAACCCTTCAGCAGCGCGCGACAGAGGCACGTGCCGTGCCTGGATTCAAATCGGGACATCAACTCCCGCACTTTCCCGTACGTTGTTTCCGTGAGCACCCGGTCCTGCCCCTCACCGCGTCCGTGCTTAAGCCCGATGGCGAGTATGCCCCCGGCGACCGCTCCGCATACTTCCTGCTTCCTTGCCATTCCCGCCCCGAATCCGCAGGCGAGCCGGAGTGCCGTGTCCTTGTCGAAACCCAGGTCGTCACAGAACGAGAAGAGCACCGCTTGGGCGCAGTTGTACCCCGCCAGGAATTTCTGCCGGGCAATGTCGCTTCTGGTTTTCATAGGTTACCTGACGCCGAAAGCCTGTCATTCAGCCGCCAGAGTGCGGTTTGATTTGTTCACGGAAACGACGCTAGGTGCCGCTCCCCTTCTTGTCCATAAGAATTTAGACACGGATTTCACGAATGATCGCGAATTCAATTCTTGGTTGCTGGCGTCTGCGGTAGCGTTGAATTGAAAGCGCCAGCCGCCGTCGCGCCGCGAAGGCGAAAGGTTGAAATAAGACTTGCGCGAATTTGAACCTGGGCGAGAATTATTGCAGCAAGCAAGACCGATTAGAGTTCAAGCCTCGTTGGGAGTTTGTCGGAAGTTCTCCTTCAGTCTTTAAGCGTAGAAATTTGTTTATGACCATGTTCATTTTTTGGTGCGCCGTTGGATTTGTTGCCGGAGTCCTGTTCGGCTCCTTCTTCGAATGGGCGCTGCACCGTCAGGTCATGCACCACCCCGTCAAATGGTTCCGGTATCCGTTTGAACGGCACGCGCTGGTGCATCACCGGATTTTCCAAGCGGACCACACCTACCACCTCGTGAATGAACGCGACAAGAAGACCATTCCCATGGCGTGGTGGAACGGGCCGGCCATCGTGGCCGTTTGCCAGCTGCCGTTCCTGGTTCCGGCCTTGCTGCTGCACAAGTGGGGGATTTTGTGCGGGGCGGCGGTGGCGTGCACGCTGTATTTTACGGCTTATGAATATCTGCACTGGTGCATGCATCTGCCGAAGAAACGACACGTGGAACGCTCGGGCATCTTCTTCCGGTTGAACGGGCACCACCTGTTGCACCACCGTTACATGGGCAAAAACTTCAATGTGGTGTTGCCGCTCGCCGATTTGTGCTGCTGCACCCTGTTGCTGCGCTCGCGGGTCGCCTTTGCCCAGGCGCAGGGTCCATCCGTGCCCGACGTGCAGCCGAAGGGAAACCATCCTTTCAATGGGTTGGCGCTGGCAGCGGCGAAGAAGGCTTGAGCGCCAGGAGCGGCTTTCTTTTCAATCAAAACCAAAGCCCGCGCCTGGCACCGTCGTTGGCGTCTGCCGCTCGCGCGTCAACGGAGTTGCGTCAAATCCTGTGCGTTACCGCACTGATTCAGTTCTTCGCCGGGCCGGCCGCAACAACAAGTCGCAGTGGAACAATTCAATCTTCATTGTTGCGTGACGAAGTCATCCGGTCACTGTCCAAACCAGCAAGAGCACCTGCAACGCGAGGCAGGTGCCGGAAGCGAGGTTGTTATGTCCAGTTATTATTATGAGGCTGTGGATGCCGGCGGACTGAAAACCCAAGGGACGCTGGATGTCACCGATCAAAGCGAGGCGTTGAGGCGGATCAAGGAAATGGGGTTGTTTCCGACCCGGGTCGCGCCACCAACGCCATTCCGGCGCAGGCAAAGAAAGGCATTTGCCGTTCCCAAAATGCTCAATCTGCAGGTTCGAATGCCGGGCGGGAGAATCAAACCGGCCGTCCTCGCGGTGTTCACCCGTCAGCTTGCGACGTTGATTGAAGTGGGGATGCCGCTCATGCGCGGGTTGCGCATCCTGCAGGAGCAGACGGAGAATCACGCGCTGAAGCGCGTCATCACGGACGTGGCCGCAGCCATTGAAGGCGGGGGTACGTTATCCGAGGCCTTGGCGGCGCATCCAAGGGTTTTCAGCCCGCTTTACGTGAACATGGTCAAGGCGGGCGAAATCGGCGGCGTCCTGGAAGTGGCGCTCCGGCGCCAGGCGGAGTTCATGGAGAAGGCGCTGAAAATCAAAGGCAAGATCAAGGCCGCCATGTTTTATCCGGTCGCCGTGCTGGTGGTCGCGACGGGCATCCTCACGCTGCTGACGGTTTTTGTCATTCCGCGGTTCCAGGCGATTTTTGACGGGTTGCTCAATGGCCGGCCCATGCCGGCGTTCACCGTGCTGGTCTTGAAAATCAGCGACGGGTTCAGAAGCCATTTTCTGACGGTCGGAATGGTTGGGCTGGCCCTGGCGGTTGCGTTGCGGATTCTGGTTGGCACCCGGCGCGGCCGGCGGTGGTTTGACCGCTTCAAACTGATCATGCCTATCGTCGGCACGATTTGCCGAAAGGTGGTGCTCTCACGATTTGCGCGGACACTTGGGACCCTGCTCGGCAGCGGCGTGCCGATTCTTCAAGCGTTGACCATCGTGAAGGAAACAGCCGGCAATGCCATCGTGGGCGGCGTGATTTCCAAAATCCACGACAGCGTGAAGGAGGGCGGGAGCATCGCCGGGCCGCTGAAAGAATCCCGGATTTTCCCGGCGATGGTGTCCGGCATGGTGGACGTGGGCGAACAAACCGGCGCGCTGCCGGACATGCTCATGAAAATCGCCGACACCAGCGACGAGGAGGTGGACAACGCTGTCAGCGCCATGACGTCGCTGCTGGAACCGGTCATGATTATTTTCCTGGCCATTGTCGTGGGCAGCATCGTCATCGCCATGTTCCTGCCGTTAATCGCCATCATCGGGGATGGGGACATCGGCGGCGGGGGTGGGGCCGGTGGGGGTCCTTGATAAAGTTTCCAGACATCCGGGTTCATCCGTCTGCTTTCCATCTTCGCTTTGCTTTCCGCCGGGCCGGCCATCCGGCGAGACGTGCCGGCTCGTAGCGCAGGTTTCCAAACCTGCTGTATCGCCGACTTCCAAGTCGGCAGCACGCGAGACGTTGTGCCAACAGCGGGTTTGTCCCGCAGAGCGGGACGCGACACAGCAGACTTGGAAGTCTGCGCTACGGTGGCAGTGCCGGATGCGCCCCTCGTTGGGACGGCGCGGATTTTTTCCTTGAACTGTTTGCCGCAATGGGTGGAGTATCAGTGTGAAAATGGTTTTGCTGTGAACAGAAGAGTGCGTCATGAAAACAATTAACGATTGCTTTGGTCTCCGCCGAATCACACTCGCGGGCAGCCTCAGTTTAATGGTGCTCAGTGTGGTGGTCGCGGGTTGTGGGAAACCGGGAAAAATCATCATCCGGGGCTCGAACACGTTTGGAGAAGAATTGGCCCCGCAGCTCATTGCGGAATACCGGCAGGAGCATCCCACGGTTGTTTTTGACACCGAATACAAAGGGACCACGTATGGGATGGGGGCATTGATGGTTGAGCGATGCGACATCGCCGCGGCTTCGCGCCCGGTGAGCACGAACGAATTGCAACTGGCCAAGGATCGGGAGATAAAGTTTAACGATTACGTCATCGGCACTTACAGCGTGGCGGTCGTCGTCAATGCCGGCAGCCCCATCGGGAACCTGACACGGGATCAAGTGCGGGACATTTTTACCGGAGCGGTCATAAACTGGAAAGAGGTGGGCGGGCCGGATGCGCCGATTCATTTGTGCAGCCGCGATGAAATTTCAGGGACCCCTCTGGGCTTTCGGGAATTGGCGATGGAAAACAAGCCTTATGCCCTGGGCCTGAAAGCATTCACCAATTACCTGGGAATCATCCAGGCGGTGGCTCAAGATGCGAACGGAATTGGTTATACCAGCATTGACCTGGTCAGCAAGGGCGGCGTCAAGGCCGTGTCGATCGGAGGCGTGGCCCCCACCATCGCGTCGGTGAATGGAGGTCAATATCCTTACGCGCGTGTGCTCCACCTTTACACCGACACGACAAAGGAATCGGCGACGACACGGGATTTTGTCCAGTTTGTCCAGTCAAAGCGCGGGCAGGAAATCCTGACTCAAATGGGCTTCGTGCCTTGTCCTTGATATGGTTAAAGCAGGACGGAAGACGATACAGAAGGCCGGACGCGAACTCCAAGGGGTTGGCTTTACGGTTTCCAACCGACCCGGGGATAATGTCGAGTCACAGTTTGGATTGATGGTGGACACCCTCTATCGGTGGTACAAGAAGTACGGCGACGCTTGCGAGGAGTTCACCGTTGGCTTTGTTGGCTCACCAGAAGACCACGAGGCGCTTATGGCTGGTCTGCTCTCGCTCATTCAGCCGGAGGAGCCCTTGCGTCCGCTGTTTGTTCGACCGGGCCAGGTGGGGGTCGCCTTCTTTCACGTGATGGAACAGTCATGCAGGAATCCAATTTAAAGATTGAATCCGGTGCCTGGCACGAAGCGGCCCAACCCCGCGCCGGTTCGACGCGGCGGCAGGTCAATGGTGGTGTTTTATCTTTTGAAACCGCTTCTTGATTTCATTCCACTCCACATTTACCCGCAGAGTCGCATTTAACAATCGCGGGAGCACATCCAGGGCGGCTTTCAGCTCGTCGCTATTTTCAAACTCGAATCGCATTTTCTTGCCGTCCCGCAGGGAGAAGTTCCAGCGCCCCGCCTGTTTGCCGTGCAGGGCAAACAGGGCCGGCGGTTCAATCGCCGCCTCGCGAATCTCGGGGATATAGACTTTGAAATTGTTTTTGTTTTCGCGGAGCAATTCTTCCGGGTCCACCTGCCCGGCGCGTTGGAGAATGGCCTCGGTTTTCTTTTTCGCCCGCCGTTTCAAGGAGGCTCCAATCAGCATCCCGACAAGGCCGAAGTGGATCGTGAGCGCCTGTGCGGTTGTGCTCAGACCGGCGAGTTGGATGAAGTAGAGGTCGTTTCCCCGCGCGTAAACGCGATACACGCTGTCCAAGCGGGTGGAGACCAACCTGGCATTAAATGTCGCTGAGTTTTCCATAATTTGTTGTCTTGGGTTGACGGATCGCGGGATTCTACGGTTAATGAATTTGCGACGCCAAGCCGAAAGGAAGGAGCGGGCAAGTTGGGTTGGAATGATTTTCTGACGAATGCGTCACCCGCTCTTCCGCGAAGCGGAGGACGGGCGCAGTATTGCCACGGAGGACGGGTTTGTGGTTAATTCTCCGCGTTACGATGCGCCCGCTGATTCAAGAAATCCCGACCGCCCACACGCCGGAGTCGCTGGCCGAACAACTGCGCGGCCTGCCGGGGATGGTTCTGCTGCGAAGCGGAACATTCGATTCACCACAGGCGCGGTATTCGTTCGTGACCGCGAGGCCGTTTCTCACGTTCCGCTCCTTCGGCTCGCGTTGCGAAATCTCCAGAACCCAGACCCCGGATGCCAGACCCCATCTCCAATTCGGCAACCCGTGGCAGATTCTGGACGCGCTGCTGGCGCGCTGCGAATTGCTGGACGAGATTGACCTGCCGTTTCCACTGGGCGGCTGCTTCGGTTACTGGGGTTACGATTTGAAAAATTTCGTCGAGCCGAAACTCCCGCGCCGTGCCGTCAACGACCTCGAATTGCCCGACTGCCACGCCGGCTTTTACGACAGCCTCGTTGTATTCGACCATCACCTCGGGAAAACGTTCGTCGTCTCGACCGGGCTCGCCGCCGACGGCTCGCGCAGTGAAAAGCGGGCAGGGGAACAAATGGAGTTTTGGAAAACGCAGCTTCAATCCCACGCCGCAAATGTAGGGCAGACATTCTTGTCTGCCGGTTCGGGCGACTTTCCAGTCGCCGGTTGGAACACCGGACAGGAAGGTCCGGGGAACCGGCAGGCTGGAAAGCCTGCTCTACATTCCAATCTCACCCGCGCTGATTTCATCGCGAAGGTTGAACGTGCGCAGCGTTACATCCGCGCCGGGGACATTTATCAGGTGAACCTTTCGCAGCGGCTCGCGGTGGAACTGCCATGGTGGGGCGAGGCTACCGACGAGCCGCCGGCACAAAGCTCCAACGCGCCACGTCCGGCTCGCGAGGACGCTCGCCCCACCAAAAATGATTTTGGCGGCTGGGAATTGTTTCAACAGTTGGGCGCGGTTTCCCCCGCGCCGTTTTCCGCGTTCATGGATTGCGATGTGGGGAGGCGGCACTGCCGCTTTCAAATCGCGTCGTCGTCACCGGAATTATTTTTGCGTTTGAGCGGTTCGCACATCCAGACACGGCCCATCAAAGGCACGCGCCCCCGTGACCCCGACCCGACGCGCGACGCGCAACTCGCCTATGAATTGCAAACCAGCACGAAGGAACTCGCCGAACTGGTGATGATCACCGATTTGCTCCGCAACGACCTGGGCAAGGTGTGCGAATACGGCTCGGTGCAGACGCCGGAACTGGCGCGGCTCGAACGGTTTGCGCAGGTGCAGCATCTGGTCTCAACCGTCGAAGGCCGGTTGCGCGCGGAGGTGACGCATCTGGCGGCGCTGGCGTCTTGTTTTCCCGGCGGCAGCATCACCGGCGCGCCGAAGTTCCGCGCGATGGAAATCATTGACGAGCTTGAACCGCTCGCGCGCGGGCCATACACGGGTGCGCTTGGCTATCTCGGTTTCAACCGCGAAAGCCAGTTGAACATCATCATCCGCACGGCGATTTGCCACGAGCGGACGGCGTATTTTCACGTCGGCGCGGGCATCGTGGCGGATTCGAATCCCGAAGCGGAATACGAGGAAACGCTGGCGAAGGCGGCGGGTTTTCTGGCGGTGTTGAATCAACCACGGATGGACACGGATGGACACGGATGGCTGGTGATGAAATCATCCGGTTGAAAGTTGGGAAACTCTGGTGTGCGATGGAAAGCGGCGGAGGGCCGCCGCAGAATGCAGAATGCAGAAATGAAACAAAGCGGGCAAAGTCTGTGGCAGCCTTTTCTTCATTCATCATTCTACTTTCTGCATTTGAAATGAGCCTCGTTACCTCGGCTCCTGCAAATCATGGGGTTTTTCGATACGCTCTGATTTTCTACTCGCGGAATTGCAATGTTTCGGGTAGTGGAAAGAACATTAGGAATTAGGGCTATTTACGTGACTCCACTGGCTACAACGAATAGAATTTCGCGTGATGTCCGAGGACTATCCGCGCACACTGCTGGAAATGGAGCAGCGTTTCAGCGACGAAGCGGCGTGCCGCGCTTATT
>JBAVOO010000004.1:0-16794 GCA_049692125.1 Verrucomicrobiia bacterium | reverse complement strand
TGTAACCTCTAACCAAAATAGTGTTACCGATGTATTGACCCACGAGTGTTACCGATGTTCTGACTGCGCCCGGAAATGCGCAATATGGTTCCTTTAGCATTTAGCCTTCTTCGACCATTTCGTTGATATCACCGAAATGATTGGTGTAGCGCGGCTATTGCTTCACAGCCCGATAGTCGGTAAAACGAGACCGGTCGTGCATCGAACACATTCTCCTGCTGGAAGTTAAAAACATGAGTGAAGCGCCAAAATCCAATGCGTTGAAACCTGCGGGTCTGCCTGAAGGGAAGACGGAGGACAACGCCCCGGTCAATGTTGATGCCATCCTGCAATCGATACTCGGCAGGGGAGGCGAACGTTTCGGCATGGTCGCCTCCGTTCTGCGGGGCGAGCGCATCATCGCCCAAGGTGTCGCCGGGGTTCGAAAGAGAGGGACCGCAGAGCGCATCACGCTCGATGATCGATTTCACCTTGGTTCCTGCACCAAAGCCATGACCGCGACGCTCGTCGCGATGCTCGTCGAGGAAGGCAGGCTGAATTGGACCACCACATTGGGCGAACTTTTTGCCGACACGGTGAAGCCCCTGCACCCGGCGTGGGAGAAAGTGACATTGCGGCAGGTTCTCGCACACCGCTCCGGCTTGCGCCTTGACCCGGACGGTCTGGCTCGGGTGTTTAACCTCCTGTTTCTCGCACCCTACGCCAGCTTGCGCAGCCTTCCCGAGTCGATGCGTTCTTCCGAGGAAACTTTGCCGCAGCAACGCCTGGAAATCGCGAGGCAGGCCCTTTCGCGCCCGCCAGGATTCCCTCCGGGCACCAAATTCCTCTATTCCAATGAGGGCTACATTCTCGCGGGGGCAGTGCTGGAACACCTCACCGGTCGTGCGTGGGAAGACCTGATGCGCGAACGACTGTTTCAGCCACTGGGCATCAGCACGGGCGGATTCGGGCCACCGGGCGCCGCTGGTAAAACCGATCAACCCTGGGGCCACTCCCCGGTCGTTGGCAAACCGATTGACCCGGGCAGCCCTGCCGCGGAATTCCCATTGTATTACGGCCCAGCCGGCCTGGCACACATGACAATTACCGATTGGGCAAAATTTATCGGGCTCCATTTGCGCGGAGATCCGGCCAATCCGCATTGCCAGGCCGCGCTGCTCAAGCTGGATACATTTGCGGAATTGCACGCGGTCGCACCCACCACAACTTATTTTATGGGGTGGATAATGCGCAGGATAAACTTCCTGGCAACTGGTGATGCCACACCCGCCGCGACTTACTGTGCCGGATGGGCTATCAGCACAGCCAGTTGGGCAAAAGGCACCCGGCCTGGAGACACCGGCCGCCGTCTCTGGCACGCCGGAAGCAACGGACAGTGGCTCAGCGCCGTGTTCATCGCACCCGAAATTGACTTTGCCGTGCTCGTCGCGTGCAACCGCGGCCTGGACATCGCTGTCTGGAAAACCCGCCAGGCGGCCAGGGCATTGATTCGGGCATTTGCATCGAACGTTGAACATCCAACCATGAACGCGATGTAGCGTCGAGCCTCCGGCTCGAATGAATCGAAAACGGTCAGTCTTAGAATTATAGGGCTATTTACGTGACTCCACTGGCTACAACGAATAGAATTTCGCGTGATGTCCGAGGACTATCCGCGCACACTGCTGGAAATGGAGCAGCGTTTCAGCGACGAAGCGGCGTGCCGCGCTTATTTGTTTGCTTTGCGCTGGCCGCAGGGTTTTGTTTGCCCGGCGTGCGGCGGACGCGGGCTGGCCATCCGTCGCGATTTGAGGCGTTGTCTCCGCTGCGGGCGGGAAACTTCAGTCCTGGCAGGAACGATTTTTCAGGACAGCAAACTGCCCTTGAGGCTCTGGTTTCGGGCGATGTGGTTGGTGACTTCTCAAAAAAGCGGCGTCAGCGCCTTGGGTTTGCAGCGGGCACTGGGCTTGGGCAATTACAAAACGGCTTGGGCGTTGCTTCACAAGTTGCGCCGGGCGATGGTTCGTCCGGGGCGGGATCGGTTGGCGGGAGTGGTCGAGGTGGACGAAGCGTATTGGGGCGGGGAAGAGGCCGGCGTGCGCGGTCGCCAAACGGCGGACAAGGCTTTGATCGTGGTCGCCGCCCAAGCCGACGGGCCGGGCATTGGTCGCATTCGGTTGCGACACATACCCGACACCAGCCGCGCCACGTTGCATGGCTTTATTGGCCAGTCCATCGAACCGGGCAGCACCGTGGTGACCGACGGCTTGCAGGCTTACCGCGAACTGGAAGGCTACCGGCATGAACGCCACATTCAGAAACAGCAGCCCGCCGAGGCCCCGCATTTGTTGCCGCGCGTGCATCGGGTCATTTCCCTGTTCAAGCGTTGGCTTTTGGGCACGCATCAAGGGGCCATTGCCCATGAGCATCTCCAAGACTACCTCGACGAATTCACCTTTCGTTTCAACCGGCGCAAGTCCGCCTCACGGGGAAAACTGTTTTATCGGTTGGCCCAGCAAGCCGTCCAAATATCGCCGAAACCCTTTGCCTTACTCACAAACCACAAGCGGTAGTGGTGGGTGGAGTCACGTGAATAGCCCTAATTTGCAAACAGTTCGAACAAGAGAATAACGAGGCTATTGATGCCATCGTAAAACAGCGGTTGAATTCTTTTCAATTACAGTGCAAAGCCATATACAATAGTGGTTTCGCGTATGTGGATGTAGCTATCTTGATCAACCCGCCCGCGCGCGAGTTGCTGCAAGCAAATACAATATGGCAGCACGAAACTCATTTGGCCGATCTGGTAAAAACGTTATATCCAGATGCCATTCGAGAAATATCTCCGTCATGGCTGCATGGACAAAGGCTCGACATCTACGTTCCTTCCAAACGCATTGCTTTCGAGTATCAAGGTGAGCAGCACTACCAACCAATAGCCATGTATGGAGGAGCAGCGGGGCTTGAAAAACGGCGACGGCAGGATGGGCACAAGCGAGAGCTTTGTGCAGCGAATGGTGTGACACTTATCGAATGGAAATACACGGTGCCAATTTCCAAGGAAATACTTCTAAAAGAATTGACCCGGCTCGGTATTGCTGTGTCAGGATAGCTTTGCTCAATTTGATTTTTACGGTTTCGGTGTCGCGGGCGATGTCGGCGGAGTCGGCAGCATGGCGGGGTTCGCTTTGAGTAGCGCGGCGAAACGCTTATTCATAGCAACGATTGAGTCCTTTCCAAGCGCGACCATCTCGGTTTGATACCACTGCCAGGCGGCCTGCAAATCCACTGTTTCTTGGTCTGTCACGGATAAATCCGCAATAGCTTTAGGATGCATCAAGCGGTCACGGACAGAGATTGTTCTTATAAATGCCTTGTGGCCAGCCGCACCATATGACACGGCATACTTACTGCCACATAGCCGACCGAACATGGCGACAACGAACTTGAAATTGTCGTGCAAAGGCAAATGTTTTTTTTGGGGAACTCTCTGTTCATTGAGAACGGGTTGGCCTGTGGCATCCAGCTTAATCTCTTTTATCGAACTGGACGGCGAGCACATCCGGATGGGACTGGAATTGCGGCGCGATTTTCTCCATCTCCGCGCCGGCCTCCGCGACGTTGCCCAAACCCAGCCAGCCGATGGCGGCTGACAGATGATGGCTGTCCGGTGGTTCCAGCGGTTTCATGCGTCTATTCAATTAAACCACGGATGGACACAGATGAACACGGATTAAGACAAGGCAAAGGCCTTTCGGCGAACTCGAAAAGCCTGACTGATTGATGGATTCATTTACACGGCTGAAATTCTTTTCCTATCTGTAATACAATCCTGCAACTTCGCGCACGGACGACAAAGATTTGGACTGCGGTGGCAGAGCGCAGCGGCGACACCGCTTTCCGTAGGCAGCCGGTTGCATCCAAAAGCGGCGTGGCGCTTCGCTTCCCGCCGCAGTCCAAAATCTTTGGTTGCGGCGTCAGCCGCGCTGGGTTCATCTGTGTTCATCCGTGGTAAAAAAAATTCACTGCATGGATACGGCTAAGGCGATATGGGCGCGCTGTACAACGGAGCGTTGGCCCGCAAACTTGCCAAATACGCCGCCAGCTCCTTCGCTTCCGGCTTGGGCAAAACTTCATAACCGGCGGGCGGCGCGAATTCCGGTGGCAACTTCAGCACGTTCGACGAGGGTTCGCGTCCGATTTTTCGGACTTCAAACAGGTAACGGAACGGCGGCATCGTCGAATCTTTCACCACACTCTTTGGCGCGTAAAGGTGAAGCAACTGCCAGTTCGCATCCGCGCGTGCACCGGCGTTCGCCAAGTCCGGCCCGGCGCGGAGACTGCCCAGTTGCACCGGATTGTCGTGGAGAAAATCTTCCGCAACGCTTTGGCGCATCCCCCACCCTCGCGCGATGTCCGGCCCGGTAGCCGCCATGTGAATTTCGGTTTTGCCGCCGACAGTGGTAATTTGGTTCGCGACTTTGTCGGCGTCTTCCTTGGTCAGATTGGTCAATGTCAGGGATAAAATCAGATTCGTCACCGCTGCCGGATTTTTCCCGGCATCAGTCAGCGTCACGCCACACGTCATGCCGGTCTGCCGGACCTGTTCGGTATGGCAGGTGGCGCAGCCGTTGGCGCGATAAACCGACGCGCCCTGGGTTGCTTCGCCGGGGCGGCCAACCGGATAAACATCGGACGAATTGAGAATGGTCGTCTGTTTTGCGCCGCCCAACTGCAATTCCGGCGCGAGCACGAAACCGCACCAGGAACCGCCCAAAGCGACGAACACCGCGAGAAAAATCCAAAAGCCGTTTTTCATGCCTTCACCTCCTTGTCACCCCGCCTTGTCGCGTCGAAGCCGGGCGAAGACGGAAGCGAAGCGGAGGCGGACCCGGTTTCCAACGGAGCTCTCACTAGGGCCATAGCCTTTTTAACCAGCGCGAGTTCCCACTTGAACGTCATCGCAAAAATGTTCAGGGCGAACAGCGAATTGCCCAACAGGATGAATAGCAGACCGATGGTGCTGGTGCGAAGGAATGGCAGCATCGCCTTCGTCGCATCCATGAAGACGATGTTGTTGGGATTGTTCAACTTAATCCCCTGCTCCACCCCGCCGATGGCCAGCGGTACGATGAACAGCAACACGCCAGACATCGATAGCCAGAATTGCAGGCGGGCGAGCTTGGGGAATGGGAGTTCAAACCCAACGACGCGTGGCAGCAGATGATAAATCGCGCCGAACATCGTCATGGCGAAGAAACCATAGAGTTGCAGTTGGGTCTGCGCCGGGCCGAACCAGGTGAATTCCGTCACCTGGCTGATGCGCGGGCACGCCATCGCGATGAGCATCAGCGACGAGAGAACGAAGGACATGAGGCCGAATCGGATGAAACCCCGTGGCGGCGACGCCCTCGTCGCCTTGTCTTGCCGCACCAAACCGTCTGCGGGCACCGGTGCGGCGACGTGGGCGTCGCCGCCACACTCAAGCGACGGGGCGTCGCTTCCACCACGCGAAGTTTGCCACAGGATGACAGCGATGGCGAGCACGGGCACAATCGTCAGCGTAGCGGCAACCGAACTGATGGTCGGCAGCCAGGCGGGCACCGGCACGCCCGGCGGAATGCCGCACCAAGTCCCGAAAAGAATCAGCGTCCAAAACGCGTACAGCGCGAGGTAATGACTTTGCAGCGGGCGTCCGCTGAATTTTGGCAGAAAATAAAACGCCGTGCCGATGCCGACCAGCGCCAGCCAGATGAAGAGCAGGTTGTTGGCGAACCACCAGCCGATGATGGCTTGGACCACACCGCGCACCAGCCAGGCGACCAGAAACAGATTGGCCGTCGAGTAAATCCACGGAAACCAGAACAGCGCGGCGACCAGGAACCAGTGCGACGGATACAGCGCGCGTTCGCGGCGGGCGGCGAAATTCATCATCGCCCACAATGCCAGCAGCAAATAAGCGAAGAACAAAATGACCGAACCGGCGCGCGGAAATTCAAGCCACGCAATGCCGGTGCTGTTGCCGGACAAAATGCCAGCCAGCCCGACGAGCACACCCAGATGCCAGAGTTTGGCCGCGACGACCGGCACGATTGCGCCGCGCAACGGCGTCTGGCCGAGTTGCGCGAACAGCCACAGCATAACCCCCAGTCCGGCAGGAATGCAGAAGCCGTAAAGCAGCGCGTCGTCGGCCGCCGGTTGAACCCGGCCATAAGTCAGCACCGGGCAGGCGGCCAGGAAATCGGGCGCATGAAATTTAATCGAGGCAATCATGGCGAGCACCGAACTGACCACCAGCCAGAACGCCGCGCCGCCAAACAGCGCGAGCAGCGGCACGCGCAGAGAAGCGTCAACTGACTCGGTAGGGCTGACCTGCCGGTCAGCCTGGCGGCGCGGCAGCGCCGCCCTACCAAAGTCTTCGTTTTGTTTATTCACAGTCATTCAAAGGCGCTGGGTTTCTCCGGGGCTTTGGGTGCCGGGGCGGTCGCTTTTTCGACGCGAGCAGTCAAATTTAACCGTGCGGCGGCAGGATTCTGCCATTCACGTTCGGTGATTTGCATCGCAACGGAAATCGGCAGGCGCACCAAGCCGCGATCCTGGTTAATCCAGCCGGGATGGTTCAGCGCCTGGTTTTCGGCGGCGCGGATTTCGGCCAGGGCTTTGGAGCGGACGGCGGCGCGGTCGGCGTCAATGGCCGGGACCGACATGGACCATTTCACCACCGCAACGATCGCGGCAAACAAAAAGCACGCGATGAGAAAAGCGACGCCGACGGGCCAGACGGTGCGTTCGTTGTTCATGGGCCACCTCCGGTGGTGGAGGCCGCGCTGGAAATTTCGCTATGCGCGGGGTAATTGATTCCCATGGCTTCGAGCCGGCGCGGATCTTTTTGCGGGAACGGCGCGTGGCGGTTGAAATATTTCAAAAAAGCCCAACTGAGAAATCCGCCCATGAATGCCAGGCAACCGAGTTGTACCAGAATCCATTTGAACGGATAGCCGTCCGGATGTTGCACCGGCAGGATGTTGAAGGACAAGTCCACGAAATTCATCGCCAGTGCCCACAGACAGACCGGCAGCATGATTTTGAAATCGGTTTTCGCCTTCACCGGCAGCAGCACGAAGAACGGCAGCAGGAAATGGCCGAAGATGAGAACCATGCCCACCCACCACCACGAACCATGTTCACGAATGAGATACCAGAAAGTCTCGACGGGCATGTTTGCATTCCAGACGACGAAGTATTGTGCGAACTCGATGTAAGCCTGGAAAATCGTGAACGCAAAGAACAGCAGACCCAGGAAATAAAACTGGCTGTCATGCAACATCCCATCAAGAATGCGCTGGCGTTGCAGGAGTACGGTGATGACATAGACCGCTGCCAGTGCCGCCCAGGCGCAACTGGCGAAAAAGTAAACGCCGTAAATCGCCGAGAACCATTGATATTGCACGGCCTGCATCCAAAGCACGCCGGAAAAGGTCAGTGTCAGCGCGAAGATCACAATCCCCCACCCCGAATGGAACCGCATCCGCTGCGTGCACAATGCCACACCGGTTTCGTCCTGCTTGAGCGACCAGTAACGCAGCCGCGACGACAGCAGCCACCAGATGCCGAAGAAAATCGCCGACGTAATATAAAATCCGGGCATCGTGAACACCGGCAATTTCGCGCTCAACGAGCTGTTGGCGTGCGGGTCGGCAATCGTCATCCACGAATAAATGTATTTCGCGAAAAACGCGACCGGCAGGAACAGGATCGCCAGCCCGGGGAACAACAGCGACGCGATGTGTTCGCAAACCCGGCGCGTGGCCACCGACCAGCCGGCGTCGCTCAAGTGATGGATCATCACGAGGAACAGCGCGCCGAGTGCAATGCTCAGGAAAAACATAAACGCCAGCAGCCACGAACAACCGAACTCCGCCGGACTCATCGCGGCGCCAATCACCGACAACACCGCGCCGGCGGCCATCAAAACGGCGGGCGCCTTCCGCCATCCGGACAGGTCCAGCGGCGGCGGCAATTCAATTTTATTTTGCGAACTCATGGGTTTTTACCGTAGCACAGGCGTCCCGCCTGTCGCGGGCGCGCAAGTGCGAAGCGTTTCCGCCTCGTCATCCAAGGCTCGGGCAGGCGAGACGCCTGCGCTACTTTATGGCAAATTCCGTTGTTCATTTTTTGAAGGCGGCCTGCTGGTCCGGAGGCAGATCGTCCACCGAACCCAACTGGCTCAACTGCAACGCGCGCAGGTAGGCAATGACCGCCCAGCGGTCTGCCACCGGCACCAGCGGCCCATGCGCGCCCATCAAACCCTTGCCGTGCGTGATCGTGTTGAAAATTTCGCCGTCGGCCATTTCAACAATGCGCTTGTCCTGCAAATTGGCCACCGCCGGCATCACGCCGAGCTTTTTGGTGATGCCGTTGCCGTCACCGAGCGCGCCGTGGCAGGGCGCGCAGTAAATATTGAAGCGCTCGCGCCCGCGCTGGAGCAACGGGCCGGTGACGGACAGCGGATTGGTCTCCACAAAATTTGTCGTGCCGGTGACGCGGCCGGTGTTGACTGGCGCATCTTCAAAGGGCCAGACCTCGCCGCTGGTGGTTTGCAGCGGCTGCCTGCGCGCAATCGTGCCGGGTGGCGGCAATTGCGAACTTAGGCCGTTCGTGAAAAAGTCGTTGGGCTGTTGCGGGCGCAGTTTCAGCTGCCGGTCCATGTCCGGGAAAACCTCGATGGGCGGCTGGCGCGACAACCGTCCCTGTCGCCCGGCGATGCCGACACCCACGGCCACGCCCGTCAGCAAAATCAAAATGATGTAAAGAAGCTGGCGCATCAGGCTTCCACCAGTTCGATGTGCGTGCCGCCGAGGGACTCCAGCAGCCTGCGGGTTTCGGTTTCGGAAAATTTTGGATCGTTCGCGCCAATCACGAGGAAAAACCTGTCGCGCGACGCCAGTGCGAAGCGCGCCTTCTGCAACAGCGGATGATGCAGCCGCGGCAGTCCGTTCAGGGCCAGCATCCCGACGAACGCGCCAACGGCGGCGCCCAGCACCATCATGATGTAGGACGGCACGAAGGACATCGGCGGGCTGAACATCGGTTTGCCGCCGACGATCAGCGGATAATCGAACGCGTTGCTGAACCAGATCAGGCCCATGGTCGCCACAAACGCGCCGCCGCCAAACAGTAACGCGAACCAGCCGACGAGCGAATTTTTGAAGCCCGCCACCTGGTCGAGGCCATGAATCGGAAACGGCGTGAACGCCTCCCAGCGGCAATAACCCGCCGCGCGGATCTTTTCCGCCGCGCCCAGGATGGCCGCGGGCGAATCGAATTCCACCATGAGGCCGTAATCTTTGTCGTTCATGGCCTGCCTCCTTTCGCACTGGTGCAACCCGACACGGAACCTGTTTGGTGTCCCGCCTTCAGGCGGCAAATCGTAGTGCTTCGGCTGGACCGCCTGAAGGCGGGACACCGAACGGGACAAGCCAGTTCCATCAGAAGCAGTGTCATGGCCTGCCTCCTTTCGCGCCGCCCAAGGGATGATGCGGGTCGGCCTGCGGCAGGGCGCCCTTGACCTCGGCGATGGCGACCAGCGGCAGGAATTTTATGAACAGCAGATACATCGTGAAAAAGGCGCCGAGCGTGCCGAGATAGGTGCCGATGTCCACCCACGTCGGGAAATACACGCCCCAGTTCGCGGGCAGGAAATCCTGGTACAACGAACCGACGATGATGACGAAACGTTCGAACCACATCCCGATGTTGATGAGCACGCCGATGAGGAAAACGAGGGCCAGATTTCGCCGGACACGTTTGAACCATAGCAACTGGGCGAGGCCCACATTGACCACGAGCATGATCCAGCCGCCGTACCAGTAGGTGTGACCGAACAACCGGTGGCCGAAAACCCAGCGTTCATAGGGGTCGCCGCTGTACCACGCGATGAAATATTCCATCACGTAGATGTAACCGATGACCAGGCTGCTGAGCAAAGTCAGCTTGCAGATGCGGTCCATGTGTCGCGGCGTGATGATTTCCTCGAGGTGACACCATTTGCGCAACGGAATGAGCAGCACCAGCACCATGCCGAAGCCGCAATACACGGCGCCCACGACGAAATACAGCGGGAAAATCGTCGCGTGCCAGCCCGCCAGTTGCGACGTGCAGAAATCCATGCCGACGATGGAACTCACCGTGAACACCAGCAGCGTGCACAAGCCGGACAAAACGACGTAGGCCTTTTCGTAATGGTGCCAGTGCCGCGCCGAGCCAATCCAGCCCATCGCCAGAAAACCGTAAATAAATTTCCGCACCCGCGTGGTCGCGCGGTCGCGCAGCACGGCAAGGTCGGGAATCAATCCCAGGTACCAGAAGAGTATGGAAACCACCAGGTAGGTGTTGACGGCGAATACGTCCCACATCAACGGCGAGCGGAACTGCGGCCAGAGGCCGTTCGAGTTTGGGATTGGGAACATGAACCAGGCAAACCACACGCGCCCGACGTGGATGGCCGGATACAGCCCCGCCATCATCACCGAGAAAACCGTCATTGCTTCCGTCGCCCGGCCGATGGTGGTGCGCCAATGTTGCCGCGTCAGGAACAGCATTGCCGAAATCAACGTGCCCGCGTGCGCGACGCCAACCCACCACACGAAATTGATGATGTCCCAGCCCCAGGCCACCGGTTGATTGTTGCCCCAAACGCCGACACCGGTGGAAACCTGGTAAATCAGCATGGCCGGCAGCAGCACGGTCGCCCCGAACACCGCCGGAACGAACAGGACCCACCACCAAAGCGGTGTTTTCCCTTCGGCGAACGCCGAGAGTTTGTCCGTCAGCCAGCCGGGGCCGCGGTTGTTCTCCACAACCGGCGCGCGCTGCAATTCTGCCGGTGGCACGAACGTCTTCAAATGGGTCGCAAATTCAGCCATTTGTCATTTCTTTTTTAACGCAAAGGCGCAAAGACGCAAAGACGCAAGGGTTTTTGGACTGCGGCGGGGAGCGAAGCGCCACACCGCTTTGGAAGCTCTGCTCGCAGTTGAAAAGCGGTGTGGCGCTGCGCTCTGCCACCGCACTCCATAATTGCCCCGGTTGCATTTCTTTGCGTCTTTGCATCTTGGTGTCTTTGCGTTAAATTTATTTCTCGATTTCAAGTTCGCCGCCGCGCTTTTCGTATTCCTCAAAGCTGTAAGGCCACTCGCGATAATCCGGCATGGCCGGGTTCGGATTGCGGATGCGCGCCAGATATGTCGTGCGCGGCTTCGTCAGCAAATTACCAAGCACGGAATAATTCCGCTGCTGCGCCTTGAGCCGCGAAACGGCGCTGTCCGGGTCGCTGATGTCGCCGAACACAATCGCCTGTGCCGGGCACGCCTGCTGGCAGGCGGTCTTGGGGACCGTGCCGGCGGCTTCCGTAAGCCGCACGTTGTCCGACGCGCCGGCCTTGACCTTCTGTGCAATTTTCGCCTGCTCGATGCGTTGCGTGCAGAAGGTGCATTTTTCCATCACGCCGCGCATGCGCACCGTCACGTCCGGGTTCTTGACCATTTTGATCAGATCCCATTCGTCCGCTTCCCGCATGCCGCTGGCGTCGGGCGCCTTGAACCAGCTCAACAGGTCCCATTTTCCGTCCGTCTTGTGCGTGAGCGGCGTCGGATAAAACGGCCCCTTCAGATCGGCCAGCGGACGCTTGTTGTAATCGAGATAATTGAACCGGCGGACCTTGTACGGGCAGTTGTTCGCGCAATACCGCGTGCCGATGCAGCGGTTGTAGGCCATCACGTTCAAACCTTCCTGGTCGTGGACGGTGGCGTTGACCGGGCAGACGTTTTCGCATGGGGCGGCCTCGCACTGCTGGCAAAGCATCGGCTGGTTCACCGCCTGCACGTCGTCAATCCACTCCGCGAATTGCTGCTCGTCGTCCTTCTGGAAGGCGTCCGACGGTTTTTCTTTTTTCGGATCGGCGGTGTAATAACGGTCAATGCGCAGCCAGTGCATTTCGCGGCCGCGCTGCACCTGGTCCTTGCCGACAATGGGAATGTTGTTCTCGCTCTGGCAGGCGAGCACGCACGTGCCACAGCCGACGCACGCGCTCAAATCCACCGCCATGCCCCACTGATGCAACGCCGTCTTCTTCGCCTCGTCGAGCGGGTTGGGATACAACGGCGCCACGATGGGCGGCTCGGTGCCGTGCATTTCATTCGCAAAACCCGGGTCCTTGGAAAATTCCGCCAGGTTCGCCTCGCGCACCGCCGGGCGTCCTTCCATGGACCAATGATGCTGCGTCGTCGCGAGCTGGCAAGTTTCGCCGGTCTTGCGCAACGTCGCACCGGTCTCAATGTATTTGCCGGTGAAAATTTTGCAGGCGTTGAAGCCGACGCCGGTGCCGACCCGCCCTGCCCTTTCGCGCCCGTAACCGAGCGCGAGCCCGAGCGAATAATCCGCCATGCCCGGCTGCGTCCAGATGGGGCCTTTGACGCTGCGCCCGTTCAGGGTGATTTCGACGACGTCGCCGTTCTGCACGCCGAGTTCACGCGCCGTCATGCGGCTGACGAGCACCGCGTTGTCCCAAGTCAGCTTGGTGACGGGATCGGGCAGTTCCTGCATCCAGCCGTTGTTCGCGTAACGCCCGTCGTCCACCTTCGCGTCGCGGAAGAAAACGACTTCGAGACTGTCTTTGGTTGGAACTGAAACTCGCGGCAATTCCGGCATTTTTACGGATTGATCAACCGGGAGATTTGCTGGCACAGCCGCGGAGCCTTCAAGAAAGCCATTGAAAAGGAACTTTGGCCATAATGACGAGGTGTGCATCAAAAATTTCCGGTATTCCTCAAGCACATTTCCATTGCCGACGACTCGCCTGAAAAGCTCGTTCGGCGCTGGTATTGCCGTGAAAGGTCCCGAAAGGGCACCAAGCATTTGGTCAAACGTCGCGCGAACGATGTCGTATGGATTTGTTTGCGTCTCGCCGGCAATGCGCGCGAGAAATTCCAATTCGGTCAACCCGCCGTACAACGGCTGGATGAGCGGCTGAACGGGCACCAGTGTTCCATCACTCGTGAGCGCATCGCCCCAGGATTCAAGATAATGCGCCAGCGGGAAATTCCAGTCTGACTTTTCTGCCGTTTCATCTTCGTAAAAGCCCAGCCGAACGATCGTTTTCGGCTTCTCCTTGGGCGACCAGTTCAAATTGTAAACCGGATTGCCGCCGAGAATGACAAGGGTATCAGTCGTGCCGCCATCCAGATTCTTCAATTCTCCGCCGGGGGTGTCTATCACTGGCAGCAAAGCAACTGTGTTGCCAACTGCACCGAGAGCCGAATTGATGGCACCAGCGAGCAAATGAACTTCGATCGGTTGGCGTTGACCCGCGACGGCCAAAGATTTGTTGCCATTTGCGATCAAATCTTTGGCGCATTCTGAAGTCCATTTGGCATCCGCGCCCGCAGGAACTGAAACCGATGCTCCGTTAATGTGTGCCGAAATCGCCACCGCAATCTGACCAACCAAACCCGCCGGAACGCGCAACCGGTGATCTGCGCTAGCGCCGGTGAGTGTGAAAAGAGACTCGACGGCGTAAAGCCGGCTCATGCCGCCATCGGCTTCCGGCTTGCGGCCTTTGACAAAACGTTGGATGTGGTTGTGCGCGTCGTCCTCGCCGCCCAGAAAATCGCAATCCAGCGACAGGATGACCTTCGCCTTGTCGAAATGGTAAACTGGACGCACTCCACTGCCGAATGCCTGCGTCGCCGCGCGTTGAGGGATGCCCGAATCAATCGCGTCGCAGGCAAACCACTGCGCCCTGGGGAATTTTCCGGCAATCAGCTTTTGCAGCCGCGCGCGCGAAGGTGACGTGCTGCTTTCGGCGAGAAAGGCCAGACCTTCGCCCTGGTTCGCCGCGAATTTCTTCGACAGCTCGTCGAGGAAGCCCAGCGCCTCGTCGCGTGAAACCGCTTCCATCTTCCCTTGGTTGAGCTTCGTGAACTGCTTGGCGCGATCCGGATCGTAAAGGTCCAGAATGGAAGCCTGCGCGTAACGATCGGTGCCGCCGTTGCTGCCGGGGAATTTGGCATTGCCCTCCAGCTTGATGGGCCGGCCTTCGTAGGATTTGGCCACCAGCGGGACCGCGCCGGTGCGCGTCGGCATGGCCGTCGCGTAATATTCCGGTTCGCCATAGACATAACCTTCCGGCCGCTGGCCGAACGGCTCCAGTTTTTCCTCCGGCCGGCGGCAGCCCGCGCCCATCACACCCAGGCCCGCGAGCGCGAACGACGCGGACATGATTTTCATGAAATGCCGGCGGGAAACGCCGTCCTCAAACTCGCTCGCGCCCTGCGGAAATTCGCGATGCAGCCACTCCTTGAACTCCGGCGTGTCCGCCAGCTCATCCAGGCTGCGCCAGTAACGGCGGCCGGTCAGGGCGGATGGGGCGGGAGTTTGAGGATTGGGCTTCATTCTGGAGCGGCAGATAATATTGCCGATTGCCGATTGCCGGTTGTCGATTGAAAACAAACAGCCCGACACTTGCGCACAAGCGCCAATCGTAAATCGTAAATCGTAAATCGTAAATTTTTCATCGGTGGCAGGCCGAACAGCTTTGCAGCGACTCGATTTTCCAATCGTGGACAAAGGCTGCGCCATTGGTCCTCTGCATCCGCGCGGCGACGTCCGCATTCGTGCTCCATTGCCAGCCCAAGTCCGTGACCTTATCCACCGGACGGATGAACGCCGCCGGCTGGCGATGGCAATCGAGACAGAAACTCATGCTGAATGATTTTGCATGACGGACCTCGCTCATCCGGTCAACGCGCCCGTGACAGTCCACGCAGCTGATGCCGCGCGCGACGTGGACTTCGTGATTGAAATAAACGTAATCCGGCACGATGTGGACCTGCACCCACGGGATGGGTTTGCCGGTGATGGCGCTGGCGCGGACGAGGGCGAGGCGCGGGTCGTCCTTGAGCACTTGATTGTGACAATTCATGCACGTGGACGCGGCCGGGATGCTGGAGAACCACGATTTATCCACCGTGTTATGGCAATAGCGGCAATCAACGCCCAGTTGCCCCGTGTGGGTCGCGTGCGCGAAGGGCACCGGCTGGACCGGCTGGTAACCGGCCCGCGTGTATTTGGGCGTGCAATAATAAGTGACACCCGCGGTCACCACACCGCCGACCAGCGCCAGCACGACGCCAATCTGCAGCGGCAACCAGTTTGTCCACTTCGGAAAAATCGCTGGCATTACGTGTGACCGCTCACTTGGTCAAAAATTGTTCATCACTCCTCAAATGTTGGGTTTATGTTTAATCGGCGTGCGTTTCGCCCGCAAGAAGGTTTGTGAAAAATTTCACTTGTTCGTAGCGGCGTTTCGGCAGAGCACCGCTGAATATTCTTTTTGTATAACGCTCTGCGAACCTCTGATAAAAAGAATTGGGACGTCGTGATCACGATTCGCAAAGCGAACGTCTCGATTTGGGCAACAAACTTGTGGGGGGCTTGGGAAGCCAGACTCCGCCCTCCGATTTCCATGCGTGCCGCCCTGTCCGCTTAACACTGGATGCGTTTGCGGCTGATCAAAAGAAGTATCACCCCGCCCGCTATCGAAAGGGAAAACGCACCCGGCTCGGGCACGGGAAGGATGGAACCGGGAACAACAAACAGGTCCGCGGCTGAAAAGTTGAAGTTGTTGGGAAAGTTGCTGGTCAATAACTGGTAACCGATGTCCACCGTTGAACCATCCGCATTGGTCCCGCCGGGCACAATGGTATTCAGGTCTATTCCCAGCAGGTTCTGCATGAGGGTCGAGGCCGCGCCGAGTTGAATGCCCACGCCGTACATCTGCGAACCGGCATTTTCCAGGCACAATCCCGGAAAGTTGGTCACCGTCCCCACCAAAGTGGCCGCCCCGGTGACCGTGCTGATCTGAAACAAATGCGTGCTGGTGGCATTCACTCCGCCGTCGGTGTCATAAAGGATGCCGTCGTAACCAAAGCGGATGTTTTGCCCCGAATTGCCGATGACACTGTTGTTGAAGGAACCCACCAAGGTCGCAATGCCGGTGACGGGGTTGATGTTGTAAAGGGCGCCCTGGGTGGCCCCGTAAAGGGTCCCGTCCGGGGCTATCGCCAGAGACTCGATGCCGCCCACATTGAAGTTGACACTGCTCATGACCGCGCCGTTGTTGGTGTTCAGGGTCACGAATGAAGTCGTATTGATGATGCCGTACAGCGCGCCATTGGGCGCGGCGGCAATGTCGTTGAAAAGGGTGGAACCTTCGCTGCCCAATTGCGTGAAACTGCCGGTCAACAGGTTGATGGTGCCAAAAAGGTTGTTGGCCTGGTTGAACTCCAGGGCATAGGCCTGCTGGCCCAAGGCCGAAGTGGAGGTGAAAAACATCAGCCCGGCCAGCGCGGCCAATGCCGCTTTGAAACACCGCCGGATAAGGTGTGCCGGAGACTGGACTTCGTGTGCTTGCCGGTGCCGGACAAGAACCGCCAGACAATCATTCTTCATAGGGTCATGCTTCCGAATCATTGCATCGCCGGACCGTTTATCGAACTGTTGCGCTTGTGCCGCATCCACCAACACAAGCGCAGTTCAAGTCAATAAAGCTCCCCGATCCGATTATCCCCCGTTGGCGAACCAAGCAGCCCTAATGCCATTGAACATCAACAGTTGTAAGAGGCTGAAATGGATGGCTTTAAGTCGAGGCAGGCAACGGGAGGAAATTCCCCGACCGGGAAATGGTTGGACACTAATTGTTTCTTCCCGGCAATCCCCGTCTCAAAAACCAGACTGTCCGCCAGGATTTGTACACCCGGC
>JBAVOO010000003.1:0-19899 GCA_049692125.1 Verrucomicrobiia bacterium | reverse complement strand
AGTCCCAAGGCATAGAGCAGCACCACGGCGCCATAGCGGACCACCGAAGGCGGGCGGCGCACATAGCGGACGTAGGCTCCGAGCGTCAGCATGAAAAAAAACGCGCTCAAAACGTCCTTGCGCTCGGAGATCCATGCCACCGACTCCACCCTCAGGGGATGAATGGCAAACACCGCCGCCACAAACGCACTGCGCCACAGGAACCCCGTCATCCGCCGCAGCACCAGAAAGAGCAGGATCGCCGTTGCCGTGTGGAGGAGGATATTGGTGAGGTGATGGCCGCCCGCCTGCAACCCGTATAACTGGCAGTCGAGCATGTGGGAGAGCCAGGTCAGCGGGTGCCAGTGGCCGATTTGGCCATAAGTCAGCGCCCAGCGAAATCCCTCCCAAGTCAGACCCTTTTGGACGACGGGGTTCTCATACACATACCGGTTGTCGTCATAATTGACGAACTCGTGATGAACCGTCTGCCCGAAAACGGCAAACGTGATCGCCGCCAGAAAAAGGCAGACCCCGGGGACCGTCCAGCGGTCATTCAAACCAGCCGGACGGCATTCGGATTCCGGCAAGCGGGAGTCGGCTCCTCCCGGCATTTCACCGGCCGGCGAAACGGGCGCGCTTGAACGCACGGCAGGGGCTTTTTTCTTCGCTCTTCGACTCATGGGGTCAAACACATGATTAAGGAAACTCGCGCAGTGTGACAGGTAAAAAGAGGGTCACGACAGGCCGGGCTTTGATTTTTCCCGTCCCTAGGCTTGAGCTTTTCCCCGCTTTCGGTCCAACGCCGCCGACCGGATCCAACTTATGAAGAGTCCACACCGCCATGATTTCATAATCCGGCGCGAGAAAACAGACGTGACCGCTCAGTCGCATACCGTGCAGTGATGCCCGCCGCGTACAAATCTGATATGGCAAGATGGTGCCGGGACGCAAGATTAAGCGTGCCAACAAACCTTGAAGCTGAAATTGCTGAAACTGGTTATCGGCACATCCTCGCTATCAATGGATACACTTGCATTAGTGCCAACGACCGCATCGTAAGATATGTGAATGTTTGTGTTGTCTGCTGCGACGGAAAACGCTGGGAGATCATTTTGAGTGTTAAAAAAAGCCATGCAATCCACTTCCTCACCGGCCTGGATGGTGGAATCGCTGTCTGTGGTTGTGCAGAGTAAAACGCAGTGAATATATTTTCGGAGTTCGGGTTAAAGAAGCGTATCCGGCTGACGAAGCACATCTGTGAGTTGGTGTGATTTTCGAGGGATTCGCTCATTTTTTATGCTCACGACTCGGCATTATCAGGTGCCAATTTAAGCTTGGCCTTGTCCGCTTTGACTGCATAGATTGCTCACGCCAATGCAAAAATTCCAACGCACGACGATATTCTTTCTGTTATTTCTTTGCCTGCCCTCAATTTGGGCGGCTTCATCCTTGGATGGAGACTGGATTGGCGGTTTCGAGCGACCGAAAAGCCAGGTTTACGTCCATGCGCATTTTGTGCCGGCAACCAACGGAACAACCGGAACGATTGACGTTCTTGACCCACTGTGCAAGGGCAAGTTGCCGCAATTCGACCTGCAGCTTGGTTACGTTCCAAATACCTGGCTCACAAACAGGCCGCTGGACAAGCTGGAATTGGACCCGCCACACGTGCATTTCGAGCTGGCCGACAAAGACAGTCCGATGTCTTTTGATGGGCAGGTGATGAACGGCGTGATGACTGGCGTGGTGGAAGACAGAGGTATGAAATTGCCCTTTCGCCTGGATTTGACGGCCAGGATTGATCCTTCCCGATACTCGGGCATTTATCAAGCCGGTCCGGGACATTTCATCTTCATAGGAGCATCGGGAGAATATGGGGTGCTTGCTTTTGATACCCTGTCAGGGCAAGAGAGGTTGCTGGTTCCCCGCTCGGATACAGATTTCGTGTGCGGTTCAGGAGTGAAGATATATCTGGTGCAAGCCACCATCCACTTCACCACCAACCGGCTCGGCCAGGTCACGGCCCTGCAATGGAAACCGAAAAACGCTCCGGCCATGGCCGGCACCCGGATAAACGCACTGCAGGAGGAGGAAGTTTCATTCACCAACGGGGAGGTAACCCTGGCCGGCACATTGGTGCTGCCTCCCACCAAAGGTCCGCATCCCGCAATGGTGATCGGCGGCGGGTCGGCTCCGTGGGTCCGCAATGATCTGCGCTTTGAGGCCGATTTTTTTGCGCTGAATGGCGTGGCCGCCTTGATCTATGACAAACGGGGCTGCGGCAGTTCGACGGGCGATTCGGACATATGCAGTTTCGATGACTTTGCGGGTGACGCGCTGGCCGGCCTGGAACGGCTGAAGAACCGGCCGGACATCAATCCCCATCAAATCGGCTTATTTGGCACCAGCCAGGGCGGGTGGATTGTCCCTTTGGCCGCGTCCCGTTGCGCAGACGTCGCCTTTATCATCAGCGGCTCTGGCCCCGGCATAACACCGGAGGCACAGGGCGCTTATTGCGTTGAACATTGGATGAAAGCCGCAGGTTATTCCAAAGCCGATGTTGACGAAGCACGTTCCTTAAATCTGTTGAACTCCCGGTACGTGCAGACGGGCAGCAATTGGAATGAGGTGGAAGCCGCACGTAGAGCCGACCAAAACAAGCCCTGGTATAATGCCTGCCCCTATTTGGACGGCGCTTCCGGTATCGTCAAGCAGTGGCAGTTGATAGCGAATTATGATCCAGTTCCGGCGCTGCGCAATGTGCATTGTCCAGTTCTGTCAATCTATGGCGAAATGGATCCGCTCGTGCCCGCCCAAAAGAGCGCGGACATTTGGAAAACCGCGCTCACGGAGGCGGGCAATCATGACGTCGTCATTAAAATTTTTCCGCATGCGGTTCATGACATGCAGGATACGCGAACCGGGCTGCCAGTGCCCGGCCTTTGGACCCTGCTACACGACTGGCTTTTGAAACATGTTACGGTCAACAACTAACCAACAATTTCAGGCGGCGCGAGCAACCGGATTCGGTTTGGCCATGGCTTTGGTCCAGGCCGCTGGCGTAAACAATCTGATTTCGGTGATCTTAGCTGCCGGCAGCCGCGTGAATAAATCATTCAGATAATCAAACGGGTTGACGCCCTGCCGCCGGCAACTGCCCAGTAACGTGTAAATCACCGCGCTGCGCTCGCCCGCTTCGGGATGGCCAATGAATAAAAAGTTCTTTTTCCCAAGCGCACTGGCCGAATCGCATTCTCAACCAGGTTGTTGTCAATTTCCAAAATCCCGTCTGCGACGAACCGCGTCAACGCTTCCCGGCGTTTCAATGCGTAATCAATCGCCTGAGCGTCAATTGACTTTGATGATAGCGCGCCGGCAGTCGTAACCGCTGTTTCGCGGTCCAACGCTGCCGCCCTGATCCGATTTTTGATGAATCCATGCCGTTATCATTTCACAACTCATCATCAGAAACTAGACGTGGCCCGTCAGACGGATACAAAGAAGCAGCCGCCGACGCCTGCCGGGTCGTAGCACTTGGCCCGAAAACTTGGTTGGGAGGCGCTGATTTATTTACGATAAGGGGTTTACGATTGACGGGTCTTGCCACCATCCAGGCATATTGCGTAAATCGTACATCTGAAACGGCGAGCCTCGTTGCCTCGGCGGCTCCAAAGGAAAGCTTTTTTACAGGCCGCTAACCCACTCCGCCGCCATTGTTCGGTTTGAGTTCCCCCTTGACCACAGCCACAGCATAGTCGCGGTTCATTTTGGCGATGAAGTCGAGGCTGATTTCCTTCGGGCAAACAGCTTCGCACGAGCCGGTGACGGTGCAGTTGCCGAATCCTTCCCGGTCCATTTGCAACACCATGTTTTTGACCCGGCGATCCTTTTCGGCCTGGCCTTGGGGGAGGTAATTGAGGTGGGAAACCTTTGCCGCAACAAAAAGCATCGCACTGGCGTTTTTACACACGGCCACGCACGCGCCGCAGCCGATGCACGCGGCCGCATCCATTGCCAGGTCGGCAATTTCCTTCGACACCGGCAGCGCGTTGGCTTCGGGAGCATTGCCGGTGTTCACCGAAATGAAACCACCGGCCAGCATGATGCGATCGAACGCGGTGCGGTCCACGATCAGGTCTTTCACCGTCGGAAACGCCCGCGCGCGCCACGGTTCGATGGTGATGGTCTGGCCGTCCTGGAAATGGCGCATGTGCAACTGGCAGACGGTGGTGCCTTTGTGGCCGCCGTGGGGGACGCCGTTGATGACCAATGAGCACGTGCCGCAGATGCCTTCGCGGCAATCGCTGTCGAACACAAACGGTTCCTGGCCTCCGGCGATGAGGCGCTCGTTGACCATGTCGAGCATTTCGAGGAACGACATGTCCGGGCTGACATCGTGCGCCTCGTGCGTCTCGAAGCGTCCGGGTGACGCCGCGTTCTTCTGCCGCCAGATTTTAAGGGTAAGGTTCATTTGTAACTACGCGTCGCCATGTGAACTTCCTCGTACACCAACGGTTCCTTGTGCAACTCCGGTTTCTGGTCCGCGCCTTTGAATTCCCATGCGCCGACATAGGCAAAGTTCGTGTCGTCGCGCTTGGCCTCGCCGTCCTCGGTTTGATGCTCCACGCGGAAATGGCCGCCGCAGGATTCCTCGCGGTGCAGCGCGTCCAGACACAATAATTCGGCAAATTCAAGGAAGTCCGCCACGCGGCCGGCGTGCTCGAGGTTCTGATTCAACTCTTCGCCCGAGCCCGTCACCTTGACGTTTTTCCAGAATTCTTCACGCAGTTCCGGGATGCGTTTGAGGTTGGTCTCCAGGCTCTGACGGGTGCGCGCCATGCCGCAGTTTTCCCACATCAGCCGGCCGAGTTCCTTGTGGAAGCTCGTCGCGCTGCGTTGGCCGTTGATGGACAAAAGCCGCCGCGTGAACTGGCGCACCCCTTCCTCCGCCTTTTTGAATTCGGCATGGCTCACCGGGATTTTTTCCGGCTTCGCCGAGGCAAAATAATGTCCGATCGTGTAAGGCAAAATGAAGTAGCCGTCGGCCAATCCCTGCATCAGCCCGCTGGCCCCGAGCCGGTTGGCGCCGTGGTCGGAGAAATTCGCCTCGCCGATGATGAACAAGCCCGGCAATGTGCTCATCAAACCATAATCCACCCAGGCGCCGCCCATCGTGTAATGCACGGCCGGGTAAATGCGCATCGGCTGCCGATAGGCGTTTTCACCGGTGATCCGTTCGTACATGTCAAACAGATTGCCGTAACGGTCGCGGATGGCGTCTTCCCCCAGCCGCTGGATGGCATTCGAAAGATCAAGATAAACGCCCCGCCCGCCGGGGCCGACCCCGCGCCCGGCATCGCAAACCTCTTTCGTCGCGCGCGAAGCGATGTCGCGCGGCGCAAGGTTGCCATAGCTCGGATACTTCCGCTCCAGATAGTAGTCGCGATCCGCCTCAGGAACCGCCTCCGGCCCCTTGCCGCAATCCTCCTTGCGCTTCGGCACCCACACCCGGCCGTCGTTGCGCAGCGATTCGGACATGAGCGTGAGCTTGGCCTGATGGTCGCCACTGACGGGGATGCACGTGGGATGAACTTGCGTGTAGCACGGGTTGGCGAAAAACGCGCCCTGCTTGTAGGCGCGGTACGTCGCGGTGACATTGCAGCCGATGGCGTTCGTGGAGAGGAAAAAAACGTTGGCGTAACCGCCGGTCGCCAGCACAACGGCATCGGCCGAATGCAGGGCAATTTCGCCGGTGACCAGGTTGCGGACCACGATGCCCCGGGCCGCGCCGTCCACGACCACCAAGTCGAGCATTTCGGTGCGGGGGAACATGCGGATATTGTCCAGGCTTATCTGCCGGCACATCGCCTGGTAGGCCCCGAGCAAAAGCTGCTGGCCGGTCTGGCCGCGCGCATAAAACGTGCGGGACACCTGTGCACCGCCGAACGAACGGTTCGTCAACGTGCCGCCGTATTCGCGGGCGAACGGCACGCCCTGCGCCACGCACTGGTCAATGATGTTGGCGCTCACCTGGGCGAGCCGGAAGACGTTCGCCTCGCGCGCCCGAAAGTCGCCGCCCTTGATGGTGTCGTAAAACAGGCGGAAGACGGAGTCGCCGTCATTCTGATAATTCTTCGCCGCGTTGATGCCGCCTTGGGCGGCGATGGAATGAGCCCGGCGCGGGGTGTCCTGAAAACAAAACGCCTTCACTTGGTAACCAAGCTCGGCCAGCGTGGCGGCGGCGGCGGCGCCGGAAAGGCCCGTGCCGACCACAATCACGTCAAACTTCCGCTTGTTGGCGGGGTTGACCAGCTTCATGTCGCCCTTGTAGCGGTCCCACTTTTGCGCGAGCGGGCCGGGAGGAATTTTGGCGTCGAGATTCATGTTACCGGTCAATCTCCTTTCCGGCGACCGCGCTCGCCGTGAGGTGCTGGACGGCGGCCTCACGGTAAGTCCTGCCAAAACCACACATCACGGCGACCGGCACCGACGTGTAGATGATGAAAATCACCACGGCAAACCACCGGGCAATCCGGTCGGGAAGCTTGGAAACGCCCCCGAACGTCCACTTCCAGCCGACCGACTGGAACATCGCGCGCATGCCGTGGCTAAGATGCAGGCAGAGCAGCCCCACGGCAATGATGTAGAAGACGGCGACCGGCCATTTGCTGAAACCGAGCAGTAACATCAGATAAATGTCCGGACGGCCTTCGGAATCGCGCAGCGCACTGAAATCAATGCCCGTCAGGTTGACCGCGCGCACCCCGAGCGCATAGTGAAGCAGATGGAAAATGACGAAGGCCGCGATGATGAGGCCGCTCATCATGATCGTGCGCGAGGCATAGCTTGCGGCTGGGGGCGCCGGGTCGCCGGCATAACCCACAGGCCGGGCGGCCTTGTTCTCGGCCCGCAACTTGAACGCCGACCAGATGTGCAGCACGACCAGCGTGAACAGGACGATGCGCGCAGGCCAGAGGATTTCGTGGCGTTCGTGCAGAAACTGGCCGTAGGTGTTGATCCAATAGGGGCCGAGGAATATCTGGAAGTTTCCCATCATGTGCGCAGTGATGAAGAACACCAGCACGAAGCCGCTGATGCCCATGATGTATTTCTTCCCGAGGGAAGAATTCCAGATTTTCATCAAAAAATTCATGAAGCCCGCACTCAGGGAACCACGAAGCCGAGTCTATCGCCCGTGGGCTGTCGCGTCAAACCGGCCCTGTAATATCCTGCAAGTATAAGATGTGCAGATTTTCAAGTGCCGTTACATCAACCTGCCCTCTTCGCGGAATTTTTGACTCCGACTTGAACTGCTGATTCACGCCCATAATGCAGTTGGTTCCATCACAAACGGTTGATGCAGCAGTTTTGCGCCTGACCTCGTCCTATCCGGTTGTGTAAAGCGGCGGTGGACACGCGCCCCATTCATTCAATGCGCGCTCGTCGCTGGTGGCCGGTGAAAGCCCGTAGGATTCCAGCGCCTCGCCCACCAGGTAAAGCGAGCCGGTGATGACCACGAAATCATCGCTCGCAATTTTTTCCAACGCCTCGCGCAAAGAATCACAGACGACAATCTCAGCTGTTGAATTCGCCGTGCGGCAGGCGGCCGCCAGTTTGCGCGCGTCAGCAGTACGTTCGCTGGAAACCGGAACGGTGTAAATTCGCATCGCCAACGGCGCAAGCGTTTCGCAAATCTGCCACCAATCCTTGTCCCGAAGCACTCCCAGAACCAATATTCGTCTCGTTCTGCCGAAATATTTCTCCAATGCCTGGCACAGAACCTTTGCTCCGGCCACATTGTGCGCGCCGTCCAGCAAAATTTTTTGTCCGGATGGGCGCCTGACCAATTGCAACCGCCCCGGCCAATTGACGTTTTGCAAACCATTGCGCACGGCTGCATCGCTCACTGGAATTTTATCCTGCAACACCTCGACCGTGGCCAGTGCCAGCGCAGCGTTGAGTTGTTGGTGGTCGCCGAGCAAAGGCAGGCAGGGACAGTGCGCTGCGCTGTCCGGACGCCGCCGCGCGGCGTCCCTGCCATTAACCATCACGAGCGGCGCATTTTTCCCCCGGGCGGTCTTTTCAATCACCGCCAGCGCCTCCGGTTCCTCCTCCGCCGTGATGACGGGCACGTCCGGCTTGATGATGCCCGCTTTTTCGGCGGCGATTTTTTCGACCGTGTCGCCCAGCCATTGCTGGTGATCCAGGGCAATGTTCGTGATGACGCTGGCCAGCGGCTTAACAATGTTCGTGGCGTCCAGCCGCCCGCCCAAACCGGTTTCCCAAATCACCAGATCGCATGTTTGCTCCGCAAAAAATTTTAATGCCATCACCGTAACGACTTCAAAAAATGTCGGGTGATGACCGGTTGGAAAGTGCTTAAGCAATGGGTGTAATTCCCCGACCAGCCGGACAACGGCGACTTCCGGAATCAACTGGCGATTTACCTGAATGCGTTCGCGAAATGAGATCAGGTGCGGCGAAGTGAACAGCCCGATGCGCAAACCTGCCGCACGGTAAATGCTTTCCAGCATCGCGCACGTGGACCCCTTGCCATTGGTGCCGGCGACGTGGATGAAGCGGAGCTGGTTATGCGGATTGCCCGCCAGCGCGGCGAGTTTGAATGTATTTTCCAGACCGAACTTCGCGCCAAAGAGGCGGAGGCCGTAGAGAAATTGAATGGCCTCGGCGTAGGTCACAGCAACCGGTTGTGAATATGCATGTGCGCGGCGGCGATGAAGCCCTTGAACAACGGATGCGGCTGGTGCGGCTTGCTCAAAAACTCCGGGTGAAACTGGCTCGCGATGAAAAACGGATGGTCCTTGAGTTCGATGACCTCCACCAGCTTGCCGTCGGGCGACAGGCCGCTGAACACAAACCCGGCCTTCTCGAATTTCTCGCGGTAGGCGTTGTTGAATTCGTAGCGGTGGCGGTGGCGTTCGTTGACCACGAATGAGCCGTAGAGTTCCGCCGCCTTCGTGCCGAGCGCCAACTGGCACGGCTGCGCGCCCAGCCGCATCGTCCCGCCCTTTTTGGTCACGCGCCTTTGTTCGTCGAGCATCGCGATGACCGGGTGCGGCGTGGCCGGGTCAAACTCGGTCGAGTGCGCCTTTTCCAGTTTCAAAACGTTCCGCGCAAATTCGATGGTGGCGATTTGCATCCCGAGGCAGAGGCCGAGATAGGGAATTTTGTTTTCACGCGCGTACTGCACGGCCTTGATTTTGCCTTCGATGCCGCGCTCGCCGAACCCGCCGGGCACCAGGATGCCGCCCAGTCCTTTGAGGGTTTTTCCCGCACCCTCTTTTTCAATTTCCTCGGCGTCCACGCGCACAATTTCCACGCCGCAATCGTTGCCGATGCCGCCGTGGCTGATGGCTTCATACACGGACTTGTAGGCGTCCTGCAGGCCGATGTATTTGCCGACCACGCCGATGCGGACGCGGTGCTGCGGCGCGATGATTTTGCGGATGATGTCCTGCCAGTGCGCCATTTTGGCGGGCGGCACGTCGAGGCGCAGCAACCCGCAGACCAGGTCGTCGGCGCGCTCGCGCTGGAGCATGAGCGGCACTTCGTAAATCGAGTGTTCCACGTCCTGCTCTTCAATCACCGCCTCCACGGGCACGTTGCAGAACAACGAAATTTTCTGGCGCAGCTCCTTTGCCAGCGGCTTTTCACAACGACAGACGATGAGGTGGGGCGTGATGCCGATTTCCCGCAGCTTGGCGACCGACTGCTGCGTGGGTTTCGTTTTCAATTCGCCCGCCGCCTTGATGAACGGCACATAGGTGACGTGAACAAAAACCACGTTGTTGTAGCCGGCTTCCAGCGCGAACTCGCGGATCGCCTCCAAAAACGGCAGGCCCTCGATGTCGCCGGTCGTACCGCCGATTTCGGTGATGATGACGTCGGCCTTGGTCTGTTCGGCCAGCAAATGGATGCGGTTTTTGATTTCGTCCGTGACGTGCGGAATCACCTGGACGGTTTTGCCGAGGTAACGGCCTTCGCGTTCGTTGTTGAGCACGGTCTGATAAACCTGGCCGCTGGTGAGGTTGTTGAAGCGCGTGAGTTTGACGTTGGTGAACCGCTCGTAATGGCCGAGGTCGAGGTCTGTTTCCGCGCCGTCGTCGAGCACATAAACCTCGCCATGCTGATACGGATTCATCGTGCCCGGATCCACGTTGAGGTAGGGATCGAACTTCTGGAGCGCGACTTTCAGCCCGCGATTTTCGAGCAGCGTGCCGAGCGACGCCGCCGTCAACCCCTTGCCCAGCGAACTCACCACACCGCCGGTGACAAAAATGTATTTCATTTCAAAAAGTTTTTAACCACGGATGAACACGGATGGACACAGATTAAACACAGACGAAAATTAAGGCAACAACACGACGCGGAAGAATTGTTCAATACTTGGGGCTGCGCCGGGTGAGCGGACGAATGAAATCAACCTTCTGCAAAACTCGCCGAATGAGCGACCGCCAGCCACGTCGAAGAACACACGCCAGTCCCGCGTGTGAAAACGGCTCCAACTCTGGCAGCTTAAACATCTTGGGAAATTACTATGCCGAATTTAACCATCAGACACATTGCTGAAGAAATTAGACGAGATTTATCTATCCCCATCAACTATCGCCAAATTCAAATTGTTGAGTCGTAAGATGCTTATTTCACTGCCTCAACGCAGCGGCCACCAATCGCGGCCTGATTTCGTCTCGCAAATGTTCCAACCCTGAAAGAACGGCGTGGCGGCTCCTCGGCAGAGAGCCGCTTCTTTGGTTTTACAGAAAATTGCGGCGGTCTGCCGACACGCCGCTACGATGCGCGGGCAATTTGGCCGGATCGCTTTTACAGGTGCTCTTCACGATGCAAAGTTATTTCACGCCGTAGCGTTTTTTGACTTCGGCGTGGGTGAGGCGCGGTTTGCCTTCGTCGCGCACGCGGGCTTCGGTCAGGTCGAGATAATCGTTCAAATCCTCCAGTTCCTCGCGCAGCGTGGCGATTTGCTCGCGCTTCTGATGGATGGAGCGAACCACGGTTCTTTCGGCGGTTTTAGTCATAAACATCTTTTCGATTGCCAATTCTGCGGATGACAATAACACCGTTTTCCACGTCAAACAAGATTCGATAGTCGCCCATGCGCAGCCGATACGCGGCTTCGGCGTCATGTAAATGTTTGATGTTGCCGTGCAATCCGTATTCCAGCCGTCCGATCTTGCGTAGAATCTGGGCGCGTTCGCGCGCGGGCAAATCGTCGAGGTCGCCCAAAGCCGAAGCGCCGTATTCAATTTGATAACGCTGGCCGTTCATCGCGTGATATTGGAAGCTGTGTTTAATCCGTGTTCATCCGTGTTCATCCGTGGTTGCTTAAAAGCTTTTCCACCCGCGCCACGTCTTTCGGCCCATCTACGCCCACACTGTCGTAATCCACTTTCACGACCGCGATTTGAATGCCGTTTTCCAGCGCGCGCAACTGCTCCAGTTTCTCCGCGTTCTCGAGCGGCGACACCGGGAATTTCACCAGCCGCAGCAGCGTCTCGCACCGGTAGCCGTAAATGCCGAGATGCTTCAAAAAAGCAAATGCCGCCAACCGTTCGCCCGCTGAACGACTGGCGGCCTCGCGCAGATGCGGAATCATGCGCCGGGAAAAATATAACGCGCGACCGGCGGCATTGACAACGACTTTTACGACGTTCGGATTATCGAGTTCCTCGGGATTTTTGATGCGCGTGGCCGCGGTGGACATTTCGTCGCGCGCGAGTGCACCGGCAACAGCGTCAATCACCGCCGGGTCAATCAACGGTTCGTCGCCCTGGATGTTCACCACCGCGTCGCAGGTGCAACGCCCGGCGACTTCGGCGATGCGATCGGAACCGCTCGGATGATCCGGTCGCGTCATTTCCGCGCGACAGAAATTCTGTGCCACTTCCCAGATCCGTGTGTCGTCCGTCGCCACGATGACTTCGCTCAGCGACCTGGCCTTCTGGCATTGCTCGACGACGTGCTGAATCAATGGCTTGCCGGCGATGAGCGCAAGCGGTTTGCCGGGAAACCGCGTCGAAGCGTAACGGGCGGGAACGATGCCAATCGTGTTCACGCGCCGTATTTAGCCACAGCCCCCGCCGACTCGTCACGCCGAAATGCAATGCAGGCGGAAGCAGGAAGCGAAGGCGCGGATTGAACCTGGATGAAACACCAAATTGCACGCCAACACCCAAATCCAGTCCGCCGGGATGTTATGAACCGGTTTTGGGCGGCGGCCTGGGTTGGCTGACTTCGTTGGTGGCCTTGCCGGGTGGAGTCGAAAAGTTGAACTTTATTCCGAAATTGCCGTGTTCGCGCCAGCCGCAGTAAAAGTTAAAACTGCCCCGCTGCCAGGAAATGAACGGAAGCAAAACCAATTTGCGCCGGGCCACCGCAAAGTCCCAGCCGCCGTGCGGACTGGAATTTCGCTCCGGGTATTTGCCGCTCCGCACGAATTCCTTGTCGGCAACCCCGATGACGTAATTATCAAAGTTGTGGAATGGATTGCGACAGTGCCATTTCAGCACCCGATGCCTGTCATCCGGCTGGTACCATTTCGGCGGGACCGGCTCATCACTGTTTTTAAACCACCAGACCGGGTTGAGCTTGTTGTCGGTGTGTATTTTGGGCAACCCGGGCCGCGGGGTGACTCTGACGCTGTGCCATTTGGCCGAATTCGTGCCGGCGGGCGGGCGCTTCATGGGCCGCGGCTGCCACGCCGCCGGCTCGGGCCGCGCAAAAGTGGATTGGCCGCCGATCAACAACCAAGCCACGACCAAAATCAGGCCGCGCCAATTTTTTGTCCCGCCAGTCATGACGGCATTCTAGCCCCGGAGGGAATACGGGTGAAACGTGAAAATGGTGCAAACATCAGCATCGAAAATCCAAAGGGATGACATAAATCAAACCAAGGCCAATCCTTGGGTTTCCGGTAAAACATTTAACCCGCTCCTGAAAGGGCGGAGGAGGCAAACGGCAGTCGTTCAACGCATTTCTTGACGTAAGGTGAGCACGGCAAAAAGAATCGCACTCATGTATGTCCCAATTATATCACGTTTCGGCCATTTGCAACAATCGTGTTGCAAGTATGTTGTCGTCTTATGGCCAACAGTGGCAGATAAGCATGTGACGTGCCGGATTGATGCCGGCTATTCATCGGGCCAGATTAGTCACTGGGAGGAGATTGGAGTGTCGGCGCCGGCATGCGAATCAATGGAATTTCCCCGCCCGCTTGCTCCTGACAGCCAGGTCAACACCGGCGGGACCAGTTCGGCAAAAAAATACGTTACCGCCTCGTGAGTGGCATCAGGCACCACAATCAATTCGCTTCCAAGGGCTGCCAGCGCGTGCAATTGTTCCACGTCGGCCACCGATGTGATTTTGTCCTCCGCCCCGGCCACAAAAAGCGCGGTCACCGGACTCCGGGCCAGTTCGGTCGTGGTATCGAGTTCACCGGCGGGTATCTTCAAAACGGAAGGCAGTTTTTTCAACCCGGCCTTGACAAACGTTTTTGGCAGCCATCTGGCGTATTCGTGGCGGAGGTTCAGGACGGTATTGGACAATCCCGCGTAGGGAGTGATGGCCACCATCGTGCGAACGCGCGGTTCGACCATCCTCCATCGCAACGCCAGCACCGCGCCGTAGGATTCCCCAAACGCCGCCACGGGTTCTTTCAACCGGCCGTCCTGCGCCAGTTCGTCCAGCAACTGGCTCAAGTCGTGTGCCTCCTGGATGCCGTAATAAATCCGCTTGCCCGTGGATTTGCCGTGTCCGCGCAGGTCCACCAGCACACACCGCCAGCCTTCCTGCGCCAGCCGCAACGCCCAAGGCGCCATCGAAAACTGGGCCAGCCCGTAGCCGTGCAGCAACATCACCGTGCCGCGCGGCACCGACGTCCAGATATTCGACCGGCCGGGCAGGTCGGCATGGAAATCGAACTCGAACTGTTTCCGGCCGTGTTCCAGCCAGTTGGTCGAGGAAATTTCCAAGTGATAATCCGCCGGCTCGACAATGCGATAACACAGCCGCGCCGGTGGCGGGCCAACATCCACAAATTGTTTGGGAAAGTTCGTGAGAAACTTCGGGCTGAACGCCACCGCCACGGGCGCCTCGGGCGCGAACCACTGTGGATACGTATTCGGCGCCTGCACCATCCGATGGGCCATGAACGTGCCGCAGCCCGCCGTGCTCAAAACCAGCAGCACGGGCAGGAGCAACCAACACAACCTTTGCCGTATCATTCTGCTTGCTTAACCTGTTTCCGCCCATTTGCCAAAAAAATCTTCTCCCGAAACCAAAGGGAATTCCCGGGCATTGCTATCGTTCGGTGTCCCGCCTTCAGGCGGTCTGCGCGGCAAAACCGCGTAACTACAGATTGAAAAAACACCTTCAGTGGGCTTAGACTGAACACCAACACTGAACCAAAGGTAACTTTTATGCCATTGTTAAAACTTGAAACCACCGTCGCGCTCGCTGATGACAAGAAGCAAGCGCTGCTCGCGTCCCTCTCCAAAATCGTGGCCGGGACGATTGGCAAACCGGAACAATACGTCATGGTCGTCGTCAGCCCGGCGGCCATCCTCATGTCCGGCAAACCGGATCCCGCCGCCTTCGTGGACATCCGCGGCATCGGCGGCCTGGGCGGTAACGTGAATCAACAGCTCGCGCAGAAAATTGGCAGCTTGTTGAAAGAATCCCTCGGCGTGCCGCCGGACCGCATTTACCTGAACTTCACCGACGTCCCCGCCGGCAACTGGGGTTGGAATGGAAACACGTTTGGGTAAAAAGAGAGACGCGCGGCGAAAGGTCTAAGGAGATCGGCGCTCCCGCGAGCGGGATTGACTGCTCCGTAGAGCAAATCCTGACGCCCCGGCACAAGGATCTCAAAGCCGGTACTTGGATCGAGACACTTTCGTCGCGCAATCCAGTCCATAACACACCGCCCCCGAAATGCCAGCGCGAGTTATTCACAAGTCAGATGGCGGGGCGGCCAGGGAGGCCGGCAAAAAAATGTTCGGCGTCCTCCGCAACGCCATCAATTGAAGATCTTTGGCCTGATTTGCCTTATTCCACAGTCACGCAAAATAGTTCTTGCTATCAATTGTCTTTGGTTGAGTCCGCCGAAGAAGCATCTCTGATTCCTTTGCAAACGTTTTTGAATGCAGACGGTGATTGGCACTTCGTGCCGATTTTCTCGTCAAAGAGGTCGAACACCATGTTTAAATATTTTCCCGCAAGAAATAGGAAGTGAGCATCCGCGCCAAGACGCGGCACTTGGGGAACCTTATGAAATTTGTGCAGTGGATTCGTACACTGGCGCAGATTGTAGCTGCCGACATGATGCCACATCGAATGTACCCCGGCGCTGTAGGGTGTGTAGCAATGGTTATAAAAATCGATCTCACCAACATCATCCGCCATCTTTCGCTGATTTTCAGCCCACTTGCTCAGGTTCACCTCCACGTAGCAGCTATAACGTTGCGAATTAACCCACCGCTCCATTGATTTTAAGCTTTCCTCTATAAACTTCTGCATGCTTGCGTCTGATTGTGGCGGGAGTGATTTCAAGTGTTCAATACGTAATTTCATTTGCCCAAGCCCATAATCAATGAATGCACGGGATCGTTCCAACGGCTTTTCAAAGATCCATGCCAAGTTCAGATAAACCTCCGTCATTGGCCTTAAGAACAGAGGCGCAATATCCCAGTTCCATAACGTTGGAGACTCGGTCAGACAAATTGCCAAGGTTACTTGACGCGCCATCAACGCACCAACTACCTCATGAAGTTCAATTTGACTGTGGTCGATTTTCCAACTCTTCCATCGTTCGTCCAACTCTGCGTTGGCTTCAGAACAAAAACGCTTAATCAGTTTGTAGGCAGCTTTGGTCTCAAGCGGCGTGTCCATGTGTTTTTCTTCCATTAAAAGAGCAACTCTCAATTTCCATTCCTCGATTCCAAAAATACACTGGCCAGTCTGTGGCTGCATATTTTCGACCTTCGCCAAAAAAAGTTAGAACAGTGCATCGCACCGCGGCGGCAACTCTTCGAGACATTTCGGTCACTGGATATTTTTCGACTTCGGGGAAGTGAGCCAATGATAACCCCTCAGCAACTTTAAAACGCCCCGATTCAAAGGCGATGTAAATGACCGTCGACTGAACCATCACAGCACGACGCGATTCCAGAACTCCAATCTGCAGGTCTTGCTAGGAAATTCTTTCAGCGATTGAGAAGAAGCACGTCCACCGCCGATATGAACTCGGATGTGTGCTTCTTGATATGCCCGATGAGGAACAGCACGCCCTTGAAGCCCAATTCCGAGAGCTCTGCAAAAAGGTAAAACGCAAGAAGCATACGACGCTCGAAAATATTGAAGCCATTTGGAATCACGTTAAGTCTGAGGTTTCGAATGCTGTTGTGGTTGCAGCAGCAGTCACGACGGAGATTTACCCCAAACGCATCTTCGTTGTGAAGAATTTCGCCATTCGTGCCATGAGCGAGACGGGCGCAAATCAAGCACTCGTCATTCTCGTGGATGTCGAGCTTGAGCACTGGCCGTATTCAGGAATGTATTTGTTGGATAGAAATGATCTTGAAAGACGAGCTTTGAAATTATGAACGCCAATAATTTTATCGCCGTTTCATGCCGCCATGACTGCTGTTTCGACGGCCGGCGTCTCGTGCTCGGCGATTTTCACGCGCATTTTGTGCAACGCTTCCTCCTGGATCTGCCGGATGCGTTCGCGCGTGACCCCCAGCCGGTCGCCGATTTCCTCCAACGTTTTGGGCCGGCCGTCATCCAGCCCGAACCGCATGGCCAGAATCTTGTTTTCCCGCGGCGTGAGCGTGGCCAGAACTTCCCGGACCAGTTCCGAGTCGTTTTCCCGGATGAGCCGGTCGAAGGGTGCCGCGGCGTTTGGGTCCGCCACCACTTCGGAAATCTGCTTTGGCTCGTCGGTCCCGACCGGGGCGTCGAGTGAAATGACGGTGACGCAATTCGATATCGCCGCGGCCGACGGGACGGGATCAAACGGACGCGGGACGGCGTGAGGCTGGTCATCCTTGCCCGGTGGGTTCGTTTGCAAGTCGTTTTCATATGCTCCTTTCAGTTCCTTTGATTGGCCGGAGCCAATTCCTCCGGCGTGACGGTCAGGTTGAGCTTCTCCGTATGCCGGATGACCGTGAGTTGTACCGGAACACCAATCACCATCGCAACGAGGTGACGATGCAATTCATCAATGCCGGCAACCGGTTCGCCCTCGAACGCGACGATGATGTCGCCCTCGCGCAAATCGGCACGGCCCGCGGGACTGTCCGGCTCAAGGCCCGCCACGAGGACTCCGTGATTCACCGGCAGCCGGTGGAAACGGACGACGCGCGGATGCACGGGCACGTTCTGTCCGGCCACGCCAATCCAACTGCGGCGGATGCGGCCGTCCTTGATCAACCAGGCCGCCACGAACTCGGCGGTGTTGCTCGCAATGGCAAAACAAATTCCCTGCGCCGGCAGAATGACGGCTGTGTTCACCCCGATGATTTCCCCGCGTGAATTGACCAGCGGGCCGCCGGAGTTGCCGGGATTCAAGGCGGCGTCGGTCTGAATGACGTTGTCAATCAGCCGCCCGGACTGGGAACGCATCGAACGACCCAGTGCGCTGACGATGCCGGCGGTCACCGTCTGGTGAAATCCAAACGGGCTCCCGATGGCGATGGCAATCTGTCCCACCCGGACGGACCGGGAATCACCCAGGCTCGCGTGAATGAGATTCGAGGCATTGATGCGGATGACGGCCAGGTCGGTCTCCGGGTCGTCGCCCACCAGGGTCGCGCCGAACACACGGCCGTCCGCCACCGCCACTTCCATGCGGCTCGCATCGTGTACCACGTGACTGTTGGTCAGGATGTAACCGTCGGGCGCGATGACAAAGCCCGATCCCGTGCCGCCGGATTCCGGTCCCCGGCGCCGGTCGCGACCGTCGTGCTGAACCCGGATGTTGACCACGGTGGGCCCGACCTTCCCGACAACCCCGGCGATGGTCCGGGAATAACCGTCCAGCAATTCGTCGTCGGTCACCCCCAATTGGGGCGGCGCATCCGCCACCAACGGGCTGCGGTCGTGGTCGAACACACGGACGAGGCCGGTGTTCCGATAAGTTTCAAATGTTTCCGGGATTTTCATTTTTCCCTTTTGTTTCGTTCCGCTCAAATCACCTCATTCAATTCGAGACCTCTGCAAAACTGGAGCGCCGAGCACCGCCTCGGCGTGACGTGATTGATTTTCCCTGGTGCCGAGACGGTGCTCGGCGCTCCGATTGCCGATCGTGTGAGTTTTGCAGAGTTTCTTCATTCGCTTCGGCCTTTCCGTTAAAGTTGACCTGGCCGTCACGCCGCAACGGCCAGCGCCTCCAGTTTCAAGGAAATCGCTTTCTTGCCCTGGACGCCGACGCTTTTGTCCCGCAACTCGCCGCCGGCAAAATAGAGCAACGTCGGGATGGACTGGATCTGGTACTGCGCAGCCAAGCCGGGATTTTCATCCACATTGACCTTGGCGATTTTTACGCGGCCGGTCTGCTCCGTGGCAATCTCTTCCAGCACCGGGGCCAGCATTTTGCAGGGACCGCACCATTCGGCCCAAAAATCCACCAGCACCGGCTGGCCGGATTTCAGAACTTCGGCTTCAAAATCGGCTTCGTTCAGTTCGACGATTGATTTCATATCTCCTCCTCGTTTGATGATTGCTTCGCTATTTGAAATGCGCGGGCAACCGGTTACGCCGCCAGGGTGATTACCGGGCTGTTCTCCCGCACGGATTGCTGACGGGCGTTCCAAGCGGCCACCGCCTGGACCTTCTCCGTTGCGAGGGTGGGGAAAATCAGGTGCGGATACTTCGTTTGCCAGGCTACCGCCTCGGCTTCATTCAGGGCCAGCCGGACCAGCCGTTCCGGCGCCGGGAACACGCGGCTGTATTCCGCAAAGATGGCCTCTTTGACCCCGGCAATCTGCGCCCGGACCTTCCGGCAGCACGCCCCGCAGGCTTTCCGGAGCAAACCGCCGTTTCCTCGATTCCCATTTGTGCTTGTCAGTTTCATCTTACCTTCCTCCTTTCACTTTTATGTAATATCAACAGTTACATAATCGCACAAAAAAAAGAGACTGTCAACCGGCTTTTTTGGCGGCGGCCGGACACGCGGCCTTGATCATGCCGATCACCCCGGCCAGGGTGGTTTTCTCCAGATCCCGTTCCATGGCATCCTCCGCCGACGCAAAAACCTTGTTCAAGGTCTTCCGGATGCAATGGCCCACCGGGCAGGCCGTATTGGCTTTTCGGGCGGGAGAGGCAAAAGGTTTAATGGCTTCCACGGCCCGATATACTTCAGCCAGATTGATACGGCCGGGAGAACGGCTTAAGCGGGAGCCGGAGCCGGCCCCCTTGCGGGTCTCCACCAGCCGGGCCCGCTGCAACGACAGGAGGAGCCGCCGGATGATAACCGGGTTGGTGTTGACGCTGGCCGCCAGCATGGCCGACGTGACCCGGTCGCCCTCCTTGTAAGCGAGGACGGCCAGCACATGCACGGCCATGGCAAAGCGACAACTCGTTCGCATAATCGCTGATTAATTGTAATCGTATGGATTACATTTTTCAACTGGAATTTCAAAGGTGGCGTCGGCCGCCAAGCGTCGTCCCAACGACACGTCCGGATGAATTGAATTGTATCCACGGATGAACACGGATTCACTCGGATATCGTGAAATATCTGAGTTACTCAAAACTTTATAGGGCTATTCACGTGACTCCACCCACCACTACCGCTTGTGGTTTGTGAGTAAGGCAAAGGGTTTCGGCGATATTTGGACGGCTTGCTGGGCCAACCGATAAAACAGTTTTCCCCGTGAGGCG
>JBAVOO010000002.1:0-27402 GCA_049692125.1 Verrucomicrobiia bacterium | reverse complement strand
TGCTGGTGACGATGCCCTTCGTCCTCCTGCTGCTGGATTACTGGCCGCTGAACCGTCTTTCAGGCTTCTCGCCCCGGGTTTTGCTCCGGCGGGTGGCCGAGAAAATCCCCCTGTTGGTGCTGGCGGTTGGCTCGTGCGTGGCGACGGCCCTGAGTCCCGAGAAAGTGTCCGCTGAATACACGTTGTCCTTCGGTCTGCGGTCGGAAAACGCCGTGGTTTCCTGCGTCACCTACCTTTGGCAGATGATCCATCCGGCGGGACTGGCGTGTCTTTATCCCAACCCCACGAACTATCTGCCGTTCTGGCAGGTGGCCGGGGCACTGGGGTTGCTGCTGGCCATATCCGGAGCGGCATGGGCCTTTCGCCAGACGCATCCCGGCCTCGTGGTTGGCTGGCTCTGGTATCTGGGGATGATGATCCCGGTGATCGGGATGGTGCAGATATCCTACTACGCCCATGCGGATCGGTACACCTATCTGCCGCAGATCGGCTTGTATCTGCTGCTGACCTGGGCGGCGGCAGAACTGTGCGCCGGCTGGCGTCACCGCCGCGTGATGCTGGGCGGCTGCGCCACGGTCATTCTGGTGGCTTTGATTTTCTGCGCGCGCGCGCAGACTGCTTACTGGCGAAACAGTGAATTGCTGTGGACTCACACGCTGGCCTGCACGTCTGACAACTTCATTGCCCAAAACAACCTCGGCAACGCGCTGGTCCAAGAGGGCGCTGTGGACGAAGCGATCGCGCATTTCCAAAAGGCGCTGCAAATCAAACCCGACTACGCGGAAGCCCACAACAACCTTGGCAACGCGCTGCTCCAAAAGGGAAGCGTGAACGAAGCAATGGTTCATTACCAAAAGGCGCTGCAAATTCAACCCGATTACGCGGACGCCCACTACAACCTCGGCAACGCGCTGCTCCAAAGGGGCGCTGTGGCCGAAGCGATTGTTCATTTCCAAAAGGCGCTGCAAATCCAACCCGACTACGCGAAAGCCCACAACAACCTTGGCAACGCGCTGCTCCAAAAGGGCGCTGTGGACGAAGCGATTGCTCATTACCAAAAGGCGCTGCAAATTCAACCCGATTACGCGGACGCCCACTACAACCTCGGCTACGCGCTGGTCCAAAAGGGCAAAGTGGACGAAGCGATCTCCCATTTCCAAAGGGCGCTGCAAATCAAACCCGATTACGCGGAAGCCCACATCAACCTGGGCAGCGCTCTGCTCAAAAAGGGCAAGGTGGACGAAGCGATCTCCCATTACCAAAAGGCGCTGCAAATCAAACCCGACTTCGCGGAAGCCCACTACAACCTCGGCTACGCGCTGGTCCAAAAGGGCAAAGCGGACGAAGCGATCTCCCATTTCCAAAGGGCGCTGCAAATCAAACCTGACTACGCGGAAGCCCACTACAACCTCGGCACCGCGCTGCTCAAAAAGGGCAATGTGGACGAAGCAATCACCTGTTTCCAAAAGGCGCTGCACATCAAACCCGATTACGCGGAAGCCCAGAATACCCTGGCCTGGGTGCTGGCAACCTGTCCGCTGGCTTCGCTGCGTGACGGCAACAAGGCGGTGGAACTGGCCCAACGGGCGAATCAGCTTACGGGTGATGGAAATCCAGTCGTTCTTCGCACCTTGGCCGCCGCTTACGCCGAGGCCGGGCGATTTCCCGAAGCGGTGGCAACCGCGCAGCGCGCTCTGCAAATGGCCGGGACGCAGTCCAACCCCGCACTGGCCGATGCCATTCGATCACAGATGAAGCTCTATCAAGCAGGTCTCCCCTTCCATTTACACTGAACAAACACCGGCCACTTGCCACGCCACGCGGTAAGAATCGCGTCCTTTGGACTTGCCATAAATCGTGGCGAGGACGCGGCCACTGTATTTGATGTGCTTTGGGAATCTCACTTTCGCGCTCTCGGATTCACCGGTTTCTTGCGTCAGAATTGTGTCAGGAGCGCAAGAACCTTCAATTTCTTGGGGTAATTTGACTATCGCGCAGGTTCGCGCACCATGCTCTTGGTGACACCCGGAGTGAACGGACTGGGCTGTTCCATGATTTTTGCTGTTTGGCTTTTTGTCTTCACCGGCAACTCCTCACCTCTGATTCAAGACAAGCCTCCCCGCCGGTTCTGCAAGTGAACGCGGGTGAAAGTCAATAAACCGGGTGGTTTCGGGTGATTCCCTGAATCATCTCCTCGGCATGGGCGCGAAGTTTCGCGTCCACGTTGGGCAGCAGGAGCGGTTGCAGGGTGTCGCGCGCGGCGTCGAGGTTGCGGGTTCGCAGTTGCACCTGTGCCAGCGAAAACAGATACGACGAATTTTCGGGTTCCAGTTGGATGGCGCGTTGCAGGTGTTGTTCCGCCAACGCGAGGTTTTCGCCCTGGACCATCTCAAAAAAGCCCAACAATTCATGCGCCGGCCCGAAGTCCGGCATCAGCGCGAGCGATTTCTGGAATTCGCCGCGAATCTCCGCCGCCGCCTCGTTTTTGAGCGGAGCATACCGGTCCTGGGAATCTGCAGTGAGCCGATACCGTTCCCGGGCATGGATATAATAGGCCAGGAAGCTTGTCGAACCGCGTTGGAGCGCGTCCTTCAAGTTGCGCAATGCATCATCGTGCCGTCCGCGTTGGGCGGCGAGCAGACCCAATCCTTCACAGGGCAGGGGACTGGCGGGCGCGAGTTTTTGCGCCTGCGTAAAATATAATTCGGCGGCATCCGGACGATCAATCCGGAGAAGTTCATCGCCCAGGCGGAAGTAAGTTTCCACGGGGGTGATGCTGCGCGTGGTCAGGGTGATGGGCGAGGAAATGTCCGCCGACAATGCCAGTTCAATCGGCGCAAACCGGCCCTGCCGGAGATAGCGGCGAAGTTCAGTTTCCATCGCCGGCAGGGTGGTTTGCATCGCATTGGTAAAGGCCTGTTCGGGGAACTGGCCTTCACGGAGGAGCCGGGTGAACTGGCCGAAGCGGGCCTTGTATGCGGGGTTGTCGCCTGCCATCAGGAAATGCGTGAGCAGCCACGATTCGGCGTAGAAGATTCCCTGCCGGTCGCGCTCATTGTATTGGGGCGAGTCATGAGCGACGGCAAACAATTCAGCCAGCGGCAGGAGGGGTTGTTGCGCCAGCAGGCGCAAATGATGGCCAATCGGGTCGCCGATGCGGGCGTTGTAGCCGGTCGTTTCGAAGGTGGAATAGACTTCGGCCATTCCCTCCTTGAGCCAGAGCGGCCAGACGCGGTCGTTGTGCCGGAACAGCAGGTGGGTGTATTCGTGAAAGATGACTTCCATGTCGGTGTAGGCCGAATTGGTGCCGGGCAGGGCAAGCACGATCAGGTTTTCGTCGCTGCCGCGCTGGAAGAAGGCAGCCAGATTGGCGGGCTGGCCCTGGTAAAGCGGCAGGAACGGCTTCATCGTTTCGTGGTCGGGAAAAGCCATCACCACAATCGGCGGGGAGGCCACCGCCTGCGCCCCGGCCAGGAGGGTGTAAGCCTGGCAAAACTGCTCCAGGCGCGCGGAGAGTTTGTAAACGTCCTGGGGCGTGCCGCAACTGTAGATGTTGAAATGCGCGGTGCGCGTCTCGAACCACTGCCTTTGCACGAGCGGAATGTCATTCGATTGGGCGTGGGCAGAGCAAAGTCCCAACTCCAAAAGCGCGGCCAAAACCAAAAGCAGGCAACGAATCATAAACAGACCGACTCTAAAGCATCATTGAAGAAATGTCACTTGGCGACGAACGGAACCTGGCTGCCTTGCCGGGCCGTAGCTTGAAGCGGGGCGGAGGGCGAAGGCTGGTGCGCGGTACAAGACTTGAACTTGTGACCCCTACCGTGTCGAGGTAGTGCTCTGCCAACTGAGCTAACCGCGCATCCAAAACGGAACCCCTCAGGAAGGCGTTCATTTCATAGGTTTCCGATGTGTTTTGCAGCGCGAAGTCTCGCTGATGTACACATCGCTGGCAAGCTGAAAAGCACATGAAATCTGGCCAAGAGCCGGCTTTCTTAAGCTCATCCACTCGCTCACGCTCCCTATCTGTCCATGCCTGCTATCCTATGGAACCCCGGTCAACATTCCGGCGTGGTTACTCTGGCTTATCGCTTGCTTCCAGCCCGGCCCCTCCGACACGTTTCCAAACGTTGGTATTCATTGCCGGCTTTTTGTCGGCCAGAAGATCGTCAATGAATTGTTCGGTCACGGTTTTGGGGAAGGTTACTGCCGAAATGGGATGCCCGCTTGATAGAGATTCATCTGTGATCGAATGGCATCGGCCAACGCCAGATTTGACTGTGTCTCGGCCAATTGCAGGGCGCGCTGCGCGGTTTTCACCGCTTCGGGGAATCGCCCGGTCTCAGCGTAGGCGGCCGCCAAAGCACCGACGAGCATGGGTGTGTCGTCGTGGGTCAGCTCGCAGGCGCGCTCGGCATATCGGACGGCTTGAACACCATTTCGGATGTGCGCGTCCGGACTGGTTGCCAGCAGCCACGCCAGGTTGTTCAGGACATCCACCGCATCGGGCTTGAGTTGCAGCGCCTTTTGGTACTGGATGACCGCTTCATCCGATCTTCCCTTCGAGAGCAACACGTTGCCGAGGTTGTTGCAGACTTTCGCGTAGTCGGGGTCGATTTGCAACGCCTGTTGGTATTGGGCGATCGCTTCGTCCATCTGGCCCTTTCTAACCAGAGCATTGCCGATGTTGCCGTGAGCTGCCGCGTAGTTGGGTTTGATTTCCAGCGCCTGTTGGTATTGGGCGATCGCTTCGTCCGTCTGGCCCTTTTGAAACAGCGTCTTGCCGAGGTAGAAGTGAGCAACGGCGTTGTCCGACGTGCAGGCGAGGGTGTGATTCCACAGCGTTTCACTGTCCCGCCAATACATCGTCTGAGTGCGCGCACACAAAATCAATGCCACCAGTATAACCGTCGCCAGACCGCCCAGCACCAAGCGGCGCTGACGCCAGCCAGCGCACAGTTCCGAGGCCGTCCACGTCACCATCAGATACAGCCCGACCTCCGGCAGATACGTGTATCGATCCGCGTGGGCATAGTACGATATCTGCACCAGCCCGATCACCGGTACCAGCATTCCCACAAACCAGAGCCAGCCGACAATGAGCCATGGTTGCGTCTTGCGGATGGCATATACCGCTCCGGATATTGCCAGCAACAACCCTAGCGCTCCCCCCACCTGCCAAACCGGCAAATCATGGGTCGGGTTGGGATAAACACACGCCAGTCCCGAGGGATAAACCATCTGCCAAAGGTAGACGACATAGGATACCAGGCCGTTCTCCAGCCGCAGCCCTAAAGGCAGCTTGTCAGCAACGGTTACCTTCTCCGGAACCAGGGCCGTCGCCACACACGATCCCACCACCAGCACAAAAAACGGCAGCTTTTCGAGCAACAGGTGACGGTAAGTTGAGAGTTGCGGGACTCGTATGCCAAAACGTGTCACCCGCCACCCGTCACCCGTCACCCTTCCCAGCGGCCAGTAATCCAACAGCAACAGGACAAACGGCAACGTCACCAGCATGTTCTTGGACAACAACCCCAAGGTGAAAAACATCAAGGCCAGGTAATAATAAGGCGACTGGTGACACGTGACACGTGACAGGATGGCCGCCGGCGTGGCAGCAGACGTTTTTGTGCTTGTCACTAGCCACTTGTCACTGGTTACCGCCTTTGCGTAACAAAGAAACGTCAACATAAAAAAGAACGCACTCAAAACGTCCTTGCGCTCCGAAATCCAGGCCACCGATTCCGCCCGCAGCGGATGAATGGCGAATACCGCCGCCACAAACGCGCTCCGCCATAACAAACCTGTCATCCGCCGCAGCACCAGAAAGAGCAGGATCGTGGCTGCCGCGTGGAAAACGATATTCGTGAGATGATGGCCACCCGCATGCAACCCGTACAACTGGCAGTCGAGCATGTGGGAAACCCAAGTTAGCGGGTGCCAATGGCCGATGCCGCCGCAGGTCAATCCCCAACGAAATCCTTCCCACGTCAGCCCCTTTTGGACGATAGGGTTATCATATACATACTGGTCATCGTCAAAGATGACAAACCCGTACCTCAAGGTCTGGCCAAAGACCACCCAGACAATAGCCGCCAGAAAAACACAGATCCCCGGAACCAGCCAATTAGGATTCGTCCCTGCCGACAGACAGCGATCAGGTTTCAGCGAGCGGCAGACTGCCGCGTCCGTTTCGTCAACGGCCGGCGAAACCGGCGCGTTCAACCGAACAGCAGAGGCTTCTTTCTTCGATCCTCGACTCATGAGGTTGAACTGAGGATAACTGCTACACTAGAAAGTCAAACTGGCAGTCCCGCCGCGCCTTGGCAAGCGAGAATTGGCTGGACAGATTTTCATTTTAAGTGCAGAATTATCAAACAATTCTGCAAAAGACGTATAATGTTTCGGCAAACGAATCTGTTATATTGCCACTCATTAAGCAAATAATCATGAATAAGTATTTATTACTGGGGAAATTTTCGTTTGGCATGGGCGACCGTTTTGCGCATCAGGGCAAGGCCCAACTGGACGCCTGTGTCCTGGCCACCAAACTCGGCGCGGACATCGTACCCGTCTGGAACAAATCGAACCGCGAACACACGCTCATCGGCACCGAACCCTCCAGTTTGCGTGCCGAGGCGGATGCGGCGGTGAAGGCGCTCGGTTGGGAAAAACCGTATCACGTGGACGCCGACCACATCCGGATCGAGACCGTGGATCGTTTCATCGCGCCTTCGGATTTCTTCACGATTGACGTGGCCGACTCGATTGGCCAACCCACCGACCCCAACAGCGTGACGGCGTTTGTCGATCGTCACCCCGAACTGCTGGGCAAGATGGTCATCCCGCATATTGACCGCCCGCTCGAAACGACGCGCGCTGAAGTTAAACGCGTCGCCAACAAATTTTTGCTCGCCGTGCAGGACGCGGGGAAGATTTACCGGCACATTGCCCAGGCCAAGGGCGAAGCCAATTTCATCACGGAAGTTTCGATGGATGAAACCGACAGCCCGCAAACGCCGCCGGAACTGCTCATCATTCTCGCGGCGCTCGCCGATGAAAACGTTCCGATACAGACCATCGCGCCGAAATTCACCGGCCGTTTCAACAAGGGCGTGGATTACGTCGGCGATGTGAAGCAATTCGAGAAGGAATTCAACGAGGACCTGGCGGTCATCGCCTTCGCCATCAAGAAATACGGCCTGCCGGCCTCGCTCAAACTCAGCGTCCATTCCGGCAGCGACAAGTTTTCCATTTACGCGCCAATCCGCCGCGCATTGAAAAAATTCAACGCCGGCCTGCACCTTAAGACGGCCGGCACGACGTGGCTGGAAGAAGTCATCGGCCTCGCCGAAGCGGGCGGTGATGGCCTCGCGCTGGCGAAGGAGATTTATTCCGATGCACTGGATCACGTGGACGAACTGTGCGCGCCGTACGTAACGGTCATTGACATTGACCGCAAGAAACTGCCGACGAAGGAAACCGTCAACGGATGGACGTCGGAACAATACGTTTCCGCGCTCCGGCACGATCAGAAGAACCAGGCTTACAATCGGAGTTTCCGGCAATTGATCCACGTCGGTTTCAAAATCGCCGCCAAGAAAGGCGACCGCTATCTCAACGCGCTCAAGAAATATGAGGCGGTCATCGCCAAAAATGTCACCGAAAACCTGTTCGAGCGGCACATGAAACCATTGCTGCTCGACGAAACAAAACCGGCAAAAAAAACATTGCGGCGCGAAGCGGTTCCCGCTTAAACCGACAAGCGATCTCCTCGAATATGCCCTTCATCCACGAAGATTTTTTGTTGAGCACCAAAACGGCCCGCAAACTTTACCACCAATACGCCGAAGCCGAGCCGATTTTCGATTACCACTGCCACATTTCGCCGCGCGACATCGCGGCAAACCGCCAGTTCAAAAACCTTTTTGAAATCTGGCTCGAAGGCGATCACTACAAATGGCGCGCGATGCGCGCCAACGGCGTTGCGGAAAAATTTTGCACCGGCGCCGCCTCGCCTTACGAAAAGTTTCTAGCCTGGGCAAAAACCGTTCCGAACACGCTCCGCAATCCGCTCTATCACTGGACGCATTTGGAATTGAAGCGTTATTTTGGCATTACCGAATTGCTCGACGGAAAAACCGCCGACAAAATCTGGAAAAAGGCGAACGAAAAACTGGCCACCCCCGAACTGACCACGCAGGGCGTACTGAAGAAATTCACAGTCAAGGTCGTTTGCACCACGGACGATCCGGTGGACAAGCTGGAACATCACCGCGCGTTCGCGTCCCAGGGCCATCCGACGAAAATGTTGCCTGCGTTCCGGCCCGACAAGGCGCTGACGGTCCATCAGCCCGCCAGTTTCAACCCGTGGGTGGACCAGCTTGCCGCTGCCAGCAACGTGGACATCAACGGCTTTTCCGCCTTCCTGACCGCGCTGCGAAAGCGTCACGACTTTTTCCATTCGCAAGGCTGCCGTTTGTCCGATCACGGCCTGAACCATTGTTTGGCCGACTTTTGTTCCGAGAAAACTGCCGCCGAAATTTTCGCCAAGGCGCGGCGCAGCGAAGCGGTTTCACCGCCGGAGCACGGACAATTCGCCTCGTTCATGATGCTGTTTTTCGGCAAACTCGACGCCTTGAAGGGTTGGACGAAGCAGCTTCACCTCGGCGCGTTGCGTAACGCCAACACGCGGCTGCTCAAACAGCTCGGCCCGGACACCGGCTTCGATTCCATCGGCGATTTCCCGCAAGGCCAGGCCCTCGCTGCCTATCTTGACCGGCTTGACCAGGAAAATTTGCTCCCCAAAATCATCATTTACAATTTGAATCCGGCGGACAATTACGCCTTCGCCACGATGATCGGGAATTTTCAGGACGGCACGATCCCCGGCAAGCTTCAGTTTGGTTCCGGTTGGTGGTTTTTGGACCAAAAGGAAGCCATGGAATGGCAGATGAATGCGCTGTCGAATCTCGGCCTGCTCTCGCGCTTCATCGGCATGATCACGGATTCGCGCTCGTTCATGTCGTATCCGCGCCATGAATATTTCCGGCGCACGCTCTGTAATTTGATCGCCCGCGACATGGAAAGCGGTCTTGTTCCCAACGATGAAAAACTGGTCGGGCCGATGATTCGCAACATCTGTTACGCCAACGCCGAACAGTATATGGCTTTTCCGATGAGGGCCACGACTGCCGGCCGCCGGCGATCGCCGGCGCGGGCGAAATAGCCCGTAACCCGGCGCCGGCGGTTGAAGCGTCCAAGCCTTGCCTGCACCCGGCGGGCCGGCGAAAGGGCACGGAAGGCGCCAGATCTTGCGGCGATAGTGAATAGAAGCTGTCACCCGCGTTAAAAGTGCCGGATGGGCTGGCTGCAAAAAGCGTGTTGCCACAGGTTACATCTGTAAGCCCGGGCACCCAGGCGCCCATTTTCGTCAGGGGTTATTCGGACGATCTTTATATCACCGACAATACTCACGGCCAACTGTGTCTTTGAGCATGCGAAGGGCAAGGGCGCGGGAACAAACGGGCGCCGGATTTTTGACCGGCGTCCAATCCTATTCAGGCTGAAGGGCGTTCGTTGAAGGTGAAGGGTGAATGCCGTTCATGGATTTATCAAGTCGCTCGCCTCCTCTGGTCGCGCCGGATCGAATCCGCGCTCACTCGCGCTTCGAGGCAACCCTGTCTTCATTAACCCGGCCCCAAACGCCGGTAATGGGGGCGCAGATTGCGCTTTGCCAAATTTGAGGGGCGCGTATAAGTTTGATTTGACATGGGGTGTATAGTGCGGATGTGAGCACGGCTAAAATTGAAATCGGTTACGATGGGGAAGCGGTTAGCGCTGGTTCAATGGATGTTCAGGAACTTGCGCCTGCTTTGCTTGCCTTGGGGGAGTTGTTGCAAGAATCTCACCTTCTGCTTAATGATGGGCGCGGGCGGCTCAGAACGCATGTCAAATCGGATTTTAAGAAAGGCTCTTTTGAGGTTAATCTTCATTTGGTTCAAGACCTGTCAGACCAAGCTGCATTTATTCTGGAACATTGCAAACACTGGAGCGCGAGTGATATTTGCAAATTGGTTGGTTTGTCTGCCGCAAGCGGAGCTTCGTTAATCAAGCTCGTCAAATGGTTGCGTAACCGAAAAATAAAGGCATCCACCGTCATTCAAAACGGCAATGTCAAAATCGAAACGGAGGGTGATTATGATTCTATTGAGGTGGGGCCAGAAGTAATTCGGCTGGCAAAAAATCGCAAAATCAGAATGAGTTTAAGCCTGGTTTTGAATCCATTGAAATCCATCGGATGTGATGTTTTTTTTGCAAAAGACCAAGGGAAAGAGATTGAGCGAATCGAAAAATCACAATTACCGTCGTTTGAAGCGCCAGTCCTGCCAGAGCAGCAACTTGTAGATTCCACAAGAGAAGTGGCCGTCAACCTTATTGAAATTTCCTTTGAGGAAGGACTCAAATGGAAACTGTTTGACGGCGAAAACAGATTTAACGCTCTCGTGCTTGATGGGGAGTTCCAAAACGAAATCAAGGCTGGGAAAAAATTTTCAAAAGGAGACATTCTGGTTGTTAAAATCCGAACCCGGCAAGTAAGCGCAGGGGAGGGAATAAAAAATGAACATGAGGTTCTAAAAGTCATTAAACATATTCCAGCAGAGCAACAAGCGGAATTGCCATTGGAATCGGATGAGCCTCAAAAATAGCGTTTTCAACCGGCAGCGCCAATCAATCCCCCTCGCGGTGCGTGAGCAATCAAAGGGACTCTGACGGGATCGTCTTAGCTATTGCCGCGGCAAGTTTGTTCCATCCCGTCCGACTTACGTTATATGTCCGGGGAGTGATAGTTGCGATAAACCCACTTTTAACCGCTGTTTTAATGTCTCGCGGGAAGTTTTTGGGGAAAGCTTCATTTGCTTCTGTAAAACGTGTTTCCATATCCGCGCTTCGCCAGCTTTCATTTGCCTTCCCTCTGGATTCATGGAACGCCCCAAGCAATAAAATTTTCTCTGGGCCGGTCTTCCAATCGATCAGGTTAAGCGATTCTGCGGCACCGTGGCTTTTCAACCATTCTTTGACCGTGCCACTTGGGTCGCCGGGCTGATTAGGCGACGGGTCGCCGATAGAATGAAAGGGGGCAGCGGACACCGCCTCGTCTGATTGGAATTCAGAAACAATCTTGTTAAGCCCCAGTAGTGCTCCGTCTTTAAGGACGACCTGCGTTACCAGAGACCCTTTTTCAAACCGTAATTTCACACTCATGGCCTGAAAGTGCCACAACCGACAACCGCTGTCAAATCTTTTTGTTAAAAAAGATTGTTGACTTCTGTCAGATAACGTGTATTATCTGACACAGCCTTGCTACAGCAGGGCTGATTATGAGGAGGGTTATGAGCGCGGCGTGATTGGGCCGAACACGTGCAGCGCGAGGACATAAAAACATCGGCCAGCAGGCGATAAATCTCGTGACTGAGTGCCTGCTGGCCGAGAGGCAACCGTGAGGCTGCTACGGTTAAAGGTAGCCAATTTTAGTGGTAAATCAATGAAATAAAAACAATGCCCTGCCAGTGGTTCTAAGCACCGACAGGGCGCATCCCAAAAGGCCGAGACCTTTACGGGACGGAATCTTGTGGATTCACCGTCACTTTAAGTCTTGGCCGCGAAAGGTCAAGTGAACTGTCATTGCTGCTCTGGAAACTGCCGGAAATCCGGCTCGTATCGTAATAAAAACCGAATCGTTCAGCGGTTCGCCTGCGACCGTTGCGGGCAATCATTCAGTGAATCGCAACCGCTGGACGGCATCCGAATCGAAACGGGCGAGGCCGTCAAAGTGATTAACATGCTCTGTGAAGGCATTGGCATCCGTGCCGTCTCGCGCCTCACAGGTTTGGACAAAAAGACCGTCCTGCGGATTCTTGAATCGGCGGGCGAGCATTGCGCCGGTTTTCTTGAATCCAAAGTCTGCAATGTCAAGGCCGCCGCCGTGGAGGTGGATGAAATCTTTTGCTTTGTGGGCTGCAAACAGCGGCGCAATCTCACCAACGATTGCGACAAGGGCGATCAATACCTTTTCATGGCGATTGACGCGGACACCAAGCTGATTGTCAATCATATCATCGGCAAACGTGACGCGGGCAACGCGCTGGCTTTAATGGAGGATTTGAAGCGCAAAACCAACGGCCATTTCCAACTGACGACCGACGCCTTTCAGCCTTACAAAAACGTAGTTCGTCACACTTTCGGCAATGAAATTGACTTTGCCCAACTCCTGAAAATTTACGCCGCGCCGAATCAGGATTTGAAGGGCGAGCGCCGTTATTCGCCGCCGGAGTGCGTCTCAACCCGCGTAATCGTTCGCAGCGGCAATCCTGACCGCAATCGGGTAAGCACTTCGTATATCGAGCGCACAAATCTTTCTGTGCGGTTGTTCAATCGCCGGTTCACACGCCTGACCTTGGGCTATTCCAAGAAAATTGAAAACTTGCGTTTTTCGACGGCATTGTTTATTGCTCATTTCAACTTTTGCCGGATTCACTCGGCGCACAAGAAAACACCGGCAATGGCGGCGGGACTGACCGACCATGTTTGGACGATTGAAGAATTGCTCGGTTTTGTTAGCAGGAATGATGCCGAGCAAAAAACAGGAAGCGCAATCTAATCCCCCATCACCCAAACGCCAAAGTGCATTTTTTTCAAATGTTTTTGCAAAGCTGATATAACGTAATAACTTTCCTTTGCCCAACCACGGTGTTAGTTTCAATCAATAATTCACACTGGAATTTGAACCCGAAAGGTTATGATGGGTTTTGTTCATGCTTTTGTGCCGTTGTCCGGCACTGGTGCTGGGTGGCACCGGCATGTGTCGTCTCCGTGTCATGAATAAAATGAATATCATGACAGGCAAAGCGGGAGAACAACTTGCAAATTGGTAAAATGATGTATATTAGATGCAGAACACTTAACTTTTATGACCAGACTGAAATATGCCATCCTGTCAAAAGAACTTCTCTCCAGCGAGATTCCCAATCCCCCAGCCACACGATTATGAATACACGTCAGAATCACCGAAAAGAGCTTCATCCCGATGTCTTCGTTCAGTCGGGGGCAATGCCGTCGAGCCGGGCGCGTGAAGGCGTATCAGGACGCGGGATTTCGGTCCGGGCAAGGATGGGTCGGGGATTTACTTTGATCGAGCTTCTCGTGGTTATCGCCATCATTGCCATCATGGCGGCGTTGTTGTTGCCCGCCTTGTCCGCCGCAAAGGAGAAAGCAATGCGGTCCTCATGTGCGGGCAACTTAAGACAAATTGGCATAGGCACGGCCGTTTATGCCGGGGAGAACAATGATTTCGTTCCTCAACGGAGTTGGAAAGATTGCCCGCCTACTTCAAACCCTGGAAATCCATGGCAGACGTATGAGGCATGCCGCATGGCCGGGGTTGGGAGCATCGTAATCACAGAGGGACCTTATGGTCTGGGCCTTCTTTTCTATGGCAAGGCCGTTGCGAACCCGAAAACCTTCTACTGTCCCAGCGTCCTGAGTGGGAATTACGCTTACGCCACATACTCAGAGCAGGGTTGGCCTTGGCCTTCGATTCCACCCGACATTGCTTCTACCGATCCTCAATTCGACGGTAACCCGTATGTTCGCTGCTCCTACGATTATTATCCACAGCCGAAGACAACCGAGACCTTGACCGGCACCGGCTATGGCAATGGCACTGCAGTTGTACCAATCCTAACGGCGCAAAAAATGACTTTCACGAGTCCCAATCCCGGCGATCCTGTGCAATCCGCGATTAATGAACCTGTGCCACTCCCATCCACTGCCGTGGATCAGACCAAAAGTGTGTCCACTGATTTGTTGCAAACCTTTAATGTTCTGAGCCACAAGACCGGCGGCCAGCCCGCCGGTGTGAATTCCCTTTTTGGCGATGGCCATGTAAGGTTTATAACTGTGCGTGGAAATAACACGAGAGGATCTAATCTGCCATTCGACCCAAAGTTATGGGATCCACTCGATGCCAACGGCTCGGGTCCAGGTGAGGATCCAGTCGGTTTCCGGATCATCATGAACGGATTTCAACCCTGACCCGACTGGCGCAATTTCAAAACAGGCGACTGAACAACAATCGTAACCCCAACAATCCAAACAATCCAAACATCATGAAAAAAATCCTTAACCTCCAAGTTTACTTTGCGCTCGTCCTGGCCGCTGCGCCGCTCGCATCGAAGGCGCAAGTAACCTTTTTCAGCGATAATTTCACCACCAGCACTCTTAACCAACCAGTAGCCCCTCCCACGGGCAATTCCTCCAGCTATCAGACGTATATTGGTCTCTCCGGCGGGAACACGACATCGTCCATCGCTCCGAACAATCTTTCAATCACCCTTCCGAACAGCGCCAGCGTTTTGGGAGAAGTCGTTGGCTTGTTCACCAATACACCGGTCCCGCTGACAGCGGTGGGTGATTACATCGAACTCGACGTGGTCTTTGTGGACGCGAGCAATATCCTTTGCGGTCTCGATTCGGCTAATTCCACCATAAACGTTGGCTTGTTCAACTCCGGCGGAGTTCCGCCCAATCAAGGCAACATAACGACGAGCGTGACGACCAACAATATCAACACAGGTGGAACGCAGGATTGGCTTGGTTACTTTGGCCGAATGTTCTGGAGCGGCAAACCGAACATTGAAACCCGTCCCACCCAGTTACTCTCCGCGGCGACAGCGCAGAACCAGGATTTGCTCTTCTCGGGTGCCAGCAGCACCCAGGCGTTCAACAATCCCAATGGCACAACTGTGGGTAGTGCCGCTCCGGCGAATGTGAGTGTCGTCCTTGCGAACGGGTCAACTTACACGATGCAATTGGTGATCACCTTCGATACGGCAAATTCTCTCTCGATCAGCAATACTCTTTACAACGGGGCGGGCACTGGCGGCACAGTGATCTACACCACGACAAATCAGGTGGCAACAAATGCAACCTTTGTGACCGGTGGGTTTGATGGCCTGGCCGTCGGTTTTCGCAATTCCTCCAGTTCGTCGCAGGCCAGCACGATGGATATTTCTTCCATCCTGATTACCGGCCACAGCACCCCGGTCAGCGGTCCGCCAACCATTACTTCACAACCAGTTTCAGTGAAAGTCGCGACCAACGGCTCCTGCGCCTTCTTTGTTTCATCCATCGGTTTCGGTATGGGCTATCAATGGCATCGGAATGGCACCAACCTTCTTGATGCCGGCAATATTTCGGGTTCCACCAAGAACATGCTCGTTATTTCCCCGGCGGGGCTGGCTGATGTGCTTTCGCCGGGCAATGGTTACTACGTCACAGTCTCCGGCACCGGTGGTTACACCACAAATTCAGCAATCTGCTCGCTGGGCTTGAGGCCGGCAACCAATTTAATCTGGTATGCAACAGCAGGCACCATATGGGATATAACTAACAGCGCCAATTGGCAGGACACCAACGGCAACCAGACCGTATTCAATTATGGTGACTCCGTTGCTTTCAATGATATCTTTGGGGGGGGGTTTGTGACATTGACAGGCCCTTATCTTAGCGCTGCTTCCGTTACGGTGAATAGCACCGCTGTTTACACCTTTAACGCCACCAGCAGCGGCAGCTTCGCCGGGCCGGGCAATTTGATTTACGCAGGTTCCGGTGGATTCACGATAGGCAATGCCAATACCTACACCGGCGGCACCATTATCAGCAACGCCAGCGCGTATCTTATCCTCCAAAATCTCAATGGGCTTGGCACCGGCCCGGTGACCTTGGCCGGGGGGGCTGGGGCGGGCGGCACAAATGAAATTGTTCCGGCTGGCGGCGCAAGCTCGAGCATCCCCAACGATTTCGTTGTTGCCGGCAACTTCACCATGCTGTTTGATGGCACCGGAACTTACGGCGGAGACTTCAACGGCAATTTCTCGGGCAGCAACAATGCAACCCTGACGTTGACTGTGAACCCGACCAACACCAGCCTCCCCGTGCGGGTCCGGGTTTACGGCGCCGCCACAACGAATAATGCGAAGTTGGCGCTTGCGTCCTCCTTGATCACATTAGCTCCCTATAACGGGACCGGCATCCAAGCCTACAACGGCGTCATCTCCGGCGCCGGGGGGCTTATCCAACGGGGCGGCGGCATCACGATTCTCAACGGCGCAAACACCTATTCGGGTGGCACAACTCCTACCACGGGCGCCATTGGATTTGGCATTAATAATGCGATTGGCACTGGCCCGTTGTATATCGCTCCCGAAGTTGCCGACATTACCGGCAGCGGAGAGGTGTTCGCCTCCGGCGGCCCCATTACCATCACGAATTCCATCCAATATCCCAGCGCGACCAACAATTTGACATTGATCATCGGCGGCGCGAACAACCTGACATTCTCAGGGCTGTTCTCCCTCAATGGCAACGACGGTTTGGGCACCAATTACATCCGGTATCTCCAGACAACCAACAGCGCTGTGACCACCTTCTCGGGTGTCATCAGCGACGTTACCAATAGTGTTAGTGAAGGCTTTGGTTTGACAATAACCGGTACCGGCACCAACGCCATCGGCCCGTTGGCTCTGAACAACACCGAAACCTACACCGGGCCGACGACCATCACCAACTGCACAGTCCAGGTCAACGGCCAGCTTAATGCGGCGAGCGCCGTCACTGTATGCTCGAATGCGACTCTCGCGGGCACTGGCATCATCAACGGCGCGGTCACCGTCAATGTCGGCGGCACTCTCGCCCCCAGTACTTCCTCCGCCATCGGCACGCTTACCCTCAACGGCGGGCTCACCTTGAACGGCAACCTGTTCTTCAAAGTCAAAAAGTTGGTATCACAGTCCAATGACATCGCGTCGGTCAGCGGCACCCTGGCCAATGGCGGCACCGGAACGTTGACCGTGACGAACCTCGGCCCGACGGCCTTGGTGGTCGGGGACAGGTTCAAGCTGTTTAATAAGCTCGTATCGAACGGCAGTGCGCTGACCGTAACCGGGGCTGGCGTGGTTTGGACCAACAATCTGCAGGTGGATGGGAGCATTTCAGTGTTTTCCACCACGCTGCCGCAGCCGGTGATTACATCCATAACCCTCAGCGGCACGAACGTGGTCTTCAGCGGCAACAATGGCACTGGTAGCAGCGGGTACTACGTGCTGTCTTCGACGAACGTGGCCGCGCCGCTATCGAGCTGGACACCCATATTTACCAACAACTTCACCTCTGGCCTCTTCACCAATACGATCCCCATTGTGCCGGGTGTGCCCGACGTGTTCTATATTTTGAAACTGCAATAATCAGCAAGTTTTAAGACAAAGCCGCCGGTGGAGAAAACGCTCCGCCGGCGGTTCTTTTTTGATGCTTCCTGCGTGATTCGCAACGCTTCTTTGCTCGAAACCTTCCGTTGCCAAAGGCACGCCGCTTCGATTGATTTCATTGATCTGCCATTGGCTTTCAAGTCGTGCATGCCGGGCGGGGAGCGGGTGCGCGTGGTGGCTTCCGCTGCGCCAAGGCAATAAAATACCCGGCTTCCGGAGTGAGGATGGTTGACGTTCTTGTCAAAAAAGTCCGGTGCGGCCAGACGCCGGCATCAAGGAACGGCTGTGGATTGACTGCATCAACGCAACCGGCTGTAAAATTGCCGGCGTGATTTGCAAGGAAAGCAGCGGCAGGGGAGTGCATTTTTTTTAAACTGATTTGCTCAAATTAATGTGTTCAGCCGGGACAAATTAATGCACTATCCTGTCCTATGCGCTTGACCATTGCCTCCGCGTGTGTTTTTCTTTTTTTTGCCATTTCGCTCCAGGCCGCTGACGGGTCAAAAGTATTTGATGTGCGCCGGTTTGGCGCGAAAGGCGATGGCCAGACACTCGACACCGCCGCCATCCAGAAAGCCCTGGATGAATGTGGCCAGGCGGCCGGCGGCACGGTGAAATTTTCGCGTGGAACCTATTACAGCAAACCGCTCACCCTCCAGGCCAAAACCACGGTGCTGCTCGAGGCGGGGGCGACCCTGCTGGCCTGCACCAACCAGCAGTGATTTCATGAAGGTGCCCGGCGACTGGCTCCAGGCCAAAAGCGGCGGCGATTTCATCCCGTTCATCAGCGGCAAGAATTTGACGAACGTGACTTTCACCGGCAAAGGCACGATTGACGGCAACGGCGCGGTCTGGTGGGAGGAAGCCGAGAAAGCCCGCCAGAAGGTTTCCGGCTACACGCTGCCGCGCCCGAATCTGATTGTGCTGACCCGCTGCAAAAACGTCCGCCTGGAAAACCTTACGCTGCAAAATTCGCCCAAGTTCCATTTTGTGCCGACGGAATGCGAAGGAGTTGTTGTTTCCAATGCAACCATTCTTGCGCCGGAACACGCCGCCAACACCGACGCGATTGATCCGAGCAGTTGCAAGAACGTTTTGATCACCAGGTGCCGCATTGACGTGGGCGACGACAATATCGCCATCAAGGCCGGCAAAAAACTGGCTGAACGCGAGTTCGCCAGCGAGGACATCACGGTAACGGACTGCACCTTTCTGCACGGTCACGGCGTGTCCATCGGCAGCGAAACCGCCGGCGGCGTGCGTAATCTGACCGTGCGCAATTGCACTTTTGAAAATACCGAGAATGGTCTGCGCATCAAATCCCAGCACGGCAAGGGCGGGATGGTGGAAAATATCAGTTACAGTGACATCATAATGAAGAACGTAAATCCGGCCATCACGTTGACCTGTTATTACATGAACAATTCCGCCGGGGACACGGCCCGATCTGCCGCCGGGAGCAATTCCATGTCCGCCATCGCCGGCAACACGCCGGTTTACCGCAACATCCGCATCAGCAATTTGAAGGCAACCTGCCCCCAGGCGGCGGGCATCATCAACGGCCTGCCGGAAAGCATGATATCGAACGTGGTTTTTGAGAATGTCCAAATCTCCGCCGCCAAAAGTTTCGAAATTCGCAACGCCAAAGACATCCAACTTAAGAACGTGGCCGTGTCAGTGAAAGAGGGCCCTCCGTTTGCAACCGAAAATGCACAGGTCGAAGGCTTGGCGTCCGCCAACAAAAAGCAATGAAGGAAATACAACTGTCGTGCTGGTTGAGTTGTCCTGATTTGACGACAGTGCATTATTTTCAAAGCCATTTGCAACCCGGCAGGGTTGAGTCATCTGGGGTTTCAGTTAAACTCAAATGAGACCCTTTATGTTTAAATCTGAAACGGATTGATTCGGCAATTCTGTTCAATAACAAGCTGTAAATTCGCATGAAGTGCCTTCGTCAAATTATTCTTGTTCTCACACTCATGTTTGGAATTGCCGTGCCCGGTCACGCCACAGTGTTGCTCGACGACACTTTTGCCGATGGCACGCGTACCAATCAAAATCTGCCGACGGACTCGGCGTGGTATGTCTCCAGCAGTTCCGCTTGGACCACAAGTGTCAACGCCATGTCGGTGGCGATGAGCAGCACCGCCATTCTCGGCGTCACTTATTTTGGCACCAATTCGTCCAACCCGGCGCGGCTGCAGGTGGGCGACACGCTTACGGTCACCATCTGGTTCAATTTCAACGGGGTGGCTCCGCTCAATTCTTCCACCGATTTCAAGATTGGCGTTTACGACTTTGCTGATTCCACACTCTCCCCAACCTGGGCCACCGCCGATCTGGGCAGCAACAGCGGCCAGGGCAGCGGCGTTCAGGGTTATGCGCTGTTCCAGAATTGCGGCGTGAACTTCAACAGTACCTCGCCGATGAACCTGTATAAACGCACGAATGTGTCGGACAGCGCGCTGCTGAGCTCATCCGGCGATTACACCTTGCTCGGTTCGGGCCCGGGCAGCACCAACAATTTCCCCGGCTTCACCAATGCCACCGCTTATTCGTTGCAATTGTCGCTGTACCGCACCAACTCCACAACGCTTGCCATCACCGCCACCTGGCAGAACCAGGCCAGCAAGGCGACGCTCACCAATTCCGTGATGGACACCGGGGCCGCCAATTTCAACTTTGACGGCATCGGCTTCCGCCCCGCAAAGGCCGGGACCACGTCCACGAACATCACCATCAACGAAGTACGCGTGGACCTGGTTTCCGTGGCCACTCCTCCCTCGATTGACTTTGACCCACAAGATCAATCCGCTTTGGTGGGTCAGGATACTTCATTCAGCGTTCAAGCCAGTGGAACGGCACCGTTGAGCTACCAATGGTATTACAATACCAACACGGTATTGACCAATGCCACCGCTTCCACCTTGACCTTGACCAACGTCCAGCTTTCGGACTCAGGCGGTTACTCGGTGGTGGTAACCAACGCTTACGGCTCGGTGACAAGCGCTGTGGCCCAACTGACGGTGAATCTTCCGGTGGCCCCCTCAATCATCACGCAACCGCAGGATCAGACCAACATTCTACCCGGAGCAACCGCCACCTTCAGCGTCATCGCCAGCGGCACTGATCCACTGAGCTACCAATGGTATTATAACACCAACACGCTGCTGACCAACGCCACCGATTCCATTTTAACGATCACCAATGTTCAGCCCGCGAATGCGGGAAGTTATTCCGTCTTCATCAACAATTCGGCCGGATCCACCAATAGTTCCAATGCTTTCCTCACCGTCAATACGAGTCCCGTGGCGCCCGTTTTCAATTCCCAACCTGTTTCACTGGTGGTATTGGCTGGCAGCTCTGCCAGTTTCACCGCCGTCGCAGGCGGCACCGCCCCCATCAGTTATCAGTGGAGCAAGAACGGAACACCGATTCCGGGCGCAACGTCATCCACCCTGAACCTGTCGAATGTGCAAACCACCGATGACGGAAGCTACACGCTCACCGCCACCAACAGCGTCGGGAGTGTGACCAGCAATCCGGCCCAGCTAACCGTGACGACCACGGTACCGCTGGTCAACTCCGCATATAATCTGACCGGGTTTGCCACGGTTGGTGCCGGCTGCGCCGGCGGCGGCGTGATTGCCACAAACGATCCGGCTTATGTGCAGGTCTATACTCCACTCGATTTCGCCAACGCCCTCCAGTCTGCCTACAAGACCGCCGGTTCGGTCAAGGTCATCGAAATCATGAACGATTTGAGTCTGGGTTGGAATGAGGTCGGCGCGGCGGTGCAGGCCGTCGGCCCGTTCCGCGCGAACACCACGCCGTTGCTCCACCCGGTGCTCCTGACCGTGGGCGAGAGTTTGATCGACATCAAACCCAAGAGCGGGCTGACCATTTTCTCCGCCAACGGCGCGACCATCAAACATTGCAACTTCAACATCAAAAGCTGCCACAACATCATCGTTCGCAATTTGAAATTCGACGAGAACTTTGAATGGGACGAAAGCACCAAGGGACAATACGACCGGAACGACTGGGATTTCATCACGGTTGGCAACGGCGGCGCGGTGAGCAACCTCTGGGTGGATCACTGCACGTTCACGAAATCCTACGATGGCATTCTCGACACCAAGGACAGTTGCTCGGACATCACCATTTCGTGGTGCAAATACATCGGAGACGACGGCGCAACAAATACCAACAGTTGGGTCTGGCAGCAGATCAATTATCTGGAACAGAGTCCGTCAAGCTATCCGATGTATAATTTTCTGCGCACCCATGGTTACAGCACCACCAACATCGTTACCATCATGCAGGCGCATGACAAGACCCACCTGGCAGGTCAAAATGATCTCGACCCGAATAACGCGACCATCACGATGACCTTCCATCACCTGTGGATTGGCGTGTGGGATCGTTGCGTGCCGCGCCTGCGCGCCGGCAACGTGCATGATTACAATCTCTATGTGGATGACACAACGGTGCTGGCGGCCAGGCGTCTGCGCGATTCGATTGCGGCGACCATGAGCACGGCCAATCAGAACACGCTGAACAACACCTACAGTTTCGAGCCGCCCGTCAACGGCACCATCTCCACCGAAAATGGCGCCATTCTGGTTGAAAAGTCGGTTTATATCGATTGCCTCTGGCCGCTACGCAACAATCAGACCGATCCTTCAAATCCTGAATACACCGGCAAGATTGAGGCGCTGGATTCCATCTATCAATTCGACAGCACGACGATTCGCGGCAACAGCACCGATTCCGGCAATCCAATGGGGCCGTTCCAAGCCCCCATCATTGCCTTCTCGTGGAACACAAATGCCGCCACGCCCAACGGCCAGTTGCCCTATACATACACGCCGGATGACCCGAGCCAGCTTTCAAACATCGTCACGAGCGCCACTGCGGGAGCCGGTGCCGGCGTACTCACCTGGAACAAGACCAACTGGCTGATGACCACCTACGCAGCCACTTCACCGATCATCAGTGCCAATCCACAGAGCCAGACCAATTCGCCGGGCCAAAGCGTCACCTTCACCGTTGGAGCCGGGGGCAGCGCACCTTTGAGTTACCAATGGTATTTTAACACCACCACGCCGCTTGTCGGAGCCACGAACGCCTTTCTGACTCTAACCAATATTCAAGCCACCAATACAGGCTCCTATTCTGTGACCGTGAGCAACACGGTTGGTTCAGCCACCAGCGCCAGCGCAGCCCTCGTCGTCACGGCAGCGAATACTGCACCAACGCTCTCTCCGGTTCCCGACACCAACATCATTGCCGGGGTCACCCTCAACATTACGAATGTGGCGACCGATGCGGATGTTCCATCTCAGACCCTGACGTTCAGCCTGTTGAGCGCGCCCGGGAACGCCAGTTTAGGTGCCACCAATGGTATTTTCTCGTGGCGACCGCTCATCTCGCAGGCCGGCACAACCAATCTCGTAACGGAGAAAGTGACTGATAATGGCACGCCGAATCTGAGCGCGACCCAGTCGTTCAATGTAATCGTGAGCGCGCCAGCCAATCCGCAAACGCCGGCCTTCGACTTCAGTAACGGCCAGTTCAGCCTGACCATCACCGGTGACACCGGACCGGACTACATTGTGCTGGCGTCCACGAACCTGACGGATTGGGCGGGCATTTTCACCAACCCTTCGCCGGTGTTGCCATTTGTCTGGAATGATTCCGGTTCGAGCAGCTTCAGCCAGCGGTTTTATCGGATTCAACTCGGGCCGTAAAATTGATTGATGGAATTTGTCCAGGCAACCCAGGCACCACGAACCGGTACAATGATGAAAACACCAGCCATGCTGTTTGTCCTTTCGCTTGGCATTTCACTTTGTTCCGCCGCTTCCGGACCGGGAATTTTTGATGTGCGCCAGTTCGGTGCCAGGGGCGATGGAAAGACTTTGGATACCACGGCCATTCATGCCGCATTGGACGCCTGCGGCCGGGCCGGTGGCGGCACCGTGAAATTTTCAGCGGGAATTTATCTGAGCCAGCCGCTTACTGTCCGCGCCAAAACCACGGTGTTGCTTGAAGCCGGCGCCACGCTGCTGGCCTCACCGACACAAACGGATTTTCTAAAGGGTGGCGGCAACTGGCTGGCGGCCAGGAGCAACGACGATTTCATCCCGTTCATCAGCGGGAAAAACCTCACGGACATTGCCATTACTGGTCAGGGAACGATTGATGGCAATGGCGCAAACTGGTGGGGGCCGGCCGAGGAAGCCCGCACCCGGAGACCTGGCCACGTCCTGCCGCGTCCCGACCTCATCCGGCTCGACAACTGCAGAAACGTTCGCGTGGCCGGAGTGAAGTTGATCAACTCGCCGAGAGGTCATTTTATTCTCACCGACTGTGAAGATGTGGTGGTCGAGGGCATGACCATCCGGACCCCGGCGGGCGCGGCCAATACCGACGGCCTGGACCCTGTCAATTGCCGCAACGTGACCATCACCCGTTGCACCATTGACACCGGTGACGACAACATCTCCATCAAGTCCGGCAAGAAGGTCCCGGGCCGCCAATTCGGCTGCGAAAACATCACCGTCACCGACTGCGATTTTCTGCACGGCCACGGCATGGCCATTGGCAGCGCAACCGTCGGTGGTGTGCATCACGTAGTCGTGAAAAACTGCCGCTTAGAAAACACCGACAACGGCTTGCGCATCAAATCCGGTCGCGGCCGCGGCGGGTTGGTCGAGGATATCAGCTATTCTGACATCACGATGAAGAACGTGCATCCGGCGATTTCCATCGTCTGTTATTACCAATACAGCACCAACGACAAATATCCGGAGAACGACCCCGCCCAGCCGATTTCTGAAACCACACCCCGCTTTCGCAACGTCTGTATTTCCAACGTGACTGCCACCTGTACCCAAGACGCCGGCCTCATCGTCGGTTTGCCGGAAAGCGTGGTGTCGAACGTCGTGCTGGAAAATGTCCGCATCACCGCCGAAACCGGTTTGACGATCCGCGACGCCAAAGGCATCCAGTTCAAAAACTCAACCATTTCGGTCAAGAAAGGTCCGCCGTTCAGCGCTGAAAACGCCGAAATCGAGGGGTTGGAAAATCCGAAGAAATAAATGGGAACCCACAAGGAAAATCGAACCATGAAAAAAACAATTCCACTTCTTCTAATGATTTTGCTCGCAACCCCGCGGCTCCTCGCGGAGCAGGCTGAATGGGCGCAAGTGCCCGAAATTCTGGCGCGCATCCAGGCACCGGTGTTTCCCGCGCGTGATTTTATCATCACGAATTACGGCGCGGTGGCCGACGGCCAGACCGATTGCACCCTGGCGATTGGCAAGGCGATTGATGCTTGTGCCGGGTCGGGTGGCGGCAGCGTGGTGGTTCCCTCCGGGGAATTTCTCACCGGCCCGATTCACCTGAAAGGCAGCGTGGACTTGCACCTGGACAAGGACGCCACGTTGAAATTCAGCACCAATTTCAGTGCGTATTTGCCCGCGGTGTTCAGCCGTTTCGAAAGTGTCGAATGTTATAATTATTCGCCGTTCATTTATGCCTTCGGCCAGAAAAATGTTGCGGTAACCGGCGAAGGCACGCTGGACGGCCAGGCCACTGAGGAAAACTGGCTGCGCTGGAAGGGTAAAAAAGGAGGCACGGACAATCAAATGGCCGCCAACGGCCGGTTGAAAAAAATGGCCCAGGACGGAGTGCCCGTCGAACAACGCCGTTTCGGCGACGGGGATTATTTGCGCCCGAACTTCATCCAGTTCAACCGCTGCCGCAACGTGATGGTGGCGGGTGTCCGTATCCGCAACTCGCCAATGTGGGAGATCAATCCGGTGCTTTGTACCAACGTCATCGTGCGCGGCGTGGACGTTGTTTCACACGGCGCAAACAATGACGGTTGCGACCCGGAAAGCTGTCGCGACGTGCTGATTGAAAAATGCCTGTTCGACACTGGTGACGATTGCATCGCCATCAAGTCCGGGCGCAACAACGATGGCCGGCGCATTGGCGTGCCGTCGGTGAATCTGATCATTCGCGGCTGCACCATGCGGGATGGCCATGCCGGCACCGCCATCGGCAGTGAAATTTCCGGCGGTTGCAGCAATGTGTTCGTGGAGAATTGCGAGATGAGCAGCCCCCACCTCAACTGTGCGTTGCGGCTCAAGTCCAATGCGGTTCGCGGCGGCGTCCTGCAAAACATTTTCATGCGCAATGTGAACGTGGGCCAGGTGGCGGATTCGGTTTTGCAGATTGATTTTCTTTACGAGGAAGGGACCAACGGGATTTACAAGCCGGTCGCGCGCAATGTGGCGATGGAAAACATCACCGTTGACCATACCCCCCGCGTGCTGAACGTCCGGGGCTTTCCCGCCGCCAAAATCAGCAACGTGCGGATTTACAACTCGACCTTCAGGCAAATCGAGAAGCCGGATGTGGTCCAGGACGCCGACGTGAAGCTGGTAAACTGCTCGCTGGAACCGGCAAAGTGATGTAAATTGTGGTATGTTTCTTGCGGTCACAACACTTATAAAATTCATGAAGTCCCGCAATTATCTTCCGTCTCGCGCCCCATGGTTGCTGTCGGCAGTCGGGCTTTTGTCATTTGTCATGGCGACGCTGGCGCAGCCGACACTGCCGAACATCAACACCAACAACGTTGTCAACATCACTAATTTTGGGGCGGTGAGCAGTACAACGCTGACCAACACCACCGCCATTCAAAATGCCATCAATTCGGCGGCGACCACCAACGGGGGTTGTACGGTGGAAATTCCCGCCGGCACCTATTTGAGCGGGCCGCTTACGCTCCTAAGCGGTATCAACCTGCAAATTGACACCAACGCGATGCTGCAGTTTCTGCCTGAAAGCAAATATCCGGATGCAACAGGAACTCCTGCCGATCCGATCACCTGCTCCAGCCTTACCGACATCGAAATCAGCGGGTCAGGAACGATCGACGGCAACGGTGCAGGTTGGTGGTCGGCAAATCCCCCGAGCCGGCCTTACATGATTTATTTTTCCAAATGCGTGCGGGTACTGATCCAGAACGTGACGTTGCAGAATCCGCCGATGATGCATATGGTTTTCAAGAATGGTGGCGGGAATATCACCATTCAAGGCATCACCATCAACACGCCGGCCACCTCGCCCAATACCGACGGGATGGACCTGGTGGGGACCAACTGCCTGGTCCAGAACTGTAGCATCAGTGACGGGGACGACAACATCGCCATCGGCAGCAGCAGCAGTTCCGCGTTGTGTAATAACATCCTGGTCACCAACTGCGCCTTCGGCTCCGGCCACGGGGTTTCCCTTGGCGGCAACACCCTGAGCGGGGTGTCAAACCTGACCGTGACCAACTGCACCTTCAACGGCACGGAATACGGCATCCGCATGAAGTCCAACGACAACACCAGCGGCGGCAGCGGCGAGGGTGGCATCGCTCAGGATCTCAACTACTATTACATCGGGATGACCAACATTGTGGACGGTGCGATTGTCATTTACAGCTATTATGCCAGCGGCGGCGAATTCGGCACGCCCACCAGCGTCACACCGTACTTCGCTTCGACACAGGCCGTTACTACTGCCACCATTCCGGTCTGGCGCAATATCACCATCAGCAACGTGACCGCGACCGTGGCCAGCGGCGGCATCGCGGGCATCATTTGGGGACGCATGGAAGTGCCCGCCACCAATATCATTTTAAGCCATGTCAACATCACGGCCCCGAATTCCTTTGATGTTTACAACGCCGGCGGCGTGCAGTTCGTGGATTCCCAAATCACCGTGCCGTCCGGCACAACCAGCTTTCTGCTGTTCGACGCGCAACTCATCGTCACCAACAGTGTGTTCGCAACCAACCTGATCACGCTCGACGGCCTGACCACCAATGGTTACGGCAACAGCCTGGCTTTTTACAACGCGCAAGCGTCATTGAAAAACACCAACCTCCTTGGCAGCGGCCCGCTGACCCTTGCCGACAGCATCCTCACCATCAGCAACAATTTCATGCTGTTTCCCGGCACCGTCCTGAATTTTACGCTGGATTCCAAGACCAACCGGGTGGCGGTGGTGG
>JBAVOO010000001.1:0-103567 GCA_049692125.1 Verrucomicrobiia bacterium | reverse complement strand
ACCAAAAGGGCTTAACTGGGAGTATCAAATCGCTGCAGGCAACGCGGGATGGCGGCTTGCTCCGTCGCTCAGGCTATGGAGGACAGGCCAGTTCCGCTTCGCGGTTCACGTCCTTTGGTCCCGCGTGCCTGAGCTCTGAACGTTAGGCGTCATGGCGCGCAACTTTTTCTTGGTGGTGTTGTTTGAGTTATCAATATGAAAAATTACACATCACTGTTTGTTCTCACGTCACTCACGATGGCATTAGCTGGCTGTTCCAAGCATTCACCTACAACAGCACTTCCGAAGAATAACGATTTGGGTGTTATTGAGGTTTCGGGTGGTATGCCGAGCAGTCACATTTTGGCCGATGGTAGAGTTTGCACCATCAAACCGACCATTTTGAAAGATGGCAATGTCGAGCTGGCCACTACTATCATCGAGACCAATGCTTCGGGAGTGAGACGGTCGTCGAACGTTTTTGAGAGTCCCGTTGATCGGGCCGTGACTTTTGCGTTTGATAAAGACACTGTGATTACTTTGACATTACACAACCCAAAATGACGCCTAACAATTCGCTGCAGGCAACAGCCGCTGCCCCTGCCAGTTGCGATTGATTTTTATGAGGTCTGTTTGTCATCATTGCATTCAGCGTCCCGCTCGGCGGCTGTGCCTGAGCTTGGGACGTTAGGCGGCTTATGCGTGTCGAGCTTACAGGCATCCATATTTCAGGAGAGTTCGTTTGGGACATCCAAGACTACGAGCTTGGCAGTCTTCTGCTTGCGTTGCCTTCACTGGTTCCAGCAGATGCCGTGGTTTATTTTGAGGGCTGCGGTATCACAGATGATGTTCGGCAGTTTTTGCTCGCGCATCCTGCACCAGTCACCACGAAGGTTTATCCCGGCACGATTGCTCCCGTTCCGCAGATATATCACGTTCCAGCCACGCCAGCAGTTCTCACTACTTTGGCAGAGATGGCCGAGCATCACAGTTCATACGAGTTCTGTGACCATTTTCATGTTTATCGAGGCAGCACCGTGCTTTTGCAGTGTCACGATTTTATGGAATTGCCTCTGATGTTGTCCGATAGTTTTTCCGAGCAGCAGGTTTCTGATTTTTGTCAGAAGATTGGAGCAAGATATGAGCGCAGACAAGTTGCCGCCACCTAACAATGCGCTGGAGCCAACAGCCACCGCCCTTTCAGTTTTGACCGTGACATGAAATTTGAACATCATCCTCGCAAGCGTGAGTCAGGCTCCGGTGGCTGTGGCTCAGCTTGAGTCGTTAGGCCACATTTATCGCGTGAAGCCATTCATTCGCAGCCTTCCACCACCAGCAGAATTTTGTCTCGTTTTGTTTATCGGCTTCGGATTGAGTATTGCTTTTGAAATATGGGTGGTTGCTCTTCGATATACGATTGTTATAGACGACATGGGTATATTAAAGAACGTGGTTCAGAAGTTATTGTGTCTCGGGACTATTTTATGGATTGGCCGGGTCCGCGGATGGTCTGTTTCCACCTTCGGTTGGCGGATTTCATGGAAGGGGACCGCAGCCGGCATTCTTTTATTTATCATAGTAACGACGGTGAAGATTCTCGTGCTTATTTCGCTGGGTGCCATTCACCCAGAGCGGCCGGGAGTTGTTTTCGCCGGGCTGACGGTGCCGGTTATTATTCTATTGGCGCTCATCAATCCTTTTTTCGAGGAACTGCTGGCGGCAGGTTATTTCATTCATGCGCTACAGCGATATGGGATGTGGTTATGCGTATTGGCGAGCAGTGTCTTCAGGGGGTTATTGCACGTCTATCAGGGATACAATAGTGCGGCGGCGATACTTGTGGGAGGCCTGTTCATCGGCTTTGCCTATTGGCGATGGCGACAGCTTTGGCCGCTGGTCATCGCGCATTTCCTAGACGATTTCATAGGACTATTATATTTCCGACATGTGGCCTAACAATTCACTGCAGCCAACGCCGGTTGGCCGCTTCAGTTCCGCTTTCGCGGTTGACATCACACGTCCGGCGTGGCTGAGTTCTGGGCGTTAGGCGTAGCGCCGCACTTTATGAGCGAACACCATCAAGAAACCGTTGCGATCAAGCCGCGCATCTTGCCGCGTGACTTCATTGATGTTTGCCTTGGTTTTCCTATCGGACTTTTACTGGTAACTCTATTTTTTGGAGTTCCAGCACTGGCGGCATTTCTCATAGCTCGCGCATTTGGTGTTTCCATTGACTTGTCGCTTATCGCTGCGTTCGTCGCGTATTGCTTGTTTTATGGTTTCTTTTTGCTTTTCATGGTCCGACGCTTGACCGTTGCGCCGGATGGCCTTCATTTTCATCGAGTGCTCGGCTCACCGAAGTTTTTGGCTTGGGAGCGGATTTCTTCCGTCGTAGTTGCGCCCCGCAGTGAGGTTGTTATCCGGGGTTGGTTATGGCCGCCTTTTCCATCGCGAGAGATTACTCCATCACTTAGTGCTTTGCAGCATTACCGTATCAGTTGGGATGGTGGCTTTTGCTATTACCCTCCAGCCCGCGTTGAGGATTTTGAGCAATATGTGGTTTCAAAGATTCAAACACGCAGCGCCTAACAAATCGCTGCAGGCAACGCGGGATGGCCGGTCCAGTTCCGCTGCGCGGTTCACGCTGGTTGGTCCCGCGTGCCTGAGCTCTGGACGTTAGCCATCAGAGAGCACGATGAAGCTTCAGGGTGACATTAAAATCAACGGCCAGACATATGCAAAGGGCACTGACGTACCATGGTACAAAGTCTATCCATTCTTTCTGGTTCACATGCTGATGTTCGGCGGTTCGGGCTTCTTAATGGCGTATGGTAACAGCCATCCCCCAGTGCCTTTCCTGTATTTGCACGGGGGCTTCGCGATTCTGATCTACACGGGGTTCTACCTGTCCATTTTTGGACGCGATGAAGTCAAATGGATGTTCATCAATGCCATCTTGGGTTTGCTTGGCATCTACAGCCAGATCGGCTGGTTTTTGTCATTCTTCGGCAAACGAATCAGCGATTATCCCTTCTACGTGCATGTAATTCCGTTTCTCTATTTCGTGCTCTACACCTTCCTAATTCGGCACGCAGTCATGGACATCACGCAGTCGCGAGAAGACCCAAAGAAAAAGAAGCTCGTAGAGAACTGCTACATCGCTATTTCAGTGGCGGTCTATATGATCTCTTACTACTTGGAAAGACGCTGACAGGCCAGTGAAGCTGACTTTAGCCAACCTGAAGATTAATTCCGATAAAGTTGAGAATGTGGAACGAATGATGATGCCTAACAATTCACTGCAGCCAACGCCGGTTGGCCGTCTCAGTTCCGCATTCGCGGTTGACATCACAGCCCCGGCGTGCCTGAGCTCTGGACGTTAGGCCTCGGTTCTATGATAAAAGCGGCGGCGGGAAGTATTTTTTGCGGTTCGAGGTTTTTCCCCCGGATGAAAAGTTCCGTAAATGGGGCGGTTCTGGGTAAGTATTTTGGTGTTGTCATTCCCATTTCCCGCCCTGATGCCGACAGAATAGGTGGTTGACATGCGGCCAAGTTCTCATCCGCAATCCGTTTGAGGGTTTGGAGATGCTGCGGCTCGTGCCTTGCATACAGCCACTCTCCGATATTTGTTTCACCGGGGCAGCGGGTGAAACGTGAATCGCGCCGGGTGGTTCGCTGCCGGGTCAATTTGCATGGTGTAATAACCGCCATCATTCAAGAGTTCGATGCCGGACAAGGCAGGGCAGAGCCGCACCCGGAACGGCCACCAATGATGCGCCTCGTGCAGCGCCGAGCTGAATCGGCTGACATTCCGGCCAAGAAACCGGATAGGCGGAATTCCCGACAACACCCGGCTTTTCCATAAAATCAGCCGCGTGTGCAGATGCCCGATGATGGTCTGTTCCACCTGCGGCAGGCGGCGGCGCACCGGTTCCTCACGCCATAAAAACGGCAGCGCTGTGGGGTCGTGACAGAACAACAACACGCGTTGCTCCGGTAGGAGTGCGTCGAAGGCGGCGCGGATTTCAGCGAGGTGTGCTTCGCGCAAGGGCTGCCATTCCGGCCATTCTGCCGGCGGCACGTCCCCCTTGTTTGCGGGCAAGGCGATGAGGGGCGAGGCCACGCCCAGGAGCAGGTAACGGCCGATGGACAGTTTCCAGAACGGTTGCAGACCAAGCTGCTGCACGGCGCAATGCCAGCTCGCCAGTCGCATTCCACCCTTCCCGCCAAACAGGGTTAATTTCCCAAGTTCATGATCGCCGATGGTGAACCGGACGCGGTCGCCGAATTTCGCGTGGAGCTTGCCGAGACATTCCTGGGCGCTTTGGAACGACGCCGGGTCGCTCACGCCCACATATGCGGTGTCGCACGGGTAATCTCCGTTGGCCACGACATAATCCACCGGCCCGATTTCGGCCAGAAAACGGTCGAGTTGCCGTCCCTGGTCGAGCGGATGACGCATCCAGATCAAATGCCGGTAGGCGCGCGCGACCGGGCGGAGCAGGGGATTGGCGATGGTGCGAAATTCGTAATCTTCGCCGCGGGCGCGCTCGGCGGGGCCGGCGTGATGGATGTCGCTCAAAATGGCGATCGTGACATCTCCCTGCGCGCGGGTTTCCATGCGGCGTCAATTATCCACAGCCGTCGCATCATTGCTGTTGTTTTGGTCGAGGCAATCGCGGACGGTTTTGGCGAGTTCGGCGTGGGTGTAGGGTTTGGCGAGAAAGCTCGCGCGGGTCCGGGCCAGCATTTTCTGGTTCACTTCATTGCCGGTATAGCCGCTGGTAAAGACAACTTTCAGGCGGGGCTGGCCGGCCAGCAATCGTTCGACGAGGTCCGCGCCGGAAATGCCATCGGGCATCACCATGTCGGTCAGGAGCAAATCAATTTCATTCACGCGCTGATCCCATACGTCAAGCGCTTCCCTGCCGGATGACGCTTCCAGAATCCGATAGCCGCACTCTTCGAGGATGTCGCGGGCCATACTCCGCAGGACCGGTTCGTCTTCAACGATGAGAATGGTTTCCGAGCCGCCGGCGACAGGGGCAGCGGAGGCCGCTTCTTCTTCTGCCAAGGCGGGCACCTTGTCGCTGGCGGGAAGAAACACGTGGAACGTGCTGCCTTTGCCGGGTTCGCTGTTCACTTCGAGCCAGCCTTCGTGCTGTTTGACAATGCCATAAGCGGTCGCGAGGCCGAGGCCGGTGCCCTTGCCGACGTCTTTCGTGGTAAAAAACGGTTCGAAGATGCGGCCCAGCGTGGCGGAATCCATGCCGATACCGGTGTCCGTAATGCGCAAACGAACAAAACGTCCCGCGTGCGCCTGGGGATGGGTTTCGATGAAAACGGGGTCAACGTCCACGGTTTCGATGCTGATGGTCAGCCTGCCGCCGCGCGGCATGGCGTCGCGGGCGTTGAGGGAAAGGTTCATCACGACCTGTTCGATCATGCCGCAGTCGCCCTGGACAAATGAATTTTCCACCGCCGGCTGAAATTCAAGCGTGATCGTTTCCCCGAGGAGACGTTCCAACATCTTGCTCATGTTGCCGACAACTTTCTGCAAATCGAGCAGCTCGGGCTGCATGACATTCTTGCGGCTGAACATGAGCAACTGGCGCGTGAGACCCGCGGCGCGTTCGGCGGCAAAATAGACGGCTTGAACGGAGCCGACCACCTCCGGCGGCAGTGCCGGCCTGGTGAGCAGCGAACTGGAATGCCCCCGAATGATCGTGAGCATGTTATTGAAGTCATGCGCGACACCGGCGGCGAGCTGGCCGATGGATTCCATCTTTTGAGCCTGACGCAACTGCGCCTCCAAACTCAGCCGTTCGGTGATGTCTTCGACATAGCAATGCACCACGTTGCTCGGCAAAACGGGATGAACCGACCACGAAAACGTTCGCCCTTCCACCTTGGTTTCCAGACGCACCTTGCTTTGTCCGCTGGCGAGGCATTCGCGGATGATGCGGTCAAGGTCCGGTGGCAATACTTCATTCGGATGATTCCGGGATACGGAAGCGGCCAGTTGTTGCGCGGCCTCGTTGAAATAGGTGATGGTCCCGTTTACGTTCAATTCCATCGCCGCGTCTGGATTCAACTGGACGAACGCGGCGAGTTTTTGCAATTCAGCCTCGGCCCGTTTGCGCTCGACGGCCAGGCCGATGGCGGTGGCGGAGGCCATGAGAAATTGCACTTCATCCGAATTGAATTTCCGCCCGTGCGTGCTGTAAATGCCCAGCAGGCCATAGGGCCGGTCGTGAGTGGGAATGGCGACGGTGACACCACTGACCACACCGTGTTCGGCCAGAAACGGCGACGCAGAGATTCGCGATTCGGCCTTCAGATCGGCGGTGACAACGGGGTCGCCGGATTTCAAAGCCGAGACAATCGGGGAATTCTCATTTCCGGGCAGGGAGGTCTGCCGGTTGTACTCCGGTTTCCAGCCAACGCCGGCTTGCAGCCGCAGTGACCCGGCCGGCAATTGCTCGAACACGGCGGAGTATTCCACGCCCAGTGTTTGCGCCACGAGCATGACGGTTTGATTCAGCAGCGCCTCCAGGTCACTGTTGGTCAGCGCAAATTGTCCGAGCGCGGCGACAACGGTTTGCTGGAACGTGCGATTCAGCAGGTTTTTTTCCGCGTTTTCGAGATTCTTGACAAGCCGTTCCAGCGATTCGGCCATCAGGTCAAAACCCTTTGTGAGCTGACCGAGTTCGTTTTCCGAGGGTTTCAGTCCGGTGCGAGCGCTCAAATCACCTTCTGCAATCCGCTGAGCCACGCTGGACAGCACACGCACCTGGCGCAAAATGAAGTGTTCCCCGCCGAACCACGAGGCTCCCAGCGCCAGTATCCCCACCACAAACCCGCTCAATGGCAGGTCAAAAATATACATCAGCAGCCAGGCCGGAGTAATGAGCAAAAACACGCTGCCGACCAACTGCATTCGCAATGTGGAGAATCTGAAAATCTTTTTTATCATTTCGACCGAGTCCGAAGATGTGCAATAATCATGCCATTAAGACGTTGTTTCGGAAAGCCCTGTGTTCCGGCTGGCGCCTCCCTAAGGCCGGGCGCATGAACGGGCGCGGTGAATTTTGCTGGAAGAACCGAAAATATTTGGATGAACTGAAGCCAGCTTGATAAAACAACCGGTGAATGCCCTTTTGCCATGACACTTAACCCACTCATTCAACAATTGATCGCCCCAGGTCCGGTGCTCACGGACGGCGCCTGGGGCACGCAACTCCAGGCGCGCGGACTCGCACCGGGCGAAGTGCCGGATCTCTGGAACCTGACCCGTCCTGAAAAAGTCACCGCCGTCGCGCGCGCCTACGTCGAAGCCGGTTCGCAAATTATTTTGACGAATACGTTCGGCGCCAACCGCCTGCGCCTGGCCGAGGGCGGCTGCGCGAATCTCGTCAAAGAAATCAACGAAGCGGGCGTCGGCATCTCGTGCGAAGCGGCGAACAAACGCGCGCTGGTTTTTGCCTCGATCGGGCCCAGCGGCAAAATGCTCATGAACGGCGGCGTGACCGAAGACGAATTGCGCGCCGCGTTCGCCGAACAGGCGCAAGCTTTGGCGCGCGGCGGGGCCGACGGTCTGGCCGTGGAAACCATGCAGGATTTGGACGAAGCCAGGATTGCCACAGCGGCGGCGAAAGCCACCGGTTTGCCGGTGGTCGCTTGCATGGTGTTCGATTCCGGCAAGGACAAGGACCGCACGATGATGGGCGCCACGCCGGAACAGGCGGCGGCCGGTCTGCTGGAAGCCGGAGCCGATGTCGTTGGCGCGAATTGCGGCCAGGGTATCGCGGGGTTCGTGAAAATTTGCGCGCGGTTGAAGGCGGCGGCGGGCGGACATCCGGTCTGGATCAAGGCCAACGCCGGTCTGCCGCAAATCAGGGACGGCAAATCTGTTTATGCGACGACGGCGGCGGAATTTGCCGGCCACGTTCCGGCGGTTCTCGAAGCCGGCGCGAGTTTTATCGGTGGTTGCTGCGGAACGTCGCCGGAATTCATCCGCGAACTTCACAAACTGCTCCGCGAAAAACATAATTTATGAATCGCCTGCGGTTGCATGTCATCGCCTGTCCTGTCTTTCAACAGGAACTGGAAATGCTTGCCGCCGGGGCGAAAACCGAGGTCACTTTCTGGCACCTGGAAATGGGACTCCACGAAGGTCCCACTGAAAATCTCCGCTCCGCGCTTCAAGGCGCGATTGATAGAGTGGCCACCGGTCAATCTGACGCCATTGCCATTGGTTACGGGCTTTGCAATCGCGGCATTGTGGGGCTGGAGGCGCGGGCGCTGCCCGTGGTCATCCCCCGCGCGCACGATTGCATCGGCATGCTTCTCGGCAGCAGCCGGTGTTATCTCGCGCAACTGGAGGCGCAGCCGGGCACTTATTTTCAAAGCGCGGGCTGGCTGGAAAATTCGCCGGCCGGCGGAGAGGTCCGTCAGCAGAATTTTACCTTCGGGCCAGACTCCAATGTCACCCGCGGGCAACTGGTTGAAAAATACGGCAAGGAAAACGCCGACTACCTGCTCGAACAGTTCAACAACTTCACCCGGCATTATGAACGGCTCGCCTACATCGCCACGCCGGTGCCCAAGTCGGCACGATGGGAGAAAGCCGCGAAGGAAATCGCACACCAACACGGCTGGAAATTTGAGCGGCTGCAAGGCGGCCTCGGCTGGCTGCGGCGATTGTTGAACGCGGATTGGAATGACCGCGAATTTCTCAAGTTGAAGCCGGGCGAGCGCGTCGGCCTGCGTCACAATGCACAACTCATCGGCGCGGAACCGGCATGACCCCGTCAACGCATACCCTCGAACTTACGCCCGCCGGTCTCAAACTGGAGGCCGCTCCCGGCACACAGTTGCAGGACATTCTTTTCGCGCAGGGAGTCGAGTTTCCCTGCGGTGGACGCGGGCGTTGCAAAGGCTGCCGCGTCAAAGTTTTGAAAGGCATTCTGACGGTCGGCGAGGAGGAAAAAAAATTGCTGACAGGCGCAGAGCTTGCCGGGGGCTGGCGTCTGGCGTGCCGGCATTCCATTGTGGGTGATCTCAAACTCGAGCTGGCGCAATGGGAGATGCCCATCCTGGGCGATCAGTCCACGTTCAAGTTTGCGCCGCGCGAGGGCCTCGGCGTGGCCATTGACCTGGGAACCACCACCATTGCCGCGCAACTTCTTGATTTGCGAAATGGAAATGTTCTGGCTGTCGGCACGGCGCTGAATATACAGGCCCGGCACGGCGGCGACATCATGAGCCGCGTTGACTTCGCCTTGCGCGGTGGACAGGCGGAACAGGAGCGGCTCGTGCGCGAACAACTCGGTGGAATGGTAAGCCAACTGGTGGCCAGCAGTACAAAACTTTGTCGCATATGCGACAAAGTTTTGGATGCCGGTAATGAATTGAATAAGATAGTCATTGTCGGCAACACGGTGATGCACCACCTGTTCTGCGGCATCAGCGTCACCTCGCTGGCCAGCCATCCGTTCGAGTCGCGACTGACGGGACGGTTCCGGTTTTACGCACGCGAATTGGGTTGGGACCTGCCGGAAAAAACAATTGTGGAATTTCTGCCTTGTATCGGCGGCTTTGTCGGGTCCGACATTCTCGCCGGCATCGTGGCCACCGGTTTGCACGAAAGCCGCGAATTGATGGCATTGATGGATCTCGGCACCAATGGCGAGGTGGTGGTCGGCAACCACGAACGGTTGCTCTGCACCTCCACGGCGGCGGGGCCGGCGTTCGAGGGTGCGCGCATCTCCATGGGCATGCGCGCAGCCACCGGCGCCATCAGCGAAGTGCGCGTGCAGAATGGCGCGGTCGCCTGCCGCGTAATCGGCGGTGGCGCGCCCCGCGGGTTGTGCGGCAGCGGACTGGTGGACGCGGTGGCGGCGGGATTGGAATTAAAATGGATTCAATCCAACGGACGGATGACGCTGGCTGGTTCAATGCCCCTGGCCGGTCCCGTGTCTTTGCTTCCCGCGGACGTGCGTGAATTGCAGATGGCCAAGGGAGCAATTGCCACCGGTCTGAGGATGCTGACCACCCGGTTTGGCGCAACGCTCGACGACATCCAACAGCTTCATCTGGCCGGCGCGTTTGGCAATTACATCAGCCGTGCCAGCGCGCAACGAATTGGCCTGCTGCGTCTGCCCATCAACCGGATTGTTCCCGCCGGCAACACGGCGCTGCTCGGCGCAAAGCGGGCTTTGTTCGAGGAGGCAGCCGCCTGGGACGACATTGCCAGCCGCGTTGAACATATTGCACTCAACGAGGATGCGGAATTCCAGGACATCTATGCCGGGGAAATGCGATTTCCTGAGACGGTTTGAGCACGGGCCTGCAGGACGATTTCCGGCGGGTCAAAGATTGTAATCGGCGGCGATAAATTTCGTGGTGTCCACTTGTCCCATCATTTCGCCGATGAATTCAGCTTCGTTGGATGGAATGGTTTCCAAGCTTTTCTGGAGGCGGTCGAGCCACGGCACTTCGCGCGGATGAATCTTCAAGCGGCCTTCGCCATATGCCTCGCGTAACAGACGGATGGCGGTGAGCGCGGCGGCTTTGCCCGCTGCCACCGGCGTGGGCGCGCCCACCATCGCCCGGGCGATGGTGAGCGCACTCTCCGGCGTCAGCACATACGCCTGCGGGTCGAGCGGGGCGTCGGAATTGACCATCCATTTGCGAAAGAGCAGTGCGGCATCGCGACCCTCGGCCAGCGCCTGGTTCATCAGGCGGCAGTCGTAGATGAGTTGCTCGACGTAAACGGTCGGCGCCATGCCGCCGAGCAATTTGATGTTCTGCACGGATTCATTGCTCCAGGTGTCGCAGGCCGCGGCGGCAATGTTGCCCAGCGGACTAAGATGCGCGCAGGCGGCAGTCTTGCCTTCCATCGCCATTGGGAAACCCGTGATGGCCTTCAAAATTGGATTTTCATAGCCGCAATCCTTGCCTGGACCGACGGCTCCACATTCGTAGCAAACGAGCGTGCGCACGGCGGAAATGGCGCGCACGACGGCGGCGAACACCCGCGGAATCATTTTCTGCTCGGCCAGCACCATCGCGGTGTTACCAAATCCGCAGGCGGTGTCGCCGGCACAATGCACGCCGCGCTGGCGGGCGATCTTGTCCAGTTCGGTCCACAGAAACCGCATGTCGCGCACGCCCAGCACGCAGAGGGCGAAAATCACGCTGCGGATGTCGCACATCATCAGCGCCTCGTCGTGGATTTCCTTGCCGCCGACCGACTCGATGCTCAACAACTCCGCACCTGCCGCCGCACAGCCGTCGAACGTCTGAATCATCGCTTCGTAAAGCCTGCCACTCCTCATGTGCGGTGGACGCTCCATCTCACGCGTGTCGTTGGGCGTGATGCGCAGGACGCTCTTGAGGCCATGCTGCGAGTGCGTGGCCTCAAGAGCGTCGAGGAGGATGCGCGTCAACTCCACGCCCCAGGCCGGATTTTCAGTCATGGGGGGGAGCGTTTCAAACTCGACCACCAGTCCCGGCGCTTCCAATTCCACCGCGCGTTGCAACGCGCCGGTGATGATCTGCTGATACTGGCCGCGGACTTCGGCCATGGTGTTTTTATCCACGAACATCGGCGGCAATGTGAAATTCAGTTCGGGATACACGATGCCCCCGCCAATCGTGAGGCCGCGACGCGTGACCAGGGGTTTGGGCGAAACTCCGAACCGCAGATCGGCGGGATTATTGATGGCCAGGCTGGTGAAACGGCTCACGGGATTGAGCAAAAAGACTCTGTTGGAATTCGTGTGATGCTCGTTGTGAAACTTCAGCCTAGGGCCTTTTTGGCGGCGTTGACCGCACCGGCGGCGCTTTCGCTGTAACCGTCAGCGCCGATTTCATCCGCATATTTTTGCGTGATCGGCGCGCCGCCGATCAACACCTTCACCTGCTGGCGCACGCCGGCCTGCTGAAGCGCATCAACCGTTGTCTTCATCGCCGGCATGGTTGTGGTCAGCAGCGCGGACATGGCCACGATGTTGGCGCCTTTTCCCTTCACGGCGGCGACAAATTGTTCCGGCGTTACGTTCACGCCCAGGTCAATGACTTCGTAGCCGCCGCCTTCGAGCATGGCCATCACCAGATTTTTGCCGATATCGTGCAAATCACCTTTTACGGTGCCGAGGGCAACGCGCGCTGCTGGCTTGACGCCGCTCGCAACGAGCAGCGGCCGGATGAGTTCGAGCGCGGCTTTCATGGCGCGGGCGGCGAGCAGCAACTCGGGCACAAAATACTCGTTGCACTCAAATCGCCGGCCCACCTCGGCCATCGCGGGCATCATGTATTCCTGCACCAGCATCATCGGGTCGGTCCCGCCGGCCAGGGCGGCTTCGGTGGTGGCTTTCGCGGTCTTCGCATCTCCTTTAAGGATCGCATCGTGTAGTGGTTTGAGGTCCTGCATGGTGGTTTCTCCGTTTGTCTGGTTGTTCAAATCATTTCACGGCGAAATCGCCGGACTTTGGACGGGCCGCTTTCAGTGCGCCTGTCCTTCGACTGTCCCGCCTCTTCGTGTCGAACCTGCTCATGTATTGATTCCCAGCCGCTTTCGGTTCCCCCGGGTTGGGCGGGAATATTCATAACAGGCTTCCGGGTTGTAATCAACCAACTTGGTTGAACCGCGAAAACTTCGTCCGCCAGCGCTGCGGCGCGGCCGCGCGGCAGACGCTCCAGATGGAAAATCAAAAAGCCGTGCAAAAACCGGCGCAACTCGGCGGTTTGGGCGGCCGCGGGCTTCAAACGCGAACACGCAGGCCAGTCGTTTTGCATCAGCGCGCGGACGATTTGTTTGGCGCCGGGCGTCAGTTTGGTTTTCCCCAAATCCGGTTTCAGGCCGAGTTCAAGCAGGAGCCTGAGTTCAAAGGCCAAAACAATGTGTGGCGCGGATTTTTGCCGGCAAAGGCAACCCAGAAAACCATTCATCAATTCAAAAATGGCGGGCAAAGGCGTCCCGGTTTCCGTGGCCTGCTCGACGAACGACGCGGCGTAGGCGGCCCGGCGCAACCGGCGGATGTCCTGACGCAGCGCGCTGTGCGTCTCGCGCAAACTGATTTCACGGAGCGTGTGCAAATCGGAACGGCGGCTGCGGCTGAACGAAAAATCCGCCAGGTAAAACAAATCCAATTTGCCGAGAAACGGCGATTTGATCCGGCGCGCGCCTTTGGCGACGGTGGCGATGCGCCCGAAATCCGGCGTGAGCCAATGGACGATGAGGCTGGTTTCGGTGAGCGGTCGCGTGCGCAGGATGAGGCCGGTGGCGCTTTGAATCATAAACGCGAAGATGGAGAATGGGAAATGGAAGATGGCATACCGTTTGGTGCGCTGGGTGATTCTCCATCCTCAATCTTCTATCCTCGTTTTTCCGTCGTCAGGGGATATTCCTGCGAAATCGAGCCAAGGCTGACGATGTATTTGATGGCGTCGGTTACGCTCATGTCGAGTTTGGTGAGTTTCTCCTCCGGCACCATAATTAGGAAGCCGGAGGTTGGATTGGGCGTGGTCGGGACAAAGACACTGATAAGATTCCTGCCGATCTTTTGCTGGATTTCGCCCTGCTGTTCGCTGGTGATGAAGCCAACGGAATAATTTCCCGGCCCGGGAAATTCCACCAGGACGACGGTCTTGAATGAATGTTTGCTTCCGGCGAACGCATCGTTGACCTGTTTGATGGCGCCGTAAAATTTGTTCAGCAGCGGCACCCGCATCAACACGCGGTCAGTCCAATCAATCACTTTTTTGCCGATGTAATAACGCGCCAGCACACCGGCGACCGAAATCAAAACCACGGCGAGCACCAGTGCCACCAGGCTCCAATACCAGAACATCGGTCCCATGCCGTCATTGGGATACACGAGACCTTCGTGGGTAAGTTTCCGGGGCAGAAAAAACAAAAGCAAATCCGTCACGCTGGAAATGGTGCCTACGAGCCATTTGACCGCTGCCAACGTGAGCAGGGCGGGGAAAGTAACCGCCAGCCCCGTTAAAAAACTGGAGCGCCAGCGGGCAAGGAAGCTTTTCTGTTCCATGCGCCAAGTTTAAGGCCGCAGCTAAGTTTGCTCAAGGGAAAGCGGCGGCTCATTTCACGCAACCGGCGGTTTTCCTCCCGTTTCATTTTGCGCCGGACGTCCGGACTCGAATCATCAAAGCCGAGCAGATGCAAAACACCGTGGATCAGGTAGCGGATGACTTCCGACTGCCAGATCGTGCCGAACTTGCGCGCCTGCAAAACCGCCTCATCCACGCACACAAAGATTTCACCATGAACGTGTTTCCGGCATCCTGCCGGAAATTCCAATTTGATTTGCCGGCAGGATGCCGGCAACACGCTGTCCCGGTAATCGAACGTAATCACGTCCGTCGAACCGGCATGCCGGAGAAATGTCTCGTTTAGCCGTGTCATTTCCGGCGCGGCGACAAGGCAGATTCCAATTTCGGCTTTTTTAATTTCCAATTCCGTGAGCAGTGCGTTGGCGATTTGTTTCAGCAGTCGCCGGTTGATTTTTTGCACGCGCTGACGGTTGGCGATGGTGACGCTCATTTTGTCGGAGGGCGGAGTTCCACGACCCCTTGCTTCATTCAATTAGGAGCTCGCAGCGCTCGCCCCTCCGGATTTTTGGCTGCGATGCTCCTCGTAAGCCGAGATGATGCGTTGCACGAGCGGATGGCGGACGACGTCGCGCTTGCCCAATTCCACAATCGAGATTCCTTCGGTGTTTTTCAGCGCGCGGTGGGCTTCGAGCAATCCCGAATTTTTGTGCGGCGGCAAATCAATCTGCGTTTCATCGCCATTGATGACGGCTTTCGAGCCGTGTCCGAGACGCGTGAGGAACATCAGCATCTGTTCGGTCGTCGAGTTTTGCGCCTCGTCGAGGATGATGAAGGCATTGTTCAGCGTGCGCCCGCGCATGTAGGCCAGCGGCGCGATTTCAATGGTGCCGCGCTCGGTGTGCTTCTGGATTTCCTCGGCGGGCAGCATGTCATGCAACGCATCGTGCAGCGGACGGAGATACGGGGTGATTTTTTCGTAAAGATCGCCGGGCAAGAAGCCAAGCGCTTCGCCGGCTTCAACGGCCGGGCGGGTAAGGATAATCCGCGAAACCTTCCCTTCGCGCAACGCCGCCAGCGCCATCGACACCGCCAGATAGGTTTTGCCCGTGCCCGCCGGCCCAACTCCGAATGTAATGTCGTGCCGGCGAATCGCGTCGAGATATTTTTTCTGGCCGACCGTTTTGGCGGTGACGCCGGGCTTTCGGTCGTGCGTCAACACCCGGTCGCTCATCAAATCCTTGAGCGTCGAAACGCCCTCGTGCTTCACGACGTTCAGCGCGTGGGTGAACTCGCGGTTGTGCACCGGGGAGCCGGCCTTGAGCAAACTCTCCAGCGACACAAAAAGCTGTTTGGCGCGCTCGACGGCATCGGCGGCGCCTTCGAGTCTGATCCAGCCGTCGCGCGACGTGGCCTTGACGCCAAGCAGTTCTTCGACCAACTGAAGGTTGCGCGGCTCGTGATTGAAAAGCTGCTGGGCGACGCGCGCGTTTTCGAAGTGCAGGGTTTCAGTCGGCATTTTCGGAAGCGAAAAATTTCATTTTGCGAGTTCTGCGCGCAATTTTGCGGCGACCTCGTTCAGCGCCGCTGGTAAAACTGTTGTGTTGGCCAGCACCGGCATGAAATTGGTATCGCCGTTCCAGCGCGGCACAACGTGGATGTGCAAATGGTCGGCGACGCCCGCGCCGGCGACCTTGCCGAGATTGATGCCCACGTTGAAACCATCGGGTTTCATCACCTGCGTCAGCGCGTTGATGCAACGGCGCGTGAGCTTCCACAAATCTGCCAGTTCCTCATCGGTCAGGCCATTCAGGTCGGGGACCTGTTTGTAAGGCACGATCAACAAATGTCCGCCGTTGTAGGGATAGGTATTGAGCAGGGCGAAGCAGGTGCGGTCGCGCACGATGACGCGGTTCGCTTCGTCGTCGTTGGATTGGGCGATGCGGGTGAACAGGCTGGCATCGAGTTGTGGCTTGGGCGACAGGATGTATTCGATGCGCCACGGCGCGTGCAGCGATTCCATGCCTCCAGAGTAGCGATGAAGACGCGGAAAGTCAAAACTGTGTAACTGCTGTGTAACTGCCGATAACGCGTCATTCAACCTGTGGCCCGGCTGGTCTGCCGCAAAGCGGACAAGCCGCCCCCAAAAACCGCCATCGGGTTGCCGCCGGAACAATACAATTCATGTAATAGCTATTTCAAAAATTGTATCACTCAAAGATGAAAATCATCCATCTAATTAAACAGACTCAAAATCGCCGTTGCCGCTCGCGTATTCGCGCCGGGGCCGCCCAGGGACGAAACAACTTCCGCCAGCCGCTTTTTAATTTGAACACGGCGCGGTTCGTTTTGCAAAAGCTCCAGCGCGGCGCTGGCGATATGGTCAGGCGTGGCGGCACCCTGGACGAATTCGGGAAAAACTTCCTCATCCGCCAGAATATTCGGCATCGTCAGCCATTTCACCTTCACGATGCGTTTGGCGATTTGGTAGGTGCTCCACGACGTTTTGTAGAGCGTCACCGTCGGCACGCCGAAGAACGCGCACTCCATCGTCACCGTGCCGGTCGAGGCAATCGCGACATCGGCGTTGGTGAGCGCTTGTGGCAGATTGCCAATTTGAATTTCCGTATCTGACGGGAGCGCAGACAGCCTGTTCGCGAGTTGTTTCAAAGTTTCATCCGGCAAAACCATTTTCGCTTTCGCCGCCGGCAATTTTTCCCGAACCAGTTTCAACGCGCCGAGCATTGGCGGCAAATGACGTTGCAATTCGTCGGCGCGGCTGCCGGGCAGCAACAAGATTCTTGATTTGTAGGAGACGACGTGAGGAGTCTCTAACTTTTCTTTGGTTTGAGCCTCGTCACCTCGGCTCCTACCGGCTTCTGATTCACAGCACGTCAATCGTAAATCGTCATTCGTAAATCTCCCCACCATGGGGTTTCCGACAAATTCCACGCGTAATTTCGGCACGCGCTGGGCATACCAATCCTTTTCAAACGGGAAAATGCTCAGGAGCAGATCGTAATCCGCAGCGATCAAATTCGCCCGGCCCGGCCGCGACGCCCAGACCTGCGGTGAAACGAACTGGATGATTTTTGGGTTCCAGCTGCCCGGATGATTGCGAACGTATTGTTTGATGGCGTGGCCGAAGCGCAGATTGAAACCGCCGTAATCCACGCCGATGATGACGTCCGGCTTGCGCTCAATCGCCAGTTTCAACAATTGATTAAACAACCGCCGGAACTTGAAATAATTCTTCAGCACATCGGACATGCCGATGACCGCGTGCTGTGTCATGTCAAAGGCCAGTTCGACACCGGCCGCCGCCATGCGCGAACCACCCGTGCCGAAAAAAACCGGCGAGGACGAAGGATTGAGGGGGAAGGATGGAATTTGTTCGCGCAGCGAGGAAACCAGTTCCGCCGCGAGCAAATCCCCGCTTGCCTCACCGGCGATGAGCATGAAGGTTTTCGGATTCATTCTGAATCGTTGTAGGAGACGACGTGAGGAGTCTCTAACTTTGATTTTATTTTCATCCAATCGGCGGTCGCTTGATGTTGCTTGCGTCGGGTTGCCGTAGTTTGGCGAAGATTCTCCAAAACTTCGACCAATAATCTTCCGCCAAAGGATTCAATTTCGGATAGCCGGGGATCACACAGCCGATGAATGGCCAGACTTCATTTCCGGCGATCAATTCCGCCCGCACCGGATTCGCTGCGATGTAAAAGCAGACTTTGGCGAACGCATTCCGTTTCCGCTGCTCCTCACGCAAAACTTCATCCTGCGCCTGAGGCTGGAACTTCGCGGGCGAAAGTTCCGGCTCAAGATAAGTCCGCAGGAAAGCCATGCCGTTGATCTGATCCGAATCCAGCCGCAATCCCATCCAGACCAAATGCAGATGATCCGGCATCAGGCAATAAATTGGACAAAGCAAACCCTCACGGGCGGCGGCATGAAACATCAGTTCCCGGAAACGCTGGTGGAACACGGGCGTCAGCCAGCCTTTGGCCTTGTCGAACACCGTCAACGTCCAGAACACCACAGCGTTGGCTTGATAATGCTCGCGAGGCAGTCGTGGCAGGCTGAATGCGCGATTGAGTGGATCGCGCCGTGATTTGATTGGCCGTTGGAAATTCATGGCTTTAATTGTAGGAGCCGAGGTGACGAGGCTCAAACATTTCGGTTGGCCGGCGGAATGCATTTTTCGCTAGAGACTTCTCACGTCGTTCCCGGCAAATCATTTTTGTAGGAGTCGAGGTGACGAGACTCAAACTTTGGGATAACCTGCAAATTTCATTTTTAGTTAGAGACTCCTCACGTCGTCTCCTACATGGGTTTGACACCGCGAGCAAATCCTCGCTCGCCTCACCGGCGATGAGCATGAAGGTGTTTGGTTTCACGGTTATGTGTTAACGTAGAGACGCGGAGACGCAGAGTTGTGTTAACGCTGAACTTGTGGCCATCAACTTCTATGACAAGCGATGTATTGTCTAACATCAACCAAAAAGGCAATTCAACTCACAATGACACATCAATCCAAGGGGCATTTCAATCCAGTTCCTGACCTACACAATAACTTTCGGGAATTGAGCGTTCGCTTTTGGAAGATGTTTTAGATTCTGTCATTCGGGCTATTTATTTATCTTGGCCATACTGTTTTCTTTGTGTTTCCGCGCTTATTTTATTTGCTGAATCTGCCGCGTGATTTCAAAGGCCAGGTCCAGCGCGCGTTTGGCGGATTCGCCGCTGACGACGGGGGTTTGTTTTTCGCGGACGCAATTGACGAAGCTTTGCAGTTCGAGCTTGAGCGGCTCGTCCTTCGCAATCGGCACCGGCTCGCGCACGATTTTTTTGCCGGCAAACTGGCTGACGATGGTGGAATCCTTGCCGATGCCAAGCTTGGCGGCCATGATTTTTTTCAGCAGTGAACTTTCCGGCTCGTCGTCGCGGGCGAGGCGTAAAATATATCCCTCCTGCACGCGGTAATCGAGCGAGATGTAGCAGGGATTGGTCGGGCCGCTGATCACGCGGATCTTGCGCATCCGCTCCGGGAAGACGCGGCTGGCGGTGAGGTTGGCGACGCAGCCGTTGGCGAAGCGCAGGCGCGCGTTGGCAATGTCCTCGGACTTGCTCAAGACGGGAATGCCCACGGCATCCACGCTGGTGACGGGCGATTTCACGAACGCCAGCACCACGTCCAGATCGTGAATCATCAGGTCGAGCACCACACCGATGTCGGTCGAGCGGGCAGGGTAGGGCGAGAGCCGGTGGCACTCGATGAAACGCGGCTGGGTGGCGACCGTTTCGAGATATTTGAACACGGGATTGAACCGCTCGACGTGGCCGACCTGCAGGACGCAATTTTTCTGTTGCGCGAGCTGGACGAGATCGGCGGCCTGCGCGGTGTTGTCGGTCATCGGTTTTTCGACGAGGACGTGTTTGCCCTGCTGCAACAGCGATTTGGCGAGTTCAAAATGTGTGACGGTCGGCGTGACGATGTTGACGGCATCACTTGCGACCGCCAATTCGGCAATCGAAGAGAAAACCCGCGTGCCGTGTTTGGCGGCAATTTTGCGGGCGGTGTCGGCAGAAGTGTCGAAGACCCCGGTCAATTCGACTTGTCCCGCCGCCGCCAGCCCGGCGTAGATGCGGGCGTGTTCTTTTCCGAGCGAGCCGGTGCCGAGAACGGCGACGCGAATTTTGTTGATAGTTGCCACGCGGCGAGTTTGCCATTGATGGAGGATGGCTGACAACTGGCAACTGGCGGGCAAGTTTCACTTGCGTTGGTTTGATGGCCGGTCAAACATTCAGCCACAAGCCATGGGCAGAAAAGCTCTCATTACCGGCATTACCGGCCAGGACGGTTCCTACCTGGCGGAGTTGCTCCTGTCGAAAGGTTACGAGGTGCACGGAATCATCCGGCGGGCCAGCACGTTCAACACGTCCCGGCTGGAACATCTTTACACCGACCCGCACACGGGGGAGGCCGCGCTGAAGCTGCATTATGGCGACTTGAGCGACGCCAGCGCGCTGGCACGGTTGATTGGCCGGATCACGCCGGACGAAATTTACAACCTCGCCGCCCAGAGTCATGTGCGCGTGAGTTTCGACAGCCCGGAATATACGACCGACATCACGGCCACGGGCGCGGTGCGGTTGCTGGAAGCCATCCGTGAGGCCGGCATCAAGCCGCGTTTTTACCAAGCTTCGTCGAGCGAGATGTTTGGGAAGGCACAGGAAACACCGCAGCGCGAAACGACCCCGTTTTATCCGCGCAGTCCGTATGGCTGCGCCAAGGTTTATGCCTACTGGATCACCGTCAATTACCGGGAGTCGTACGGCCTTTTTGCGTGCAACGGCATTTTGTTCAACCACGAATCTCCGCGACGGGGCGAGACCTTTGTCACACGCAAGATCACGCGCGCGGTGGCCCACATTGTGACCGGTCTGCAGGACAAACTTTACCTGGGCAATCTGGAGGCCAAACGCGACTGGGGTTACGCGCGGGAATATGTTGAGGCGATGTGGCTGATGCTCCAGCAAGCCAGGCCGGACGATTATGTGGTTGCCACCGGGGAAACCCACAGTGTCCGGGAATTTCTCGAAGCCGCCTTCGCCCACGCCGGCCTGGACTGGCGGAAACACGTCGAAATTGATCCCAATTACTATCGGCCGACGGAAGTGGATTTGCTGGTCGGTGATGCCTCAAAGGCGAAAAAACAACTGGGTTGGGAACCCAAAACGAAGTTCTACGACCTGGTCAAACTGATGGTGGACGCCGACCTGCAAATGGTGAAGGACCACCTTGCCGGCAAGGGCCGCGTTGCCAGTTGATGCGGCAAAGGCCCGCTATGTTCCGCGTTGCTGATGGCGGAGAAAGTCCTTGTAAGTGAGGCGGATGCCGGTTTCCAGGTCCACCTGCGGCCGCCAGCCCAGCGCGAACAATCGCGAACTGTCCATGAGCTTGCGCGGGGTGCCGTCCGGTTTTGCTGCGTCCCAGACAATGTCGCCGGCAAAGCCGACGACTTTTTTTACCAATCCGGCAAGTTCCCGGATGCTGATGTCGCTGCCAAAGCCTGCGTTGATGAACTGTTCCTCGCTGTAGTTTTGCATGAGGAAAACGCAGGCGGCGGCGAGATCGTCAACGTAGAGAAATTCCCGCAACGGGGTTCCCGTGCCCCAACACGTAAGACTGGCGGCGCCGGTTTGTTTGGCATCGTGAAACTTCCGGATCAACGCCGGCAGCACATGCGACGTTTGCAGGTCATAGTTGTCGTTTGGCCCGTACAGGTTGGTCGGCATGACGCTGATAAAATCGCAGCCGTGCTGGCGCCGGTACGCCTGGCAGAGTTTTATGCCGGCGATTTTGGCGACGGCATACCACTGGTTGGTCGGCTCCAAAGGCCCGGAGAGCAGATATTCCTCCTTGAGCGGTTGGGGCGCGAGTTTGGGATAGATGCAGGAACTCCCCAGAAACAATAATTTCCGGACCCCGGTTTGACAGGCCGTGTGGATGAGGTTGTTCTGGACTTGAAGGTTTTCAAAAAGAAACGAGGCGGGTTGCGTGTCGTTGGCATAAATACCGCCGACCTTGGCGGCCGCCATGAAGACAAACTCCGGCCTGGTTCCGGCAAAGAATTTCTGGACCGCGTCGGCATCCAGCAAGTTGACCTCCTGGCGGGTGCGGCCGATGAGGTTGTCAAATCCCTGCCGTTGAAGTTCACGCCAGATGGCGCTGCCCACCAAACCGCGATGGCCGGCCACATAAATGCGCGAATTTTCGTTCATCAACACGGGCGATGTTTAAATCAGACGCGTCTCCAAGTAAAAGAAAATGATGACGCCGATTTTTTCGCCAACCAAACCGGCGTCAGAAAAGTGGCGCGCCGGGAGAATCCCGAAACCCAAAATCCGAATGCCGAAAGAAATCAGAAACCCGAATTGCCGAAGGTGGTTCCCCAGTCATGGATTCGGCTTCCGGAATTCGGGTTTCTTTCGGACTTCGAGTTTTGGATTTTGAATTTAACTTTGCGCTTCCTGTTTTCGATTCCAGCACCGTAAACTCCCGCCGTGCTCGCTTTCATTGTCATCGCCGTGGCAGCGTATTTGCTGGGTTCAATCCCAACCGGCTATCTGGTCGCCCGCGCCAGGGGGATTGACATCCGCACCATTGGCAGCGGCAACATCGGCGCGGCCAATGTCTTTCGCATTCTCGGCAAACCTGCCGGCATCTTTGTGCTCGTGGTGGACGGACTCAAGGGTTTTGCCGCGTGTTCATGGCTTGCGGATTTTGTCGTTCAACCGTTCGCCGTTGCGCCGGATAAAATCGAATGTTTGAAAATCGTTGCTGGCATCTGTGCCGTGCTCGGCCACAATTTCACCTGCTGGCTGAAGTTCAAGGGCGGCAAGGGCATCGCCACCAGCGCGGGAGTTTATTTTGCGCTGGCACCGCTGGCCGCAGGCATTGCGCTGGGTGCGTGGATTGTTGTGTTCGCATTGAGCCGCTACGTGTCGGTGGCTTCCATCGCGGCAGCGGTGGCGTTGCCCACGGCGGTTTGGTTGACGACGGACAGCCGGTTTTTGGGAATGGTCACCACGGCGCTGGGACTGCTCGCCATCTTCAAACATAGAGACAACATCCGGCGTCTGCTCAACGGCACGGAACAACGTTTTGGTCAGAAATCCGCAACCCAGGAGGCAACGAAATGAAAATTACCGTGCTGGGCGCGGGTGCGTGGGGAACCGCCCTGGCCAAAGTGCTGCGCGAAAACGGCAATGCCGTGACACTTTGGGACATTGACACCGGGACGCTGGATGAACTCCGCCGCGGGCGGAATGAGCGTTACCTGCCCGGCATGGCGTTGCCGACGGATTGGAAGGCAGCGGCGGATTTCAAAAAGGCGATTGCGGGCGCCGAGTGCCTGGTCATGGCCATTCCGTCGCAGGCCTTCCGTCAGGTTGCCGTGAAGTTGAAAGGGCATCCGGCCATTTTGGTGAGCGTGACCAAGGGCATTGAATTTGAGACCGGCGAAACGATGAGCCGGATTCTGCGCGAGCAGGCCCCGGCGAACCGCGTGGCCGCGCTTTCCGGGCCGAGCTTTGCCCGCGAAGTGGTACTGGGCATTCCGACCACGGTGGTTTGCGCCTGCGAAAGCGACGGCACGGCACGAACCGTGCAGGGGCTTTTCCACCGCCCCAGCTTCCGCATTTATCGCAGCACGGACATCTTGGGCGTGGAATACGGCGGCGCGTTGAAAAACATCATCGCCATCGCAGCCGGCGTGAGCGACGGGCTTGGCTACGGCGACAACACCAAGGCCGGACTGGTCACACGGGCGCTGTCCGAGATGCGCCGGCTGGGAGTGGCGTGCGGCGCACAACCGGAGACGTTCGCCGGCTTGAGCGGTCTGGGCGACCTCATGCTGACGTGTTTCTCGAAACAGAGCCGCAATCGCGACCTCGGCGAACGTCTTGGGCGCGGTGAAACGATGGCGGCAATCCAGGCGTCGCATCCGAAACTGGCCGAGGGATATCCAACGGCGCGATCCGCGCACCGGCTGGCGCGCGGGAAGAAGGTGCTCACGCCGATCATGGACGAGGTTTATGCGCTGCTCTACGAAGGCAAAGAACCCAAACAAGCGGTGCAGGATTTGATTTCCCGCGCATTCAAGGCGGAAGACTGAACGTGCTGCCGGCATCCTGCCGGCAGAACATTATTCAGATCTTCCGGCAGGATGCCGGAAGCACGCTACGCCATCGCCGCCTTGATCAGCTTCATCAAGTCGGCGTAAGTCTCGACGGCCTCAAACTGCGGGAATTGCTTTTTCACCGCGTCGGGCGCGCGGAAGAGAATTCCCACGTTCGCCTCGACGAGCATGGCGGTGTCGTTAAACGAATCGCCGCCGGAGATGACGTGGTAATTCATCCGCTTGAAAGCGGCCACGGCCTCGCGCTTCTGCTCCCGGATGCGGAGCTGATAATTCACGATGCGATCGTCCTCCACCACGAGCCGGTGGCAGAGCAGCGTGGGAAAATTCAATTGGAGGAGCAGGGGAGCGGCGAACTGCTCAAACGTGTCGGAAAGGACGATGACCTGAACGAACGACCGCAGTTCATCCAGAAATTCCCTGCCGCCGGGCAACGGCCGCAACGTGCCAATGACCTTCTGAATGTCGGACAGCTTCAAGCCGTGCTGATCCAAGATGGCGAGGCGTCCGCGCATGAGCTTGTCATAATCCGGCTCGTCGCGCGTGGTGCGGCGCAATTCCGGGATGACGGTCTTTTCGGCGACGGCAATCCAGATTTCCGGCGTCAGCACGCCCTCCATGTCCAAGGTGACGATTGATTGTTTCACGCGCGGAGTGTTCCAAAATCAATTCAGCATGTCGAGCGTGCGCAGCTACCCGCCGATTTCCTAACGGTCCTTGGTGATTGACCCGAATGCCGGGACCTTTTCCTGGCTCCAGTCCAAGTTGGACAAACTCAGACAGAGGCGGCTTCCATTTTGGGAGCAAGCAAATGAAAAATCAGCAAGGCCATGAGATACAAGACACCACAGAGAACAAACAAAATCAGATATCCCGTTTCCACATCGCCCTTCAATCGAAACGCATTGACGACATATCCCGTCAGGAATTGGAACAGGGCCGCAGCCGTAAAACCGCCCATGGTGCCGATGCTGGTCACCGAGGCCACCACTTTCTTGGGGAACATGTCCGATGGCGTCGTCAGCAGGTTTGCCGACCATGCCTGATGCGATGCAGCAACAACGGCGAACAAAATGACTGCCGGCCACAGCGCCACGAATTTAACGGCAATGACCAGCGGGACAACCAGGGCAAAGGCCAACATGGCGGTTTTTCGCGCCCGATTGACCGACCAGCCGTTTTTAATCAAACGCGATGAAATCCAGCCGCCACCGATGCTGCCAATCGTGGTCATCGAGTAGATGATGCTGAGCGGCAGCGCAAAGTGCACGATGTCCTTGATGTCCACCTGATATTTGTCTTTGAGATAGATGGGAAGCCAGAACAAATAAAAGATCCAGGGCGGATCGGTCAGAAGTTTGCCGAGAAAGAACGCCCACGTTTGCCGGCACCCCAGCAGTTTCACCCAGGGAGCTTTTTCCGCTGACGCCGGCTGTTCGTCGAGATCGCTGTGGATGTAATCGAATTCCGCCCGGGTCAACCGTTTTGTTTTGGCGGGGGTTTGATAAATCGCCAGCCAGAATCCGAGCCAGATCAGGTCGCAGGCGCCGGTGAAGATAAAACCGATTTGCCAGAAGGGATGCGCCGGGTCGGCGGCGAAGTAGTAAATTGCCCAGGGAATGACCAGGGGCGCGACCACCGCGCCCACGTTTGCACCCGAATTAAAGATGCCGGCCGCCAAGGCGCGCTCTTTTTTGGGAAACCATTCAGCAATAGCTTTAATCGCCGAAGGGAAATTTCCCGATTCACCGATGCCCAGTCCGACGCGCGCGACCCCGAGACCAAACGAGCTCCGCGCGAGTGCGTGGCTCAACGAGGAGAGCCCCCAAATGGCAACGGACACGGCATAACCAGTTTTGGTGCCGATCCGGTCGATGATCCAGCCAAACAGCAGAGCGCCCAGCGCGTACGCGACGGTAAAGGCGGTGATGATATATCCGTATTCGATGTCGATATTTTTCGGATTCGCCCAATGAAGCTCCTGTTCCAACACCGGCCTTAGAATGCCGATCACCTGCCGGTCCATGTAATTTATGGTTGTGGCGAAGAACAGCAGCGCGCAGACGATCCAGCGATAACGGCCGATTCTGGGTTTGGTTTCACTCGTCTCAGACAAGGTGTGAGTTTTCAATTGGCGTGGTTTTTTGTAAAGAGTTTCGTGTGATTCAGCGCAGGCTCGGATGCGCGGCGAGAATTTCGTCCAGCTCCTTTTTCGCCTCGGGAAAATCCGGGGTCAGCCGCAACGCTTGGCGATAATGCTCGACGGCGCCGGCCAGTTGGTTCTGTTGTTGCAGCGCCTGCGCCAGACGGTAGTGCGCCCTGGTTTCGTCCGGTTTGAGGCGGAGTTCCTCGGAAAATTGGAAGGCGGCCTCGGCTGGCTGATGGTTGTCGAGCAGGGCGAGGCCAAGGTTAAAGCGCCTTTCCGGATCGTTTGGTTGCAGCCGGACAGCTTCGGAAAAATGGAGGACCGCCTCCCTGGCTCTGCCCTGCCTGATGAAAGCCACAGCCAGATTGCCGTGCGCATCCGCAAAATCCGGTTTCAGCCGCAAGGCTTCGGAAAATTGGGTGATGGCTGCGTCCACGTTTGAGTTTGCGAGCAGGACGGTCCCGAAATCATAGTGAAATTGCGGATTGTCAGGTTCAAGCGTCACGGCCTGGGAAAGCTGGTTGGTGGCCTGGTCCAATTTGCCCTGCTTCCAATAAGCCTTCCCCAAACCGTTGTGCGCCTCCGTAAAATTTGGGTTGTTGTCGAGAGTGGCAATAAAACAGGCGGCGGCTTCCTTCGGCCGGTCGAAATCCAGTAAAACTTTGCCGAAATTATAGTGCATCGTTGTGTCAAACGGCGCGAGCCGGGCCGCGGCGCTCAGGTGACCGAGAGCTTCCTCGGATTTGCCTTGCTTCAACAAAATCATGCCGAGAAAAAATTGTCCGGGTGGATAGTTTGGCTCAATCCGCACCGCGTTGGTGCAAAGGATCAGCGCTTCATCCTCCTGGCCAACGGCATCCAAAGCCTGGGCCAGGCAGGCACAAGCGACATGGTTGTCGGTCGTGACTTCCATGGCGTGGCGGAAAAGGCTTATGCTGTCCTGCCAGTATTTTATTTGAACCCAGGTGCAGGCCAAACAACCGGCAAGCGCGGCGGTGCCGGCCAAGGTCACAATTTTTTGTTTCTGCGGCCAGGAACCGGGAAGATCATTCAAGCCCCACCCCACGAGAATGAAGAGTCCGATACTGGGAATATACATGTAGCGATCCGCCATGGATTGTGAACCGATTTGCACGAGACCGATGACCGGCACCAGCGTTCCTAAAAACCAAAACCAACCCACCAACAACCAGGGATGCCTTCCCGCCAAAAAAATGAACCAACCCGACCCAATCACCAGCAGCGTCGCCGCAACAATTGCCAGGCCCGCAAGCCAGTGACTGGGAAAAGGGTAAATGACCGCCAGATCTGCCGGCCAAAATGTTTTGAAAATATAACGCAGGTACGACCACAAGGCGTTCGCCACGCGAAACGAAAGCGTATCATTCGACACCGCTCCGCCTGTCTTCTGAACCAAATAGGTTGCAACGCTTCCGGCCGCCGCCAGCGCAAAAAAAGGCAGTTTTTCATACATCAGCCTGGCGGTTGATTTGGTTGAGGGTTGAGGGTTGAGGGTTGAGAGTGTTATAGAACACGAGAACCTTGCCAACGGCCAGAAATCCAACAACAACAGGACGAACGGCAGTGTCACCACCATCGGCTTGGACATCAGACCGCAGGCAAAGAAAAAAAGCGCGAGGCAGTAATAAGGTGACACGTGACATGTGACACGTGACAAGAAGGAAGCGGTTCGTGTCACTTGCCACTTGTCACTTGTCACATATCGCGTGTACGCCAGCAACGTCAGCATCCAGAAAAATGCGCTCAACACATCCTTGCGCTCGGCCGCCCAAGCGACCGACTCGACGTGCAGCGGATGCCAGGCGAATAACGCCGCCACGAAAGCGCTGCGCCACAAAGCGCCGGTCAGTTCATTCAACAGAAGAAACAGCAGCAAAGTATTGGCGATGTGAAAGAGCAGGTTCGTCAAATGATGGCCGCCGGGATTCAAGCCATACAGCTGGCAGTCCACCATGTGGGAAAGCCACGTCAGTGGATGCCAATTGGTGGTTTCCGTGTTTTCAAACGCCCAAACCAGTCCCGACCAGGTCAGTCCTGATTTAACATGAGAATTTCCGGTAATATACCCGTCGTCATCGAAATTGGTGAAGCTGTGGTGGGTAATCGGCCAATACACAACCACGGTCACAAGAGCAAGCACGAGACAGATAACCGCGAAAAGCTGGTTCCTTGTTGGTCTGGCCGTGGACATGATTAAGAGGGCAGCAGTCTTTTAAAAGTCAATATGTTTCCCGAAAAGGATATCCCGCCCGATACAGTTTCAGCAATTCCCCGTCTTGGGCGGCGATTTTCTTTTGACCGGCGGTTTGGGCAACTTCGCCGGCTTTTTGTGCGGTGGCAATGGCGTCTGAGAACCGGCCGGTTTCCGCATGGGCGGCGGAGAGCGTGGTGAGATAAGCCGCCTGCCGATTTTGGGTCAGTTCACAGGCGCGTTTGGCCAGTTGAACGGCTTCCGTGCCGGAGCGGAGTCCGGGATCAGGAGCGGTGGCAAGAATCCACGCAAGTTCGTTGAGCGCGTCGGCAAAGTCCGGCTTGAGCCGCAACGCCTCGCGGTACTGAAAAATGACTTCCTTGGATTTGTGTTGTTGGGACAAAGCCTGCGCCAGACGGTAATGCGCCTCCGCGAAGCCCGGCTTTTCAACGAGAGCGGCGGCGAAATGACCCGCGGCCTCATCCGGTTTGTTGTGCAGCAGCAAAAACAGGCCAAGGTTGTATTGAATCTCGGAATTGTGAGGAGCCAGCCGCCCGGCGGCGTCAAGATGTGCCAGCGCTTCGTCCAGTTTGTTGTTCTGCAACAAAGCCATGCCGAAATTATATTGTGCCACCGGGCTGTTCGGCGAAATTTTCACCGCTTCAGCGCAAAGTTCCATGGCCTCCTTTTTCAGGCCCAAGTCACTGAGGGTTTCGCCCAGGCAGGTGTAGGCGACGAAATTATCGGTTGTCACTTCAATGGCATGCCGGAAGAGTTTGATGCTGTTCTGCCATTGACTCAGTTGAATTTCAGTGCCAACCAAACAGCCCGCCAGTGCCACGCCCCCGGCAAACGCCGTGGCGCGCCGCCAGTGGGGACGCCAGCTCAAAAAATCGTCAACGCCCCACACCACCAGAATGAACAGGCCGACGCTGGGAAGATACATGTAGCGGTCGGCCATGGATTGCGACCCGACCTGCACCAGGCCGATGGTGGGGATGAGCGTTCCCAAAAACCAGAACCAGCCGACGAACAAATACGGATTTTGGCGTGCGCGCCAAAGGGCCAATCCCGACCACAGGGCCAGCAATAATGCCGCGCCAATTGCCAAACCGGCCGGCCAATGATACGGATGCGGATAAAAAATTGAGAGATCCACCGGCCAGAATGTTTTGGAAATGTAACGCTCGTAGGCCCACAAAGCGTTTGCCACCCGGGCCGAAAAAGTCAATTCACCTGGCGACCAGAGCGCCCGGCCCGAAGTTTGCACAGAATAGGTCACAACGCTTGCCGCCAGCGTGAACGCGAAGAAAGGCAGTTTTTCACAAATCAGCCGGGCGGCGGATTCGGCCGGCTCGCGATTTATCGGAGCTGGGGGTTTTTCAGAACTTGAAACTTGAAACTTGAAACTTGAGAACCTCGCCAACGGCCAGAAATCGAGCAGCAGCAAAACGAAAGGCAACGTCACCACCATCGGCTTGGACATCAATCCGCCGGCAAATGCCAGCAGACTCAAACCATAAAAGACTTTGGACTTTGGACCTTGAACTTTGGACTCTCGCGCATAGTGCGTGTACGCGATAAGCGCGAGCACCCAGAAAAACGCGCTCAACACATCCTTGCGCTCGGCCGCCCACGCCACCGATTCGACGTGCAAGGGATGCCAGGCGAACAAGGCCGCCACAAATGCGCTGCGCCACACGGCTCCAGTGAGCTGCCTCAACCAGAGGAACAACAGCAAAGTATTGGCGACGTGAAAAATCAGATTGGTCGAGTGATGGCCGCCGGGATACAAACCATACAACTGGCAATCCAGCATGTGCGAAAGCCAGGTCAACGGATGCCAGTTGGAGGCGGCTCCGGTTTGGAAAGCCCAGATCACCCCGGCCCAGGTCAGCCCGGCCTGGACGTGGGAATTGTTGGTAATGTAATCGTCGTCATCGAAGTTGACAAAATCGTGATGAGAAATCGGCCAGTAGAGCGCGGTGGTGACCAGGGCCAGCGCGAGGCAGATGAGGGCGGTGAGCTGGTTTTTTGTCAGTTTGGTCGTGAACATGATTCGAAAGAAACCCCGGATTAAAATTTCACCAATTGACGGCGCCGTTTGACAAATTGGCAACTTTCCTGGTAGCCGACAGAGCGTGCGAGCTGGATGGCTTCGGCAAAATTCATCCCCACTTCCTCCGGCGCGTGGGCGTCCGAGCCAAACGTGATCGGCACGCCTTTTTGAAACGCAAGCTCAAGAATTTGGCGGCTGGGATAAATTTCCCGGCAATCCTTCCGCAACCCGGCGGTGTTGAGTTCGATGGCGCAATGATGCTTTTTGGCCGCGTTGAGAAATTTTTCGTAGAGCGGCGTGCAACTCGCCTCGGTGAAGCCTCCGGCGCAGGCCGGGTCGCGCTCCGGTCGGTGGCCGAATTTTTTCGGCAGGTCGGCATGGCCGATGATTTCAAAGCACCCGGTCTCCGTCGCCTTGGTCAGCCGCTCGAAGTAAGCCGACCAGACCTCGAAGGCGTCGCGGTTTTTCCACTCGGAAATTTTCTGCGGATTGTCTATGGCCCAGTCGTCGGAGACGTAATGCACCGAGCCGATGAAATAATCCCACGGATGCCGTGCGGCGAGTCCGCGAATCCAATCCCCGCCACCAGGCAGATAATCCACTTCCAGCGCGAGGCGGATGGTCAGATTCGGAAAATCTTTTTGTACCTGGCGGACTTTGGCGACGTATTCGTCGAGCTGACCGGCACGCATCCGCCAGTCGTCGAAATCGTCACGCGGCATCGGCGAATGGTCGGAGAAGCCGATTTCCGTGAGGCCGACGGCCAGCGCGCGTCTGGCATATTCGCCCGGTTCGCCGGTCGCGTGCCGGCACAGCGGCGTGTGCAGGTGGTAATCGGCAGGCCATTTCATGACATTGAGTGTTGAGAGTTGAGGGTTGAGTGTCGAATCAAAAACGGGGCGCGCCCCGCGTTGGAGTTCAAGCTTCAGCTTGTCCCTTCCTGGGAGCACTGGCTGCTGCCGGGGCAGGCCAAACGGGCGGAACCCTTGGAGTTCCGCCCGCACCTCGCTTGGACACGCGGTCAAACCAGCGGATCAGAGTCCGCCACCCACCTGCCAGCGGCCCGCCGGATTATCCTTCCTGATGCCCAGGTTCCACTTTTTGGTCTGTAACATGCGGCACTTCACAAACCAGGCTGATTGTTCCGGCGACCAGGAGGCTTCGCCCGCCTCCATGACTGGCATCAGTTTATGGATGTCCATGCCTTGTTTCTCCGCCATCTCAACTTGACCTTTGGTTTCCTTGACGTCGGATTCCGAGGTGAACTTGCGCATTTCGACCCAGTCCAATTTTGACTGGGCGTCGAAGTAGGCTTGCACCGCTTCCGTGGGCGATAGTCGGGCATAGGCATCGTTGTTGGTCAGAACTTCCGGCTCGGTGGACCATTTAAAATCCTGCTGCAGCCGCAGTTTGCTGTCATACATTCCTGTAACCACGCACCGTTTCGCCGGATTGGCGTTGGACACCCGCACATTGAACACCTGCGGTTGAAGTTTGATTTCGTAAGGCACAAACCGGCCACCGTAAGCCTTGGAAGTGAAGGACTCGCCCAAGCTGACGATTTCCAGACCGCCGTAAGTCTGTTTAACACCCTCGGTGATGGGTGACATGAATTTCCCGGCCTCATTCCAATCCCTACGGGCACAAGCTTCCAGAAAAGCGCGAGCGGCCTGCTCTGCGGTCATGGAGGCGTATTTTTCGTTGTCGGGCAGCTTTTGCGGTTCCTGGCTCCAACTCACATCCGCCGGCAATTCGAGATGCCAAACACCGGGTTCAATCGGCTGGTTGTAGTCAATCTGGTTGAGCTCAAAGATTAGCACCTCGCCGGACGGGCGAACCAGATAGACCTGTACGGCCTCCAGCAGTTTGGTCTGGGCATCAAAGCGATAGACCCGGCGGGTGTCGGCGTTGTCGAAGAAACTGTTCTTGCCGTAGTCATTTTCCGGAATGCCGGATTTGGCGTGGATCGTGACAACGGACTTCACCCTGCCGTTTGCGGCGGTTTCTTCAGTGGTGTCCAGCTTCCAGCCGTTGGCCTGCGCTTTGTTCAGCTCATTGCTGATGGTGTTGCTGAGATTGGCGATCCTTTGCAACCAATCGGTGTCAAAGGCGCTGGACGAGGGGTGTGGAAACCTGGCTCCGAAATTGGCGGTCTTGATATAAAGCACTGTGGACAGGCCGTCCATGACGGCGACTCGTCCGGGCTTCTCGACGCGCCATTTCAGTTCCGGCTCGAACTGCTTCCACAGTTCAATGGTACAAAACGGACAGTCGGGATTGATGCCGCCGAAGTTGTCTTGGGGGTCAGTGCGCAGCTGACCGCGCAGGTGGATGCTGGTGAGTTTGGCCACGGCTTGCGCACCTTTGGTCATGACTTCGGCGGCGGTGGCTTGTGCCTTGGGAAAGACCAGGAAGGCGATCAGAATAATGGCGGCCGCACCGGCGGCAGCGCTCAGCCCGAATCCCCATCGTGTGAATAATTTTGTCATAATTGAATTTCTTTCGCGTTCGGTTTGAATTGCATGAACTCGGCGCATCACCGGTCCAATAATGGACACCTTGGCGGTCGCTGGACCGCGGGCCATCAGTTGCCGTTGCAGACGGGTGATGGCCGTGTGCTCGGCCCGGCAGACCGCGCAGGTTTCAAGGTGTGCCTGGCACTGGAGCGATTCCTCGCGGTCGAGCAACCCTTCCACGCAGGCGACCAGGTTTTCCCGGCATTCAACGCAGTTCATAGCAGTTCCGTTTGGTTGACTGTTGGTTCCGCGCTTTCGCGGTCAGCCAGCTCCTGACGGAGCAGGGCGTAGGCGCGCGAAAGCGTTTTGGTGACCGTGCCCAGCGGCAGATCGAGGCGTGTGGCGATCTCCTGACAGGAGAGCCCCTCGTAATACCGCAGCAGTATCACCTGACGATAGGTTTCGGGCAGGACAGCAATGGCTTCTTCCAACGGATAATCGTCCCGGCTGTCGGCGGCGTTGGCCATGATGGATTCCGTCACTTCACAATCCTGCTGGCGATGTTTCAGGGAACGCAGTTGTTCCTTGGCGACCCGTCCGGCGATGCCCAGAAGCCAGGAATAAAACGACTCCGGCTTCCGAAGCTTTTTCAAGGACAGGAAGGCCCTGACAAACGATTCCTGTGCCGCCTCTTCCACCTGCCGGCCATCCCGAAGCCGGCCCGCCAGAAAGGAGAACAGCGGCTTCTGATAGCGATCCACCAGCAGGCGGAAGTCATCCTGATGCCCATCGCGGCAACGCTCGACGTATTCTTTGTCGGTCAGATCCATGCAATGCCCAGTCCCAGCGAACTCATACCGTCATTCTATAGTGACGTCCGGGGCGGTTTTGCGACAAAAGAATGGGAATTTTCTTCAGCCGGCAATGACATTCCGGAATGTTTCAAGTTTCAAGTTTCAAGTTTCAAGTGTTAAATAGGACCGATGACGAACGAAAATCCAACCGCCCCGCTGCGGCTGTTTGTGGCGATTCCCATCCCGGAGCCGGTCCGGGATGAGATCATCCGCGTTCAACGGGAATTGCAGCCACTCGTGCCGCGCGACTTGGCCCGCTGGGCCCGGTCGGATCAATTTCATCTCACGCTCCGGTTCCTGGGCGACGTTCCGGCGGATGACGTCGAAGACTTGAAGCAATCGGTCAGTGCCGTATGCCGGAATGTCCGGTCCTTGTCCTTGCGCGCCGGGGGCGTCGGCTTTTTCCCGAATCTCCGCTCGCCCCGGGTCATCTGGGTGGGTATCAATGACCGGGAAGGGCGGCTGGTGGATTTGCAGAAGCAGATTGAAACCGCTGTCGGCCAGTTCAGTTCCGAACCGGGCGAAAAGAATTTCACGGGCCATGCCACATTGGGCCGTCTGAAAAATCCGAGACCAGCCGATACCCGGGACCTGGCCATTCGGGCGCAGTCGTTCGAAAAGCGGCTGTTCGGCGAATGGACGGCGCATGAAATTGAAATAATCCGAAGCGAATTGTCCCCGGTCGGGGCGCGCTACACTTCGCTCGCGGCGTTCCGGCTGGGAGCGGTTTGAACCGCCGCCAAACGCCCGATGCGCCGTAGCGGCGTCTCGGCAGAGCGCCGCATTCTTCTAGAAAATTATCCGGCTTTCTGCCGAAAGCCGCTACGCCGGTTTTGCATTCGCTCCGGTTTTCGGCGGCGCAGTGCTCTTGCGCTCGATGAGTTCGGCGGGCAGGCGTTTCGTTTCAACCCGCTGGCCCTTCAGCAAATTCACCATCGCGTCCACGGCGGCCATGCCGAGCCGGTACTTTGGCTGGCGGATGGTCGTCAGCGGCACGCGAAAATATTCCGCCGTCAGGATGTTGCCGAAACCCACGAGCGAAATGTCCTCCGGAATCTGCAAACCTTTCGCGAACAACGCGTCCGCGCAGCCAATGGCGACGAGGTCATTGACGGTTTGAACGGCGGTTGCACCACACGATTCATTCAGCATTTGCAGCGCGGCTTTGGTGCCTTCTTCAATGGTGCTGCCGGCCTGAAAAACCAGCTTGTCGTCCACGTCCAATCCGGCCTCGCGCAAGGCGCGGCGGTAGCCTTCAAACCGCTCGTGCACCCACGGCGCCGTGGGTGAGCCGGTGAGATAGGCGATGCGTTTGTGGCCGAGCTTCAGCAAATGTTGCGTCGCGGTGTAGCTGGCAACCTGCTCGTCAATTTCCACGCTGACGAACGATTTGCAAAATGGCGCGGGCGGACCGATTAAAACCGTCGGGATTTGGCGGGCCAGCACCTCCTGATAAATTCGCGCCTCGGCCTCAAAGCGATACACCGGCGAAATGAACAGCCCGTCCACGCGCCGCGACAACAGCCGCCGGATGCAAACCTCTTCGCGGGCCGGCAGATTGTGCGTATGCGTGAGCAAAATGTCGTAGCCCAGTTCGTGCGCGCGTTCCTCGATGGCGAAAATGACGCGCGCAAAAATCGGATTCGTGCTCGACGGAATGACGAGGCCGAATAATTTGGTCGTCCGGTTGCGCAGCCCCTGTGCGGATGAGTCGGGAACGTAACCCATTTGTTGCGCCAGCGACTTGATGCGCGCTTTTGTGGCTGCCGACACATCCGGCTCGTCGCGCAACGCCTTGGAGACCGTCATCACCGAGACGCCCGCATGCCGGGCTATGTCTTTAAGTCGGACCATGATTGTAAAAAATGCAGAATTAAGAATGCAGAATGCAGAAATGAAGAAATTTGTCAGGAGAAACTTTTGATTTCTTCTTCATTCTGCCTTCAACCTTCTTCATTTCAAAGATACGCTCCGCGCCAGTGCAGCTTGCGGCGCAACGCCTCCAAAAACGAACTGTCCGCCAGATGCATCAGCCGGACCGTGCCCCGGCTGCGGCGAATCGTCACCTCGTCGCCGGCGCCAAGCTCGGCGACAAACTGTCCATCCGCGCTTAAAAACGTCGCCGGCGGCGAACTGATGGCCTTGACGCGAATGGTTGAGGTCAGCGGCAAAATGAGCGGACGATTTGACAGCGTGTGCGGACAAATCGGCGTGAGCGCAAACACTTCGGCAGTGGGCAAAACAATGGCGCCGCCCGCCGCCAGCGAATACGCCGTTGAACCCGTGGGCGAACTGATGATTAATCCGTCGCCGTGGTAGCGCGCGACCAGTTCGCCATCCACACTTACGTCGAGTTTGATGAGTCGTGAAATCCCGCCGCGGCTGACCACAATGTCATTGAGCGCGGTTTCATGAATCCGCCGTCCTTGGCAGCGGCCGCCGACTTCGATCAAAACGCGGGATTCGTATTTGAATTCACCGCGCCAGACGCGCGCCAGAGCGCGGGTCATTTCATCCGACGGCACGGCGGTTAGAAAGCCAAGGCCGCCGATGTTGACGCCGAGCATGGGCGTGGCCGAGCCGGCGATTTCGCGGGCGACGTGCAGCATTGTGCCGTCGCCGCCAAACACCAGCAGCAAGTCCACCTCGCGCGCCAGCGCGGCGGCGTCGCCGCACGCGGAATTTTTCAATCCGGCCAGCCGGGCGGTCCCGGCGTCGCACAACACCTTGCGTCCGGCACGCTGGATGAGTCGCGCGGCTTTGCGAACGCTGTCGGCACAGGCGGCCTTGTCGGAATTGCCGATGAGTCCGACGCGTTTGATTTTGTCAGCTTGTTTTTTCAATCAGCGCCAAAAATTCCTTGTTGCCCGCCGGTCCGGGCAACGGTGATTCCACCACGCCCTGCCAGCGCAACCCGGGTTGCGCGCGGACGAATTCCCGCAGTTCATTGAGCACGCGCTCATGCACCGCCGGGTCGCTGATGACGCCCCGGCCCTTGTCGGCTTCGGCTTTGCCGGCTTCAAACTGCGGTTTGATGAGCGCGACAATTCTGCCATCGGGCCGCAATAATGCAATGGCGGCGGGCAGGATTTTTCGCAAGGAAATAAATGAGCAGTCAATGGTGACCAGGTCAACGCCGCGGAATTGGGCGCCACTTGGCACTGTCGCCGACTCCCTCTCCCCGCCCGAGCGGGGAGAGGGCTGGGGCGAGGGGATTTGAGCTGGGATAATCGGCCTCCTCACCCCGCCCCTCTCCTCCTTTGGGAGAGGAGAGGGAGATAAAATGGCGGCAGTGTCAAGTTGTGTCCCCCCGAAATGTTCCGGTGTCAGATGGCGTGCGTTGGTTTTCTCCATGACGACGACGCGGGGGTCGTGCCGGAGCTTCCAGGCGAATTGCCCCCGGCCGACGTCCACGGCAAAAACCTTGGCCGCACCGTGTTGCAACAAACAATCGGTGAATCCGCCGGTGGACGCGCCCAGGTCGAGCGCCGTCAGTCCGGCGACATCCAGTTGAAAATGGCGCAGGGCGTGTTCCAGTTTGTGGCCGCCGCGGCTGACGTATTTTTCACCCGCGTCGAGTGTGAGTAAATCATCGGGTTTGACGGAGTCGCTGGGTTTGTGGGCGGACTGGGCGTTGATGCGGACCTGTCCGGCGAGAATGGCGCATTTGGCGCGTTCGCGGCTTTCACAAAGGCCGCGTTCAACCAGAGCCTGGTCGAGGCGAGTCATGTCGAAATGAATTCAAGCTTTTTTATGTGCATCCTCCGGCAATCCAGCTAATCATGGCAACAACGAATTGATTGACAGGAAATTTGCAATATGCCAATCCCAAAATTTACAGAGCCGGATGCAGTCGCGTTCGTCTTCCCAAGCTCCACTCCAAGATGAAGACCGCGTAGGGGAGTTGTTGCGTTGAGTTTTGTGTCAATACTTAGGACCCCCTTATGACTTTATGATTTGTCAAATCGGGGCAGGGCCAGACATGGTTGCAGCCGATAACTTACTTCGAAATCACAATATCCAACGGTTTTGAAACAATTTCACACCCCTTTTTGGGGAGGGATAACGATACTACTTGTTTTTTGGCGACAACTTTGTAAATGCCGACCTCGTTAAAGCTGCAAACAGAACTTAAATCAAAATCAATTTCTCTCGATTCCAGCGGCTTTAACTTAGGAAACCAGCCTGAAATCGCCTCATGAAGCAAATCCGGTTTCGGTGACAAATCTTTGCCGGATGGCGAAGTTACAGCCCAAGTAAAATCGGTCGGCATATTTTCTATACGAAACATAAGCATTTCGTTCGTTGATGTATTTTTAATTTGAACTGTCAGGATTACAGGTTCATTCGTTTTAATTTCTTTCGCTGGTTCTTTGAGTTTGATGGAAATCTCAGCGTCGCAGGACGATGCAGTCTCGTTAGTGCCATCAGCAAGGGCGCGTAAGCCCGTTGTTGCACTCAACATTAGAATAAGAGAGAGAATTTTTTTCATGGTTGTGCTTGATATGTTAAATTTCTGACATTGTTGTTCCACTGTGGGAAAATTGTTCCAGCATCTGCATCCGGAGGATTGGTTGACCAGCTTCTATTGGCTAATACCCAATTTGTGCCAGATAATAATGCAGTGCCACTCCAATTCCAAGTTACCGTTTTTAACGGTACCCACAGTCCACCGGTCGGTTTGAACATAAGCCACATTTTGAACCTGTTTGTTACCGTCACTTCATTGTAGCCGTTCAACAAAGGCGTTCCAGGACTATCAATGGCAACATTGGCCGTGACATTTGTGTATGGATAACTTGTGTCCAAATACGGCCCCGAACCATTATCTGCAAGAACCCACCAAACGCCGTTTGTATTATGTCGCGCACGATAAGGATTTAAAACAATTTGCACCCATTCATTTGTTCCGGAAAAACCAAACGGAATTGTCATTGTGCCTGAAAATGTAATCCCTTCTTGGAAACTGCTTTCATCGAAAAACTGGAGCCAAGGAGGGTTAAATATGTCATAAATTCCGACGGAACTGGTCGTAGCAGTAATCGTTGCCGTCGGCCTTAACACATTAAACGCGCCCTGTCCTGTGACCGTTGCTCCGTTCACCATCGCCGAGCATTGCACTGTGCGATTGCTCGCCCCATCCACCCAATAAAAAACCACGTTGGAATTATTCAGCGGGAAGTTGGTGACCACCACCGCGCTGCTGGCATCCGCCGCTACCACATAATTCGAGATAACGTAGCCCGGCACCGTCCACTGGAAATTGCTCAAGGGTGGGTTCGTCAGCCCGTAATTTGTCAGACATAACTGGCAATACCAATTCATTTGCTGCCCCACAATCACCGTGTTCGTCTGGAGTGTCAAATCCACTCCGCTATTCGAGTCAATGATGGAGAGATGCACCACCTGTACCTGCATCCCGTTGTAGGAGATGTTCGGCACTGATGCTTTGGGCGTTGTCTCCACGGGTGCGCCCGATGGGCCGGACACCAAAGCATAGCTCCACACCGAGCCGTCGTCATTGGTCACATCCGTCAGCATCGTTCCCCGGATTTGCAACTCATTCCCCGATATCTGCAAACCGCTGTCCTCGTCCATGACCTGCGCCTGCACCAAATATAATGCCGTCGTTCCAATCGCAGCCTGACCGGAAGGCACGATCATGACGCAGGCATGAGCATCACCGTTCCAACTTTCTGTACTCCAATAAGGGATATAGGCCCATGTGTCTATATAGATCATATAGACCCAAAAAGGCACCTCATAGGATGACCCACTAAATGTTTTAATCTCCCAGGTTGGCGAATAGCCATTGTATCCGCCGGCAAGGCTGGTCGTACCACTGGAACTAATCGGCACGCAATCGCTATTGCCTTCCCCGCTCCAAGAATCCGCACCCCCCGACTGATAGCGCCAGTTCACCACCTCATGAGTCATGAGAAACGACCCATTGGGACATGAATTTCCATTGCCTTCATCAAGGTAGTGGCTCGTATAACTCATTAAGCTGATGACGGCCGGCTGAATTTGATTGAACCATTGCGAGCCGATCCATTAGGGGTCTCCCAAATAAATTTCCACGTCAAACACCGCCGTGCCCGTTGGACTGGCCGGCACGTTGTCCGCCTCCCAGTCGCCTGCATCGTCAATATAATAAGCGTTAGTGCCATTGACCGTCAGCGTATAACTTGGATCGCTGATTGTTCCAGTCACGCTGACAATGTTTTGATTCAACTGATCGTCAGGAAGCGGATCCATTGTCACGCTCACCACGGCCTTGATCAAGGTGATGTTCGTCGTGGAAACATTCCCCGCCGCATCAGTGGCGGTGATGCTTAAAGTATTTGTGCCGTCAGCCAGCGGCAAATTGTTGAACCAAACTGTGCCGCTCCGTTCCACCAATCCTTGAACGATGTTCGTGCCGCCATCCATCGAAGCCATGATCGTTGCCGTCGCATCGTCCACTTGCGCCTGCACGCTAAAATTGCCGCCGCCGATGGCCGTTCCATCCTGCGGCCAAATGAGATTCAACACCGGCGGCGTTGTATCGGTTGAATAGTCCAGCGTGACACTGAAGTTGGTCGTGGCCGTGTTTCCCGCCAAATCGGCGGCGTGAAGCGTTACGGTGTTCAAGCCATTGGTCAATGGGATGTCATAGCATTGAAACGAATTCGTCGTGAATCGCGAAAAATTTGTGTCATAAAATTCCGCCTGCCAATAGCCCGGCTGATTGGTAATGACGCCCACGGCGTTGCTCACATCATAAGTCAGCGCGCTCAATGTCTCGTTCACCAGGCCTTGCAGTTGAATCAACGGCGTGGAAACGGTTGTGGAAGCCGGTTCAGTAATGGCCATGGTCAGGGCAACCGGGGCGGAATATGTCAATTCCGTTTGCTGCCAGGTTGGCTGCGTATCGTCCGGCAATCCACGCAGGCCAACGCGCACCGTGTAAACACCTTCCCCGGAATTTAAGGAAACGACGATGTTGCTGCCGGTGTAAGGCTGCCAGATGGCATCGGCATTGTTGGTGTCATTGACCAGCACCGCTTCGTAAAACGGTGTGCCGCCCAAAATGGCTGCGTTTCCATTGACGATACTAGCATGCACTTCGTTGGAAAATTGCAGCGAAAAAAAGATGATATTGGGATCAACGCCATATTGGTAATCAATCATCAACTGCTGGCCTATGCTGTCCAAATTTGTGTCCGACAAATCCACCATGCCGAAGTATTTCCAAAACCACCAGTCCGGCGTTTCATTGCCGTTGGATGTTATGCCAGTCCAGTCCCGCGCCCAGATGAACAAGTTCGTCCGATCCAGCACCGGAACCGTAAACGATGTCACCGTTTGATTTGTGTCCGGCCAGACTTCCTGCTCGATGTTCCAACTTGGAGCCAGCAGGTCTGTCTTGCTCCACACTTCATAGACGGAATCCGTGGCCCCATGCAGGTTGAACCAAGCTGCGCCGTTGCTGACACTCACAATCTCCAAAAATAAACCGTTGGTGTCATACGCTGGCTCCTCATAACCCGATTCCAGTGTGCTTGCACTCTCCAAGCTCATGGACATGGCTCGCATTCCAAGGCCACCGGAAGTGTCACTGACGTTGAGATCATCCAGGAGAAAACAGCCGTTACCCAAATCCCATGCGTCCAAACCCATCGAGCCCGGGAGCGGCGGCCATCCGTCAAGAATATGGGCTGCCGAATAAAAATTCCCGTATCGTGGCACCGACCCCGCCGCCACGGGCGTCGTCGCTTCCACTGCCTGTAGCAGCACTGCCATGTCGCCGATTGAAGCCGAATGCAAAGATTGAATGGATATGGTCGTTGTTTGGGCGTGTAAAATGAAAGTAATTGCAAGAACAAACGCAATCCCCGCCGAAACCGCCTGCGTCTTTTTCATGAGATTTTAACCCGGTTTCTCCCGAATTTAGGAACCATTCTAAATCTTCATCTCGTGTAAGGCAAGGAAAACTTCAGAAAAGTTAACCCGTCAGACTATGGTTATTGTCCGCACTTCTTGTTTGTCTGCCTTGTGTCTGAAATCGGCAAAGTTCGAAGAAATCTCGGAGGAAACATTCGTTCCTTCCGTAAAAAGGCCGGTTTGACGCAAGAAAAACTGGCCGAGAAAGCGGATCTTCATCCAGTCTATATCAGCCAGGTTGAAAGCGGGTCTAAAGCTGTGTCGGTTGAAGCTCTATGGAAAATTTCCAAAGCTTTGCGCGTTCCCATGTCTTACCTTTTTCGGGGAATCTAACATTGAGGCTTTTTTCATGCCCTCGCGGTCATTACAAGCGATTGCCGCTGGTAAAGACGCGTTTTTGGCCTTCGCGAAAGCTGTGCAGGAACAGGTCGTTGTCGGCCACGGCCTTTTCGACCAGTTGCTTGAGCAAAAACATTTCCGAACTGTTGATGACGGCATGGACGCTGTGCCGGAAGGCTTCCATGGGCGTGAAGGTTTGGAACGAATCGCCGAGCATAATGATCGTGGCATGACGGCGCTGGTTGACGGGCATGGTTTGCAGCGCCTTGAGCGTGAGATTTTCGTCAATGGTGTTCGCGCCGAAAAGTTCCTCGACGATGACCACTTGATAATGTGCCTGGCCGAAGCGCACGAGAAAATCGCTGTGGGTGGCGGCGGTGTGGACCTTGTATCCGAGTTCCCCCAAGGCGGCTTTGGCGGCCTCCAGCCATTCGGGCGTGGAAAAGGCGATCAAGGCCGGTTTGTCCTCGGTGCTGACGAAATCGAATGAGCCGTTCATGGTTATTTGATTTTGAGGACGGATGGCGCGGCGTCCGCGAGCGTTTTCATGCGTAACGAGCCGCCGGTCACGGTCATTTCACCGCGACCTTTTTTGATGTTGTCAACCGCGCGGGAAATGACGTTGCGTTTGGTGCAGTAGAGCAGGGCGATTTCCTCCGTGATGATGCCTTGTTCGAAAGCTTCCATGCAGGCATGGTCGAACGTCCGCCAGCCGAAGGGATAACTGGCCTCAATAATTTCATAAAAGGTTTTGCCTTCACTTTCACCCAGCCGGATGGCCTCCTGGGTGCGGAGATTCGAGCCCATGATTTCGAGCAGCGCAAATCGCGCCGCGCCGCCGACTTTGGGCACCAGCCGCTGGCTGACCACCCAGCGCAACGAGTCGGCCAGGCGCACGCGGATTTGTTCCTGCTCATCCGGCTCAAACATGCCAATAATGCGGTTGACCGTTTCGCCCGCATTGATCGTGTGCAGGGTGCTGAGGACCAGGTGGCCGGTTTCCGCCGCGCTCAAGGCGATCTTCACCGTTTCCTGATCGCGCATTTCGCCGACGAGAATGACCTTCGGCGCCTGGCGCAGCGCGGCGCGCAAACCGTTGACGTAAGAATCAAAATCAATGCCCAATTCACGCTGGTTGAACGTCGCCTGGTTGTGCGTATGGACATATTCAACCGGGTCTTCCAAAGTGACGATGTGGACGGGTTTGGATTCGTTGATTTCGTTTAGAATGGCGGCCAGCGTGGTGGATTTGCCGGAACCGGTGGCGCCGGTGACCAGCACCAAGCCGGTTCTTTCCTTTGGGATTTCCTTGAAAATCTCCGGAAACTTCAATTGATCCAAAGTTGGGATGGTCGCATTAAGCTGGCGGCAGACGATGGAAAAATTTCCGCGTTGCGCGAATATGTTGACACGGAAGCGGGCCTGGTCTGAAAGCGCGTAAGAAGCGTCGCACGACCCGTGGCGCAACAGGTCTTCAATCTGCCAAAGATTGTCGCCAATGATGTTCAGCGCGATGGTTTCGGTTTGAAACGGAGTAAGCTTTTCGACGGGCGGGTCAAGAGTCACCGGTTTGAGTTCACCGTAAGCCTCGACTTGCGGCGGGCGATCCACCGTGAACAAAAGATCGGAAATCTCAGGCTGTGAAGCCAGCATCGTCGTCAGAACTTGATCCAATTCAGGGCGCCGCATAAATCAAGAGGCGTCGTCGTCTTCCGGTGGATGGGTGAGGAAGGCGCGGAATTTTTTCCGGTCCAACGACTTTTCGTAAGCGTCCTCCGGCGAAATGCGTTTCATGCGCACGTGCTCCATGATATGATCATCCATCGGTTGATTGCCGATTTTCTTGCCGACCTGAATCATGCCGGGAAGCTGGTGCGTTTTGCCCTCACGCACGAGATTGGCGACGGCGGTGTTGAAGACCAAAATTTCAAACGCCGCGATGCGCCCTTTCTTGTCCGTGCGCTTGAACAAGGTTTGCGCCACAATGCCTTTCAACGCTTCGGAAAGTGTCTGGCGGATTTTGTTTTGCTGGTCCGCCGGAAAGACGTCAATGATGCGGTCAACCGTTTTGGAGGCGCTTTGCGTGTGCAAGGTGCCGAAGACCAGGTGGCCGGTGGCGGCAGCCGTGATGGCCAGCTCGATGGTCTCAAGGTCGCGCATTTCACCGACGAGGATGAGATCCGGGTCTTCGCGCAACGCGCCGCGAAGTCCCGCGGAAAATGATTTGGTGTGGACTCCGACTTCCCGATGGTTCACCAGGCAGCCTTTGCTTTCATGGACGAATTCAATCGGGTCTTCGAGGGTGATGATGTGGTCTTTGCGATTTCTGTTCGCGTAATCCACCATCGCCGCCAGCGTCGTGGATTTGCCGGAGCCGGTCGGCCCGGTGACCAGGACCAGGCCCTGGTGGATCATGGTGAATTTTTTGAGCACCGGCGGCAGCGGCGCTTCCAGCTTTTCAAAATCTTCAAACGTAAGCACGCGGCTGGGAATCTGCCGGAACGCCGCGGCAATTCCGTTTCTGTGATTGTAAAAATTGACGCGGAAACGCGAGATGTTCGGAATTTCGTAGCCAAAATCCACGTCACCCGTCTCTTCAAATTGTTTGATTTTGTAATCCGGCGCGGTTTCGTAGAGCATGGTCTTGAGCGAGTCATTTTCAAGCGGCGGATAATCCACGCGCTGAAGCTCGCCGTTGATGCGCAACATGGGCGGATTGCCGGAGGTCATGTGCAGGTCTGACGCCTTTTGTTCAAACATCAGGTTGAAAAACGCATCAATTTTGGCCATAAATCCTTTTCTTTGGAAAAGTGTTAGCTATCGCCGCGCCAAACGCAAGCCATGAACCCGTTGTCTGAAATCATCCGCCGCGAAGCCGCCCAACGCGGAGTTTTGTCCTTTGCGCGTTTCATGGAACTCGCCCTCCACTGTCCTGTTCATGGATATTATGAAATAAAAAAAGACAATCCCGGCCGGCACGGTGATTTTTACACCAGCGTCGGCGTCGGTGAATTGTTCGGCCAGCTTCTCGCGTTTCAATTCGCCGAATGGCTGGAAACATTGCGGATTGCGGATTGCGGATTGCGGATTGTCGAGGCCGGGGCGCACGACGGCAAACTCGCCGGGGACATTCTGACCTGGCTTCAATTGAATCGCCCGGAAATGTTCGACCAGATCGAATACTGGATCATTGAGCCTTCGGCCCGCCGGCAGGAATGGCAGGGTGAAACCTTGCAGGAGTTCGCGCCGCGTGTCCGCTGGTTTGCCGGCTTTCAATCGCTGCTTCAGGAGCGAACGTGTCACTCGTCACCTGTCACTTGTCACCCGCCGCTGCGCGGCGTCATTTTCTCCAACGAACTTCTCGACGCCATGCCCGTCCACCGGTTTGGCTGGGACGCTGCGAAAAAAACTTGGTTCGAATGGGGCATGGCGGTTGACGGCGAAAAATTCGTTTGGACAAAAATTTCCAATCCGCAATCCGCAATCCGCAATCCGCAATTGGAAGCCGTGCTTCCCGACGGTTACACCATCGAAACCTGTCCCGCCGCCGAAAACTGGTGGCGCGAAGCTGCTGGAATTTTGGAACACGGAAAATTGATGACTATTGATTATGGTCTGACGGCTGAAGAATTATTTTCACCGGACCGGCTGCGCGGGACGCTGCGCGCCTACTTCCGTCATCACACCAGCGATGACATTCTGGCCAACGTTGGGGAGCAAGACCTCACCGCGCACGTCAATTTTTCCGCCATCCAGGCCGCCGGCGAATCCGTGGGATTAAGAACGGAAATGTTTTCGACGCAATCACAATTCCTGACGCGGATTTTGGAAAAGGCATCGAAAAACAATTTGCCTGGCAAATGGAGTTCGGCTCAAGTGCGCCAGTTTCAAACCCTCACGCATCCGGAACATCTCGGTCGCGCCTTCCGGGTGCTGGTGCAATCAAGGTAGGGCGCGCATTCGGCTGCGCGCCGCTTTTACCGGTAGAGAAGCGTGGTTTGTGCGGATGCATGCCGATTTTCCTATGCGACCGAGTTTGCGTCTTGAGGGAGGGTTGACAATTTCCGGAAGACAAAGGCGGCAGAACAACACGTTGCAGCAGACGTCAATGTTTTTGCGCCTTTTGTGCATTTTTGCGGTAATTTAAACAGCGGAATTCAGGATAAATTCTCTGCCTCTCCGTGTTGAAAGAAAAGGTGCGCTATTGGTGGAGCGCTTGTCTTGGTTTAACGCGTGAGAGTTGGAGTTCAAGCTTCAGCTTGCTTGTGGTGGCAAGCTAAAGTTTGGACTCCAGCACGGAATTCAATTCGAAATTCAAAATCGAAAGGCAATAAATCGCCGCCGTCTCGACGCGCAGGACGAGCCGTCCCAACGAAATCGGCAACGCGCCCGCTGCCTGGATCGCTTCCAGCTCCTCAGGCGTGAAATCGCCTTCCGGCCCGATCCAAACGCCGACACTTTGCGGCAAACGTTTGTGCTGCGCCTGAAATTCCCGAAAGCATTCGTGCGGATGGCGGCGTTCTTTTTGCAACGAACCGACGAGTGACAAATCAAAGTTTTCTTTGCGCGCGAGATATTGCTCAATTGTCATCGGCGTTTCAATTTTTGGCAGCCAGGCCGCGCCGCATTGCTTAATGGCTTCGATGGCGACGACCTGCCATTTCTCCCGCTTGTCGGCGGCGTCCTTGTCGTTGAGCCTGGTCACGACGTGTTCAGTCAGCAGCGGCACAATTCTCCGCGCGCCGAGTTCAACGGCCTTTTGGATGATGCTTTCGATAATTTTCCCCTTGGGCACGGCTTGCAGCAGCGTGATGGAGCAGGGAAGAGGCGGCGTAAAGGTTTTCAGCGACACGGAAAGCGTGACGGCATTGCGCGAACTGTTTTCGACCGCACAAAGGAATTCATTTCCGATGCCATCCAGAACGGTGATGAGTTCGCCGCGCTTCAGGCGCAAAACATGCAACGCGTGATGCGCCTCGCGTCCGTCGAGCCGAAGCGCGTCACCCGCACACTGTCCAGGCGGCAAATAAAAGCGATGCATTTGTTGAATTGTAGGAGACGACGTGAGGAGTCTCACTCTTTTTCCGCGAGTTCAGTCAGAGACTCGTTACCTCGTCTCCTACAGAATTCATTGGAACAGTTTTCTGGCTTTCTCAAAAAAACTTTTACTGATGGGGTTGGCATCTTCGCCGCACAATTCGGCGAATTCCTGCAATTTGGCTTTTTGTTCGTGGTTCAAGCGCGTCGGAACTTCCACCTGAACGCGGACGTGCAAATCGCCGTGGCCATAGCCCTGCAGGTTCTTCACGCCCTTGCCCTTGACGCGAAAGGTCGTGCCCGGTTGCGTGCCAGCCGGAATCCTGATGGTGGCCCGGCCATCGAGCGTTGGCACTTCAATTTCCGCGCCGAGCGTCGCCTGGACAAAACTGACCGGCACTTCACAAAGCAGGTCGTCGCCGTCGCGCTGGAAAATTTCATGCGCCCTGACATGCAACACGACGTAGAGATCACCCGACGGCCCGCCGCGAAAGCCGGCTTCGCCGTTGCCGGAGGAACGCAGGCGCGAACCCGCGTCCACACCCGGCGGAATGCGGAGTTTGATTTTGGAACTGAGTTCGCGCTTTCCCTCGCCGTGGCATGATTTGCACGGTTTTTCCAAAATGCGTCCGGCGCCTTTGCAGTGCGGGCACGTTTGCGCGATGCTAAAGATGCCGCGCGACGTGAGCACCTGCCCGCGTCCGCCGCAGGTTGAGCACGTCCGGATTTTTGAGCCGTGCTCCATGCCGGAGCCGTTGCACGCATCGCAACGGTCGAGCTTCGACACGGATATTTCCTTCTCGCAGCCGAGCGCGGCCTCTTCCAGTGTGATTTCCAGATCGTAACGCAAGTCGCCGCCGCGTTGCGGTTGCGACGGGTCCTGGCCGCCGCCGAAGAAACTTTCGAAGATGCTTCCACCGCCAAAAACTTCGCGGAAGATTTCGAACGGATCATGAAAGCCGCCGGCGCCGCCGAAGCCGCGGCCGGCCCGCGCCCGCGGATCAAAGGCCGCGTGGCCGTATTGATCGTAGGCGGCGCGTCTTTGCGGATCACTCAACGCCTCGTAGGCCTCGCCGATTTCCTTGAATTTTTCCTCGGCGGTTTTGTCGCCCGAATTTTTGTCCGGATGAAATTTGACGGCCAGCCGGCGATAAGCCTTTTTAATTTCTTCATCGCCGGCGTTGCGGCTGACACCGAGCACTTCGTAATAATCGCGCTTGGGCATGGCTCAGGCTGCGGGGGGCGCAGAAGGTTTTTTGGCGACAACGACCGCCGCCGGCCGCAGCAGGCGGTCGCGCAATTTGTAACCTTTGCGAATTTGTTGGACGACCTGTCCTTCGGGCGCGTCGTCGGTTTCCAATTGTGAAACTGCCTCGTGCAGCATCGGATCGAACGGTTTGCCGCTGGCGTCAATTTCTTCAAGACCGGTCTCGGCGAGAACGCCTTTGAGCTGCTGCTGAATCATGGCGATGCCGGCCTGCAAGGATGCGGTCCCGCTTTGCGGGGCTTCCGCGGTTTGCGCGGTGGCCTGCGCCATTTCAAAATGGTCGAGCACGGGCAGCAGTTTTAGCAGGAGCGCGGCATTGGCAAATTGAGCGGCCTCGATGCGCTCGCGCGCGGCGCGTTTTTTGAAATTTTCGAGATCAGCGGCGGTGCGCAGGAGGCGGTCCCAATGCTCGTCCGCCCTGGCGGCGCGAGTTTTCAGTTCTTCGAGCTGCCCCGGCGTGAGTTCCGGAGCGGAAGCGGGGGGGGCATCTGCCGCTGCGATGGGTGGCGCGGCTTCAGCCGTTTCGGTTTTCGGCATTGGGATTACCGTTTTCTTCATGCGGTCATTTCGGGCAAAAATAATTTCGAGCCGTCAGGTTAGACGATTGTTCGGAAACCAGCAACCAGGATGAAGCGCGCCGGCTAATTGGACGGGACCAATTTTTGGAACTCAGGCAGATTGCGCAGCGGATCGAAGTGCGGGTCCTTGCGCGCCTCGTTCAGCAGATCGTGGGCCGTGGGATTGCTCTTAAGCCGCTGGGCACTCAAGTCAAGCGACTTGTGGAGGCTTTGCAGGGCCGGGTCGGGCTTTCCGAGCACGGCTTCGAGAGCGGCGAGGTCATACCAGGGTTCGGGCTGATCAGGAACGAGGGTGACAATTTTTTGGAGAACTCCTTCAAGTCTGGTCAGGTTGCCCATTTTGACATATTCCTGGGCAATGAAACCGGCTTCACTGGAGGATATATGCGGATTGGCCAGCGCCTGGTCGAACAGCTCAATGGTCCGGTTGGTTTGCTGCATTTGAAGGTAGATGTTGGCGAGGGACAGGAGGTTTTGAAGATTGCCCGAGTTCGTCCGCGCTTCATTTTCCATGTGCTGCACCTGGGTTTCGACCTGGGCTCGGGTCGCGGACTGGCTTTTGATATCCCCCAAATTTTTCACGAGTCCCTTCACCTGATCATTGTACGGGTCAAGTTTTTGACAGGTTTGGGCGACGAGGAGCGCGTCGTCTATGCGGCCATACTGAAGCAAAAAATTGATGTAACGAAAGACAGCTTCCGGACTGTAGGGGCAAAAGGCGAACGCTTGTTTGAATGCGAAATCGGTTTCGCGCACCAGCGCCTGCATTCCGGCGACGGTTTTTTGGCGATACTCGTCCGGGCATTGCGGACCCAAACGCCAGGCGTAAACGCCGGTGATGGAACTGCGGAGCTTGGAAAACGCCTTTTGTGCCTGGTCATCGCGGACAAATTTGAGGTCGCCCTTGAAGCCGGTATAATTGTGGCGCAAATAGACCTTTTCTATGAAATCCACGATTTCCTTGACCGAGGTGTCGTAAGTGATCCAGTTGCCGATGAGCCGGTCGGAAAATTTGCTCCAAAAGGCGTGATCCCGCTTAAAGATCCCGTCCGGGAGTTCCGGCAGGGGGTTGCGATTGATTTTCATGATGATGCCGAAGGGCGTTTCATAGGGATACATCCACGGCAACGGAAAACTTTCCTCGATAAAAAATTCGTTGTTCGGATTGTGATCGAAAATGACTTTGCACAACAAACCGTTGATCATCATCACAGCGACCTGGCCGCTAACCTGCATTCTTCCACCGGGATCAACATGCACATCCTCGCCGGGCATCATCTGGCCAAGCTGCATCCGGTGTTGCACATCTTCCATATAATCCTGGAAGCATCGTTGCGAATCCTCAGGACTCGGAATGTAAATTTCGCGGTCGGGATAAACTCCTCCAAGGCTTTTTACAATTTCGTCCGGATAAGCGGCTTCGAGCAGCAGCCGATTCAGGCGAATGCGGGTGTCGCCCTGTGGATTTTGAGCGAGAAATTGTTGGAGGTAATCCGGGATCTTCACCCGGGCGAACCGGCCGGAGTCGTAAATCGGCCCGGCTTCAAGCAGCCGGTTCAAGCCGGCAGCCAGCGCCGTGCGCAGATGGCTTGCGTCGCCCTTGCCGGCGATCAAGTCTTGAGCCGGCTTGCCGAGGTTCTGGAAGAGCCATTTGGAGAGCGGGTCTTGTTTGTCGCCTGGACGCAAATGGGCCACCAAGGCGGGCAGGTTGGTGAAATCCTTGCCGGTGAACCACGAGGTGGAGACGCGCCAGCGTTTTTCTATGCGGGCACCGCGAGCTTCAAAAATCCAATCCAGCGGTGACACGATGCGGGCCAAAAGATTTGTCTGGTATGGCTGGTCCTTGAGCAACGTGCGGGCGAGTTCGCTAAAGAACGGCGGGTCTATCTGCTGGCTGCGAAAATACTGCGCGCGGAGGTAATCGAGATAGGTGCCGTCCGCCAGGGCGTTTTGCGTGATAAGATAAACGTCCCGGCGGTCAAAGTTCTGGTCCTGGGCGGGCAGGCAGTCGTGCGGAATGAAACTGTCGCAAAAGATCGCGTAAGTGGGACAAAAACGGCCGGGGTCGGTGCCGCCAAAAAGGATCGTGTCCTTGGTCATCTCCGGATAAACCAGATCGCCGTTGGTTCCTTTCATCGCCTGTTCGCGCAGTTTGGCGTCGTAGCTGAACCTGCCATCCGGCGCAACGAACGGTGGGGTGAACATGTCATGTCCAAACCAGTAGCCGAACCAGTGGTTCCGTTGTTCGCTGTGCGCCCAGTGGCACAGCCCGGAATACAACGGCATGGTGGCGAAGAGCGCCAGCGTGATCAGCACCGGACCGCGATTGCGGTAGATTAACAGCGCCAAAATGAAAACAAACGGTATGGTCACCAAAATGAGATTGCCGTAGATGGGCAGGCCGCCCTGGTCTTTGGCAAAAGCCTGCCCGATCCAGTGCGGAAGCTCCAGGAGGCCGACCTGGCCGGCGATTCCGAAATAGTGCTTCCCCGTCGCGTCCCAGAGACAATACATCCCAAGCAGCGCAGCGATCGCGCCACCCAGCAACCCCCAGCGACGGAACACCGCGTAATGCGTCGCCATAAATGAGGCAATCAGCGCCATGCCATAGCCGGCCATGATGGCGACGATTCCGTGGGAAGTGATAAAGAACACCTTGTTCAACTCCGCCGACTGGCGGTCGGGCGATGTGTTCATGAGAACCATCAACAGCACACCGATGCAAAAGTAGATGGCCCCGAGACCGATGATCCAGGAGCGTTCGCGTTTCTGCATCTTGAAGAAAAACAAAACCGGCACCAGTGCAACAAACACCAAAACCCAGTTGAACTCGCCGGCGATATCGCTGACCAGAATGCCGAGCTGCATGGCGAAGCGACCCGGATCATGAATCACATCCGACGGGCTGGCTTTTTCATACTGGCCGCGGCTTAACGCGTGAAAAAATCCCTCGACCGTGCGCGGATAACCCCATTGCATCGGCGGATCGGTCATGCCTGCAATCGGTTCGTAAAAATAGAATGATGCGCCGAGGACCCAGAGAATTCCACAGGCGAGTACGACCAGCCACGCCAATCCCAGTTTCCGTAAATCCCATTGCAGTTTGATGAACGCCACGAGGGCCGCCAATGCAAGCAGCAGAAAGAAAGCTCCCTGACTCAAGGCAAGTCCCAACAACAGGGCAGATGCCGTCAATAGTCCATCGCAGCAAAATTCCTTGAAGGTTTCCCTGGTGAGAACCGCAAGCCAGAAATAAGCGGCGATCGAGCCGACTCCAACCGTGTAGTAGATGACCAGCACCATCTGGGCAGTGTCGAGCATGTTGGTGAAGTGTGCGTTATTGGCCATCAGCCCCAGCACGAATAAAATGCCATTGCCAAGGAAGAAATGGCGGCCAAGTCGGGGTTGGGTGGCAGCGACCGCGACTTCAATGCCCATTGCCGCGACCAGCAGGGTCTGGTGAATGGTGGCGCAGATGCCAAAGAAAAACATGGCGGTGTAAAGGTAGCGCCTCTGGTGCGGCGCATAAATCCACCTCAGAATACAGAGCAGAACTATCATCATCCAAGGCAGGCCGAAGGGGGAAATTCGATTGATGGCGACCGACTCGCTCCACATGACGCTCCCGAGGCCCAGCAGCAGGCCGGCGACAGTCCCTGAAACCACACAGATGATGTTTTCCCATTGGCCGGCAATGTTCCTCAGTTCTTCAATTCCTTCCATGAACATGCTGCTGCCCCGTGAAACCAGGAAGGCAACCAGGCCGCAAGCCAGGGCGGCGGCGGTCGCTTCACCCACTTCCACGCGCCACGCCACGTTGCCCACCACCAACAGCTTCGTCCAAAGCCAGGAATAGATCGCCCAGAAAGGATAACCCGGCGGATGGGGAATGCCCGAGTAGAAGGAGCCGGTGCATAATTCGCCGGAGTCCTCCAGAGTTTGCTCCGGCGCCAGCGTCAGAAAATAAACGGTCCAAATCACCGCAAAGGTGATGATCAGCGCCAGCCAGTCTATTTTACGGAAGAGCGGAGGCACCCGCACGGGTGCCGGTGGAGGCATCCTGGCGGCAGACGACGGCTTTACTGCCTGGCCCCTGGCGTTCTTCAGTTTTTGCTTTTCCATTGTTGAGGTCAGTCGTTTGGTTTCGTGAACGGCGTAAAACGAATAGTAGAAGTGGAACCACTGCGGTTTGTCCATCCCAAAGTGGCCAGCAAAATATTGTGCTCGATCTGCGGCGAGCGACCGGTCAGGTAAGCGATCGAACCGGGATTTCTCATCATCATGGCGACCCGGGGATCGTGATGGGTTGAGGCGGCGGAAATGTTGTTTTCCTGTTTGAAGACCATCATGGCCAGCAGCAGGCAGACGGTCGCTGGCGCGAGCCAGTTGAAGGCCATGACCGGTGCGGGTCTGGCGTGCGGCGTTGGAAAAAGCCGCCGTTTAATTCTCGCCGAGGGACGGCGCGGTTCCCATGAATTCAATTGGGTCTCCAGCCAGTTCGTCTCTTTCATACGTTGTCCTTTCCAAACAGAGTTTGATCTTTTGCAAACCGTAGCGGTATCGGCCGGCGGCGGTGTTTGGCGAAATGTCCAGCATCCCGCCAATTTCGTCGAACGTGCAGCGATGCCAGATTTTCAACACAATCACTTCGCGCTGTTCCACCGGCAGTTTGGCGAGGCAATGCATCGCGGCGCGCTCCGCCGGACTTTCCGCCGGGCCTTTCTCAAACCACCGGCGCGCCTCCAGTTCGCGCGTCAACCGCCGCCACAAGGAGCGCCGGTAATTCCGCGCGCGATTTCTGAAGCTGCGCACGCAGTAATGTTCAAGCGTGACGGGCGGCTCCGGCCTTTGCAGAAGCGCGAGGAAGGTTTCCTGCAAAACATCCTCCGCTTCGCCGTGGCTAAGACCCAGCGCGCGGCCATAGAGAATCAACTCCGCCGCTTTCTTCGTGTACAGATTTTCGCGCCAATCGCTCACGATTTCATTACATAGACACCGCCGGTTAGAAATTTGTATAAAAAAAGTTTAAATAGGAAAACATCGAACATTCAACATTCAACGCCCAACGTCCAGGTGGCAGCCAGCTTCCGTGTTTGCGCCCGCCTCAGCCCCAGCCCAGCCAATGTCCGCCGTGCCAGGTGATGAATGCCAGAATCCAGGCCAAGGCGCTCATGTAAAGCCACTGGAACACCGGCCACTTCCAGGAATTCGTCTCCCGCCGCACCACCACCACCGTGCTCGCGCATTGCAGCGCAAAGACGTAAAACACCATCAACGTGACGGCCAGCAGCGGTGTGTAAAGCGGCGACCCGTCCGGCCGCGTTTGCATCCGCAAGGTCTGGGCCAGCGCCTCCTTGCCGGACTCGGATTCGTCGGCGCTGCCGACGTTATAGACCGTGGACATTGTGCTGACGAATACTTCGCGCGCGGCAAACGACGTAATGATGCCGATGCCCATCTTCCAATCAAAACCCAATGGCGCGATGGCCGGTTCGATGAAATGCCCCATCCGGCCGGCGAAACTGTGGCGGAGTTTTTCGCCCGCGAGTTCTGCGGGAGAGCGGAGTGTTGGAGTATTGGAGAGTTGGGGTGTTGCAGTCTTTTCCATTTCCCCATCACTCCGATATTCCATCACTCCATTTCCCGTCTTCGGATACGTGGCCAGAAACCATAGCAGAATATTGATGCCCAAAATTACCGTGCCCGCGCGCCGCAGGAAAAGCCGGGAACGGTCCCACATGTGCCTCAGCACAACACGCAACAACGGCCGTTTATACAACGGCAGTTCCATGATCAGCATCGGCGTTTCGCCTTTGAGCAGCGTTTTCTTGAACAGCCACGCCATCAGCAGCGCCACCACCGTGCCGAGCAGATACATCGCCAGCATCGTCAGACCTTGCAGCTTCAACCAGCCCAGGATTTTTAGGTCGGGAATGCACGCCGCAATCAGCAGGGTGTAAACCGGCAATCGCGCCGAACAACTCATCAAGGGCGCGACCAGAATCGTCACCAGCCGGTCCTTCGGCGTTTCAATCGTGCGCGTGGCCATGATGCCGGGAATGGCGCACGCGTACGAACTCAGCATCGGGATGAAACTTTTGCCGTGCAACCCGACCTTGCTCATCAGCCGATCCATCAAAAACGCCGCGCGCGCCATGTAACCCGTGTCTTCCAGAAAACCGATGAACAAAAACAGCAGCAGGATTTGCGGCAGAAAAACAATCACCGCGCCGACACCGGCAAGCACACCGTTCACCAGCAATGAGTTCAAATCGCCGGGTGGAATCAGTTTGCCGACCGCGCCGCCCAGCCAATCCACTGCCGCCTGCAATGCGTCCATCGGCACCTGGGCAAAAGTGAAAATGCTTTGAAACATCAGCGTCATGATGCCAATGAAAATCAGCGTGCCCCAGATTTTGTGCGTGAGCACGCGGTCCAATTTGTCGCTGAAGGTTTCACCCGGCGGCGCGATCTCGAAGGTGACGGCCTGGTGGATTTCCGCGATGCGCGCGTATCGCCACACAATGGGGGCCCCGCGCCAGTCTATTCCGTGCATTTCGAGCCGCTTTCGGGCGGCGGCCACGGCATCCTGAATTTTTTGCGGATAATGCTCCTTGCTCGAGGCCAGCGCTTTTTCATTGCTGAGCAGCAGCAGCGCCTCCGCGGTGGCCTGCAATCGCCGTTCCTGAAAAGTCCCGGCCAGCAAGCCGGCCAGCCCGGTGGCTTCAATCCGAAACAATCCGGGCAACTGGCAAAATCCAACCTGGGCGGGACGGCGTGTCGCCGTCCCTGAAATTTTTGGGTCGGCAACCGGCCGGCCTTCCCAATCGGAATTGAGCATCGAAATGATTTTACGCTTGAGATCGGGAACCCCCTGACCGGTGCTGGCCACGACGGGCTGGACGGGAACGCTGAGTTCCGCCGCGAGTTTCCCGGCGTCAATGCGATGGCCGTTGACTTCGGCCACGTCCACCATGTTCAGGGCGATGAGCGTGGGATGGCCCAACTCGACGACTTGCGTGGCGTAATACAGATTCCGCTGAAGGTTTGAGGCGTCCACGACCACCACAATCAAATCCGGCGGCGGCAATTCGGGGAGGCGGTTGAGCAGCACATCGCGCGAAATCTGCTCGTCCAGCGAATTGGGGCTGAGGCTGTACGTCCCGGGCAAATCGAGAACGCGGATGTCCGCTTTCGGGGGAGCGCCGAGTAATTTACCCTCCTTGCGCTCGACGGTGACGCCGGCGTAATTGCCGACCTTGGCGCGCAGACCGGTGAGCGCATTGAACAAGGTCGTCTTGCCGCTATTCGGATTGCCCGTCAGGATGACGTAGGGGTGACGAGCGACAGGCGTCGGGTGCCGGGGCCGGGGAGGTGCAGAACCCGGCTCCGACTTTTCGGTACTGCCGGAATCGGGGTCGGTTCTAGCCTCGGGAGAATCCATGTTCGGCTGTCGGGACCGCGGTGAATTCCTGTCACCTGTCACTTGTCACTTTCTTGTCCCCAGTCACCTTTACCAGGATTTGTTCCGCCTCGTGTTTCCGCAACGTGAGGTTGTAGCCGCGGACTTTGATTTCAACCGGGTCGCCGAGCGGCGCAAAGCGAACGAGTTGAACGGCGCTGCCGACCAGCAACCCCATTTCCATGAGGCGCGGACGGCTTTCGGGCGGGAGCTTGATTTCGGCCACCGTCGCCGTCGTGCCCACGGCAACCGAACTCAACGGCTGGGGAGCGTCGGGCATAAAAGTTTCAGGCGGCGGATGAGGACAAAGGTTCGACCAGAATGGCCCGGGCCAGTTTTTCACTCAGGGCGAGGCGGGCATTGCAAACCTGGCAGATGACATTGGCTTTGCTGCTCAGGAGTTTGATGCGCTGCTCCTCACCCAGGCCGAGTTCGCGCAGGCGGTCGCGCAATTCGGGCGACGCGGCCAGTTCCTTGATGCAAACGGTGGTGCCGGCGGCGACATGGCTCAATGGACAGACCGAAGGCCCGGCACAATGGCCTTCAACAACTTGATAGGATGGCACCCGTTTTTTCACAGCCAAACAACGTAGGTCAAGGGCGACTGCGGAGCAAGCAGGTTTTTGCCACGGGCCTGGCAATTTTTGGCTTCAGGACGGATTCAAGTTTGTCCAAGCCGTATTTGTCCAGGTCGTATCCGTGCATGATGAAACCCATGGTTTCACCGTGGGCGGTCCTCTTCTGCCGCGCTGTGACGGCTTTTCAGATTTGGCTTCAGAACCTGGAACGATTCGGGCAGGATGAGCCAAAATTTTGGACCATGTATTTTGGAAAAAAAGTTGTCGTGGTGATGCCGGCCTACAACGCGGCCAAAACCGTCACCCAAACCGTTGATGAAGTCCTCCAGCAGGGCATCGTGGATGAAATCATCCTCGTGGATGATCGCAGCCGTGACGACACCGTGGCGGTCGCGTCGTCGCTGCTGGGCGTGCGGGTCCATGTTCATGAACGCAACATGGGTTACGGCGCCAATCAAAAAACCTGCTACCGGCTGGCGCTGGAGGCGGGCGCCGACATCGTCATCATGCTTCATCCCGATTATCAATACACGCCGAAGCTGATTCCGGCGATGGCCTCCATCATTGCCAACGGCCTGCATCCGTGCGTGCTGGGCAGCCGTATTTTGGGCGGCTATTCACTCCAGGGAGGAATGCCGATGTGGAAATACATTGCCAACCGTTTTTTGACCCTGGCCGAGAACATCTTGTTGGGCGCAAAACTCTCGGAATATCACACCGGCTATCGCGCGTTCTCGCGGGAAATTTTGGAACGGCTTGACTGGTCTAGCAACTCCGACGATTTCGTTTTCGACAATCAGATGCTGGCGCAGATTTTATGGCATGGTTTCACCATCGGCGAGGTGAGTTGTCCGACGAAATATTTCAAGGAGGCGTCCTCGATCAATTTCCGGCGCAGCGTGAAATATGGTTTCGGCTGCCTCGCCATTGGCCTGAGCTACCGGCTGGCTAAAATGGGCCTGCGCCGACCGCGACTGTTCAGTTCAACGCCGCGGCGAGGCGCGATTTCTTCCGGTTGACGGTGGCGCGGGGGAGCACGCCGGATTTGACGGCTTTGTCGAATGCGGAATGGACCCCGGGCAGAAATTTGACCGCTTCGTCCTTTTTGCCGGCGGTGAGCAGCAGGCGATAATCTTTTTCCAGACGGCGCAAGCGCGATTTGACACTGCGATTGTGCTGGTGTTTGCGCTCGTTGCTGCGCGCCCGGCGTTCGGCTGATTTCGTATTCGGCATAAATTATAATTTCGCTTGAAAGGGCGGTGAATCTAGTTGAATGCAGGTGAATGTCAACGGTGAAAGCTGACTCATCGCGCTTTACTTTCAAGACGTTTGGATGTTTGCTGTTCTGAACACTGGATGGTGATGGTGGTTCCGCAACGGATGAATCGAAAGCTGCAAATTTTACATCTGGAAGACGACCCGGATTTCGCCGAGTTGGTTCGTTCGCTTTTTGTGCAGGACGGTTTGGACGTCAAGGTGAAATGCGTCGGCAACCGCGCGGCGTTTGAGGCCGCATTGGATGCCGGAGTGTTTGACGCCATCATTTCGGACTATCACCTGCCGTCGTTCTCCGGCCTGGATGCGCTGGCCATGGTGCGGAAAAAAAACCTGCATATTCCGTTCATTCTCGTTTCCGGCACCATCGGCGAACAGGCGGCGATTGAAAGCTTGAAGGCCGGCGCGACCGATTATTTGCTCAAGCAGCAACCGGATCGGCTGCCGTCCGCCGTCCGCCGGGCCGTGCAGGAAGCCGAAGAACGCGCCCAGCTCCGGGCGGCGGAAACGGAATTGCGCAATAGCGAAGAACAATATCGGCTTCTCTTTCAGGGCAATCCGAATTTGATGTGGGTGTTCGACTTTGAAACCCTGGCCTTTTTGGAAGTCAACGAAGCGGCCATTCAACATTACGGTTATTCACGCGAAGAATTTCTGAACAAGACCCTCGTGGACATCCGTCTTGCGGAAAAAGACGGCCAACCGAAAACCCTCTCACCCGACCCGGCTGACCGCAGCATCATTTGGCGTCATCGGCGCAAAGACGGCAGCCTCATTGACGTGGAGGTGGTTTGGAGTCCGATTGTTTTTGGCGAGCGCTTTGCCGCCTTGACCATGGCCACCGACGTGACCGAACGCCTGCGCACCGAACACCGCAACGCGGTTTTCTCCAAACTCGGCCACCGGCTCAGTTCGGCCACCACCAATTCCGAGGCGGCCAGGATCATTTGTGAAGCCGCTGACGCCCTTTTCAAGTGGGACGATTTCGCGCTGGATTTGTATTTCGCCGAAAGCGACGAGGTTTTTTCGCTGCTCACCATTACCACGGTTGAAGGGCAGCGGGTGGAAATTCCATCATCGCCCCAGCCCAAGACCGCCAATGCCCTCGTTCAGCGCGTCATCAAAAAAGGCGCGGAATTGGTGTCGTCTGTGGAGGTCAAACACCATTCCGCCGTCTCCATGCTGGCGCCCATCCGCAAGGGCGACCGGGTTATCGGCGTGCTTTTCGTCCAGAACCACACGCCCGGCGCCTACACCAACCGCGATTTGGAAGTGCTCCAGTCTTTGGCCGACCAGTGCAGCGGCGCGCTGGAACGGGTCCGCGCCGAGCAGGATTTGCGCGAGAGCCGGCAGCGTTTTCGCGATCTGTTTGAGAATTCACCCGATGCCATTTTTGTCGAGGACCTGGAGGGCACGGTGCTGGACGTAAATTTCGCCGCGTGCGTGCTGCACGGCCTGGCCCGCGAACAATTGATTGGCAAAAATGCCCTGAACGATCTCATTCCGCCGTCGCGCCGGGAGAATGCCCGCCGCGATTTCCAAAAGCTGGCGAGCGGCAAATTATCCTGGATTGAGGGGGAAAGCCTGACCGCCGACGGCAACAGCACCGCCGTCGAAGTGCGCGCCGGGCGCGTGGAATATAACGGCAAACCCGCCCTGCTGTTGCATGTGCGCGACATCACCGAACGGCGCGCCGCGGCGGCGGCAGTGCAAAGTTCCGAAATGCTTTTCCGTTCCGTGTGGGAAAATTCCGTGGATGGAATGCGCCTGACGGATGAAAATGGCGTCGTTATCGCCGTCAACAAGGCCTACTGTGACCTGGTCGGCATGAAGGCGGAAGAGTTGGAAGGCAGGCTCTTCAACGTCGTCTATGCCGAATCCGAAAATCCACAGGCCATACTTGAAAGGCATCGTGAACATTTCCGCACCCGCGCCGCGAACCGTAAAATTCAACACCAATACACCCTTCACAAGGGCCAGGTGATGGCATTGGAAATCACCGATTCATTTATTGAATTGCACCGGCAGCCGCTGCTGCTATTCAGCCTGTTTCGTGACGTCACGACGCAACGGCGATTGGAAGACCAGTTGCGCCAGTCGCAAAAAATGGAAGCCGTCGGCCAGCTCGCCGGCGGTGTGGCGCATGATTTCAACAACATCCTCACCGTCATTCATGGCCATGCCTCGCTGTTGCTGTCTTCCGTGCTCGAGGAATCAGCGTCGCGATCGGCGCAGCAAATCAGCCAGGCCGCTGAGCGCGCCGCCGCCTTGACGCGGCAATTGCTCACGTTCAGCCGCCGCCAGCTCATTCAGCCCAAGAAATTGGACATGAACAAAATCGTCGGCAACATGATCGATCTGCTGGGACGGCTTTTGGGCGAGGACGTGTCATTGCAATTAAATTACTGCCCGTCGCCGGCGATAGTGGAGGCTGATGTGGGCATGATGGAGCAGGTATTGCTCAATCTGGCCGTCAATGCGCGTGATGCCATGCCCAAAGGCGGAAGACTCGCGGTGCGCATTTCCATCGTGGACTTGAACGAAGCTCACGTTCGACACCATCCCGAAGCGCGTGTCGGGCGCTTCGTTTGTGTCAGCAAGACGGACACCGGCTGCGGCATTCCGCCGGAAAATCTCCAGCGTATCTTTGAGCCGTTTTTTACCACCAAGGAAATCGGCAGAGGCACCGGCCTGGGCCTGGCGACGGTTTATGGCATTGTCAAACAGCACCGGGGCTGGATTGAGGTCGAAAGCACCGTCGGCAAAGGCACGACCTTCCGCATTTACATTCCCTATGTGGGCTCGGCACAGGCCGAAACGGAAAAGCCGACAACCCAAATCACCATTCGCGGCGGCACGGAAACCATTTTGCTCGTTGAAGATGAGAAACCCGTGCGGGAACTCGTTTCGCGCGTCCTCCAAAAATACGGCTACAAAATTTTGCCGGCCGGCAACGGCGTCGAAGCCCTTGAGACCTGGAACCGGCACAAGAACGAAATTTCCATGTTGTTCACCGACCTCGTGATGCCCGATAATATGAACGGCCGGGAACTGGCGGAAAAACTCTGGGCCGAACGGCCCGGGTTGAAGGTTGTTTTTACCAGCGGCTACAGCACCGACATTGTGGGCAAGGATTTCAAGCTGGAGCCGGGGTTGAATTATTTGCAGAAACCTTACGAGCCACAAGTGCTCGCGCTGGTCGTGCGCCGTTGCCTTGATGATAAACAGGCTGGATAACGCGGCTTCCTCTGCCGCACATTCCAACTTTTCTTCACCTGCGTTCTTCGCTTAAACTCAGCGCATGATTATCGCGCCCTCGCTGCTCGCCTCCGATCACACCCGCTTCGGCCGGGAAGTCGAACGCGCCGACCGTTCCGGCGCGGACTGGCTGCACCTCGACATCATGGACGGGCATTTCGTCCCCAACATTTCCTTTGGGCCGGAAGTTGTGCGCGCCATTCGTCCCCTGACCAGGATGTTTTTCGACGTTCACCTCATGTGCTCGCGGCCGCAAATTTTGATCGAACCCTTTGCCAGGGCCGGCGCGGACGAAATCATTGTTCATGTCGAACTTCACCAGCAGGTCACGCCACTCATTTGGAAAATCAAATCGCTCGGCAAAAAGGTCGGCCTGGCGGTCAACCCGCCCACGGCCATTTCGCTGGTTCAGCCGTATCTCGACCAGATTGACTTGCTGCTGGTGATGACCGTCAATCCGGGCTTCGGCGGACAGGAATTCATTCACGAAACGCTGCCCAAAATCCAGCAGGCCGAGGCCTGGCGGCGCGAGCGGAAACTTCCTTATCGCATCGCGGTGGACGGCGGCATCAATTTCCAGACCGCCGCCGAATGCGCCCGCGCCGGCGCCGACACGTTTGTGAGCGGCACGACCTTGTTTGGCGCGCACAACCTCAAAGCCGCCGTCGCCAAAATGCGGAAAATCGTGAATGCCAATGACCCGGCGCTGGCGGATTTGAAGGTGTGAATGAATGGGTGAATCATCATCAAAAAACTGGGCGGCGACACCCTGCCCGGCATTACGCCCGCCCAGGTTGCCAGCCTGCAACCGTTGCTGGACGCCTGCATCCAGGCTGCGGCAAATCCCGGCAGCCAGCAATCCGACGCCACCACCCGGCGCAAACAACGCGATGCGCAGGTTCCTGAATTTTGCCGTTGATTTTGTGTGACGAAAAATCGCTTTCGCCGCGCACGCGATGGCAGTGCCTTTGATGCAGTGCTCCACTATAAACTACCACAATCAGGATGTTGCCAGCCCTTTTACGCCTTGCGGCGGCAGACGAGGAGTGCGCTGGCACCGACGGCCAGCAACCCCCAAGCCGAGGGTTCAGGCACGGGCAGGGTTTCGCCTTGGAAAGCGAGAAAGGTTGGGGCCCCCAACCCGGAGGCAAAGGTGCTTTCCGCTCCGCCCGGCGTGAATTCATAGATGGTGTGGCCAAAAAAACTCGTCACAATCAGATCGCCCGCGCTATTAAATGCCAGTCCTGCAGGAGTTAACAACCCGGAGGCAAAGGTGCTTTCCACTCCACCCGGCGTGAATTCATAGATATTGCCGCTGTCTGAATCCGCCTCAAACAGATCGCCCGCGCTGTTAAAGGCAAGTCCCCAAGGACCATATAACCCGGAGGCAAAGGTGCTTCGCGCTCCTGCCGGCGTGAATTCATAGATGCTTTCGCTGCCGAGATCCGTCTCAAACAGATCACCAGCGCTGTTAAACGCCAGTCCTTCGGGAAGGGACAACCCGGAGGCAAAGGTGCTTTTTACTCCGCCCGGGGTGAATTCATAGATGTTGCCGCTGCCGTAATCCGCCTCAAACAGATCGCCCGCGCTGTTAAACGCCAGTCCATAAGGAGACAACCCGGAGGCAAAGGTGCTTTGCGCTCCACCCGGCGTGATTTCAGTGATGCGGCTGCCGGCAGTATCGACAAACAGATTCTGCGCCTGCGCGCTGGAGGCAATCAACAGGACGGCTCCCACACAGACTACTCCGCCGATTGAATGACACGCGGCATGAATGATGGAATTGAATTTCGTTTTCATAGGGTTTCATAAGTTCAAGTTTTTCCCCGACTGATTAATTACGACACTGCGCCGACCTTATTTCCTGTCAAGAATAAGTTATTAACCGACATTTCCCACGTCCGCCGCTCTTTAATCGCCGTCACGCTTCGTAGCCGGTTCCCCCGTTGGCCCGTGCGGCACGCACCCGCGCCAGCTTGCAGGCATCCTGCACGCCAACCCGCCGCGCCGCTGGAAATTAAATCAGCCGGGTCTGCTGCCCCAAAACCCCCACCCATCCCCATGAGCGCCGGCCACGCTGTGGCCTCGCCCCCTTCCATCCCCAAGGGGTCTGCGCTTCAACGTGCGTGTGATTAAATGTTGGCACAGTTAGGTGGCTACGCTGCGCTGATGCTGAAATGTGTGCTCCGCTTCTGGACGCCGCGCCATCGCGCAAGCCTGAACCATATCAAAAAGCGGCCCAAAATTTATGCTTTTGACACCTTGGAATGATTCGTGAAAGCTTTATTATGCAGCGGATTTAACTCAAAACCACTGGCAAGCATAATGAAATGTGTATTTAACCTGGCAGCGATTTTGTTCGTGCTGTTGAACCTGGTTGGCTGCGCGTCGCCGTCGGGTGGGGTAAAGAATGACAGCCCGGTTTTGATCAGCAAGCTGGTCTCAATGGATTTTATCTTCGTGGAATCCACCAGTTCTTTGGGTGATTTGGAAACTGAAAAACAACTGCTTGGCGACCTGATCGTTTCTGGTTTGAGGGAAAAACAATGGTTCACGAGCGTGAGCGGGAATAAAGCGGACGTCAATTCAGGCAGCGGAATAAAGGTGGCGGCTGACATAAAGGAGATCCACAAGGTTTCCGACAATGCGCGATTATGGGCTGGGGCTTTGGCTGGCCAGGCGCGCATTTTGGTTCAGGTGACGGTTTCTGATTTTAGTTCTGGAAATCAAATTGAGGTGTTTGAAGCCGAAGGGAAGTCCGGCAAATCAGCCTTTGCCGGCACTACGGATGAAGCCATCCAACTGGCCGCCGGGCAAATAGTGGCGAAAGTGGTCAAACTCTATGCTCAAACCGTATCCGGCGGATAAACCACGTCACCGGGACGGTGCCCATGCGCAGGTTTGTTTTATCCGGAATTTCTCGATTCGATCAACCCAAAAGCTTATCGGAAAATTCCGGCAAACGCAAAAAAATCGTGGCTGAAAACAAAAAGCGGTCCGCCACCCAGGCAGACCGCCATTTTCAATTCTTAACGAGAAATCAGGCCACCACCGCTGCCCGGCGCTTTCTGAAAATCAAGAAGCTTGCCATGCCGATTCCCAACAGCCACGCCGCACACGGTTCCGGGGTGCTCACCGCATCCGACATGCCGACCAGAACAACATTGTCGAAATTCCCGGCAATGTCCCCAGTATTTTCAGTAAAATTTAGGGAACTGATGCTGCTGGGATCGTCAATTGGAGCATCAAGAGGTATGAGACCGAAATCGCTTTCCAACGTGGAAAGGCCGGTCACATCACCGCTGCTAGTGCTTCCACTGCTCGACGAAGCGCCGAGTTCCGACTCCAAGGATGCCATGTCGGTGTTGCCATTGTAGACGAAAGCTTCGAGTTCATCGTCGCCGTTCATTTCCTCACCGCTGCCGGTGAAAGTGATGCCCGATCCCGAGACGGTGTATGATGACGATAATGGATCGCTTCCTGGTTCGCTTTGGGGATAACCGCTTGGATTCGAAGGATCGACAAGACTGATATCGATTGAATTTCCTGCGTAGGGATCGGCCAAACCAGCCACCTGAACAGCGCCCATGCCGCCTTGGGCTACGGCGGCCTCGGCGAAGGCATAAGCCGCGCCACCCCCGCCAACCGAGTAGGCATAGGCCCACGAATAACTTCCTGGCCCAACGGATAAGCCCCAGAAATAGGCCCATCCTACGGGGCTCTGGGCGGCGGCGGCCGAATAGCTCCACGTCGGCGCGGAAATCCACAGAGCTGATGCTGCCTTTGCTGGCGCAACCGATAACCCCATCGCTGTTACGGTTCCCGCCACAGCCAAAACAATTTTGATTAGCGAGAATATGCTTTGTGCACGCCTCCTGGTGCTCCCCGTTGCACGGGTTGAAAACGACATATATTTAATCATAAATTAAGTCTTTCAGTTTATAGTTGGTTTGTTTGAGTGACCTTCGCGACTATAATATTATTTCCTCCCACCTATGTCAAGAAAAATAATTTAGACAATTTTAGAGCGGCTGACGTAAGAGTTCTTGTGTGGCGTAGGGGTGGGTGTATCGGGGTTAACAAACTATTAAATCGGGATTTCCCATTTGGACTTTTGCCCACGACCGGCGTGGGCCTTTTCCGTGATTTTCCCCCCACCGCAGGTTGTCAAGCCAATTCGCAATCCCAAATCGCAGTTTTTCGGTGAAACCGGCCTGCGCGGCACCGATTTTCACTTCCCAACCAGTCCCTGAGACCGGAAGCAAAGACACTTCCCCCGTGCTGACGAATGTTTTCATGCTTTCTTTCACTTTTCAGTCATCCGCTTGCCCCGGCGGGCAGTCTCAGGCGCTCAATCGCCTGGAGAATGGATCGGAACAACTCTCGCGGGACCGCCACTTCCGCCATCTGAAAGATGATCTGCCGGGCGTGGCGCACGACCTTCGCTCCAATCTTGATCAGTTTCTCCCGCAACGTCGTCAATGTCCAGTGACGCACTGACCGGGGCAGCACCGCCTGCCGCAGAAAATTGCCCAGGTTGTAGGCCAGCACGAACAGTTGCAGCCGCACCTGGTTGTCCGCAAAGTCGTGACAGGACAGCCGGAAACCGGCAACTGCAAAGGGCGCCATTCTGTATGACACTTTACGCCCAAAACTCGGCTCGCGCTCGCAATCGAGTGATCCGTGCAGTGATGCCCGCCCGTCGCGCCTGAATTAACCCAGGCCGCGCTTTGATTGCCGCCGAAGGTGAGATCCAAGATTGTATGAATTAAACAAGCCTTTGGGAGTGTCAATCCGCGTTCACCCGCCGTGCTCGCGCCCGTCGCGGCAGGTCTGCGGTTGAACCGCAATGCTTGGCATATAAAGACTGCTGTGCCAATCTCTGCGCGTGGCTCAAATCAAATTCGGCACGGACGGCTGGCGCGCGATCATCGCGGAGGATTTTACTTTCGCCAACGTCGCCCGCGTCGCGCAGGCGGCGGCAGATTACTGGAAATCCGAAATCCGAAATCCGAAATCCGAAATTTACGGGCGTCAGCCGAAAGTTGTCGTTGGCTATGACCGCCGGTTTTTGTCTGATCAATTCGCACAATGCACCGCGGAAGTTTTCGCCGGAAATAATTTTCAAGTTGTCCTCGCGCCGGAGCCGACGCCAACGCCTTCCGTTTCATTCGCCGTGAAAAACCTGCGCGCCGTCGGCGGCGTGATGATTACCGCCAGCCACAATCCACCGATTTTCAACGGCTTCAAACTCAAGTCGCACTACGGCGGCCCCAGCGACTCCGGGACCTGCCAGGCCGTCGAAAGTTTCCTGGACAAAAATCCGCCCCAACTCCGAACTCCGAACTCCGAACTCCTAATTTCAATTCAAGATGTCCGCCCGGCACATTACGCCGCGCTCAAAAAGCTTGTGGACTTCAGGCTCATAGCAAGGTCCAGACTTCGTTTTGCGCACGACGCGCTTTTCGGGGCTGGCGCGGGTTGTTTCGAGCAATTGCTGGCCGGCACCACCTGCAAAGTCACGACGCTCAACGGGGAACACGACGTTCTTTTTGGCGGAATCAACCCCGAGCCAATCGAGAAAAATTATGCGCGCAGCCAGAAATTTTTGCGCGCGCATCCGCACGACATTTGCCTGGTGACCGACGGCGACGCCGACCGTGTTGGCGGCATGGACGGCCACGGCGGTTATTTGACGACGCACCAGATCATCTGCCTGTTGTTGCAGCATTTGGTTGTCAATCGCAAGGGCAGGGGATCCGCCTTCGCCAAAACGGCTTCGGCGCGACCGTTGCGGGTCGTCAAGGCGCTGACGACGACTTCGATGGTGGACAAAATGTGCGCGGCCTTCGGCCTGCCGCTGGTCGAGACCGGCGTCGGCTTCAAATATATTTGCGCCGAGATGCTCAAGGGCGGCGTGCTGCTCGGCGCGGAGGAAAGCGGCGGCATCGGTTTCCCCGGCCACATTCCCGAGCGTGATGGCATCGCCGCCGGATTGATGCTGCTGGAAATGCTGGCGACCGAGCGCGTGTCGGTGAACAAACTGCTGGCGAAGCTGGAGAGACAATTCGGCCCGCATCGTTACGGGCGGATTGACACGCATTATCCGCTTGAAAAGCGGACGGCGTTGATGGAATTCTTGAAAAACAACCCGCCGGACAAGCTTCTACGCTCACCGCTGGCGGACATGAAAACGTTCGATGGTGTGAAATTTGTGGCAGCGGATTCGTCGTGGCTCATGCTGCGCGGCTCGGGGACGGAACCGATTTTGCGAATATATGCCGAAGCGAAATCAGACACCGACGCACAAAAGCTTTTGAAGCTTGGCATGTCACTGACGCGGCACTAAGTTTTTTTCATGATCAACACCGGCATTCTCAATCCCCAAATTCTTTCGCTGCTGGCCCGGGTGCGCCACACCAACGCGCTGGTCATTGCCGACCGCGGCTTTCCGTTCTGGCCGCAAATCGAGACGGTGGACCTTTCGCTGGTGGACGACGTGCCGACGGTGTTGCAGGTGCTTGCCGCCGCACGCGGGAACTGCAACTTCACGCAGGCTTACATGGCGCGGGAGTTCCAGAAGAACAACACCCCCGCCGTGTGCGGAAAATTCGCCAAAGGGTTGCAGGGGGTTCCGACCACATTTGAGCCGCACGTGGAATTCAAGAAGCGCGTGCCGGGCGCCCTCGGGCTGATCCGCACCGGCGACACGGTCCGGTACGCGAACATGATTTTGATTTCGGGTTAGGTCATTTGTATCCGGCTGGCAGACCACGTCCACTGCCATGTGCTCCACTGGATACGATGGGTTCACTTTCTGTCCGTGGCATTCGAAAGGTTTGCGAGATGAGTCGCTGAACGAGTAACCTGTTCCCATGCTCACACGAACACTGAGGTCAATCATGGGTGGCGGAAGGGTCTTGTTGCAGTTGGCGGTTTTACTTTGCGTTTCTCGTGCTGGATTTTCCCAGACGACGAATTCCTTTTTCCAGTTTGTTCAGGGCCAAAGCGAGCGGCGCTACACGCAAGTGCCGCATGAAGTCCTGGCGCTTTACTACGGTTGGTTTGGGCCCGGGAGCGAAAGCTGGAAGCGTATGGATGCAAACAAACATGAATACGAAATAACCGTCCATCACCCGACAAAAGGCTTCTATAATTCGCATGACGCGGCGATCGTGGATTCTCAGATTGACCAAGCCAAGGCACATGGAATCACAGGGTTTGTCGTGAGTTGGCTGGGCAAGGCATCAACCTGGCATGACGATTCTTTGGCCCTGTTGCTTGAGCGTGCGGAAAAGAAGGATTTCAAAATTGCGGTCTATTGGGAGCAAAACCGGGACACCGGCCATTACATGGTTCAATTTTCGGTGGACGATTTGACTTACTTGCTCGAACGCTATGGCAAAAGCAAAGCATTCCTCAAAGTTGACAGCAAGCCAGTGATCTTCGTTTATGAGCGCGTCGAGTCGCAGGCACCTCTGTCGTCGCTCATTGAAATCATCCAAAGAACTCGGGCCAAGGCCGGAGATTTTTTGCTGATCGGCCATGGCTATCGGTCGAGCTTGGCATACATGTTTGACGGCTTGCACACCGATTATTCCAACATGCCACTGTATCTGCTGCGGGACCCTGATCGTGATAGTTTTAACGAATTTTGCCGGTCGGCGGAGCGGCATTTCACGAAGGGAGCGCAGATGGCGCGGCAGCGGAGCCGGATTGTCTGCCCTATGATCATCCCCGGTTTTGATAACACTAAATCCAGTCCCGCGCGAGTCAGGGCGGACCGCAGAGAGGGTCAGACTTATCGTGCGCTCTGGGAAGCGGCGCTTAAAACCAAGCCCGACTGGATTCTCATCAGTTCATGGAACGAGTGGGCGGAGGGCACGGAAATCGAACCCAGCCAGGAATCGGGAGACCAATACCTCCAGCTTACAGCAGAATATGCCAGGCGATTCCTCAACAGCGCAACAGTTGACGCACCTGCTTGTAGCGCTCCGGACGGTGTTGCGCCGGGAACCACGATCCAGGCAGGCCGCCTGTTGGCGGGCCGAACCGTCGGTGTCATGATGCAAGACCTTCATGTTGACGCTGAATTCTGGTCGCTCTATTGCGGGGCGAAAGCACAAAGGCTGACGTGGCCTGACCTGATTGACCCGAAGCTTTTTAACGCCAGCAATTTTCCGGTTTTGGTTCTCGCCCTCAACGAGCATTACACCAGCAGTGTGAAAATCACCGATGACGTGACGCGGGCGCTCATTCGTTATCTTCACGAAGGTGGGTTTCTGGTGGCGCTTCCCTTTGGGACGTGGCCGCTCCTTTATGATGACAGCCGCAAAGGCATCCCCTACGGCATTACCGATACTTTGTCGATGGGCGTGGACAACGGTTTCGATCAGCCTCCGGGTGGGATGGAACTGATGCTTCAAGCCAAAACAAATGTCCTATTCGGATTGCCGGCCGTTGCACCCTTTCCGGGACGGGCGACCTCCGCTTTGTGCCAGCGAGGCGCAGCCGAGTTCCCGCAATCGACATTTACGTGCCGCTGGTTCAATTAAGGGACAGTGCCGGGCATTTCTACGGCGATGCGGCCGCCTATGTTGAAAACCGGACGTTGCCACTATCACCCGGCAAAACACTTTACGTCTGGATGCGCACTGCTGAATCCATCGGGCCAGACGTTTTCCTGCCCGCTTTGTTCCAATTCATTTCGACGAGGCTGAAGCCATTGCCGAACGACAAATAAACGTAACCGGGGAGTAGCCAAGAGCAGTGATTGGCTTGTTCAAGCTGCCTGTGCGACCACTTTCTCCTCGCTTTTGCATCGGCCCATGCCGCCGGCGCGAACTGTGTGATTTCCGTGATTTTGGCCGTAGGCAGACGAGAAAACAAATCTTTCAGACAATCAAATGGGTTGATCCCGTGCCGACGGCCTGATCCAGTGTTTGATGTATCCATGCGGCCATGATTTCAGAACCGGGCACCAAAAACTAGACGTGGCCGCTCAGGCGGATACGTTCGAAGTCCCAACCCCGTGAAGCGACCCGGCCTTGCTGAACTTGGGCCAGTTCCAGGCGTAGAGGGCGATGAAGACGAAACAGAACAACGGCACAATGAAACTGCGGCACATGTTGTATTGGTCGGCGACGTGACCCATCAATTTTGGCAAAACCGCACCGCCCATGATGGCCATGACGATGAAGGAGGATGCCTTTTTCGTCAGGGCGCCCAGGCCGAAAATGCCAAGGGCAAAGATGGTGGGGAACATGATGGACATGAAGAAATAACTCAGGAAGACACAAACCACGGACAGCCAGCCCAGATTACAGAAGACCAGGAAAGTCATGACCACATTGCAGACCGCGAAGAGGCCAAGGACTTTGTGCGCGGAGAATTTCTTCAACAACCAGGAACCGGTGAGACGCCCCAGCAGGAAACAGGCAAAGGCGATGGTTCCCAGATTGGCAGCCCCTTTGTCGCTGATACAAAGAATGCCGGCTTTGTTGGTTTCCAACCAGCCGAGCAGCCACTTGTGCAGGAAGCCGGAGTGGGCAGCGAGGTTTGTCATGGCCGAGTCCCATGAGCCGGGAATATTTGGAACCATTGTAAACCCGGTTTGTTTGTCGGACGTCATGCAGTTGATGAAGAAGCTGAAAATGCCGGCCTGAGCGGCGACGTAGAAAAACTGGGCGGCAACCGCCAGCACAAAGTGCTGGTGCGACCAGATGGAGCGCAAACCATGCCTGGATTCGTCCAGATGGTAATCATCCTCGTTTTTGATGTCGGGAACGTATGCAAAATAGAAAATGGCTGCGAGAACGACGACCACGACAGCAATGGTGGCATAAGGAATGTAGAGCGTCTGACTGCCCGTGTTTTGGCCTTGGGCGTCTTTGGAATAGAAAAATATGCTGCCGATGATCGGACTTACAAGCCAGCCGATGCCGTTGGCGGATTGGGCGAGATTGATGCGGGTGGCCGCGTATTCCGGTGGTCCCAGCACGGTCGTGTAGGGATTGGCGACCGTCTCCAGAAACGTGAGTCCTGTGGCGATTGCGCAAACGCCACAGAGGTAGGCGATAAACGCGGTGGTTGCTGACACGTGTCCAGCCTGCGCGGCGGCCTGGATATGAGTGGCCGGAATGAACCAGAATCCCCCCACTGCGACAATCAGGAGGCCGGCAATGATGCCGCCCTTCCAACCCAGCTTGCTTGCCAGCACCCCCGCAGGCAGTGACATTAAAAAGTAGCCCAAATAGTGTGCGAACTGCACGTTGGCGGATTGCGCTTTGGTCAGACCCAATTCGTTCTGAAAGTGCTTGTCCATCGTGTCAATCAGCCCGTTGCAGATTCCCCAAAGGAGAAACAGCGAACTGACGAGGGTGAACGTGAACATCATGTTCTTTCCGTCCGGCAGGGCGAAGAGGCTTTTCTTGTTTGTGTTCATGGTGTTTTGAAAACGGTTCTGACAATTCAAATGGCTGCCCTTGCGCCGGAATTTCGTGTCTCCGCGGCAGGCGTGGGGAACAGACTCATAATGATTGGCTGCTGCTGCCGCGAGTAATTATTTTAGCGGCCGCACCGCGTCAAGTTTTTCATTTCAAACATTGCGAATGTCGCGGTCGGTTTGTTAAACCATTTTAGGCATTTCTGGACACTTCAAGATTATTCACGACAACCGCATGACCACTACACAAACTAGTGTTTATGCGGTTTTCGTCACTGTGCCGATATGTGACGTTAATGGGAAGCCGCCGTGTTGCATTCTGTTGCACGGAAAAAGAGAGTGGTTTGTTGAACCACTTGTGTGGTGTAACAGTTGCAGCTTTACAATGGCCGACCTTTTCTAGGATTTGGTCAACCCGTTTAGTCCAGACAAACGGTTTAGGGTCCTGGTTATGGCTTTGGCCCGGAAGCGGATTATGGGCAGATCGTAAAAACCTACTCCGTGTCCCTCTTGGGTAACTTAAATGCCCCGGCCTCCGTGAGGTATAGCCCCGCAGAAGTTGTCAGTACAAAAAAGACGATTGTGCAAGGGTCGCCAGACGTGAATCTGATTTCGACTTCCCATGTTGAAAAACAGAATCACACGTTACGGATGCACTGCCGCCGCCTGACGCGCCTAACAAATGCTTTCAGCAAAAAGTTGGAGAATTTTGAAGCTGCAATTGCGCTTCACTTCGCGTATTACAATTTCATCAAAACGCATCTGGCAATCCGCATGACGCCAGCAATGGCCGCTAACGTCGAAAAGAGCCATTGGACGGTTGCGGAATTGGTTGAACGTTGTGGCGAATAATCAGGATTATCTAGCGCGATTACAGACAGCAATTCAGCATTTGCACAACTGCGGCGCAATCCACCGCGACACTGTGTCAGTGCATGAAGTGTTTCGAGGGCAAACTGTCTGGCAAGGCGAGGTCGAGGTTTTTGACCTGACTGGACACCCCAAAGCCAAACGCTGTTACGGCTGGTCGCATCCGACCGGCCAAGACGACAAAGACGAACGGTTTGTGACCGTGTTGGAAATCCCGCCCGTCGTGTCGCCCGTGACGGCGGTTAGGGCGTCAATCGTGGCAGATTCAAAGAGCAAAAAATGACCACACTCATCATTATTATTGCGGCAGTTTTCGTTGCGATATTTGCATATAGGGCTTACAAATTATTTAGTGGGGAATGATGATTTCCACTAAACGGTTTCCAAATTAAGACACTACTTGCGATAGCTATTACTTGCCTGCTCTGTCAATGGAAGGATGTGAGCGCCAAAAGTTGTCCGCTTCTAAACGGTGGGCTTGCGCGCCAGCCACATCCCCCGCCTGCTCCGCCACCTGCACCCAATTGGTGAAAGAAGAGTCGAGCAGCGCGGCCAAAAATTTCACGGAGGGATTTTGTTCCAATAAATCGCGCGCCAGCGCGGTAGATCGGTCAGCAAAGGAGACAGCTTCCGGCCATCGTTTAAGTTGCGCCAGCACCAGAGACTGCCTTTGCCAACCGTTTGCCAGGTCGATTTTTGCCCACAACAGGCTCGGCCGCAGCAATTGGGCTTCTGAATCTCTTGGATGCAACGGCGCCAAAACGGCTGGATCATGCTGCTCCAGGCCTGCTATAACTGCTGCTCGAAGTTCATTGGCGCGGGACACTCTGGCCAGCTCGGTGACATGATCAGAAGCGCCTTCTCCAGCGCTGGGATACCAAGCCAGTTGGTTGGCGAGATCGCGTCGGAATTCGGCTGAAAGTGGGTATTCTTTTACCAGTTGTTCCAGCAGCGCCAGCCTCCTTTCTGACTTTGCCATTTTTTCGGGGTCATCAGGTAAGACTCCCGCCACGTCAAGGCCCAAGGCCCAAACGAGACCGGAGCGGGCAAAAGGATCCTCCGGGTTCTCGCGCACCAGCCCCTCGAAAGTGGCGATTGCCTGAGGCTGATAAACCTTCACGCCGGAAACGTCGTTCCACCATAATTTCGAGTAAATGATCGTGTAACCCAGGTCGGCGCGAAAGGACCGGTTTTCCGGTTGTTCTCTTACTAACTGCTGCTGGATGGCCAGCGCCGAATTGTATGCTGGAATTACGACCTTGTTGTAATCAGCACCAACTTCCTTGGAATTAAATCCATACCTCAAGTAAAGCCTGCCTAGCTCCGCTCGCAATACGGGGTCCGCAGAGGGCTGTTCTAGAAAATGCTGGTAGCGGTCAAGCGCCGCGCGCATCAACTTGACGCGCAAGGGCTGCATCCCCGGCACTTCCCAAAGGTCGTCGTCTGCCACTGCCAGTAGATCACCCACTGCGGCGCGGGCTTGATCAAAATTCTCGCGGGCGCGCCGCTGCGATGCTTCTGCGAGTTGACGTTGTTTTTCGGACCGTTGGAATCCGATGGTTGTGCCAATCACGCCCAGTAAAAGTGCAAGCATGACGACCAACATCATGCCAAAGGTTAGTTTGTGTCGTCCCACCATTTTCTGGAGGCGATAAAGCTGGCTGGGCGGCCGGGCGACGACCGGTTCATTGTTTAAGTGCCGTTTCAGATCGGCCGCCAGGCCGTTGGCGGTTTCGTAACGGCGCGTCCGGTCCTTCTCCAAACACTTCATCACAATCCAGTCCAAGTCGCCCCTCAATTGGTGCAGCAGCTTCGAGGCGTCAGCCGAACGGCGTTTAGCCACTGTCGTCAACTCCTCGCCCTTCAGCATCGCGAAGCGTGTGCTCGGCCGGACCGGTTCCTTCTCGCGAATCGTCTTTCGCATCGCGTCAATGCCCAAGGCCATCAGTTCCTTCGCGTCGAACGGCGTGCTGCCGGCCAGCAATTCGTAAAGCAGCACACCCAGGCTGTAAATGTCGCTGCGCGTATCAATGTCCAGCCCGCTCATCTCCGCCTGCTCGGGACTCATATACGCCGGCGTTCCGATGAATTGCTGCAACTGCGTGTAAACCTTCGCGTCGGTCAGCCGGCCTTCCGTTGCCTTGGCGATGCCGAAATCAATCACCTTCGGCACCGGCATTCCGTCGTGCAGTGTCACGAGGATATTCGACGGCTTGATGTCGCGGTGAATAATGCCCTTCTGATGCGCGTGTTGAATGGCCTGGCAGACTTTGATGAACAGGTTCAGGCGTTCCTTCGTGGAAAGTTTGTTTTGGTCGCAGTAGTCAGTAATGCGAATGCCGCGCACCAGTTCCATCACGAAGAAGGGCCGGCCCTGCTCGGTCGTGCCCGCATCCAGCACCTTGGCAATGTTGGGATGATCCATCATCGCCAGCGCCTGACGCTCCGCCTCGAACCGGGCGACCACCGCTTTGGTGTCCATGCCCAGCTTGATGACCTTGAGCGCGACGCGGCGGCGCACCGGTTCGATCTGCTCGGCCACATAGACCATGCCAGAGCCGCCTTCGCCGAATTTTCCCAGAAGCTTGTAACGGCCAAGAGTCTGGCCCACAGCTTCATCCGGGGCGTCGGGCAAATCGAGCTTCATCGTTATCTTGCTTGCGGGCGCATCGTGGGTCACCAGTAGGGATTCGAGCCGTTCGCGCAAGGCCGGGTCGCCTTCACACACGGCGTCCAGAAAAGCGCGGCGCTTGTCCAGCGGCTTTTCCAGCGCGAGCGCAAACAGCGCTTCTTCGTTTTTCTGAAGCAATGCCATGACTGACTGGGATTTGCTCATCAATCCTACATGCGCATCTGCCTGAACAAAAGTATTAATAAATCTTCCATTTGCTTTTCCCGCCTCGTTGGCTCATGATGGGAGAAGCCTATGAGCACGAATGAATTTAAATTCTATTGCTCCCACTGCGATCAACCGTTGAAGTGCGACCCGTGCCATGCCGGTCGGCAGGTTCAATGTCCCGCCTGCGACCATCTCATCCGCATCCCCAATCCGCCGGCAGGCACCGGTTTCACCCATGTGCAACCCGAATCGGGCCGCACGTGGGACACGCATCTGCCGAAGGGCAGCAAAGCCTGATGCGGTCGTGGAATCGCCAAGTCAGCGCAGTGCCAAACGGCGCATCTCCATGCCACCCTTTTCACGGCGCGGCCCAAGCCGTGTGTGAAGAAGTTGTGCCATACAAAGATTTTACGGCTGGACAGGTAGGAAATAATAGACGTTGCTGTCGTCGCTGCCCGCCGCAATGCCAGCGGCGTTGCTGGAAATTTTCATGGGCCAGCTCATTTGGGTTGTCGGGTAGCTCCATTTGAGGTTTCCGGCAATGTCGTAGAGGTAAAAGGCGCCGGGGGTCGGTGAGCCGTCGGGCAGTATGTAGCCATCGGCTACAGTCACGAATTGCCCGGCGGAATCAAGTGAAGTGCCGTTGGGGTTATGCTGCGTCGTATTGGGCCAAGGCGTGATGGGTGTGCTGCTTTGATTCGAAAAAAGAAAAACTTTGCCCTTCTTGCCAGCGTTGAAAACGGCGGATATCAACGACCCATCGTCCGAGATTGCGACACAACCGCAACGGGTGCAACCCGCCAGTGTAGCGGTCCACGCCGGCCCAGTGGAACCGGCAAAAAAAGTGGCCGTGTTGAAGTAAAAAACATTGCCTGAACTTCCGCCTGCCACAAAGCCGGAACCTTCGGCGGCCATTGCAACCCAGTGTATGTTGCCGCCTGATTGCCAAGAAACGGGAGCGGAAAGCACGCCGTTGTTGTTTTGAATGAGAAGAATAAATCCGTAGTAAGTGCCGGCAACAATCCATTGGCCGTCGTCGGAGACAGCCACGGATACATAGTCATCAGGCGGCACGTGGCTGCCGGGGATGGGGATGATTTGCGGAGCGGACCAATTGGCGCCGGTTCGCTTGAAAAAACATAGGGAGTCAGCGGCGGCCACTAGATAAGAACCGTTCCCCGAAAGTGTTACCTGCAGGATCTGGCCCGGGGGATTGGAAAGAATTACTTTTGCTCCGGTGGCCGCATTGTAAGCATTAACAAAACCGATGTAATTCCCCGTGGAACCCGAGTCCCATCCGGCGCTGGCAGCCCAAGTGCCGTCACGCGACAACGCGACCGAGTGAACCCCCTCCGTGGATTGAAACTCATCTTTCCACAGCAAAGTCCCCTGGGCGTTCCACAGATAAACGCCGACGGTGGACAACGGCGTGGGAGTGGTGGTGGGTTTGGCGGTTTTGTCATAGTTGTGGAAATAATTGCCGCCGATCACGAGTTGACCGTCTCCGGAAATGTCAACGGAGTTGACTAATAAACTGACATTTTTATTCCAAACGGGATTTGCTGCGTTGATTGCCGTCTTGGCTTTGGCTGACTTGGCTTTTGGCATAACGGTTGGAACTTGTGTCCATGCATACCCGATGACAAGAAAAAAAGCCTTGACAAATTAATAACGGTGACGAATGTCCGGCAAAAAGCATAGCCGCAAGACGATGGGCTGTTGGGTGGAACAAGCGGCAGAGTTATCGAAACCGGTGTATCGGGCGATCCGCAAAGATTTGCTGGCTGGCAATTACCTGCAAGCCGATGAGACACCAATCCGGTATTTGGACCCGGATGTGAAAGGCAAAAGCCAGCAAGGTTACGTTACACTGATTTTTCTGACGGAGGCAGAGGAAAGGCAGTAAAATCAAAATTGAGCTTTATCCCACATTTCGCTGCAATCGTCGCCATCGCCGATGTATCTGCAATGGCTGACGGATGCTCTGAGGCTATTGGATTTCCATTTGCGAGGATTGCGGCAATATGGGCAATTCGAGGGGTTGAAGGGACAAACTGTAAAACCTTTTGCCGGCATTCCTCAAGTGCCTTTGCTTCCTGCGCCTTTTCAGCTAAGGACAGACTTGATTTTTCTGGTTTGGGCTTTTTGGCTTTGATTTCAGAATGAAAATGGTAAAATGCTGGCAGGTAAAGTGAAAACGAAGCCACAAAAACAGACTGGTGGGTTGAAGGTGGACATGGACTTTGACGAAGCCATGCGGCGGGTGTCGAAAATCAAGCCAGCCAAAAAGACCGCCAAGCGCAAAAAGTAAAATGAGGGCGCGAACGGCTAAAAAGGCACTCTTTTTGAGTCAACTTTCGTCAAGTGCATAATCCCGAAACAAAAAGACCGCTTCGGGTCGGATTATTCGGCATCGGCCTCGACGCCTACTGGCCGCAATTCAAAGGACTCAAACCGCGCCTCGAAGGTTATGTCCGGGTCGTCCGTGACCGGCTCAGACGGCCCGGAGTCGAGGTGGTGAATCTCGGCCTGATTGATTCGCCGTTCAAGGCCCTTGAAGCCGGACACCGCTTCCGGCAGGAGGACGTGGATTTGATTTTTCTTCACGTCACGACTTATGCGCTTTCGTCCACGGTTTTGCCGGTGGTGCAACGCGCCAAAGTTCCCGTCATTGTCTTGAACCTCCAGCCCGCACCGGCGATTGATTACGCGACGTTCAACAAAATGGGTGACCGCACGGCCATGACCGGCGAATGGCTCGCGCATTGTGCCGCCTGCCCGGTCCCTGAAATCGCGAACGTGTTCAACCGCGCGGGAATTTCCTTCCACCAAATCACCGGCACGCTGCACGACGACCCGGTGTTTTGGAACGAAGTGGATGCCTGGATTGAAGCCGCGCGCGTGGCGAAGGTGATGTTCCACAACCGGCTGGGGCTGATGGGACATTACTACTGCGGCATGTTGGACATTTACTCCGGCACCACGCTCCAATGCGCCACGTTTGGCGGCCACATCGAAATTCTGGAAGTGGATGAACTCGCCGCGTTGCGCCGGGAAGTGAAGGCCAGACAAACCAAAGCGCGGGTTGCCGAATTCAGGAAAATCTTTGATGTACAATCGGATTGCGCGCCATCGGAACTGGAGCGCGCCGCCTGCACCTCGGTCGCCCTCGACCGTTTGGTGAAGGAACACGACCTCGGTTCGCTGGCCTATTATTACATGGGCACAGGCAACGCCGAAAATGAGAACGCCATCAGCTCCATTATTTTGGGCAATTCGCTGCTCACGGCGCGGGGGGTGCCGGTGGCCGGCGAATACGAGGTCAAAAATGTCCAAGCCATGAAAATCATGGACACATTCGGCGTGGGCGGCTCGTTCACCGAATACTATGCGATGGATTTCAACGACGACGTGGTGTTGATGGGGCACGATGGCCCGGGTCATATTGCCATTGCCGAAGGAAAAACCAAGGTGCGGCCATTGAACGTGTATCACGGCAAGGTAGGCAGGGGACTTTCAGTCGAAATGTCCGTCAAACACGGCCCGGTGACGTTGCTGTCGGTGGTCGAAACTGCGGATGGAAAATTGAAGTTGCTCGTGGCCGAAGGCGAATCCGTGCCTGGCCCGATTTTGGAAATTGGCAACACGAACAGCCGTTACCGGTTTTCAATTGGCGCGCGAAAATTTGTGAACGACTGGAACGCTCACGGGCCGGCACATCATTGCGCGGTGGGCGTCGGGCACATTGCCAGCAAAATCAACAAACTCGGCCTGCTGCTTGGACTCGAAACCGCGCGCGTTTGATCCGGCAGGACGTTTTAACAAACGACACTTTTGGAAGAACCGCCGCTTCATTCAATAATTTTGGAAGATTAAAATTAAATCCGTCAAAAAAGGAAATTATCCATGAAAATAGCAGTCGTCGGGCTGGGTTACGTCGGGCTTCCCTTGTCGCTTCAATTCGCGCGCTCGGGAGTCACGGTTCTGGGTTTGGACATTGATACGGCCAAGGTGGAATCGCTGAACGGCGGGCGCAGTTACATCAAGCACATTCCCTCGGAAACAATTTCCGAGGCGGTGAAGGCGCGCAGGTTCTCCGCGTCCGGCGATTTCAGCCGCGTCCGGGAAGTCGAAGCGGTCATCATTTGCGTGCCCACGCCGCTCAATAAAAACCGCGAGCCGGATATCTCGTTCATCGTCGAGACCGGCAAGGCCATTGCGCCGTATCTGACGAAGGGGACCCTGGTGGTGTTGGAATCCACGACTTATCCCGGAACCACGGACGAAGATTTGCGTGAAGTGCTGGAGGCGGGATCGAAGCTGAAAGCCGGGACGGACTTTCATCTGGCCTTTTCGCCGGAACGGGAAGACCCCGGAAACGCGCAGAGCAAGGTTGAAATTATTCCCAAAGTGATCGGCGGTTACACGCCGGCCTGCCTGGAGCGCGCCAAGGCGCTTTATGGCCGCGCCATCAAAACCATTGTGCCGGTCTCTTCCTGTCGGGCGGCCGAGGCCACGAAGCTGCTCGAAAACATTTTTCGCAGCGTGAACATTGCGCTGGTCAACGAACTGAAGCTGGTTTACGGAGCGATGGGAATTGATGTTTGGGAAGTCATCCGGGCGGCAAAGACAAAACCGTTTGGCTTCATGGCCTTCTATCCCGGACCCGGTTTGGGCGGGCATTGCATTCCCATTGACCCATTTTATCTCACCTGGAAGGCCCGCGAATACGGCCAGCACACCCGTTTCATCGAGCTGGCCGGCGAAATCAACACCGCCATGCCGGCGCACGTGGTGAACCGAACGGCTGAAGCCCTCAATGAATTGCGGAAACCCATGAAAGGAAGCCGCATGTTGGTGCTGGGCCTGGCTTACAAACCAAACGTGGATGATGACCGTGAATCGCCAAGCTACGTCCTGTTGGAACTGCTTAAAGCCCGGGGCGCGGACGTGGCCTATTACGATCCGTATGTGCCGGTGATTCGGGTAACCCGTGAGCATCCGCATTGGGCGGGCACCCGCTCCGTAAGCTGGAATCGTGAAACGCTGCAAAGTTTTGATGCGGTCATCATCGCCACCAACCACCAGGTCATCAATTACCAGGAACTGGCGGATTGGTCGGCTTGCATTGTGGACACCCGCAATGCCATGGCCGGGGTGAAGGTAAAACCCCGTCAAGTTTGGAAAGCATAGGCAGTCGCAAACCGGGAGGTTGGGTTTCATCATGGTTTTGTTGCTTGGGATCAAGCGGCTGCGTGGGTCAGGCCTTTGCGACCGAATTGCGCAGGCGTGGACACGGTTTTATTCCACTCACGCGCGAGGCGATTAATTACGCGGATTTCACCCTTTTGTTTGATTATATGCGGAAAGTAAAACCGGAGTTCATCGTTCAACAGGAAAACCCGGGCGCGTCAAGCCCAACTTGCCGCTCCGGCCACGCCCGGCAGGGCCGCTCTAAACAAACACGCAAGTCGTTGGGGCGGCATAAATCCGAAGGTCGAAACTCCGATAAATCACGAGCACGCGACGAAGTCGGTGTCCGAGATCCGAAAGAAGCCCGAAGCCCGAAATCCGAAGGACAAACCGGCACACGAGCCGTTCTGCGTTTCGGGCTTCGGATTTCGGATTTCTTTCGGTCTTCGGCCTTCGGGCTTCGGGTTTTGTCCCCAGAGAGTTGGAGAAAAGCCCGGAGCAGCGCTGCAATGCCCCCCACCACCCAGGACAAACAATTCCAAAACCCTTGAAGGCCCGGAAAAATAACAAATCATTTTTTTTGATTCATTAATGTAGTAAAATACGGGACATGAATTCAAAAACCGTCAAGGTTTCACCAAAACATGGTTGGTTTATTTCCTGACTTTCGACAATCTTTTTATTGGTCAGGCGCAAAACGGCGCCAGCCATGCACCAACCAACACTGAAACGAACAATGAAAAAATTAATCCTGATTACAGCAACATTCGGTTTCGCTGCCGCAATAACTGCTTCCGCGGCGGACGGAAAGACAAACTGGGATTCGCTCTGCGCCAAGTGCCACGGCGCGGATGGCAAAGGCCAGACCAAGATGGGCCAGAAACTGGGCGTCAAGGATTTCACGGACGCCAAGGTTCAGGCGGAATTGAAGGATGACGCGGCCGCCAAGACGATCAAAGAAGGGATGAAGGACAAGGATGGCAAGACCTTGATGAAGGCTTTTGACACCCTGTCCGACGAAGAGATCAAGGCGTTGGTCCAATACGTCCGCAGTTTGAAGACGTAGCACGGTTTGCAGACGGGGGCTGCCGGATCGGCAATTTGAAAAGGGAGCCCTCGTCCCTCTGAAAAACAAAAACCAAGCCCGGCATTATGCGGCGCTTCAAGTTGCCACCACAAATCCTGCGTTTGGTCCTGCTGACGCTGGCGATTGTCGGCTCCTACCTGATTGCGCGCGTCCTTCTGACGCCGGCGTCATTCGGAGAATTTGGCTGGTATCGTGGCGAGGCGCTGGTGGAACTGCGTTCGCGCACGCCGGTTTACGCGGGCAAGCAGGCGTGCGATGAATGTCATTCCGACCAGCTGCAGAAACTCGCCAAATTTGAACACCAGACGCTCTCCTGCGAAGCCTGCCACGGTGTGAGCCGCGAGCACGCGGAAAATCCCGACATCCTGCCCGTCAAGCTTACCGGCAGCCATTGCATCCGCTGCCACGAGGCCAATCCATCCCGGCCCAAGTGGTTCAAGCAAATTGTCGTCAAAGACCATTACAGCGGGAAATGCACCGAATGTCACGTGCCCCATCAACCCAGCCAGACCCCATGAAAACCCAATTCAGCCGGCGCGGTGCATTGTCGAGACTGGGCGGAGCCATCGCCGGCCTGCTCACCCTTTCCGCCGCGCGCGCGGCCAAGGCGGCGGTGCAAAAAGTGTTTGTGGCCTCGGGCGCGCCGAAGGATTACGACCCGACGAAGCACAAATGGCTCATGTGCATTGACGTGAACCGGTGCATCGGCTGCGGGCTGTGCGTGGAGGCGTGCAAGAAGGAGAACGGCGTGCCGGAAGGCCCGTACTTCCGGACATGGATTGAGCGTTACGTCATCCCCAAGCCGGAACCCGGCTCGGGCCAGACCCGCGGCGAGACGCTGGTGGATTCCCCCAACGGCGGAATGCATGGCTTTCCGCCGACGCCCGTGCCCAAGGACCAAATCGAGCATTCCTTCTTCGTGCCCAAGCTGTGCAACCTCTGCGAACATTCACCCTGCGTGCAGGTGTGTCCGGTCGGCGCAACGTTTGACGCGCCGGATGGCGCGGTGCTGATTGATCCGAAATACTGCATCGGCTGCGGCTTTTGCATCCAGGCCTGTCCTTACGGTTGCCGCTTCCTGAGTCCGGTCACCCACACCGCCGAGAAATGCACGCTGTGCTATCACCGCATCACCCGCGGATTGAAGCCGGCGTGCGTCGAAATCTGCCCGACGCAGGCGCGCATCTTCGGCGACCTGAAAAATGCGGGTCCGGACGCTCCCGTCCGGAAATTTTACGAGAACAACCGCGTGTCGGTGCTCAAACCGCATCTGGGCACGGAACCGCGCGTGCTCTACGCCGGCCTCGACAAGGAGGTAAGGTGACATGACGAACGAAATGACCAACATTGTCGTCGAGGTCCTGCCGAGGTTTGAAGGCTACGTGTATCCCAACGAAGCCAGCCTGCATCCGCTGTGGGGCTTCCTGATTGTGCTTTATCCCTACATCACCGGCCTGGTTGCGGGCGCTTTCATCATGGCATCGCTGGTCCGCGTGTTCAAAGTCAGGGCGCTGGAACCGGTGTATCGGCTCTCGCTGTTGACGTCGTTCTCGTTCCTGCTTTGCGCCACGTTGCCGCTGCTGTTCCACCTGGGGCATCCGGAACGCTGCTTTGAAATCATGATGACTCCGCATCTGACTTCGCCGATGGCGATTTTTGGTTTCGTTTATGCCTGGTACTTGATGGCGGTTCTGTTGCTGGAGCTTTGGTTTGATTACCGCCAGGACCTCGTGGAATGGGCAAAGGTCACGCCGGGGTTCAAGGGTATCATCTACCGTGCCTTCACCGTGGGGGTGACCGATGAATCGTATGAAGCGCTGGCGCTGGACGCGAAGATGGGGCGGATCCTGTCCGTGGTCGGCATCCCCTCGGCGTTTCTGCTGCACGGCTACGTCGGTTTCATTTTCGGCTCCATCAAGGCCAACCCTTGGTGGGGCAACGGGCTGACGCCGATCATCTTTATTCTGTCCGCCATCGTGTCGGGCATCGCGCTTTGCGTGTTCAACTACATGGTCCTGACCTGGATCCGGCGCCACACCGTGGATATGCGTTGCCTGGACACGATGGCGATGTTTCTTTTCTACGCGCTCGTCGTGGATGCCTCTGTTGAAGCTCTGGACTGGCTTCATCGCGGCTTCGCGGCCGAGGAAGGTTTCTCGGTGTTGCAGATCATGATCCACGAGAAACTCTTTTACACGCTGAGTCTCGGCCAGGTTGCCATCGGCACGTTGCTGCCGCTGTTGCTGCTCGGTTCGCTCCAGCTCCTGCGCCGGCGCGTGCCGGAGCTGGTCCGCCGGCGGATGATTTTCGGCAGCTCGGCCATGATCCTGATCGGCGTGCTGGCCATGCGCTGGAACGTTGTCATTGGCGGGCAGCTCTTTTCCAAGAGCCTGCGCGGCGTGATGGGTTACAAACTGGAATTCACCGGCGTGGAAGGCTGGTTGATGGGCGTTGTGCTTCTCAGCCTGCCGTTCATCATCCTGACCGTGCTGGTAAAATTGTTCCTGTCCGAACAACTGCCGTCCGGCGGGCACACACCGCGCGACAGCGCCGCAGGGGAAGGGTAAACAATCATCGCGAACCAACCGACAAAACCGGGTACCGAAATACGAAACTTCCGACAAAACCGGGCGGCCAGGTTGAAGGTGACGCGCTCACGCGCGCCGATGAGGTCATGAACCCGCAAACCCGAACCACGCTGACTCTGACAGGATTGATCGCAGTTTTCCTGGCGCTGACGGTGTTGTTTCTCTCGAATCTGCCGGGGCAGCCCGTGCAGTTGTATCCGATTCCGCTGGTGGACACCAATTTTCTGAGCACCGCAACCGTGCGTCGGTCGTATGCGGACCTGGTGCGCGCGCACGAAGACCTGTCCGATTTTGACTGTTACGCCTGCCACGAAAAGGGGAAGCCGCCGCCGCTGCGATATGACACGAACCAGAATTTGATTGTGCCCAAGGAACATTCGGACATCGTCATGGGTCACGGCAGCCACGGCCGCAACAACAACTGCTTCAATTGTCATAACGAAACCAACCTGGAGTTGCTGCAAACCCGTGACGGCCATGAGGTGAAATTCGCAGACAGCCCGGCTCTGTGCGGCAGTTGCCACGGCCCGACGTATCGCGACTGGGAAGCGGGCGCGCACGGTCGCATCAGCGGCTATTGGGACCACAGCCTGGGCGTTGCGGAACGGAAGCAATGTGTAAATTGTCACAATCCCCACTCGCCGCATTTCCCGTCACGCCAGCCCGCGCCCGGACCGCACCCGTTGCGACCGGTGGCCACCGCCTCTGTTGAACCCGAACCGAATCACTGACATGCCCGCTCCCGCACCCAGTCCGAATCCGAATCCCACGCCGACCGACGCAGGCATGAACCGCCGGAGTTTCCTGCGCACATCAGCGGTGCTGACGACCGGGCTGGCCGCCCTGGCCGCCAGCCTGAAGCCGCTGATGGAGACGAACGATTTTCCGACCCTGGAGCGGTTTCTGCAAAAGTATTACAAGGAGATGACGCCGGAAGACATGGAGAAAGTCATCAAACGCATCGAGGACGAAACGGAAAAGCAGTATGGCATCCGTCCCCATGTTCGCGATTTGAAACCCATGGACGGTGTGGAGTTTGTGTATTGCCTCAACCTGACGCGCTGCATCGGGTGCCGCAAATGCGTTCACGCCTGCGTGGGGGAAAACAACCAGTCGCGCAATCCGGAAATCCAGTACATTCGCGTGCTGCGCCTCCCGCACGGCTCGTTGGACATAGAAAAGGCCGAGCACTATTACAATCCGGAGATGGTGCCGGAGAAAGGGTTCTTCTACATGCCGGTGCAATGCCAGCAGTGCAAAAATCCGCCGTGCGTCAAGGTCTGTCCCGTCCATGCCACGTGGCAGGAAACCGACGGCATCACGGTGATTGACTACGACTGGTGCATCGGCTGCCGCTACTGCGAAGCCGCATGTCCCTACTGGGCCCGGCGCTTTAATTTCACCAAACCTTCGATTCCCAAGGAGCGGCTCAATCCCGACATGGCCTATCTCGGCAACCGCCCGCGGCGTCAGGGCGTCATGGAAAAATGCCACTTCTGCATCCAGCGCACGCGGGTGGGCCGGTACCCGGCGTGCCTCGAAGTCTGCCCCGCCGGCGCGCGAAAGTTTGGCAACATTCTCGACCCGAACAGCGAAGTCTCCTACATCCTCAAAAACAAGCGGGTGTTCATCCAGTTGAAAGAAGAATTGGGAACGTCGCCCCGGTTCTTTTACTACTTTGACGTATGAGCCGCGCGATTCGGAATTATTTTGTTTTTTTATGGCGTTGTGCGCGCATCGCGTTCGTGGGCGACTGGCGTTATTGCCTGTGGGTGGGAACGCTGACGGTCATCTGTCTGCTGGGGCTCCATGCCTACTGCCGGCAGTTTGCCCAAGGCCTCATTGTCACCGGCATGAGCGACGAGGTTTCGTGGGGTGTCTATATCGCGAACTTCACCTTCCTGGTCGGTGTGGCGGCGGCGGCGGTGATGATGGTGATACCGGTTTACATTTACGACAACGAGGAGTTGCATGACCTGGTCATCTTCGGCGAGCTGCTCGCGGTGGCGGCCATCATCATGTGTCTTTTGTTCGTCACGGTGGACCTGGGCCGCCCGGATCGGTTCTGGCATCTCATCCCCGGCATCGGCCAGTTCAATTTCCCCAAATCCATGCTCAGTTGGGACGTGATCGTGCTCAACGGCTACCTCCTGCTCAACGTCCATATCTGCGGCTATCTGTTGTATTGTCGCTACCAGAAAAAAATGCCGGCGAAGTGGTTTTACGTTCCGTTTGTGTTCATCGCCATCGTCTGGGCCATTTCGATTCATACCGTGACGGCGTTTCTCTACGTGGGTCTGGGTGGCCGGCCTTTTTGGAACCAGGCCATCATCGGCCCGCGCTTTCTCGCGTCGGCCTTCACCGCCGGGCCGGCATTGATCATCCTGGCGATCCAGGTGGTGCGCCGCGTCACCGCCACCGGTCCCGCCGGCGGAATCACCCGGCGTCCGGGGCAGGCCGGTGCGGCAAAGGCGGCCTCCCGCCGCGCGGCGACTTTGGACGATCTGGAGTTGTTGACCCGTTACCTGCCGCAGTTCGCCTCGGTTGCAAAGGAAATCCGCCGCGACCTGTTGCCTGGCTTGACGGTGTTGGAAGTGGAGGCGGGCGACGTCCTGCTGCGCCAGGGCGAGACGGACAAGGAAGCCTATTTCGTTTTGAAAGGGCGCGTCGTGGTCGAGCGGGAAGAAAGCGGCCGCCGCCGCGTGACGCGCAGCTCCGGACCGGGCGAACAGTTTGGCGAGGTTTCCGCCTTGGCCGGAACCTCGCGCATGGCCACGGCCGTCGCGGAGGAGGCCACCCAGGTGCTGCGCGTGCCGGCGGATGCGTTGCGCGAGCTGATGAAGACGCCCCAGATGAACAAAATCATCCGGGCGCGGATGGCCGAGCGGCTGATGTTTACGGATCACGCGCTGATGACGCTGCGCGGCATTGTGCAAGTGGCCATGACCATCAACGTGTTTCTGCTGGTCTGCGAAGTCTTCACTGAATTTTACGCCGGCGGCCTGCATATCGTGTCATCCCGATATCTCTACCTGGGCTTGGACGGCCATCACGCGCTTGTGCCGTGGATTTGGACGGCTATCACATTCAACCTTACGGCCATGGTCTTGCTCGTGCTCCCGGTCAGCCGCAGTTTGAAATGGCTCAACATCACGTGTGTGCTGTGCATTGTCGGCATCTGGATTGAAAAAGGCATGGGACTGGTCATCCCCGGCTTCATTCCCACGCCGCTGGGCGAAATGATGGAATACACGCCGTCGCTCAACGAGACGCTGGTTTGTTTTGGCATCTGGGCTTTCGGCCTGCTGTGCTACACGGTTTTCCTTCGCATGGCGGTGCCGATTCTCCAGGGCAAACTGTCCAAAGCGAACGAGGGACAACCCGAACCCGCCATCGGTGCCCCCTCTTTGAGCGCCGCGGTCAAACCTTGAGAACCGTCACCTTATGGCAATCCAACTCACCGCCGAAGACGCCCGGCAATCGCTCAATGGGCACGTGGCCGCGAAGGGCAGGGAGATTCGGGCGAAGTACGGTCCGCACATTGGCTGGAAGGAGCTGTTGCGCATCATGGCGGATCGGGCATGCGTGCGGTATCCCTGCGAAATTGTCTTTGATGCCGGGCCGTTGAATCCGGGCGAGTTCGCCCATCCCGTCGCCAAGGGAGAACGTCCGGAGGATGGATTCGCGATGTACGTCCATCCGGTTTTCCTGACGCAATTGCCGCAGGTGCCTTATCTGGTCCTCTACCAGCTGGTCGTGGTCAATTACGGCGAATTCGCCTCGGCGGATGACGCCGAGACGTTCGGAGCCGCCGTGCTGGGGATTTCTCGGGACGAATATTACCAGGCCCTTTGTGAAATGGCCGGCCAACTTTGCGGTCGGGCCCGGTGGCCATTAGATCAAGAGAAGTGTTCGGCGGCGTTTTTCAACGACGTTAACCATGTTTAGCCCTTGCGAAAAATGACTTCGCCTTCTACCGTTCCCGTTGCGAAATTTGAATTGTGGCTGGGTGCCGGTTTCCCGCCGCCGGTTATTGAGCGGGCCGCCGTCCCGTCCGCAAGTTGACGAAACCATTGCACTGAATTAATCAACCGCCGCAACAGGAAACATATATGAAAAAACTGCTCGCAATCGGACTGACCGTGTTCGTGGCCTCCGCCGTGTCCGCCCTCGCCGGTGACGGCAAAGCCAACTTCGAAAGCAACTGCGCCAAGTGCCACGGCACGGATGGCAAGGGCCAGACCAAGATGGGCCAGAAGCTGGGCGCCAAGGACTACACGGACCCCAAGGTCCAGGCGGCGCTGAAGGATGACGTCGCGTTCAAGTCCATCAAGGAAGGATTGAAAGCCGACGATGGCAAGACCCTCATGAAACCGGCCGATAGCCTGTCGGACGACGACATCAAGGCGCTCGTCGCCTACATGCGGACGTTCAAGAAGTAAGCAATCCTGGCAGCCCTTGCGGGATCGCCGGGTTTGGTTGCCGGGGGAATGGCCCGGCTGCAAAACGCGGCGGCAAGGCTGATGGCTTTGTAAATGACGGGAGTGGATGCGGTTGCCCGGACGGAAAATGCCTGCGCAACCGGAAGTGGATTTTTCGTCTGCAGAAAAACTGACAAACACAAGGCCGGGTGAATTCCGGCGATGTCCGTCTGACCGATATGAACACCGAGATCACGGGGAAACCGCCTTACCGGCCATCCCTGTTGCGAAACTGGATGAGTTTGACCGGGCTGGTCGTGGTAATCGGCAGCCTGTTCTCATTTTTTCTGCTGTTCATGCTGGATGCGGTCGCGCACTTCTCCAATCCCTACCTCGGCATCCTCACCTATATCATCGCGCCGGGTTTTCTGATCTCCGGACTTTTGCTGACGGTGGTGGGGATGCTGCGCGAACGGCACAAACGCGGCGGGGCCGTCGGGCTTTTGCCGATTGTGCAGGTTGACCTTTCTCGTCCCCGCGACCGCCGGAGAATGGCGGCTTTTCTCGCCGGCAGCGTGTTCTTCCTCTTTCTCTCGGCGGTGGGCAGCTACAACACCTACAATTTCTCCGAGTCGGTCCAATTCTGCGGCGAAACCTGCCACACGGTCATGAAACCCGAGCTGGTGACCTTCGAACACGGACCCCATGCGCGGGTCGCCTGCGCCAATTGTCACATCGGGTCGGGCGCCACCTGGTTCGTCCGCTCCAAGCTTTCCGGCACCTACCAGCTCTATGCCACTGCCTTTGACAAATATCCCCGGCCCATTCCGACGCCCATCCGGAACCTGCGTCCTGCCCAGGAAACCTGCGAGGAATGTCACTGGCCGAAAAAGTTCTTCGGAAACCTGGACCGGACGTTCACCTATTTCCAGGGCGATGAAACCAATTCGCCGTACTCCATCCGGCTGTCCATCAAGGTGGGCGGCAGTGACCCGACGCACGGGCCGGTGGGCGGCATTCACGCCCACATGACCGTGGGCAACCGCGTGGAATACATCGCCACCGATGCCGCCCGGCAGAAAATCCCCTGGGTGCGCGTGACTGATTCGCAGGGGGTGGTCACCGTCTATCGCGAACCCAGATTCACCAACGATATCAGCCAGTATGAGATTCGCAAAATGGACTGCATGGACTGTCACAACCGCCCCGCCCACCGGTACATGTCGCCGGACAGCGCGATCAACCTGGCCCTGTCGCTCCGGGAAATTGACCCGGCCATGTCCTGGATCAAAACCAACGCTATCTATGTCCTGACCCGCAAATATCAAACCGGGACGGAGGCTTGGGAGGGCATCGCCACCTTCCTCGCCGGGCGTTATCCCAGTGATCCGCGAATCCGTCAGGCTATTCCGGTGGTCCAGCAAATTTATAAGGACAACTTTTTCCCGGAAATGAAGGCCAGTTGGAGCGTTTACCCGGACAATATCGGCCACATGATCTGGCCCGGCTGCTTCCGCTGTCACGATGGCAAACACAAGTCCGAAGACGGCCGGACCGTCAAGGCCAACGATTGCAACGCCTGCCACACCATCCTGGCGCAGGGCAGCGGCGCGGAACTGCTGCAACTCTCACCCGGCGGCCAGCCATTCAAGCACCCCGGCGGGGATTATGACCTGACCTGTTATGACTGCCACAACGGAGGGCTGTAAAAGCCGCAAGTCGGATTGCTGGCAACGTGGCGCAAGCGTCCCGCCCGCCGGCATTTCTGGTGGGGCGAGCGTCCCCGCGAGCCGGTTCCATTTTTCTCCCTCTCCGCCAACGGAGTTGGGGGAGAGGGTCGGGGTGAGGTGGCACGTTCCATTCGAATCCCCTCAATCCTGCCTTTCCGTAAGCCGGCTCGCGAGTACGCTCGCCCCACCAACATGGCACTGTTACCGGTTCAGCGTCTTCCTTCTCTGCTTTTGCCTTTGCCTGGGTCTGTTCTCCGCGAATGCCGCGGACAAATTCAAAAACACCGACTGCCTCGACTGCCACCTGGACCCGTCCACGACCCGCAAGGTGGACGGGAAAATCGTTCCGTTGCTTTTTCCGACCAACTCCTTTCAGAAATCCGTCCATTCCATGCTCGACTGTGTGGATTGCCACACCGGCATCAAGGACCTGGTGCATGAGAGCAAACTGCCGCCGCCTGACTGTAACGCTTGCCATGCAAAGGAGGCGAAAGATTACGCCACGAGCATCCACGGCCTGAGCCACAAGCTGGGAGCTTCGGGCGCCGCCAATTGCTGGGATTGTCACGGCGCGCATGGCATTCTGCCGGTGAAGGACCCGACGTCGCCGGTTTTCAAGCTGAACCTCCCGCAAACCTGCGCCCGGTGCCACAGCAATCCCGGGCTGACGAAGGAATACCAGATGAAGTTTCCGGAGGCCGCATCGCAATACATGGAAAGCATCCACGGCCGCGCGCTCCTGAAGATGGGATTGATTGTCGCGCCGTCCTGCAACGACTGCCACGGCGTGCATGACATCAAGCGCGGAGTGGACCGCGACTCGCCCATCAACCACGCCAACGTCGCCAAAACCTGCGGCAAGTGCCACGTCGGCATTGAGGAAACCTACCTTCAGAGCGTCCATGGCCGGTTGCTGGCCGGGGGCGACCAGCGCGGCCCGGTTTGCACGGATTGTCACACGGCGCACCAGATTGAGAAGCCGGAAGGAAACAACTTCAAGGCCATCAGCGACGCGCGCTGCGGTAAATGCCACGAGGACCGGCTGGCGCATTACCGGGATACCTACCACGGCAAGGCCATGGCGCTCGGCAAGCCGAACGCGGCTCCGGCCGTGGCCGCCTGCTACGACTGTCACGGCCATCACGACGTGCTGCCTCCGTCCAATCCGGCGTCGCACCTGTCGAAAACCAACATCCTCGCCACCTGCCGGCAATGTCATCCGGGCGCCACCCTCGGTTTCACCGAATACAAGCCGCACGCCAATCCGCTGGACGCGAAACATTATCCGCTGCTTCACGCCGTTTTCCTGGGCATGACCGGCCTGCTGCTGGGCACGTTCGCCTTCTTCGGACTGCACACCCTCTTGTGGCTGGTGCGCGCCATCTGGCTGTATTTGCACGACTCGAAGAAGTTCCGCGAGGCGAAGATCAAAACCCAGGTGGACGACGAATGGTTCACGCGGTTCGTGCCGTTCGAGCGGTTCCTGCATTTCCTCGTGGTCACCAGCTTCCTCCTGCTGGTCATCACCGGCATGCCGCTCAAGTTTTATTACACGAGCTGGGCGAAGGCAATCTTTGCCATTCTCGGCGGCGCGGACACGGCGCGCACGCTGCACCGGTTCGGCGCGCTGGTCACCTTCCTTTACTTCGGCCTGCATGTTGCATCGCTCATCGGCAAGGCATGGAAGGGCAGGGGAACCCTCCGCAATCCGGTGGATGGCAAATTCTATTTCAAGCGGCTGTGGCACGTGCTGTTCGGGCCGGACTCGATGATGCCCACGTGGCAGGACTGGAAGGATTTCGTGGACCACAATAAATGGTTTTTCGGCAAAGGCCCGAAACCGCAGTTCGACCGCTGGACCTACTGGGAGAAATTCGACTACTTCGCCGTGTTCTGGGGGGTGGCCATCATCGGCGCCTCCGGGCTGGTCATGTGGTTCCCGGAATTTTTCACCTGCTTCCTGCCGGGCTGGATCATCAACGTGGCGTTGATCATCCATTCGGACGAGGCGCTGCTTGCCGCCGGCTTCATCTTCTCGATCCATTTCTTCAACACGCATTTCCGGATCGAGAAATTCCCGATGGACACCGTCATCTTCTCCGGCCGCGTTTCGAAGGGCGAGTTGCTCCACGAGCGCAAGCGCTGGTACGACCGCCTGGTGACGCAGGGCAAGCTGGACCAGCACCGCGTGCGGGACGAATGGCTGCGCTGGCGGAACATTGCGCGGGCGTTCGGCTATTTCTTCTTCGGCCTCGGCCTCTTCCTGCTGCTGCTCATCGTCTACGCCATGGTCTCGCGCCTGGCGCACTGAGCGCGAAGCGCGAAGATTGAGGATGGAGGATGGCGAGGGGCGTGGACTACGGATTTTAAATTAGGAATCCAAGAATCGAGGAAAAGACCGGTTCCTGCTTTCCTGTTTCCTTATCCAAGTTTTGGTCTTGCGTTTCGGGCCTCGGATTTCGGCCTTCTTTCGGCCATCGGAATTCGGTTCTCGGTTCTCACCTTCGAGTCGCTTTCCGCTTCAGCCTTCAGCCTCCCCCTTTAGTATGGACAAACCCGGGGCCATCGGGGAATGTCAAAAGCAATCGATTCCATGCCTATGGACGAACAAAATCCGAAAGCAGCACCCATTGAACCTACCCTGCCGCCCGTTCCCTACAAGGACCGTTCGACCGGTCTGATCGTCTTCGGCATTCTGACGATATTGCTGGGCTGTCTGTCCGGGCTGTTTGTCCCCTTGATGCTGGTCGGGCAGATGGCGTCTGCCAAAGCTACGGGTGCGCCGGCCACCTTTTCGACCATCCTGCCCGGCGTGTTCATCTACGGCATTTTGGCGGCGGCGTTGGTGTGGCTGGGAATTGGCTCCACCATGGCCCGACGCTGGGCCAGGGCGTTGTTGCTCATCTTTTCCTGGAGCTGGCTCATCATGGGACTGTTTGTTTCGGTTTTCATGGCGTTCATGATACCGAAAACGATGGCGAACTTGTCCGCCAGCGGAACGACCGGCCATCCGGCGATGCCTCCGGCAGCGATAGCCGGGATGATGGTCGGCATGTTCCTGGTATTCGGCGTCTTTTTCGTCATTTTGCCGGTGGTCTGGACGTTTTTCTATAACAGCCGGCATGTGAAAGCCACGTGTGAAACGCGCGACCCCGTAACGCGTTGGACCGATGCCTGTCCGTTGCCGGTACTGGGCTTTTGTTTGTGGTTGGTGTTTTCCGTGCTGATGATGCTTATCATGCCCATTGCGGGCCATGGCGTGATGCCATTTTTTGGAATTTTTCTCACGGGTGTGCCGGGCACGATGTTATGTCTGGCCATCGCCGTCCTCTGGAGTTACGCCGCCTGGTTGTTGTATAAACTTGATCGGCGGGGTTGGTGGCTGGTCCTAATCGCTTTATGTGTGTTTATGGCGTCCGCCTTCCTGACATTTGCGCGGCACGATGTGCTGGAAATGTATCACCTGATGGGCTATCCCGAGGCGCAAATCGAACAGATACAAAAGTCTGGCCTGCTGGTGGGGAACCGCATGATGTGGCTGATGGCGTTTTCCGTGTTGCCGTTCCTGGGCTATCTCCTCTTCATAAGAAAATTCCTCCGCCGCAAATCCTAAAACGCCCGTCCGCTGCATGCCGCGCAAGTCTGCCAACGGCTGCATCATCGCCGGACAAACGGCGCGGGGAAAACGACCTTTGCCACCCGGTTTCTTCCACTCCAAGCGCGGCGCCCCAATTTCATTGACGCCGACCTGATTGCTCGCGCCTACTCACCGTTTGATCCCGGACGCCGGGCGGCTGCGTGCCGGGCGCACCGTTCTGGAGCGCATTGCGGAGTTCACGGAAGCCGGCACCGATTTTGCCTTTGAAACCACGCTGTCGGGTCGCGCGTATGTGCCGCTGCTGCATCGGGTGAAGAAATCCGGTTTCCGGCTGCATATGTTTTACCTGTGGATTCCCAACTCCGAACCGGCTTTGCTCCGCATTCGCGATCGCGTCGAGAGCGGCGGACACGACGTGCCGGAGCGCGATGTCTGCCGCCGCTTCAACCGCTCTTTGAAAAACCTTTTTGCCCTTTATAGCCGAAGATGATTCCAACGCTTGCCGATACCGCGGCGGCAGCAATGACGGCGGGCAGCGACGGGATGGCTGGCCAGTGCGGCAGCGCAGTGACGGCAACCGACACCCCGCGACCGGGCAAAATTCCGACAACACCTCCCGCCAACTGAACTCGCTTCGGCTCAAACCAGACTGCCGATGCGCCGCAGCCGAAGGAACGGCTCGCCCAAGGCGCGGGACTGGGCCAGGTCCACTTCGAATTCCGCCGTCCAGTCGTTGTCTTCCTCCGGGTCAACCAGCATCTGTTGGACGCGCCAGCTTTTCTGGTCGTCGGACGGAGTCACGTAAGTGTGCCGCGCATTCCGCGCGTTCGGGTCGAGGCAAATGCGCTCATGTTCGAGTTCGTAGGTTTCCATCGCCGCGCGCAATCGGTCGGCGGTCCAAGGCTGGCCATCAGCATCGGTAGGGACGCGACCTGCCCCGACAGAAGCCTGTCGGGGTGCCTGCGCATCCTGGCTGACCGGCAGGTCAGCCCTACCGGTGGCGGAAAGATTTGCCAGCGCCGCTTCGTAATCGGCGATCACCAGCCCGCGCAGGAAAACGAAAATGCGATTCCGAATCGCCGCCGTGAAGGCTTTGGTGTCGCGCGTGATGTCTTGGGCGGCTTCTTCCACGCCGGGCGGACGCACTTCCTTCGTTTCGGCGCGCTGGAAATTGGGGTCGCGCATTTTCTCCCATTCGTCGAGCAGGCTCGAATCCACCTGCCGGATCATCGAGCCGAGATACAATTCCATCTCGCGAATCTGGTCGTTCTTGGCGGCGTCGGGAACGTTCTGGGCCAGGACTTTATAAACCCGGTTCAGGTGTCGGAGCAGAACGCCCTCAGCCCGCTGCAGTTCGTAGTCCCGGATGTAATCGGAAAACGAGCGGAACGATTCAAACATTTCCCGCGCGATGGATTTCGGGCGGATGTTTTCCTGGCCCACCCACGGATGCCGGTCGGCAAAGGCGTTGAAGGTGGAATAGATGAATTCCCGGTTCGGTTTTGGATACTCGAGCTTTTCCAGCTCTTCCATCCGCTGGTCGTACTCAACTCCTTCCATTTTCATCTCCGCCATTTTCTGGTCCTTCACCCGGTTGAGCTGCTTGCGCAGGATGATGTCGGGATCTTCGAGGATGGATTCCACAAGGGTCAGCAGGATGAGCGCGTAATCCGGCTGTTGCGGATCCACCAGCGGAATGGTGTCGAGCAGATACAACGACAGCGCCTGGTCCATCGAGAAATCCTCCTGTAGCTCGATGTTCACCCGAAGTTTACGCCCGCCCTCACCCCGGCCCTCTCCCCCGGGGAGAGGGAGAATCTGTTCACGCGCTGAGGTAGGTTCTGACGTCTCAGACAATCCGGCAGTGTCACTTTGCTGTTCCCTCTCCTGGGGGAGAGGGTCAGGGTGAGGGCGGACGACATTCTCACTTTTATTCCGAGCTTCGCATTCCGCATCGGAAGATGGAGCGGACTTATGTCCGCTGCTACGAGGCCCAATAAACTCCACAATCTTCCGGTCCAGCAACGAGCGGAACAACTGCCAGGCGCGTTTGATGTGCGCCTGTTTCTGTCGCGGCGTTTCATGACAGCGCGCGATGAGCTGCTGCATCGCCCGGCAGCCGTCGCCATTGCGACTCAGCACGTTCAGCAACATCCCGTGCGTGACCTGGAAACGCGAGGTCAGGCGTTCCGGCGGCGCGGCGATCAGGCGCAGGAAGGTGTTCTTGTCCCAATTGACGAAATTCTTTTCCGGCGGCTGGCGCTTTACGGTTTTCTTTCCGTCGCGCGCGGATTTTTCCGCGAGCTTCAGGTTTTCGATCACGTGCTCCGGCGCCTGCACCACCACCCAGCCGCGGTCATCGAAGCCCTTGCGCCCGGCCCGGCCGGCAATCTGGTGAAAGTCGCGTGCGCTCAGGATGCCGGTCTTTTGTCCGTCATACTTGCACAGCCGCGTGAACAGCACGGTGCGGATCGGCACGTTGATGCCCACCCCGAGCGTGTCCGTGCCGCAGATGATTTTCAGCAAACCCTTCTGCGCGAGCTGCTCGATCAACACGCGATACTTCGGCAGCAAACCGGCGTGATGCAAACCGATGCCGAGCCGCAGCCATTTTTTGATGTCGGGACCGTACGGGCTGCTGAACTTGAATCCTTCGAGCGCGCCGGCCAGCGCGGCCTTCTCCTCGCGGGTGCAGACGTTGAGGCTCGTGAAATCCTGCGCGCTCTGCGCGGCCTCCAGTTGCGTGAAATGGACGACATAAACCGGCGCCTTGCCGTCGGCGGCGAGGCTTTCCAGCGTCTTGGCCAGCGGCAATTCCGAATATGCATGCTCCAGCGGGACCGGCCGGTCCGCGGACGAAACGGCCACTGTCGGCCGCCCGTTAAGCCGCGTGAGTTCCTCTTCGAAAAACGTAGTGTCGCCCAATGTCGCGGACATCAGGAGGAACCGCGTTTGCGGCAGCGTCAACAGCGGAACCTGCCACGCCACGCCGCGCTCGCGATCGGCGTAGTAATGAAATTCGTCCATGACGACCTCCTGCACGTTGGCCTGCGCGCCCTCACGCAACGCGATGTTGGCGAGGATTTCCGCGGTGCAGCAGAGAATGGGCGCATCACGATTGACCGAAGCGTCGCCGGTGCTGAGACCGACGTTGTCGGGACCGAACTCGCGGCACAGGGCCATGAATTTCTCATTCACCAGCGCCTTGATCGGGCAGGTATAAATGGAGCGTCGTCCCTGGGCGATGGCTTGGAAGTGCAGCGCCGTGGCCACGAGCGATTTCCCCGACCCGGTGGGCGTGTTCAGGATGACATTCTTCTCCTCGAACAACTCCAGGATGGCCGATTCCTGTGCGGGATAAAGTTGCAGCCGCCGTCCCTCCACATAATCCAGGAAGCGCCCCAGCAAGACATCATTGCCGGGCTTCTCATCCCGCGGAATCAGATCATATAACGTGGCCGGCACAGTCCACCCACTCTACGGAGAAGCAGGAGCGTTGAAAAGGCAGATGAGAGAAATGGAAACTCGATTGCGCGAGGTAGGGCGCGTTGCTCCGTGCGCGCCGTTGTAGCCATGTCAGTGGGCGGCGGGCAGAGGACTGCCCGCCCTGCCAACTTCGTCCTGCGTTGCGGGACTACGATGGACAGGGGCGCCACGCGGCAGGCCGCGAAAAAGGGCGGGGGAAACATCCAACTCCGATAGATAACAAGCAGGCATTGAACTTCGAACTTTGAACTCTGAACCTTGAACGGGGGAGTGGCAAGTCGCCTCACACGGCAGCAGGAAAATTTTCAGTTGCGAATGGAAGACTGGATTCGGGAGTCAAAAGCAAGGAGGCTGGAATCGAAGAAAAACAAACTCCTGTTTTCCTGGTTTCCTTATATTATAGCGTCTGGCGTTTCGGGTTTTCCGCCTCCGTCCCGCAATGCGGGACTGCGATGGACAGGCTGCTTCCGGGTTTCAGGTAAACGGGTGTCCGTTTGACCAAAGCGGCGCGGCTTTCTGCCGGCAAGACTTTGGCGATTGCCTCCCGCAGATGTTCCAGCCGGAAGGGTTTGCCGACGACGAAATCCACATCGGGTGACGGGGGCAATGTTCCGGCGTGGGCAGTAATCATTACGACCGGCTGATCCGGCGCACCCGCCTTGATGGCGGCTGCCAGTTGATTGCCATTCATTTCGGGCATGGTAAAGTCGGTGAAGACCAGGTCGAACCGGCCCCGCTCAAACATGGCCAGTGCCTCCTTGCTGCTATTGGTTGCCTCCACGTCATGTCCGTCAAATTTGAGCAACATCTTGACGGTATTGCCGACAGACGGTTCGTCATCTACGACCAAAATCCGCAGTTTTGATGCATCTGCTGCTGTCATGGGAACAGAAATTCTTATTCTAGCCAATGAAAGCGAGAAAGCAATCCTTAGTTATTCACAAGGATATTCACAGGGGCCAAATCGCGCATGTTTTTAAGAGATAAAAGTTAAAAGATGGAAAAAGGTTCCACCGTCGCCAAGCCTGCGGGGCTACGCACTTGTGCGAACCCGGAATATGAGGTAAATAGTCAGGAGGAAATTAACAGCCATGAAACGACGACTTTTGGGCAAAACGGGGTTTGAAGCGTCCGTGCTGGGCATCGGTGATTTGGCGGACCGCTCGGTGCCGCTGGAAAAATGCGTGGCCACGCTGCATCAGGCCATGGATTACGGGTTGAACCTGATTGACACCGCGCCGATGTACGAAAACGGCTACAGCGAACAGATTGTCGGCGCCGCGCTCAAGGGCCGGCGCGACGGGATGTTCGTCATTGACAAGATTGATCACCTGGACCGGCCGGTCGCGCCGCAGGTGGACGCGAGTCTCAAGGCGCTCGGGCTTGATTCGGTGGATTTGTTTGTCTTTCACGAGGTGTCCGAACTGCCGCAATGGGAGTGGATTGCCGCCGCGGGCATGGACGTGCTGGCCCGGTGCCGGTCCGCCGGCAAGGTGCGGTTCCGCGGCATTTCCAGTCATCATCCCGACGTGCTGCGCGCGGCACTCAATACTGATTTGTGCGACGTGGTGATGTTCCCGGTGGGGCCGTTTGTGGACCGGCGTTACGTGGATGAGATTCTGCCGCTCGCGCGGCGGAAAGGGGTGGGCACGGTATGCTTCAAGACGTTCGGGGCGGGCAAATTGCTGGGCGACACGACGGGATACAACCAGCCGCTGCAGGAACGGCCACGCGGCAAGTTCAGTTCCGGGGGCAAGGAGACCGCAGGCGATGCGCAACTTCCGCGCCTGAGCGTGGCCGATTGCCTGCATTACACGCTGACGCTCGATCCGGACGTGGCGCTGTTGGGGCTGAGTTTTCCCAATGAACAGGATGCCGCGTTCCGGGCATACGAGGAATTTCGTCCGCTGGGAGAGGCGCAGTTGAAGGAAATCGAGGGTCGGGCGGCAAAGGCGATTGAGGGCAAGGGCCGTTGCTGGTGGAACCCGGAGAAGGGCGGAGGAAAAAAACGGGGCAGGCTGGGAATCCAGATTGTGGAGTAACCATCATTTCTCGCGTAGCGGAAAAACATCACCCCGCTCTCAACTGTCGTTTGATTGAATCCCAATGACTTACCGCTTGTTTCTCAGGAGGCGGCATAGCCATAGACATCATCTCCGTGATTTTTCGAGGTGCAAGGCACAAAAAATCAGAAAGACACCAACCGCAATCGCACATGCGTTGACACCCCAATTTACTCTGTGAGAAGAATCAGCAAGAAGCGGGGTGCAAATGGCTCCGACAACAAGCAGCACGCCAAAAGTTATGAGCAACCGTCCTAGAAATTGGTAGATATGTTTCATGTGTGCAATGTCGCCTGACGCCCAGAGTTCAGGCACGGGGGACAAAACCGCGTGCATCGCGAAGTGGAACTGGAGACGCGAATCCGCGTTGCCTGCAGCGATTTAGACGGCGTTGTGTAGTGAAAAATCAATCTGGACTCCATTGGTAGTCGTAGCCCGCCGGTGGATTGGTCATGTTCGCAACGATGTGATCCTCCCAAAACATCTTTATGTAGCTGACATGACCGTCCACGAAGCCCACGACATTTTTGGAATCGTTATACACCATGCCCAAGTCGTCCTTACTGACACCGTGAGATTTCGGGTCATGCCAAGAATAGGGAAGCGTTGCGGGGACTTCCATCAGCAACAGCGTTCTCTCTGGATGCTTTACGGCGCTTAACCTGACACCTCCCAAGCCAAGCACGGTGTATTGTATGGTTTTTTTCCCGTTGCTAAGCTTCCGAACCGCATTGTCACCGCCGTTAAATCCGTAGCTCGAATAGTCAAAAGCGGATGAATCGTGCAGGCTCCCTTTGACAATCTGAAACTGATGAGGCCAGTCATGAAGAAGCGCGCCGATATTGGCGACATCCGCAGGACAAGCGAACAGCTTGTCACGAGGCGAGGACGCTCCTTGCAGGCCGACGTAATTTTTCATGAGCGCCTTATAGCCTGAATACAGCGGCCAAACGCCCGTATTGGTCGAACCTGCAGAGCCGGGTGACGGCGAAGCATCATGCGAATCGTCGGAATACATTCGCACGCCCAAACTGATTTGGCGCAAATTGTTCACGCAGACCATTCGCTGTGCTTTGGCCTTAGCACCACCCAGGACTGCCAACAACAATGCGACGAGAATTCCAACAATGGCAATCACGACCAACATCTCGGTCAGCGTGAATCCTTTGGTGTCTTTTATGACAGTTTGCATCGTTCAGAGCGTAATGGGGCAAGCCGTCTAACGATCCAAAGCTGAGCCACGCCGACGGGCAAGTGGCTCCGCAAACTCAATAACCGTTGTATAACTCAAACCGTTCATAAACTCAAGGGGCAGTCGGCGTTGGCTCCAGCGCGGTGTTAGGCGGCATCATCGTGATAACTCAAACAAAAAAGTATGTCAAGCAGGCTTCAGCGGTGTGGACAGCCGGGCCAACAGCACGGCCTGCGCATGCCGCTGCGCATCTTATCGAGACCGACCTCGATTCGGCGCTTCCTAGTCTCTTCTTTCTTGGCCGAAGTGACCCAACAAATCCACTCGTTTCGCGCCAGAGGAGTGATAACAGCCCAAAGGCTCTTGGCAGCGGCGTTGGATTCAATAGCTCTTCGGAAGTCTGCCGGTAGCTTGTGGACTGTGCCGCCCGCAATCTTTTGAGTATTCATACATCAATTTAACCGTGCTTCTGCCGCCTAACGTCCAGAGCTCAGGCACGCGGGACAAAACACCGTGAACCGCGCAGCGGAACTGGAACGGCCATCCCGCGTTGCCTGCAGCGATTTGTTAGGCCACTGGCTCATAATCCTAATAAATCCCATCTTTCGAGAAACTCGTCGCCTGCGTCTGAAAAAAGGCGCACTGACGTCTCACCTGCATCTTCACCATCTTCGCGTTTTCGTTTCCGCTTCCAATTACGGTGTCCTGTCTTAACTCGCTCGGCAACGATGCGGCTTGGCACGATATGGTAACTGGGGCGCTCATCAACGCTACCAAGCGTAACGAAAACGTAAAAATGCTTGGGCGAATAAAAATCCTCGCATTTCTCGTTAAGCAACCAAGCCTTCCTAGACTTTTGTGTTGTTTTGCACTGAATCGTGATAGAGCGCGATGCGTCCAGATTGGTAGCCAGGATGTCCATGCCGCGTGTATTGCGGAGGGTGATGGATGCTATGTGACCGCGCCGGGACAACTCGGCGGCAACAAAATACTCACCAGCGACACCAGTTAGAATTGACTGTTTTTTGGGTTGTCTTTTCATTGTGGCGCGAAGTGGCCTAACGAAAAAAGCTGAGCCACCGCCGACTCGCGACGTGAACCGCGATAGCGGAACCGCAAGCGCCAACGGCGGTTGGCTCCGGCGACTTGTTAGGCAGCAGCTTCATATCAACCACTTTTTGGTGTCTGCTTGTAACTCAAACATCGCAACCTTCGGGTCGCTGGCATACTGCGCCAAATGAGCGTCTGACATCTTCCAGCCAGAACCGCCACCGGATGTAAGCGGAAACAACTCCAGAAAATGCTCTGCTGTGGTGATGAAAACTCGAATAATGCTGTCTGCATCAACAACGATGGCAAAGTATGGCGCGCAACCGAACGCATCACACGCAGCCTTAACCTTGTCAAAATCTCCACGCCTGACAATCACATAATCGCCCTCTGTGCCAGGAGTCCGTGTGCGACTCTTGACCGAAATGCCCATAACTTCCGACCTGCGCGGATGTCGAGCGATAAGGTCAATGCCGGTGTGGTCAACGCTGGCGCACTCGAAACCAGACTTCGACAACCAATAAAGCACCAATGTCTCGCCGAAATCTCCGGCTATCTTGGAATGTCTTGAACTCTTGGCGATGTCCATACGCTCGATGCTGCCTAACGAAAAAAGCTGAGCCACCGCCGACTCGCGGCGTGAACCGCGACAGCGGAACTGACAGCGCCAACGGCGGTTGGCTCCGGCGACTTGTTAGGCCACATGGTCATATCTCAATCGTTTGGCTTTCTCGAAATGCTCCTGTGCCGTCTTCTCGTCGTCAAGCACCGCTTCATAATAATGGCCTAGCTCGTCCCAAGCCTCGGCAAACTGCGGATCAAGCTCGACGGCGCACTGAAACGAATGCAACGCCTCCTCCAACGGATGCGGACACGACTTCGAGCCAAGCTGGATAAGGTCGCCACGCATAACCCAAAGACGTGCTGAACGTGGAAAAGCTCGCACAGCTTTGTCAACCAATGCAACGACAGCTACCGAAGCGTCGCCTTCTCGCGGCCAACTCGCTCGCAACTCTGAAATGTAATCATCCTCGGTCATGGTGCGAATGTGGCCTAACGAATCAAGCTCAGCCACAGCCACGACGAACGCGACTGAGGCCGGGCAAACCAAAAAGGATGAAAATGCAAAATAAACATACGCAAAACTGCCAGGGCAGTGGCTGTTGGCTGCAGCGCATTGTTAGGTGTCATGGTTTGAACAATTCCGGCCAATGTGACTCAATAAAATATCTCTCCTCAAGGGTTAAATCTCCCGGCTTGAGTGTGCCTGCCTCAAGCGCATCACGCTTCTCATACATCTGTGAAACGTAACGATTCTCACGAATAAAAACGTATGAAAATGGAATCACTAACATCGGAATGCAAATCCAGTATAGTGCGTGGGATAGTGTTAGGAGTCCTTTTTGAGTTGGTAACAAATGGAACGCCACTCGAATCAATTTGGCTGCTAATGCTGGTATGTATGCTTTTGTCAGCAACCATAGTCCTGTCGCAATACCTCCGCCAACCGCTGTCCAAAAACCTGTCCAAAGTGCGACAAATGCCAACTCTTTTAGTGAGGAGTCTGATTGTTTCATGTCGTGAAATCTGGCGCGTGGCGATGACACCTAACGTCCAGAGCTCAGGCACGCGGGGCCAACCAGCGTGAACCGCGAAGCGGAACTGGAACGGCCATCCCGCGTTGCCTGCAGCGATTTGATACTCCCAGTTAAGCCCTTTTGGTTTTTTGATAACATGGGCGACAGGGCGGGGAGTGAGACAACACTCCCCGCGTAACCAATCGTGTTTAACCGGGGT